>CAKZVT010000024.1 GCA_937922435.1 uncultured Prevotella sp. | reverse complement strand
CGAATTGCAAGCGGATGAAAAGGCGTAAGCCTTTCTCACCTTCTCACCCTCTCACTTTCTCACCTTTTCACCTTGAAAAAGCGGCATCACTTCACCACCTTCGTGGTCTTCGCTCCGTTCTTCACTATGAGCAGGCCGGTGGCCGGAACGTCGTCGATGCTGAACGCGTCGGCAGCAGCAGTGTAGACCAGCACGCCGTCGGCGGTATAGACACGCACCATGCCGTCGCCGCCGTTGCCTCCTGCAACGACATTCTCTATGCTGGTAGTCCATCCCGGTTCGCCTTCTTCAATGGTGATGCTCGTTCCCTGCTTGGTTATGATGTAATTGTTGACGATGTTTTCGTTGCTGCGCACAGGCTGCCAAGCCGTTTCCGACATTGCTTTTGTAGCCAGGTAGACACGGTATGTGCCGTCAGGAAGATTCCCGGTCATCGCCATTCCCGAATATTCCGGATTTGAACTGCTGACCAGGCTGTTTGAAGTAACGTTCATGGCGTTCTGATATGTCAGCACAGTCTGCTCTCCTCCATCCACAGGCTCGGCCAAGAGGGCTATTTGGCCGCTAAAGTTTTCAGCTCCGCAGTTCATCAGGTTTACGGCGGTGAATGTCAGCGTTCCTGCCGACTGTGTCACCGTGAAACTGCCGTAGGTGTCGAAGTAAGTGTTGCCGCCGCTTACCCATGTCACCGTAGGCATCAGCCCCCACTGCGAGCTGTAGTCCAGCTGCGGCTGACTGGCGTCGCGTGCGTAAGTCATGTCCTGTCCTTCGGAGAAGTTGCCCTGGCCGGAGTCAAGCAGACTTATGTCGCAATAAGCCGTACCACCGCCGCTCCAGCCCCAGTTTACGTGTACAAGACCGTCGAGATTGTATCCGTCGATGACGAAGGAGTGCCCGTAATTGTCGGGCGTCGCCCCTCCGTAGAGCAGCGGACGGCCAGCGCTAAGCTCGCTGTAGACCATGTCCATCCACTCGTCGGTGGTATAGATGTCGCGCAGGAAGTATTTTGTGCTGTACTTGAAGTATGTGTCCAGCGCCGTGGCGGCATTGAAGTTGTGTGCGCCGCTGGCGTCGATGCCATAGTTCATGTCAACCGCCACGCCGCAGTGCAGCATGAGCTGCCCCACGGCAGCCGCCTCCTCGGCGGTATAGTTTGGCTTTATTGCTCCGAATCCGTCGGAATAATAGTCGCGCATGAGCTCCCATTGGTATGTGGTCGACTCGAAGTCGGCGATATAGTATTGGCCGTTTACCGTTACGGCCTTGATGTCACGGCCCTGAACCGGATAGTTGTGGCTCTTCATGAGCTGCGCCATCGCTGTAGCTACGCAGCCCGTAAGGTAGTCGGCCTTGAACGTCTCGGATATCATGCTGTTGTAAGGCGAACTTTGGTCCCAGAGCGTCGTGACGATAGGTGTTACCGACGACTTGTAACCAAGTTCGCCGGGTGTTGCCGTCAACGTTACCGGCGTTCCCTTTTCGAGCATGTTGCCGAGTGCTTGGTCGACAGCGTCCATCCACCACTGCATGGCCGGAGGAATGCTGCCTGCCGTGAACCCGCAGTCGGAATAGCCGAGTACGGCATTGAACGCATCGTCGTTGGCTATTATGGCGAAGCCGCCTGTGGCATAGCCTAATACTGTGTACTGCTTGCCCTGCTTCATCACTTCAAGCTGCGCCGAGCCGCTTCGCGTGGCTTGGCTTGCCGTAGTCTTGATTACGCTTTTAGCCGCTTTCTTCATAGCTTCGAGGCTACGCGGAGCGCAATATGCCGCCGTTGATGCCACGGCGAAAGCCAAAGTAAGTAATAGTTTTCTCATGATTAAGGTTGCTTTTTTGTTTTTTATAGTCAAAAAAGAGATGTGTGGGGGAAGGCGCAAGCCGCCGTCCCCCGACGCATCTCTTTCAGTTTTCCTAAAAGTTTATTCCCTCGTGAGGGTAATGTTGGCAAATGCGCCGAATGCACTGTATCCCGGCGAACCCGTGGCTGACATTTCCGCCGTTATCATCATCATGTACGGAGATGCAAGCTCTATGGTCTGCGGTATGCCCGTATCAGTGAACTGCCACTGCCCGGTGAAGTAGCCTGTGCCGATTGACGAACCATTAGGCGTAGTCCATATATTCAACGGCAGCTGCGTATTTTCGTCATACTGGTAATAGCCAGCTACGTTTGCGTCACCAACGGCCTCAAGACCTATCATTCCGGTCTTGCTGCCTTCGTCGTACATCCACTGGAAGTTGAGGGTCATCGTCTCACTATAACCGCACAGGTTGAACGCCGAGCAGTAGAATCTCTGCCTGTAGTCGGTGTACTCCGGGTCGGCAGTGGTTATGGTAACCTGCTTCTTTACCGTATTGCCTGTGAACGCATCGATGGCGTTAAAGTACCAGCGGCCTTGGAATGCGGTGTAGGGGTCGCCGTCGTTGTCCGTCAATGTTACAACGGTCTTGCTTGTCGTGATTTCCGCTCCATCGGCAACCTTTACAGTAAGCGAGAACTGGCGGTCGGCATTCATTATGTAGTCGTCGATGATTTTAAGCTCAACGTTGATTACGCCGTTCTCCAGCGTGTCGGCGTTTAGGTTGAGAGTCTTGTCTGTAATCATGTAGTTCTCGCCCTCTACAGCCGGAGTGGCACCCTCGGGAGCAGTCTCGATGGTTACGCGCACAGGGCCGTTGCGATGCCCTTTTACGGCGATTGGGATGTTCACATAGTCTGATGTGGCCTCGCTGTACGTCAATGCCGCGCTTTCAAAACCGACCGTGCATTCCGCCGTGTTCACATCGTCATCGTCGGAGCACGACGCGAAGAACGGCAGAGCAAGTGCCAGGAGCATAAATGACTTTATATATTTCATGATTTATTTGCTTTAAAAGTGTTGTATTAATAACCCGGGTTCTGCACGATTTTCGGGTTCGTGTCAATCTCGTTCTGTGGAATGGGCCATACGAAATGGATGTCGTCGGCCGACTTTGACAGTTCTGTCGTGGTAGGCAAGCCGGGCATACTGCACAGGTTCTCCTGCTGCGGTGTGCCGCGTGTAACGCCGAGATGCCAGCGCTTCAAGTCGGTAAAGCGCATTCCCTCACCAAGGAACTCGCGGTGACGTTCGTCCATAACTTCCTGCATGAGCGCGTCGGCAGATGCGTAGGTCTCGTCAGCGTAGCCTGCGATGCGTGCCCTCTTCAGGTCGTTAAGCCACTTTGCACCATTTTCCCAGTTAGTACCCTGCTTGGCGTAAGCCTCCGCAGCAATGAGATACATCTCTGAAATACGCGTCAGCTTAGGCTCTACACAGAAGCGTGCGTAGTCCCACTGCGTCTGGGTATATATGTAGCCCTGCTCTGTGAACTTGTTGAACGCTTGTATGTTGCCACTTATTCCAGTTGCCGTTGTTATCTGCATGCCAAGGAAGTAGACATCCTTGCGGTAGTCGTTGTCGTCGAAGAGGTTGATTACATCCAGCGTGGGAATGTAGCTGGGAGAGCCGCCGTCCATATAAGGCAGGTATATCGAGCCTGTCTGTGTTGGCAACTGGTTGGTGTCCTGTGCGTAAAGCTTGAAGATAGTCTCGGTGTCTATGTTGCCCCACCACAGTCCTTCCATCCTGCTTGCGGAGTTTGCCAGGGTGTAAGTTTGTGAGTTTATCAGCTCTTCGGCTTTCTGTATAGCGGTGGCGTAGTCGTCCATTGCGAGTGCTACGCGCGCCTCCATGGCCTTGATTGCATCCTGTGTAACGTAATTGCTGCACACAGAGCCTGCACGGTTGATGTAAAGAGCCGCGCTGTCGAGGTCGTCGTTGATTTGCTTGTAGGTCTCGCGCAGGGTGTTGCGGCCGGGATATGTGGACGCGTCTGACGACGGATAATAGTCCGTGCGGTAAGATGCTCCGCTGTTAGGTTCGTCCGCTATGGCCTCCTCATAGTCGGCACAGAAGTACTGTGCGAGGTAGAACAGGAAGTAAGCACGTGTGAAGAAGGCTTCTCCCTTGACGTTCCTTACCTGCGCGATGCCTTCCTCTGTGAAGGTGTTGGGGTTGGACATGTCGCACTTGTTGTAACCGTCGATGATGAAGTTGGCATTGGCTATCATGCCCTGGCAGCTTGCATACATCGACTCTCCTTCGCGGAGACTGGTACTGAACGTCCATCCGTGCAAGTCGCTTACGCCCGTTCCAAAGGTTGAGTTGAAGTCATCGGACTGGATGTCGGGCGCATTGCAGAATGCACTGCCATACACGGCACCGCGCAGTCCTGTGTAAAGCGGCGTGCTCATGTTGAGGAAGTCGGTAGGTGTCTGCAACGCCTCTCCGTCGGGTATGGCGTTGTAAGGCTCCTTGTCCATGTCGCATGAAACAAATGTAAGCGCCATCGCCATTACCGGTAATAATATCTTTTTGTTCATATTGTTGTTTCTTTACTTTTATATTATACGCTTTGCTTAGAAAGTAATTTGCGCTCCGAACGAGTACTGGCGCGTGTTAGGATAGTTTCCGAACGTCATCGTGTTGTTAACCTCGGGGTCGTAGCCTGTGTAGTCTGTGAAAGTGAGCAGGTTGCGGCCGGTGAAGTAAACCTTAAGACCCTTGATGAAGTGTGTCGCGTCAAGTAATTTCTTGGGGAAAGTGTAAGACAGTTGCAGGAACTTCAGACGCACGAACGACGCATCTTCGAGGAACATAGTGTCGCCTTGGCGTGTAACGTCGGCGGCAGGTATCCTTGTAACGTCGCCCGGCTCCATCCACATGTCGAGCATGTCGGCTGTCATATTATATGTTCCGTTTGCCGACGGGTCTTCGAGCCACCAACGTTCGTTGTTCCACATGTAGCGGTCGAACATGCCTGTGAACTGTACGTCAAGCTGCAGACCCTTCCATGCAACGGTGGTAGAGATACCGCCCGACCATGGAGCCATCCAGCTCTTGCCAGTCTGTACACGGTTTGCCTCGGAGTAAACCTTCGTGTAGTTGCCGTTCTTGTCGAGCCATACGCTCTGTCCGTCAGCCGGGTCAACGTGGCTCCAGCGTACCATGTAGAACTCGCCAACGTCGTGTCCCACCTCAAGCATCTGGAAGTCGCCCAGCACGTAAGAGTCAAGTCCTTGGAAGAGCTTGGTGATTTTGTTAGAGTTGTAGTTGCCGTTAAGCTTAACGTTCCAGTACCAGTCTTTTGTTTTGATGATGTCCGCGCTGATGGTGAAGTCGAAACCGCGGTTGCGCATCTCGGCCACGTTGCCGTAACCCGAGGCGAAGCCCGTAGTATATGAATAAGGTATGCTCATCAACATGTCTGAAGTAACCTTGTTGTAGAACTGGAAGTCGAAGTCAACGCGGTCGAATATGCGGCCAGACAGGCCAAGGTTGAACGTCTTTACGGTTTCCCATGTAAGGTCGGAGTTGCCTGCGTTGGCTATGGCCGTTCCTCCTTGGTTTACATACATGTCGCCGGTTGCGCCTACGAGGCCGAGTGCCTGGTATGGGTCGATGCCCGAGTTACCTGTAGAACCGTAGCTTACGCGCAGCTGCAAGTCGTTGAGCCAGCTCTTCGTAGGCTGCATGAAGTTCTCGTTCGTGATGTTCCACATCGCCGCCACAGCGCCGAACGTACCCCAGCGGTGGTTCTCTGCGAAGAGCGAAGAGCCGTCGCGGCGGATTGACGCGTCGAGGAAGTAACGCTCCTTATAGTTGTAGTTGAGCATTCCGAACCAAGAGTTGCGCACCTCCTCGCTGATTGACTGCGTCGGAGTTACAAGGTCGCCGGTAGCCGGAGAGCTAAGAAGCATAAGGCGGTTGTCAGTCAGTCCCATGCGGCGTGCGCCGAAGGCTTCGGTCTTCACCGTCATGCTCTCCTGTCCGAGCAGAACGGTTACGTGGTGGTCGCGGAGGAAGTCGAACTTATACTCCGCCGTGTTCGTCACCGTCCAGCGGTAAGAGCGTGAGAAGTCTTCCATCACATCGCCCGTAGCCAGCTCTTCCCCGAAGCCTTCCGATACGAGGTTGTTCTGCTTGTAAGAGCTTCGCAAGTCGTTCCAGTCAAGGCCGACAGCAGAGCGTATGTTAAGACCCTCTATGGGGTTGATGTTCACGTAAGCATTCTCGTTCAACCTCACGCGGTTGCTTATCGTGCGAGTATATTTCGCAAGGAAGTCGGGATTGAAGGTGCCTTGCCCTGCTATCAGTCCATACCATTTTAGAGGGTCGCCATAGCCGTCAAATGTACTGTTGGCCCAGTCAATGTCCTGTCCGTCAATGGTAGTGGGGTTGCCGTTTGAGTCGACAAGACCAAGTATCTCGCGCGTAGGCTGTGTGGGCAGGTAAGCGTGCGCAGCCCAAGGCTTGTTGTAGATACTTGTCGACTGGCCGTTCACCTTCAACGTTTCCTGCATCTTGGTATAAGCCAAGTTGGAGTTGCTTCCGATTTTCAGCCAAGGCGTGACGTTGATTTCAAGGTTGGCACGCAGCGTCTCGCGGCGCATGCTCGAGTCGTCGAAAAGTCCGTCGGCGTCGTAGTGTGAGAACGACACCAAGTAAGCAGTATTGCTTGAACCGCCGCGCACACTCGCGTCAATCTGCACCGTAGGAGCGGTGTGTCCGAGCAATTCCTTCGTCCAGTCAGTACCGATGTTGTACTTCTTATAATATTCTTTGCGTGCCTGGAACGTCGGGTCTGTAAGGTTGGAAGGAGTCATCATCTCCTGGAATGTGAACCACTGGTTGGCATTCATCATTTCCATACCAGTATTGGCAAGCTCGGAAATAGAGTATTGCGCCGTAACCGAAACCGTCGGAGCTTCGCCCATCTTTCCCTTCTTCGACGTTATTATGATGACGCCGTTGGCCGCACGCGAACCGTAGATGGCCGTAGACGACGCGTCCTTCAGCACCGTGATGTTCTCAATGTCGTTCGGGTTGAGAGACAAGAACGTGTAAGCAGAAATCTCGCTGCCGTCCAATATGTACAGAGGTTCTGTAGAAGCGTTGATTGATGTGACACCGCGTATTGTCATGCTTGAAACGGCCGAAGGCTCGCCTGACTCGGTGAACACCTGAAGTCCGGCCACCTGGCCCTGCAAAGCGTCGCTAACATTGGCTACGGGGCGCAAGGCCAAGGCGTCTCCTGACACCGAAGCCACCGAGCCGGCGATGGTACCCAGCTTACGGGCCGAGCCGTAACCGGTCACG
>CAKZVT010000023.1 GCA_937922435.1 uncultured Prevotella sp. | reverse complement strand
TTCAGAACGTGCGGACATAATGAATTATGTCCCTACAAAGGATGTTTTCTTATACTCAACTCACGTCAGATTATGGCTGCGGCGCGGCTGTATGGCCGTTAGCGGTCACATTTCCGGCCTTTGTAGTATGTGTCGAAGGCATCCTTCGCGTAGCCGTCTTCAAGCACTTGGAATGACATCGCGCTTGCTCCGTTGAGCTTCTTTCCCTTGTAATAAGCGTGGAAGTCGTCCTTCGCATAGCCGTCTTGCAGCACTTTGAACGACATAGCCGTAGCCTCGTCGAGCTTCTTTCCCTTGTAGTAAACGTCGAAATCGTCCATGGCGTAGCCGTCGCCAAGCACCTTGAACGACATCGCGCTTGCTCCGTCGAGCTTCTTGCCGCCATAGAATACGTCGAAATCGGTCACGACGTATTTCTTCCTTTTGTGCCGTTTATTCTTTCCGTGGTGCTTGCTTTTATGCTGCTGAATGGCCGTTGCACCCACGTATTGCGCCGTACTTTCCTGTGAACAGTGCCCTGCGGTTGGTGCGGCTGGCGCTAATGCCAATGCCGCGGCAAGGATAACGGTTGTCGTTTTCATATGTTTGTCTATGTATTCAATTGTCAAGTCATTCCAAGCTCCCTCCCTTCGGGAGGGCTGGGGTGGGTGTCGGGAGTGGCGGTGTCGGGTGTCAGGTAGCCTTGCGGTGGGTGTTTGCTCTCACCATTTCAGCTTTCCGTACTTCTCCATGCACCACAGCTGCCAGGAGTTGAGCGTGTTCTGCCACACCACGTAGGCGCAGGGCGCGATGGCGACGACGGGGTTAAGGTAGACCATTACGAGCCAGATGCCCACGCCGGTGTTCTTCTGGCCGAGGCCCTGGCCGCCGTCCACGCTGTCGCCGAAGTGCCGTCCTACGGCCTTTCCCGTGCCGAAGAGCAGCAGGGTGACTGCCGCCGGGACGAGGATTAGCGCCGCCATTGAGAGGCTCGATATGCCGGCGGTGAAGATGTTGTGCAGCGTCATGCCCATGACGATAGACAGGTTTATGGCCCAGAAGTAGAAGCCCAGGTTGCGGCAGTCCTTTATGGCCTTGGCGGCCTTGGGCAGCCAGCGGCGCGTTGTCATGGCGCAGACGAAGGGCAGGACGAGCACTATGGCCGTGCGTTGCAGTATCGTGGCGAACGATGACATGAAGGTCATGTCGGCGTGCTTCTCCAGCATGGGGAAGAGCAGCGGCACGAGCAGTGCCG
The DNA here is from genome assembly GCA_937922435.1 of uncultured Prevotella sp. Classification (GTDB taxonomy): domain Bacteria; phylum Bacteroidota; class Bacteroidia; order Bacteroidales; family Bacteroidaceae; genus Prevotella. The sequence goes on along the minus strand of CAKZVT010000023.1, from coordinate 104,125 downwards.
TAACGGCGTTGTCGATGAGCGTGTAGACGGTCATCGAGGCAATGCTGCCGCCCAGTTTCTCGGTCACTACGGCGGCGGCCGAGGCCGTGGGGCAGATTACGCAGGCGAACGCCCCTTCCAGGGCGAGGCGCAGCGTGGGGTCGGACGTCGACTTGACGGCCACCACCAGGACGGCCGCCATGACGATGCGGATTACCTGCATCCACACATGCCATGTGCGCAGGCGCAGGTCGTGCAGGCGGATTTTGCAGAACGTCACGTAGAGCGTCATGAAGATGAGCACCGGCAGTATTTCGATGAACCACGGCCCTACGGTCTCGCCCACGGGCGCGAGCACCGGGATTTCAGTGAACAGCAGGTACATGGCCGCGCCGAACACCATGGCGCAGGGCAGCGTCCACTCCTTGATGAAATGTATTAACTTCATTTCCAAGCGTCTTAAAAGCGCTGCAAAAGTAAGAATTATATTCCAATTACGGCGCGTTTTGCCGCCCCATTTTGCGCGTTTTGCAACCCGTTGAAAACCACCTTGTTACGTACCGCCGTGCAAAAGGCCGTCTTTCACACGATGAAAGACGGCCTTTTGCACGGTAAAACATGGCCTTTTGCAACGCAAAACGCCGCCTTCCGCATGGCGGAGGGCGGCGTTCCTGCTTATTGTGTGCCGTGGGGCGCTGCAGCGTCAGCGTCGGCACGTGCTTTATTTCATCATGACTTTCTGCGTGTCACGGCTTCCGTCGGTGTATGTCACGGTGCGTATGGCTATGCCCTTGAACTGCTTTCCGACCTCGCGTCCCGACACGTCATACAGGCGTATGCTCTCGATGGTCTTGCCGCCGTCGGCCGGGTTGTCGATGCCTGATGGCGAACCGGCTGCCACCTCTATGTTGTCAAGGTAGATGACGTCGTAGCCTCCGCCCGTAAGTCCTTCAAAGGCGAAGCTCATGTGTGACGCTCCTGCGTATTTGTCGAGAGGTATTTCGTACTGTTTCCAGCCCTCCTCCGTGTCAGAGCCTACCGTGTAAGCACCCTCGAGAGCGTAGCCCGCGTCGTCGGCATTGACGTAGACGTTCATCACAGGCTTGTTGTTGGGGTAGTTGGTAGCCATGTTGTACACCCAGAACTTCAGCGATACGTCGCTGCCTTCGAACTTAACCTTGGGCGATATGAACACCGCTCCGCCGAACACCTCGTACATGTTGGCGTTGTACATGTAGGCTACGCCGCCGTCACCGTCCTGCGGCGTGGCGTTGTTGTATGCTCCGGCAGGGTTGTCAAGCCCCCAGTTGAAGGCGGATGAATTGGAAGTGGAAACCTGCCAAGGCTCGGTGTGCAGCTGCATTCCGGCGAACGACTCGTTGAAAGGCAGCTGGTAGGGCTGTCCGAGGGTGAGGCCCAGGGCCATTGCCAGGCTTTCGCCTTCAGTGTTTACGGCCGACACGGCGTAGTAAATCACTTCCTGCTTGTCCATGCCCTCGTTCTCTATGGTGACTGTTGTTTCCTTTATGCCTGTCTTTATCGGTATGAGCGACTGGTCGTCAGGGTTGTACAGGTAGACGTTGTACGACAGTTCGCCGGGTACGATGACACCTCCGTTAGCGCCTGTGGCCGGAGCTTCCCATGCGAGTACCGCGTCCATGTTGTCGCTGCTGGCGCGTCCTGTGAACGAGGCGACGGTAGCAGGCACGTCGCGGCCTACGAACAGAGTGTCGGTAAACACCTCGCTGCGGCCGTACTGGTTGGTGGCCACGAGCATGTAGATGTTCTCTCCGTGCTGTGCCTGCGTGTCGCTCCACTCTATCCGTGCGCCTGGCACAACGTCGTCTTTGCTGAATACGGGCGTGGGGCTTTGTCCGCGGAACACTTCCACCTTGAGGTTGCCCGTCAGCTTGTCGCCGTGGTAGTCGGTTTCGGGAGCGTTGAACGACAAGTCAGCTTGCAGGCTGCCGTCGGCTGCGGCCTTGGCCTCATAGCCGGTGAACACGTATGGCGAGAAGGCCGACTTCAGGTAAGTAAGGCTTACGTCGTCAATTTCTACGCTGGGGTAGGCGTACAAGCCTTGCGCCGTGGTGTTAAAGCCGAAGCGGAACTTGCCGGCCTCGGTGGTGACGACGTTGTGCGACGTCTCCGTCAGCTTGTAGTTGGTGCTTCTCGGCATGTCGCCTATGAAGGTGGTCATCGCGTCTTTCGATTCGCCCATGTACACCTTGTTCTCTATTACCTGGTCGCCCGAGATGTAAAGGTTGATGTTCGTCTTGTATGCGAAGGCGTAGACGGCGTTCTCGTCGAGCTTCATCATCGGCGTGTAGAGCCATGCGTCGATTTTCGTTTCGTCGTCGGATATATAGGCGTAGAACGACATTTTCTTGCTGTTCTCGTCGTATTTCCACGTGTTATACGGGTTGGTTTCCACGTCTATACCCGTGATGCTGCTCTCGTAAAGCCCGGCTGCCGCCCTCGTGTCGAAGGTCTCCAGGTAAGGCGCGGTGTATATTCCGACGAACGCCGAGTCAACCGCGGCAGCGCCTTCGCCGTACTCGTTTTCGGCAATTACGCTGTAAGAGTTCATCCCGACCTTGGTTACGCCGGTGTCAGTCCAGCTAAGCTGCGTTCCCGTCGCCGGTGCGTTGAACACGTGTACAGGCTCCGCTGCACCGTTGCGGTAGACGTTCACCTTTGTTATTGCAGCCAGTTTGCCGTCCTCAAGGTTCTCTGTAGGCGCGGTGAAGCTGATTGTAGCCTGCATTGCATCGTCCTCTCCCGGAGTTATCGACAAGTCCGCAGGAGCCTTGGGAGCTTTTGTCGCGCCGATTTTAGTCACGGCGAAGTTTGTAACCAGCATCATCGAGCCTTTTTTCGAGGCGTCGCTAAGGTAGCGCATGGCTACGTAATACTTGCCGTCAGCATCGACGTTGAATTCCGCGTTGTAGTCGGAATATGTCTCATAAAGTTCGAAACCTTCCTGCTTGTCAAAGAGTTTGAACGTTGACAGGTCATTGACATCTGTGCCGACGTACAGCTCAAAGTCCTCAGGATAGCCTGCCGAGAATGTCTTTAGGTTGATTGTAAGGCGGTATCTTGTGCCGCCTTCCATCGTTATGGCCGGCGATATGAGCCAGTCGTCGCCGTTGGGGTAAGTGTTTGCGTTGATGTCTATGCGTACAAGATTATAGAGCCAGTGCCATGTGTTGCCGTCTTTGTTGCCGTCGACGACGGTAAAGAATTCGTTGAATGTCTGCTCGTCAACAACCGACTGGTTGTAGGGCACGCTGAAGGCGTTGCCGCAAATGATTTTCTCCGACTCCGCATAAGCGCTCCGCTTGCCGTTGTTTACGGCGTAGATGCGGTAAGAATAGTTGCGCATGTCTGCCGGAACAGCCTCGGTGAAGGTTGTCTGCTTGTAGTTGTCGGCCACGGTTACGCTGTCAGGCATACGCACGATGGTGTACGTAAGGTTGTCAAAATCAATGTATCCGCCGTTCTCTCCGCCTGCCGGTGCCGTCCAGCTGACGGTGTTCTCGCCCTTGGCCTCGTCGCTGGTGAAGGTCACGTTGCCTACAGCCTGCGGCGTGTCGTAGCCGGCGTATTGGTAGATTGACGCTATGGGAGAATAGCCTTCGTCGTTGTTTAGGGTAACGGCTACGTAGTGGTTGCCCTCTTCCAGGGTTACTGGAATCTGCTTGCCGGCGCCTGGTGTTGCGCTTTCCTGCATGATGATTTCGCCGTCAAGCCATACGGTCAGCGTGGTTTCGCCGAGTTGTCCGCCGCCGTATGTGGTGGTGGGAACGGTGAACGATATAGTGCCTTGCAACTCTCCGTCGCCGCTGTATGCCAGTTTCAGGTCCTTCACTTGTGCTGGGGCGTCGTCTTTTGCCTCGTCGGCCGTTGTCCAGATGGCGGTAAACTGCTCGTTGTTCTTGAAGTCAAGAACCTTCTGTGTCTCGGCGGTCTCAGGGTCTACGGCGTACATCACGCTTCCTTCATCAGTCTGTGCTGCCCACAGGAAGCGGCCCGTCCTGTTGTCGTACATCATGCACTGCGAGTAAAGTACTGGCGCTGTGCCTGTCATTCCGACGAAAGTAGGCCGTCCGGTCTTGCGGTTTATCTTGTAAAGGTCGCCGAAACTGTTGATGAAGTACATCTCACCGTCGGGCATGGCGGCCAGCGTAATCACGTTGTATTGTCCGCGGAACGACGCTATTTTGTCCATCTCGTCGTATTCCTCGTTGTACACGCACCAGTCAAGGCCGCTCAGGTCGTCTTTGTATTGAAGCGAGTAAATGGTGTTGTCAACGGGGTTGTAAGCCATTGCCGACGGCAGAAGGGCGTAGCTTTTCTGCTCCGTGCCGTACAATATGTTGCTTGTTTCCGTCCACGCTTCGGTGTCGATTGTGATGTATCGGGCGCCGTTGAGCACTCCCATGACCGAAAGTGCCGTGATGCCGAAGTACTTTCCGCGGTTGTATGCGCCTGAATAGAAGTTGTAGCTCATGTTTGTGATGTGGCTTACAGGCGCTGGCGACTCTTCCATCTCAAACGAGTAGATGCCATAGGGCACGTTGGTTATCGTGGCGTTGGCCCATTCCGTGCTGTTTATCAGCGAGCCGTAGATGGTCCTTCCGTAATAGTCGGAAGTCTCGGCTGTGACGTTTTTCGGGCTTGCAGCCAGTTTCCGTGTCACTTTGTTTGCCACTTTCGTGTCAGTAGGTACGGCTTTCAGCTCCATGGGAGCAATTCTCTGGAGACCGTTCTCAGGACTTCCGGATGCCTGTGCGCCGGCCGATGCAGGCTTGAGAAGCAGCAAAGCGGCGGCCGCAATAGTAATAAAACGTATCTTGTCCATATATAGTTGCATGTTGTGTTCTTGTTTATTTTGCCATTTTCACTGTCTTGCCGCCTTGCTTTATGATGTAAAGCCCCTTGGGAAGGGTGTCGATATTTGTGTAAGGCAGGCGTTTTCCGCTTATGTCATAGATGAGTGCCGGCTCGTCGGAGCTGGTTTCTATGCCGTCGATGCCGCTTGTCCCGGCAAGCCGGAACTGACATACTGACATTTCCATCGGCTCGATGAACGACAGCGTAGAGCCGTTGTAAGCCATCAGGCAGGCTGTATAAACAGTGCCGGGAATGCCGTTCTCAAACGTTCCGGTGAACCTTACATCAGCCGTTTCGCCTTGTTTTAGGAATACATATTGCGGGTCGAGGCATCCGAGTTGTACCGACCCGTTCTCGCTGAACAAGTAGATGTAGAGCATTCCGCCGAAAACACCGTATTTGCAGGTTACTTTCGCCGTTATGTCCATCGCCATGCGGTCTACCTGTTCGTCGCCGGCTATCGACAGGAGGTCGGCTGGCTCGATTACGGCGCTGGCCGTCGGAGCGGCGTTTACAGTAATGTCGGCATACGGGGCGATGTGTCTGTTGTCGTCGTCGACGATTGTCAGGCAGTAGTCTCCTGGTTCGAGGGTGTACGTGTCGACGATGGACAGGTCGATGCTTTCTCCCGGTTTCAGGTCAATCATGTAGGGTTCGCCTGACGTTACGTTTCTTTTCGTATCCTTGTCGACGATTGACACTGTCACTTCTCCAAGGTAGTCAACGTCTCCGTTGTTGGTGATTGTGGCCTTGGTGTTGGCCGGAACGGTGGAATATACCGTGCTGGGAGCTTCCATGCCGCTTACGGCGAGGTTGAAATAGTCGGGATACGAGAATGTTATGGTGTTGTCCTTGCATTCCATGTACAGATGGTTGGGGTAGCCGATGTATTCGTTGCGTATGCGGTTCCATTGCCCTTTGCCGCCTTTTACACGGCAGGCTGGGTAGACGGTGTAGCTTCCTTCGGCGATTGTTCCCAACCTTACGTCCTTGAATTCGGGGGCGACAATCTGGTAGCCTACAGGCAGTTCGTCGCTTGTACCTGTTTCCACGACGCTTACATTGTTGCCTTCCGAGTCGGTTATGATGAGTCCGTAGTCGAAGGAAGAGTCCTTCCAACCTACGTTTGCGAGAAATCCGCATAGCCTGAAACTTACGGGTTGCCCGTTAGTTACGGTCGTCTGTCCGGGCACAAGACCTTCTGTCGATATCAGTTCCACGTCTTCTTCCGTGTTGTCTTGCGGCTTTTGTATGCCTGTTACGATGTATTGGCTGTAGTTGTAGCCGCTGGTTGAGCCGCCAATGCCTTGCATGGCCGGTGTCAGTGCGGTTGTGCGGAAGTAGCCGTTGCTCATCCCGCTCCATCCCCAGTTTACGTGTACAAGTCCGTTTTTGTCGTAACCGTCGAACACGAATGCGTGTCCTCCGGCCGACGAGCGTCCAAGGGCTACTATCGGGCGGCCGTTGTCAAGCTCGTGGCGTATGACCTCGTCCCACTCGCTGTTGCTGTAGTTGTCACGTGTGCGGTAGGCTATGCCCTTGTCGTAGTTGAAGTATGTCGCGAGGGCTTTTGGCACCGATTCGCTCGTTGCGCCGCTCGATGTAGAGTATTCCATGTCTACGGCTATGCCGCAATGCAGCATTAGCAGCGCTACGGCCTCGCGGCTTGCCTGGCTGCTTGCCGCGTCATAGCGTGGCAGCATGTTGTCCCAGTCGTATGTAGTCGAGCCGAAGTCGGCCGAGAGGGGGTTGCCTCCAAGTACGGAAGGGTAGTAAGTGTGTTGCCCTGTACCAGTTACCGGCCAGCGGTGGTAGTACATCACCTGTGCCATTGCCGTGGCCACGCAGCCTGTGGCGCATTGTGTGTTGATGCCGTATGCCGGGCACTGGTCGTTGTATGGCGAATCCTGGTTCCATTGGATGTCGCCGAGCAGCGGCTTCACCTCTTTGTCGAGAGTTGTTTCAGGAGCCGCGTTTTCAGCGAATCCGGCCTTCCTTATGTGTGTTATCTGGTCTACATAGCTTTTGAGCCAATGCTTTGCTTCGGGCGACATGCTGTCGTAGTCGAAGTCGCCGGTGTCGCTGTAACCGAGTATTGCGTTCGCCCTGTCGTCTGCGGCTACGATGACAAAACCCCGGTTGGTGCCTTGGCTGAAAACGTAGAAGCAGTTTTTGCCGTCGGCCGCGCTGGCGGTATAGGCCAGTTTGAACTGGCTTGCCGTGGACGAGGCCGCTTTCATTCTGCCTGTTGAGCCGCTTGCGAACGACTTGGCAATGCTTAGTGCCCGTGACGGTGTTACGTCCGCGGCGTATGCCGAGAACGTCATCACAGTGGAAAGGATGAATAGTAGAATTTTTCTCATAGCGTTACTGTTGTTTGTTAGTCGCTCGCAAAAATAATCAAAATGCGCCAATAACGCCGTAAAAAGTAACGATTAATAATTTCTGATTTATAAATCGGAAAACGAAATAGTGCTTCACAAGGATTTCCGACATGCCTGCAAGGCGTGCTGTCAGTCGTTTTGGGAAAGTTTCTGGTAGAGTGACGGTGTCATGCCTGTGAACTTCTTGAACGCCGATATGAAGTTGGACGCCGACTTGTATCCTACGCTTTCGGCTATCCCCTGTATCGTGTAGTTGGCGTAAATGCCGTTGTCCATCATGCGTTTCATGGCCAGCTTAATCCTGTATCCGTTGACGAAGGAGCGGAAGTTTTTGCCGGAGTGCGTGTTGATGGCCTGCGATACGTAGTTTGTGTTCGATTCCGTGAGTCGTGCCAGCACCGGCAGGCTGAAGTCGGGGTTGCAGAATACTTCTTCGTCTTCCATCACCGCCATGATTTTCTTCATCAGTCCGTCGTGGTTGAAGGGTGCTGCCGGCCTGTCGCCTGCATCGTCGTGCCCGGTGTCTTCACTTTCGGCTGATGCCTGTTCGAGGCTTTTCAGGTATTTGTCTTCTATTTCCAGCAGCTCGCCGTTGCGTTTGTAGAGCTCCACGTTGGTTGCGTGCAGCTTCTGCCTCTGGCGGTAGAATACGATTACCGCCGATACGGCGAGCACTACGAGCAGGCACAGCATGGCGAGGACGGTGCGCTGCAGCGAGTTCATTTTTTCGAGATTGCTTATTGTGTCGGCCGTGCGCCGCTTCTCTCCTGTAAGGTAGTTTGTCCTGATTTGCGAGAACTCCCTGATGTTTATCAGCGAGTCGGCGTAGTGGAAATACTCGTTTTGGTAGTGAAGTGCTTTCTCCTTGTCGCCCAGTTTTGTGTAAATGCGCATGAGCCCTTTGTAGCAGTCTGCACGCAGGTAGGCTTGGTCCATCATGCGTGCGAGCGAGTCGTAGGCTGCCAGTGCGGCCAAGGCGTCGGCCAGCCGCCCTTGGTTCTCGTAGCATTGGTACAGCTCCGAGTAGGCGTACACCTTCATCGTGCCTGGCAGGCGGTAGCGGTCTACGGTCTTGATGGCCTTGTTCATGCAGGCCGCCTTGCTGCTGTCGTCGCCGCGGCTGCCGGCAATGAATCCTTTGTTGAAGTTGTAATAGTAAGCGCGCAGCCCCTTGTCGATGCTTTTCAGGCTCTTTACTTTCTCGTTGAGGCGGTCAGCGTTGTCGGCCGCCTTGATATCGCAGCTGGCTCCTATCATGTTGTTCAGAAATCTGAACTGCATCTTCTCGTCGCCTGCAGCCAGGCTTAAGGCATATCCCTTTTTGTATATTTCGAGGGCTTGGGCGAAGTCGGAGTAGACGGAGTACACGCCGCCGATGATGTAGTAGGAGTCGATCAGCCTAGCCGTGTCGTGGCTTTTGCGCCGCTCTTCGGCCGAGATGTATTCCAATAGCCGCTTGAGCGCACTGTTGTAGTCGTTGCGTGAGAAGGATGCCTTGCCCTCGTCGTAAAGCCGTGTCAGGCTGTCTGGTTGTGCGTATGCCGCTTGCGGCCGTGCGCACACGGCGCACAGTATCATCACAGCCAATATGTAGAGTTTTAGAGACATGCCTTGTTTCTTTGTTCCATCCAGTCCGGACGGCAGTTATGGAGTGCAAATATCTGAATTTTAGTTCGATTTTCAAAATTTAGAGGGGCATATTTGCCATGTGTGCCATTGCGTTTTTATAAATGGGATGACGCTGCCTGCGTAACTTGCAGGTATCCAGCGCATTATAAAAGGCCGTCTTTCATCGTGTGAAAGACGGCCTTTTGCACGGTAAAACATGGCCTTTTGCAACGCAAAACGCCGCCTTCCGCATGGCGGAGGGCGGCGTTTGCCTTTTTTGATTATGTCTTTTGCAAGGGCGTCTGCGGCTCTTTAGCCCAGCAACGCTTCGATTTCGGCGTCAAGGTCCTTGATTTGCGCGTCGCGCTTCTTGAGCGTATTGTCGCGTCCTATGATGAAGAATGTCGGTATTGACTGTATGTTGTACAGCGCCAGGTTGTTCGACTGGAGCCCGTTCGGGTCGCGCACGCTAATCCAGGGCAGCGCCGCCGTCTGCGTCTTCCAGAAGTGCTCGTCGGGGTCAAGCGATATCTGGTAGATTTCCAGGCCGCGTCCGTGGTACTTGTTGTATATGTCGCGCATCTGCATTATGCGCTTCGTAGAGCCTTCCGCGCCGAACACGTGGAAGTCGAGCAGCACCACCTTGCCTTTCAGGTCGGTCAGCTTGCGCGTCTGTCCCTTGTTGTCGAGCAGCGAGATGTCTATGAGGTCGGCCACGCGCACCTTGCTTGCGTCCACCATCTCGGCAGCCCTTTGGTTGCGCACGATGCGCATGTCGCGCATACCTTGTATGGCAATGTTGTGCAGGTTCTGTCCGCGCACGGCCTTGGGGTGGTAAGTGTCCCAGCTGGTGGCTACAGCCGCGAACGCCTTTATGTCGTCCTCGTTCTCCCGTGGATTGAATATGAGCATGTTGCCGAGCGTCTGGAAAAGCGCGAAATACGACGATGGACGCATCGGGGCTTTGTAGATGTAGTTCAGTTTCACGTCCTGCTTGTACGCCTCTATCATCCTGTTGATGCTGTCGCGGGTGTCGTCGAAGCTGATGTTGTTGTTGCGCTGCACGGCGATTATGCGCGACTGGAGGTCGATTTGCTTCAATGCCAGCTCCTTGATGGTGGCGCATTCGGCCGAACCTTCCACCGTGTAGCCTGTCGCCATTGTCGGGTATGCGGCCTTTATGGTTATGTTTTCGGTCGAGTCTACGCTCAGGTTGATTATTTGTCCGGCAATGCGCAGGCGGTAAAACTCTGGCGCTTCGGGTGCTTTCTCGCTGAAGCTGAACGCTCCGTCGCCGTCGAGCTTCACAGAGTCTACGGTCACCGGGCCGTCAAGGCTCATGTTCTCGAAGTAGAGTACGGAGTCCTTGGCGTCTGTGATTTCGCCGCTGACGTTGAATTTCCTGTTGTCGCACGACCCCAAAGCCGTCACGGCGAGGGCCGCGATGGCGAGAACTGATAGTTTGTTGAATGTGGTTCTCATCTTTATATGTGTTTTTTAGTTTGCTGGTTTAGCTTGCGAATGCTTTTGCAAGCTGCGCTCCGGCCATCACGGCGAGCATTCCCAAGGCCACGCTTGAGCCTATGTAGACGGCCGAAAGGACGGCATCGCCGGCCTTGGCGAGCGTCAACGACTCGTTGGCGAACGTGCTGAAGGTGGTAAATCCGCCGCAGAAGCCTACGGTGAGCATCAGCTTCAGGTCAGCCCCGAGGCGCGCCCCGTCGCCTGCGGCGAGGCCGTAGAGCAGGCCGATGAGCAGGCATCCGGCCACGTTCACCGCCATTGTGCCCCACGGGAAGGCTGAAGCCGCCGTGTCCTGCACGGCTTTCGAGAGCAGGTAACGCGCCACGCTGCCTGCCGCTCCGCCGAGGGCTACGAGCAAGATATTCTTCAACATGAGTGCAAAGGTAATGCAAGTACGTGTAAGAACAAAACAGATGGAGTTAAAGATAATGAAAGAACGGCGGCGGCATAGTGTGCCGCCGCCGTTAATATATTAATGTGCCACGCTGTTAGAAGTTGTCGTGGTCAAGACTGTCGTTGAAGTCTTTGGGCTCTTTCTGCGCCAACGGGTCATGGTATTCGTCGCGGCCCGGACGGTGCTCGAAGCGCCTCTGCTCCCTGTCCCTGCGCTCTCCGCGCTCCGGACGGGGGCGGCGTTCGGGCCTTGGGCGGCGCTCACGCTCCACGTATCCTTCGGGTTTCGGGACGAGCACGCGGTGAGACAGCTTGTATTTGCCGGTCTTCGGGTCGATTTCCATCAGCTTGACGTTGATTTTGTCACCCTCTTTCAGCCCGGCCTCTTCTACTGTTTCAAGGCGTTTCCAGTCTATTTCCGAGATGTGCAGCAGTCCGTCCTTGCCCGGCAGTATTTCAACGAAACATCCGTAGGGCATTATTGAGCGGATAGTTCCCTCGTAAACTTCGCCTACTTCGGGTATAGCCACGATTGCCTTGATTTTGGCGATGGCCTTCTGTATGCTCTCCTTGTTGGGCGCGCTTACCTGAACCTTGCCTACGCCGTCGATTTCGTCGATGGTGATGGTGGCTCCGCTCTCTTCCTGCATCTGCTGGATAATCTTTCCTCCAGGGCCGATTACAGCTCCGATAAACTCCTTCGGAATGTCGAACGCCTCGATGCGCGGTACCTGCGGCTTCAGTTCGGCGCGCGGTTCGCTGATGGTGTCGGTCAGCTTGCCGAGTATGTACTCGCGGCCTGCCTTCGCCTGCATGAGGGCTTTTTCGAGAATGTCGAAGCTGAGGCCGTCGCACTTGATGTCCATCTGCGTTGCCGTGAGTCCGTCTTTCGTACCGGTGGTCTTGAAGTCCATGTCGCCGAGGTGGTCCTCGTCGCCGAGAATGTCGCTAAGTACGGCATACTTCTCCTCTCCGGGGTTCTTGATTAGACCCATTGCGATGCCGCTCACGGGCTTCTTCATGGGCACTCCAGCGTCCATGAGGGCGAGAGTTCCGGCGCAGACAGTAGCCATTGACGACGAGCCGTTGCTCTCGAGGATTTGCGATACGAGGCGTACAGTGTAGGGGAACTCCTCTGGGATTTGTCCCTTCAGCGCACGCCAGGCCAGGTGTCCGTGGCCTATTTCGCGGCGGCCTACGCCGCGCTGCGCCTTGGCTTCGCCCGTACAGAAGGGCGGGAAGTTGTAGTGCAGCAGGAAACGCTGGTATGAGCGGTCGAGAACGTCGTCTACGAGCTTCTCGTCGAGCTTCGTTCCGAGCGTGCAGGTGGTGAGGCTCTGCGTCTCGCCGCGCGTGAATATAGAGCTTCCGTGGGGCATGGGCAGGGGTGAAACCTCGCACCAGATGGGGCGTATTTCGTCGGTCTTGCGGCCGTCGAGGCGCTTGCCTTCATCGAGTATGCAGCGGCGCATGGCGTCACGCTCCACATCATGGTAGTAGCGGTCAACCAAAGCGTACTTCTCTTCGAGTTCATCCTCTGAGAGTTCGGTGTGCGCTGCGGCGTAAGCCTCTTCAAAGTCGGTCTTTATTTTGTCGAAAGCCTCTTCGCGCGCCTTCTTGTCATGGTCGCCGGCCTGCGCTATCGCGTAGCACTTGTCGTAAGTTTCCTTACGCAGCTGCTCGCGCAGTTCCTCGTCGTTCACCTCGTGGCAGTACTCGCGCTTCACGTCGGTGCCAAGCTCCTTCATCAGCTCTTCCTGGAGCAGGCACATCGGGCGGATGGCCTCCTGTGCTACCTTGAGGGCCTGGAGCAGGTCTTGCTCCGACACTTCCTTCATCTCGCCTTCCACCATCATGATGTTGTCTTTCGACGCGCCGACCATGATGTCCATGTCGGCTTCCTTCATCTGCTCGAACGTCGGGTCAACGACGTACTCGCCGTTTACGCGGGCTACGCGCACCTCTGATATGGGGCACTCGAACGGGATGTCAGAACAAGCCAGCGCGCACGATGCCGCGAAGCCTGCAAGGGCGTCGGGCTGGTCTACGCCGTCGGCCGAGAAAAGAATAACGTTGACGAATACTTCGGCGTGGAAATCAGCCGGGAAAAGGGGGCGCAAGGCGCGGTCTACAAGTCGGCATGTAAGGATTTCGTTGTCGCTTGCCTTGCCTTCGCGCTTTGTGAAGCCTCCGGGGAAGCGCCCGGCGGCGGCATACTGTTCTCTGTACTCAACCTGCAAAGGCATGAAATCTGTTCCGGGAACTGCATCTTTTGCGGCACAAACGGTGGCGAGCAATACGGTGTTCCCCATTCGGAGGACGCAGGAGCCGTCAGCCTGTTTTGCCACTTTCCCGGTTTCAATGCTGATGGTCCTTCCATCGGGCAATGAAACTGTTTTTGTAATTACGTTCATCTAAAAATCAAAAAATATCTTTTTACATCAAAAAAATCTCGCCAAAGGTAAACATTTTTTGCCGAACACAACGCTCTTTGCCATTAAAACTGCATTAAATTGTCATTTTTTCACCTTGTTTGCAGGCGTTTCCACGGTCGGCACAGTATAAAACCGTGTGCGCCGACGGCGGTTGCTTCCACAATGCAATGCCGCCGGTTGCGCCGCCGTGCGTAACCTCTTGACTGCCAGACGGTTGCGAAACGCCCTGCAAAAGGCCGTCTTTTAGCTTGTAAAAGACGGCCTTTTGCAGGGTGAAACATGGTCTTTTGCAGGGTGAAAGGCCGTCATTGCTGACACCACCCCAACCCTCCCAAAGGGAGGAAGCTTGTTTACAATATACTATTTGGCTTTCCAATATGTGTAAACCTGCTATAATCCAGGCGGTCGGTAATTGTCATGCCGCACCCCGATGCGGCATCCAGTGTATGCCGCCTGCACCGTTTGAAGCTTTGGATGTTTTCTGGATGCCGCATCGGGGTGCGGCATGACAATTACCGACTGCCTGGATTATAGTAGGATATTTTCATTAATAGAACTTATGTTCCATCCGCACGAACTGCGGATGAACAGTATATTGCCGTTTCATTGTCAGAGATACAGCAGGCTCTCGGGGCCCATGTTGAAGAGCAAGTCGAGTATGCTGAGGTTGGGCAGGAAGCCGTGCTTCGCCTCGTACACCTGGTAATAGCGGCGCGGAGCGAACAGGGGGTCGGGCAGGGGGTGCTTCGGGCGGATGGCGTCGCGCAGGTCGGCCACGCCCGTCAGCCGCCCGTCGTCAGCCGGGAGGTACTCTTCCGACGGCCTGACGCAGGGCGAAAGGCCGATTAATTCGCACATTTTTGCGCATATTTCAGCGTTGAAGTCGTACAGATACTTCCACCTGCGTTCGAAGAACGGCCGCACGTCGTCGGCGTAAAACTCGAAGAAGGGCGACTCGCCGTAGGCGCTTTGCAGCGCGTTCCAGTGCAGGTGGCGCCAGTTGCCGTGGTCGCTTATGCGCACGTCCTTCATCAGGCACTTGCCCGAAGGCTGCGCGCCGTCGGTTGTCAAGCCGTCCGCGCCGCGCTCTACGGGCACGGTCAGCGCCTGCACTCCTGCCGTGGTGGCTATGATGCAGCGGTTGCGGTAAGTCTGCTTGATGAAGCTGTCGTAGGCTTCCACCGTCACTTTGTCGTATCGGTTGAGCTTCTGGTACCACTGGATAGGGGCGAAATAGGCCGATGAAAGAAGTGTCTGGGATAGGCACCCACCCCAACCCTCCCCAAGGGAGGGGGCTTGATTGCCTTTTGAAGATGTATCGCTACGCATACAGGAATGCTATAAAAAAAGTAAATTGGGGGCTAATGTGATGTAATACTTTTCTTTTTGGTAGTTAGTAAGACCTAAGTCATGACTTTTTATATTATTTACAAGTCATTTCAAGCTCCCTCCCTTGGGGAGGGTTGGGGTGGGTGTTAGGTCGTTTTGTGGTGGGTGCCGGTTTTATTTCGTGTGGATGTAATTTTTAATACCACCCTTCCTATTACGTGGTTGTCGGGTACGAGCACGCCGCGTGCGGTGTCGCGCCTTCCGTCGGGGCTTGACGGCGCGAGCCAGTAGTAGTCATACTTGAACACGGCGCAGTCCTGCCGCCTGCCGTCTACGTACAGCTGGCTGCCGCGTATGCCGGCCGTGCGCCCCTCATACCTATTATATATGTGGCTGATTAGCTTGATGTTGTCCTTCGTTACGGCCACCGCCTCGCCCCGGCGGGGCAGTGCGAGGGCTGCGCTCCATGCCCTTGCGGTGTCGCCGGGAACGCCGGTGCAGTAGTAGGCCATCACCTCGCGCCGCCTTACGGGGCGCAGCGTGTCCTGCGGACAGTTGAACACCACAAGCTCGCCCTTCTCCGCGCGCCGCTCCGCCCACCGCGTGTAGGCGAACATTCCGCCGCCGCCCGTGCGCAGGCCATAGCTCCAACGGTTCACCAGCACACGGTCGCCGTCCTTGTAGGCAGGCTCTATGGCCGTGCCCCTTACCGTGTAAACGGTGAACACCAAAGCGCGGAAAGCCAACATCAGCAAGATTGTGACCGTCAGCGCCATCACAAACTTGAGCGCACTTTTCATCTACGGTTTTGAGGTTTTACGGTTATGGGGTTTTACGGTGTATGTTTGTAGTTTTATAATCATGCGGCTATGAGGCATTGGAACCGTAAGACCTTATAACCTCATAACCGCATAACCCCAAATCATTTAATATCGTCCACCATCCTGAACAGCCGCTTCCAGCGTATGCCTGAGAAGCCGCCGCGGTCGGGGTCGCTGCTCCACCAGATGAAGATGGGCTTGCCCACGATGTGGTCTTCAGGCACGAAGCCCCAATATCGGCTGTCGGCCGAGTTGTGGCGGTTGTCGCCCATCATCCAGTAATAGTCCATCTTGAACGTATATCGGTCGGCTTGCTTGCCGTTGATGTAGATTTTTCCGTCGCGCACTTGCAGGTCGTTGCCCTCGTAAACGCGGATAGGCCGCTCGTAGACGGCTATGTTCTGCATCGTCAGCCGTACCGACTCGCCCTTCTTCGGTATCCATACAGGGCCGTAGTTGTCGCGTGTCCAGCCCGTGTTGGCGTTCAGCGGATAGATGTCTCCCGTTATTGTGTCGGTGTTGAGGCGTATGCTCTCCACGATGTCCTTGCGCTTCGAGAGCGCGTCGACCGCCCGTTTGGTCAGCGGCATGCAGCCGCTTTGGTTCAGGCTGGTAAGGTCTTCCATGCTGATGCCAAGCTCCTGGAGCATCTCTTCGGGTATGGGCTGTAGCAGTTTCACGTAATATGTGTACTGCACATTGTCGGGTTCTTTGTTCGGTTTGCCGTCAAGGTAGACAATGCGGTTCTTTATTTGCAGTGTCTGTCCCGGCAGACCTACGCACCGCTTCACGTAGTTTTCGCGGCGGTCGGTCGGCCGCGTGATTACCTTGCCGTACTCTCCCGGGTTGTCAAGTATGTACTGCCGCCCAGTGGCATACACCTTCTGGTACCAGTCATACTGCTCCTGCGGCGTGAGCTTGGCCATCTCCGGCTGGTAGTTGAGCAGCTGCGAGCCGAACGAGTAGCACATCTGGTAGTAGTCGGCGGCCTGGTAACGCTCGTTGCTTACGAGCGTGTCGCCGGCCGGATAGTTGAACACCACGATGTCGTTAAGCTCCACATGCCCCAAGCCTTTCACCCGGCGGTAGTCCCACTTGGGCCATTCCAGGTACGACTTGCACTTCAGCACGGGCAGCGTGTGCTGCGTCAGCGGCATGGTGAGCGGTGTCTCGGGTATGCGCGGGCCGTAGCTTACCTTGCTTACGAAGAGGTAGTCGCCCGTAAGGAGCGACTTCTCAAGCGACGACGAGGGTATGACGTAGTTCTGGAAGAAGAACAGGTTGATGAAGTAAACGGCCACGAGGGCGAACACTATGGCGTCAACCCACGACATGATGAAGCGCACTGGCGGCTCGGAGTTTTTCCACCACTGCCACCGTATCTTCTTGGTTATGTACACGTCGAAGATGAACGGCACAACGAGCAGCCCCAGCCAGCTCTTCACCCAGAGCAGGAAGAGGAGGTAAAGCACGAGCACCGTGATGCACTTTGCCCACTGCTTCTTCATATTAAGGTTTTTCTTTTCCATCTTTTTAATTGATAGTTGAGAATTGGGAATGGAGAATTATGATTACCCTTATTAATTGAGAAGGGAGAATTTGGAATTGAAAATTATGATTACTTTTGATGTTGAGAACTTTCGTTTTTGGCCGTTTGGTTAACAGACATATTACTGTATGTTCTCTGTTTGCAACAAAAGGTAGTCGTAATTTTCAATTCCCAAGTCTCAACCATCAATTAACAAAGGTAATCATAATTCTCAATTCTCAACTCTCAATTCTCCATTCATTAGAACTTGAACATGTCTCCTATTGTCAGCAGGCCGCTGTGCTCCCTGGTGTATTCGGCGGCCAGCACCGCGCCGAGGGCGAAACCCTTGCGCGAGTGGGCGTCGTGCGTAATGGTGATGCAGTCGGCCTCGGAGTCATATTTGATGGTGTGTATGCCCGGAACCTCGTCGCGGCGTATGCTGTCTATGGCAAGCTCGTCGGCTTTGCAGGCCGCCTGGCCCGTCAGCGAGCCGTCGGGCGCGAGCAGTGTGCCCTTTACCCAGCCGCTCTTGCGGTCGAGTCCGTCGACTATTTCCTCGGCCAGCGTGATGGCCGTGCCGCTCGGAGCGTCGAGCTTGTGCACGTGGTGGGTCTCCTCCATGCGCACGTCGTACTGCGGAAAGCCGTTCATTATTTTCGCCAGATAGCGGTTTACAGCCGAGAATATGGCAACGCCCACGCTGAAGTTGGACGCCCAGAAGAGCGTCTTGCCGCCCTCCGTACACTGGCGGCGCACGTCGTCGCCGTGCTCCTTCATCCATCCCGTAGAGCCTGATACTATCTTCACGCCCTTAGCCCATGCCTTGAGGTAGTTGCCGTAGGCCGCCGTGGGGTTGGTGAACTCTATGGCGACGTCGGCCGATGCGAACTCCACCGAGTCGAAATCCTGCTGGTTGTCAACGTCGATTATACATACAATGTCATGGCCGCGGCCGCGGGCTATTTGCTCAATCATCTTGCCCATCTTGCCGTAGCCTATCAATGCTATCTTCATTTTACAATAGATTTAAATCCAATGCAAAGGTAATGCAAATCGGGGAGACGAGGAAATAAAATGTAATAAAAAAGATAAACAGCCACTCCCGGCCAAGAGGAAGCCCCCTCCCGACCTCCCCGAGGGGAGGAGCTGGTTTGCCGTTGTCTGCCATTTCGCCGCAATGGCGCATCCGGCTCATCGGGCTAATAGGGCTTATTTGCCCGGCCTATCAGGCTTATTAGGCTCAATTAGCCCGATAGGCCACATTGGCCAAATAAGCCGTTGATAATCAACAGCTTACCAATATGCCGTCTTTTAGCCTGCAAAAGGTGGCCTTTTGGCTTGTAAAAGGCCACCTTTTGCATTGCAATTTGCCGTCTTTCGCAATCCGGCTAATCAGCACTCCTCCCCTCGGGGAGGTCGGGAGGGGGCTTCCCCTTTAGTCGGGCAGGGCTTCTCTTTTGGCTGGCAGGGGCTTCTCTTGCCGCAAAAAGTCATTGAAAATTATACACTTATTGGCTTAAAATTTTGCTTAAAACGATTTTTCGTATACCTTTGCACCCAATTTCTCACATTATATTATATATATGAAGTTCAACCACCTGCTGCTCGGAGCGGCCTTGTGCACCTCTCTTACGTCCTGCTTCAAGGACGAACCGCTTAACGCCGAATGCGACATCGAGCAGGCTTACGTCCACCTTGACAATCCCACCGACGTGTTCTTCGCCGAGAGCGACACGCTCGTGAACGTGCTCTCTGACGCCGACGACATCACTTTTGAAGTAAAGGAAGGCGCGGACGTGTCGCAGATGGCACCCACATTCAGGCTCACCGAGGGTGCGACGGTAACGCCCGAAAGCGGTTCGGTGCATGATTTCAGCGACGGCAAGGCCGTTGTCTATACCGTTACGTCGCAGGACGGGTCGTGGCAGCGAAAGTATAATGTGACCTTCCGCGTGGCATACAACGTCAACGAATACAACTTCGAGAACTACCGGTTTGTTGAAGGAGATATGGGCGGAGGCTATTACGCTTGGAGCGACCTGTCGTCGACTGGCGAATGGCTTGGCAACTGGGCTACCGGTAATTCCGGATTTTACCTTACAGCCGCGCTCGGCGGCGGCACAACGCCTCCTGAAGATTTCCCGTCGGCTCCTGTAGCTGACGGCTATCGCGGCATGGGCGTGAAGCTCGAGACAAAGAGCACGGGTAGTCTTGGCACGGCGATAGCCCCGATGGGCATAGCTGCCGGCAACCTTTTCATAGGCGAGTTTGACGCCAGCCAGGCGCTCAATCCTAACGGAGGGGCAATGATGGCGACACGCTTCGGCCGCGCGTTTTACCAAGAGCCGTTGCAGTTTACAGGCTGGTACAAGTACAAGTCGGCCGGCCAATGCGTCGACGGAAACCGCAAGCCAATACCCGATTCTTACGACAAGGGCGACATTTACGCCGTGCTTTACCGCAACCATGACGATAACGGGGCGGCTTTCGTGCTGCACGGCGACGACGTGAAGACCAGCAAGCAAATCGTTGCAATGGCCCAAGTCCCGGACGTTACGGATGTTGACAACTGGACGGAGTTCACCGTCGACTTCGAGTATAGCGAAGAAATAGACCGCGAACTGCTGGCAAACGGAGGCTACAGCCTCGCCGTAGTGTTCACCTCGAGCATCGAGGGTGCGTCGTTCCGCGGCGCAATCGGCAGCACGCTCTACATTGACGAAGTGAAAGTAATCTGCGCAGAATAAACAGAATAGCTATGAAGAAAGCGATATTCACCATCATACTGGCCGCCCTTACGGCCACGCAGGCAGGAGCGTTCCGCCTGTTCGACAACCTTACGTACAACCTGCGCTTCGGCTACAGCATAGGAGGCACAGCCCCGATGGGCATGCCTGCCACCATACGCAGCCTCGACAAGTTCACCCTTACGCCAAACTTCAACCTCGGGCTCGGCGTGTACCGCGACTTCAACGAGCACTGGGGGCTGACTACCGGCCTGTATCTTGAGAACAAGGGAATGAAGGTCGAGTCGACCGTAAAGAACTATCACATGGCTTTTGTACGCGGAAACCAGCGGCTTGAAGGCAACTTCACCGGCGGCGTCAGCATCGACGTGGAGCAGTGGATGCTCACCCTGCCCCTGCTGGCGACCTACGCCGTGAACAACAACCTGCACATAAAGCTCGGCCCTTACCTCTCTTACGTGCGCTCGCACAAGTTCACCGGCGACGCATACGGTGGCTACATACGCGTCGGCGACCCGACAGGGCAGAAGGTGTATATCGGCACGGAGAAGGGCAGCCGCGGCACATACGACTTCTCTGACTCGATGCGCTCGTGGCAGTTCGGCATGCTCGCCGGCGTTGACTGGTACTTCCACAAGCACTGGGGCGTGTTCGCCGACGTGTCGTGGGGCTTCACCGACATTTTCGATGCCGACTTCGACACCATCGAGCAGAACCTTTATCCCGTTTATGGAACAATCGGTATTAGTTACAGAATTAAATAATCAACAAAAAAGAAAGGACAACTTATGAAGAAAATTTTTACCCTCGTGGCCGCAGCCGTGATGGCGCTGGCAGTTAATGCAAAGGACTTCACCGACAACCTCGCGGTAACGGTAACAATGATGGGGGATACCCAGCCGACAACCGAGAATGAGCAAGTAATCAGCGTTGAAGAAGTGGAAGGTTCTGATGGACTGTACAATATAAGCATTACAAACTTCCAGTTTATGGGAACCCCGGTAGGAAACATTGACATAAACAACATCAAAGGCAACAGCGACAGCGAAGGGTTTGTAAACTTTGAAAAGACAGAAACCACAATCGATTTCATGAAGGCAACCGTTATATTCAATGAAGGCTGCCGTATGAAGGGAGACAAGATGTATCTTGACCTTGACATATCGGTAAATGGCGGCATGATAACCGTTGACGTTGTCTTCGGTGACAACAACTTCCCAAAGGAGTATACCGACAAGATGACCGTTGACCTTGGTTCTGGTGCGTCTGACCCGATGGAGGCTACAATAAGCATATTGGAACAGACGGATGGCAAGTTTACGCTTTCACTTAAGAATTTCATGTTTGGCCCATTAGGTGTGGGTAACATAACAGTTGCAGACGTTGAAGGTGTAGAAGAAGACGATGTAACAAAATTGTCTACGGCAGACCAAGTTGTGACAATTACTCCTGGTGACATTCCGGGAGTTGATTGGAGTATGGGTGAACAGCTTGCACAAGCAGGGCTTAAAGCTACAATCAGTGGAGAGATGACAGCAAACAAGTTGAATGTGAAGATATTGTTGCCTTTGGCTAATGTGACAGTATTGTTTGGCGAAGATTATATTACTTCAGGCATCGACAGCCCGGCTGCGACCGTTGACAACGGCGTTGAGGCCATCTACGACCTTAGCGGACGCAAGCTGAACGAGATGCAGAAGGGCATCAACATTATCCGCAAGGCTGACGGAACTACCGTCAAAGTGCTGAAGAAATAATCTGGATAAACAACGGATAATCGACACGCAGCTCCCGTGCGCCATCATGGCGCGCGGGAGTTTTTCGTATGAAAGGAGGTAGAGGAAGCCCCGACACCCACCCTTGGCAAAGAGAACACCCACCCCAGCCCTCCCCAAGGGAGGGAGCTTGATATGCCTTGAAAGGTGGACGGTGTTGCGAAAGACGGTTCATCCGCAAATCTGTTGGATGGTTGTTGAAGGTCATTCCGTTTATGTCCTGCTGCAAGTCATGCTGTCGGTAATATGTTTTGGCGGATTTGCAATCCGCCGAAAATTACTATAAGGATTTGCAATCCGCTCAAACCACACAACCACGAGGTAAATGTATGGGCATGTGCGGATTGCAAATCCGCAATTAGAAACCGCCGGATTGCAAATCCGGCGGAACAAATGCTTTCATTAATAGACCTTGTATTTCATCCAACAGATTTGCGGATGAACCCGAAAGGCGGCAAATTGCGATGCAAAAGGTGGTCTTTTAGCCTCTAAAAGGTGGCCTTTTGGAAGGTAAAAGGCCACCTTTTGCGAAGCCGCTGGCATTCAAGGGGTTACGCAGGGGTGCCGGAATGCTGTAAAGACGGTGTGAGCGTTGGGCGTAAAACGTAGCAAGTAAAGTTTTTTGCGATAAAAATCACGGAAGCGATATGCCGTCCGTGATTTTTTTGTAGATTTGCATCTATAAGTGACAGGCAGACGAGTAACAATTTGGCATGTGCCGGAGCATTTGCATTCAACTCCTTTATCTGCCTTAACTCCTTTAACTACAGAAACCATGGAAGCCCTGCTGCAATACGTGTGGAAGCACAAGATGTTCCCCCTGAAGCCTTTGGAGACGACCGACGGGCTGGCCGTCGAGGTAATCGACACCGGCCTGCAGAACAGCGACGCCGGGCCCGACTTCTTCAACGCGAAGGTGAAAGTGGGCGGCACGGTGTGGATAGGGAACGTCGAGGTGCACGAGCGTGCGGCGCTTTGGCGCACGCACGGGCACGACCGCGACCGGCGTTATGACAACGTAGTGCTGCACATCGTGGGCGAGGCCGACGCCGAAGCCTACACGAGCGAGGGCCGACGCGTGGCGCAGGTGAGGCTCGACGTGCCGCCGCAGGTGGCCGAAGGCTACGCCGCCCTGCTGCACGAAGACCGCTATCCGCCGTGCCGCGCCGTCATTCCACAGCTCGACCGCCTTACCGTTCACGGCTGGTTGAGCCGCCTGGTGGCCGAGCGCATGGAGCGCAAGACGGCCGACATCGTGGCGAGGGTGGAGCGTTGCGGCGGCTCGTGGGAAGAGGCGTTGTTCTTGACGATGGCGCGCACGTTCGGCTTCGGCGTCAACGGCGACGCCTTCGAGCGTTGGGCCGGGGGCGGATGGCTGCAAGCGGCGGCGCACCATAGGGACGACCTCTTCCAGCTTGAGGCTCTTTTCTTCGGCCAGGCCGGGCTGCTCGCGCCCGAGTCGATGCCCGCGCGTTACCGCGAGGCGGCCATGCAGGACGGATATTTCGACAAGCTGCGCGGCGAATACGCCTATCTCGCCCACAAGTTCGGGCTCCGGGCGATGGACGGCGGCGAGTGGAAGTTCCTGCGTATGCGACCGCAGAACTTCCCGTACATACGCCTGTCGCAGCTGGCCTGCCTCTACCACTCGCGCCGCAGCGACTTGAGCCGACTGGCGGAGTGCGCCACTGCGGACGACATGCGCCGCCTGCTGCGCACCGAGGCCACGCCTTACTGGCAGGAGCATTACGCCTTCGGCGTGCCGAGCCGCCGCGCAAGGAAGGCTCTCTCGGCGGCTTCGCTCGACGTAGTAATCATCAACACAGCCCTGCCGGTGCTCTTTGCATACGGCCGTCACCGCATGGACGAGAGCCTGTGCGGCCGCGCACTCGACATGCTCTCGCAGCTGAAGGCGGAGGACAACCACATAGTGCGCCTTTGGTCGGAGTGCGGCTTGCAGGCCGAGAGCGCAGCCGACAGCCAGGCGTTAATACAGCTCAAGCGCGAGTATTGCGACCGGAAGGACTGCCTGAGGTGCCGCATTGGGTATGAGTATTTGAGGAGATAAGCCCCCACCCGGCCTCCCCGAGGGGAGGAGTGCTGATTGGCTGTGTTGTGAAAGACGGCAAATCGCGATGCAAAAGGTGGCATATTGCGCACTAAAAGGTGGCCTTTTGCAGGCTAAAAGACGGCATATTGGTAAGCTGTTGATTATCAACGACTTATTTGGCCAATGTGGCTTATCGGGCATATTGGGCCTAATAGGCATGATAGGCTGGCCTAATAAGCCCAATAAAGCAAATGAGCCGGATGCGTCGTCAATGCAACAAGACATTCCAAGCCCCCTCCCTTTGGGAGGGTTGGGGTGGGTGTTTGGGTGGGTATCGGGTTGTCGTGGAGAGGCTTCTTTTCCCCTTTTTTTATTTTGTATTTCGCTTAACTTGCACTATCTTTGCACCCATCATGGACTATATATTCACTACGCGGATGCAGGTGCGCGACTATGAGTGCGACATCGAAGGCATTGTCAACAACGCCAATTACCTGCATTACGCCGAGCATACACGCCACCTGTTCCTGAAAAAGTGCGGACTTAGCTTCGCCGAGATGCACCGGCGCGGCACCGACGCCGTGGTGGCACGCATGAACTTGCAGTACAAGACGCCGCTAAGGTGCGACGACGAGTTCATATCCTGCATCAACCTGAAGAAGGAAGGGCTGCGCTACGTGTTCTACCAGGACATCTACCGCGCCGCCGACAACAAGCTCTGCTTCAAGGGAATAATCGACCTTGTGTGCCTTGTCGACGGCAAACTCGCCCACAGCAGGGAGTACGACGAGGCGTTCGGGCTTGTTTCTGATTGAGAATTGAGAGTTGAGAATTGATAATTATGATTACCTTTGTTGATTGAGAATGGAGAGTTTTAGAATTAAGAATGATGGTTGCTTTCTGCTGCGAACTGGTAGCTTATGGCAATATACCCGTTCTCAAGGCAGCCGAAAGTGAATGTCCTGAATGACAACGGTAATCATAATTCTCCATTATCAATTATAAATTATCAATTAATAAGACAATGGACGAAGTCCTTTCCGCCCTCATCCTCGCCTCGCTCGACCGCATGCAGCCGGGCATTGCCGTGCAGCTATGCCGCGCGGCGGGCGGCGTGCAGGCCGTTATCGACAACCGGCGCGACATACGCGGCATAGCCCCGGGTGCGCCGCAACGCGTGGTCGACGCCCTGGCCGATGTCGAGGCGGCGCGGCGCAAGGCTGAGGGCGAGATGGAATACGCCATGCGCACGGGCGTGAAGACGCTTGTTTGGGGCTGCGAGGGCTACCCGTGGCGGCTCGTTCAGTGCGAGGACGCGCCGCTGGTGCTCTTCTTCCGTGGCACGGAATGCCTTGACAGCCGCCGCGTTGTCAGCATAGTAGGCACGCGCCGGTGCACCGCCTACGGGCAGGACTGCGTCCGCTCGTTCGTCCGCAGGCTGGCCGAGCTGTGCCCGGAGACGCTCGTAGTGAGCGGACTGGCTTACGGAATAGACATCTGTGCGCACCGCGAGGCGCTTGAAACAGGGCTTGACACGGTGGCCGTACTTGCCCACGGGCTTGACAACCTCTATCCTCCGCGCCATAAGGACACCGCCGACTGTATGCTCCGCCACGGCGGACTGCTCACCGAGCATCCCACGCACACCAATGCGGACAAGCTCAACTTCCTGCGGCGCAACCGCATAGTGGCCGGCCTTTCGGATGCTGTCGTAGTGGCGGAAAGCGCAAGCCACGGCGGCGCACTTGTCACCGCGCGCATCGCCCGGAGCTATGACCGCGATGTGGCGGCCTTCCCCGGCCGCGTGGGCGACGAGTATTCGGAGGGCTGCAACAACCTCATACGTGACAACAAGGCCATGCTCATAACCTCGGCCGACGACCTCGTGAACGCCATGGGCTGGCAAGACGACGCACAGCTGGCCGCCGCACGCCGCGAAGGAATAGAGCGCACGCTCTTTCCCGAACTGTCAACGGAGGAGCAGGCCGTGGCCGACATCCTCATGAAAGACAACGACCTGCAGCTCAACACGCTGTCGGCCGCCACAGGAATGGCCGTAGGACGGCTCGCCGCCGTGATGTTCTCGTTGGAGATGAAGGGGCTGGTGAAGTGCCGCGCAGGAGGAGTTTATCATTTAATAAGAAGTTGAGAATGGAGAGTTGAGAATGGAAAATTATGATTACCTTTTGTTGTGAACAGAGAATTTATGGTAATATATCTGTTGCCAAAACTGTCAATAGTGAAAGTTCTCAATGTCAATGGTAATCATAATTCTCCATTCTCAACTCTCCATTATAAATTTGTAGGACAATGAACATACGCGACATACACTTCGGGGAACGGCCTCTCTTCCTCGCTCCGATGGAAGACGTGACCGACATAGGCTTCCGCCGCCTGTGCAAGAGGTACGGGGCGGCGATGGTATATACCGAGTTTGTCAGCGCCGAAGCCCTTGTGCGGTCGGTCAAGAGCACCGTGTCGAAACTGGCGATAAGCGACGACGAGCGGCCCGTGGGCATACAAATATACGGCCGCGACGCAGAGTCGATGGCCGAGGCGGCCAGGATTGTCGAGGCGGCCAAGCCCGACTTAATCGACCTTAACTTCGGTTGTCCGGTGAAGAAGGTGGCAGGTAAGGGCGCCGGAGCAGGCATGCTGCGCGACATTCCGTTGATGTTGAAAATCACACGGGCTGTGGTTGACGCCGTGAAAGTGCCCGTAACGGTGAAGACAAGGCTTGGATGGGACGCGCAGAACATCGTCATCGAAGACCTGGCCGAGCAGCTTCAGGACTGCGGCATAGAGGCTCTTACCATACACGGACGCACCCGTGCCCAGATGTACACCGGCGAGGCGGACTGGACTTTGATAGGGCGTGTGAAGCAGAACCCGCGCATCCGCATACCCATAATTGGCAACGGCGACATCTGCACGCCGGAGGAGACGCGGCAGGCGTTCGAGTGTTACGGCGTGGATGCGGTGATGGTGGGCCGCGCCACGTTCGGACATCCGTGGCTGTTCAAGGAAATGCGCGACTATCTCGACGGACGGCCAGAGGACACGTCGCTTACAACGGACAAGAAAATAGACATCCTCGAGGAGCAGCTGCGCATCAACGTGGAGCGCATCGACGAGTACCGCGGCATACTGCACACGCGCCGCCACCTGGCGGCCAGCCCCGTATTCAAGGGCATTCCCAACTTCCGACAGACGCGCATAGCCATGCTCCGCGCCGAGACTGTAAGCGAACTCATGGGCATATTGGAGCAATGCAGGGCATTGTTGGACACCCACCCCAGCCCTTCCGAAGGGAGGGAGCTTGATTAGTCATGGCTATTTGCTCAATATTTCCTATTTATCTCATTACTTTCTGTTCTCCCAGAACTCCCTTAACCCCATCAATAAATGACTACTGATTACCAATCGCGCACGCGCCTGCTTGTTGGCGACGATGCAGCCAGGCGGCTTTCAGACATAAAGGTGATAGTGTTCGGCGTGGGCGGCGTAGGCAGCTGGTGCGTGGAAGGGCTGGTGCGCTCGGGCGTAAGGCGCGTCACCATCGTCGACCCCGACTGCGTTTGCCCCTCGAACGTCAACCGCCAGCTCATGGCTACGGCGCAGACCATTGGCCGGGTGAAGGTGGACGCGCTGAAGGAACACCTGTTGTGCATCAATCCCGAGGCGGAGATTGATGCGCGCCACGCGGCCTTCTGCGCGGACACGGCAGGCCAGTTCGACCTTGCGGAGTATGATTACGTAATCGACGCAATCGACAGCTTGCAGGACAAGATGCTGCTTATACGCACGGCGTGCGACGCCGGCGTGAGGCTGTATTCGTCGATGGGAGCCGCCCGGAAGCTCGACCCTACGCGCGTAAGCGTGGCCGAATTCTGGAAGGTGCAGGGTTGTCCGCTCGCCCGTTCGCTGCGCCAAGGCTTCAAGAAGAGCGGCATGCTGCCTTCGCGCAAGTTCCTGTGCGTGTACAGCGACGAGCTGCTTGACAACGCAGGAACGCCCCAGGAGCCTCGCGCCAACGGCTCGATGGTGCACATCACAGCCGTGTTCGGCTTCACGCTGGCCGGACTTGTAATCGGCGACGCGGTAAAGGAAAGGTAAAAAGGTAAAAAAGTAAAACGGTAAAAGGCCGTCTTTCACACAATGAAAGGCGGCCTTTTGCGTTGTAATCGACGGTCTTTTGCGTTGCAAAAGACGGCTTTTTGCAAGATGTTCCGTAATGTGCTGGCTGTCAATAGGTTGGTATTGGCGAAAAGAAAAGTCCCCTTGCGGCGCGTTATGCGCTGCAAGGGGGCTTGCTGTTGTCACACTCTTAGTGTCTGTTATTTCTTCTCCGCTTCGGGCAGCATCACCACTTTGACGCTGTTGCCGCCTGCGAAAATTACGTCCTTCATGAACTTGGCAATCTTCTCGGGTGTCAGTGCGTTGATGATGTCCTTGTACTTCGTCACGGTGTCAACGCCGTACTCGTCCATGTCGTTGATAGCGTTGACCCAGTAGCGGTTGGTCTTTGCGTCCTCGTCGGCACGCTTCAGCATCAGTTCCTTTACCTTGTTGAGCATGTCTGCGTCAACGGTCGTCGCCATCTTGGCAGCTTCCTCGTTCATTATTTTCAGCGCGAGGTCGGCCTTGTCGGGGTTCATCGGGCATACGCCTACGAGCACGTTGAACGGAGTATCGCCTCCGAGGCTCACTGCGCCCTGTGCTCCTGTAGAGTAAGCCGCGCCGTTGTCCTCGCGTATTTTCTTCAGGTAAATCATCGAGAGCACCTGTCCTGCGGCGTCGGCGGCCACAGCGTTCTCAAGAGAGTACGGTGTGTTGAGGTTGTACCAGTAGATGTATGCGTTGGCCTTCGGAGTCTCCATCTTGCGCTTGAACACGTTTTCAACCTTGCCCTTGGCGTAAGTAGAAACCTTTTTCCACTCTTCCTTGACGCCGTTAGCAGGCAGAGAAGCTATGTACTGCTCGATGAGCGGACGTATGGTTGCTTCGTCGAAGTTGCCCACGAAGGTGAAGGTGTAGTCGCCGGCGTTGGCCGTGCGCTCCTTGGCAATTTGCAGTATGCGGTCGTAGTTCACCTTCTTCAGGTCGTCAACCTTCAGCGGTCTGTAGCGCAGGTTGTGGCTGTAGAGCGTAGACATGAGCGAGTCTGCGAAGGCTGCATCAGGCGATATTGCCTGGTTCTTGAGTGCGTTCTCGAGCATGGAAATCAGCGCGTTGTAGCTCTTCTCGTCCTTCTTGACGTCTGTGAAGTAGAGGTATGTCAGCTGGAACAGCGTCTCGAGGTCTTTCGGAGTCGACTTTCCACTTGCGCCTTCGTGCAGGTTGGCGAGCGAAAGGTTTACGTTGGCCTGCTTTCCGGCGAGCGCTTTCTCAAGCTCCGTGTTGCTGAAGTTGCCCAGTCCGCTGGCGCTTATCGCCATGTCGTACAGTTTCGCGTTCACAAGGTCGCTCTCGGGCAGCAGTGAAGAGCCGCCCTTCGACGTTGCGCTCATCATCACTTCGTCATCCTTGAAGTCGGTCTTCTTAAGCAATACGCGTGCTCCGTTGGAGAGGGTAAGCTCCTTATAGCCCAGAGCTGCGTTCTCCTTCTCGCTCACGATGCTGCCTTTCTTTGGCATTTCCTTGATGAGCGGCTCGTTCTTCACGTTGTCAACCCATGCCGTGAGCTGCTCTCCGTGAACGGCGTCGATGGCAGCCTTGATTGCTTCCGGCGTAGGATAAACCGCTCCTTCCTTCTCTGTGTATGTCGCATAGACCACGAGGTTGGTGTCAGTTACGCTCACAAGCTGCTTTATCATTTCGTTTGTCAGTTCGACGGGGAGCATCGGCGTGAGCTGCTGCATCGTCAGGTACTGGTCTGAAATGGAAGGAATGGGCTCGTTGCCGAGGAAGTGGTCGCGGTACTGGTCGCCCCAGAAGCTGTTTTCCTGCTTGTCGCGGTTGGTGTAGATTTTCTCCAGCCAGCTCATGTATTCGTCCTTTGCGCGGACATACTCGGTAGCGGTGTAGCCGAACTTGGCGGCGCGCATCACCTCGCGCATGGCTGCCTTGATGGCTTCTTCGGTCTTTCCGGGCTTCGGCATGATGTCGAGCGAGAAAGCGTCCTTTGTCTTGGAGTAGATGTACTCGCCGTCATATACGTATGCTGAAACGAAGGGGCAGTCGGGGTTCTGCTGCACTTCGGAGAGGCGCGAGTTGAGCATCTGCGTGCAGAGGCTCACGGCGTACTGCTGCAGGAGGTAGAACATGTTGCTCTTAAGGCTGTCGGGTATGGCGTCGTGCTTGAACATTATCGATACGCCGTCAGTCCTTTGCTCCTTGTCCTTGTCAACGATGATGATTGCTTCGTTGTTGTCGGGCACGGGTTCGTCAACCACCGGTACGGGGTTTGCCGGCATCTTGATTGAGCTGAACATCTCCTTTATTTTCTGCTCGGTGCGGTTTACGTCGACGTCGCCCACCACGATGATGGCCTGGTTGTCGGGTCTGTACCACTTGTGGTAGTACGCACGCAGCACCTCGGGCTTGAAGTTGTCTACCACCGACATAAGTCCGATAGGCATGCGCTTGCCGTACTTGCTGCCGGGATACAGCTTTTCGAGGTTGCGGTCGAGCATTCTCATGCTGGCAGACGAGCGCTGGCGCCACTCGTCGTGGATTACTCCGCGCTCCTTGTCAATCTCCTCTGCGTCGAGGGTGAGGCCGTTGGACCAGTCCTTGAGTATGAGCAGGCAAGAGTCCAGTGACGCGATGTTGTCCGAAGGCACGTTGCATACGCGGTAAACGGTCTGGTCTACGGCGGTGTAAGCGTTCAGGTCGGAACCGAACTCCACGCCTATTGAGCGCAGGTATTCGATGAGTTTGTCGCCCGGGTAGTTGTCAGAGCCGTTGAATGCCATGTGCTCCAGGAAGTGAGCCAGTCCGCGCTGGTCTTCCTCCTCCTGTATGGAGCCTACGCGCTGGGCGATGTAGAAGTTGACACGGTGTTCCGGATAACCGTTATGGCGGATGTAATATGTAAGGCCGTTAGGCAGTTTGCCAATCCTTACCGCGCTGTCCACGGGGATTGGGGGCAGCTGCATTCCTTGCGCCATAACTGCCGCTGCGCTTGTAACGAAGAGCACTGCGGCGACGAAAAGATGTTTTAATTTCATAAAAGTTTGGTTTAAAAAGGTGTACAAATATAGTTTTTTCCGTGATTAACGGTGCTTGCCGTCTCCTAAATTTAATTATTTTTATATCTTTTGCAGGCGTAAACGGCTGTTTCGCCTGCAATCTGTCATGTTTGGCCTTGCGCCTCGTCGCTGTATTCGAGAATGTCGCCGGGCTGGCATTCCAGCTCGTGGCAGATGGCTTCGAGCGTGGAGAAGCGCACGGCCTTGGCCTTGCCCGTCTTCAGTATAGACAGGTTCGCCTGCGTCAGGCCGACACGTTCGGCCAGCTCGGAGAGTGATATTTTGCGGCGTGCCATCACCACGTCGAGGTTGACTATTATTTTTCCCATAACTAATTTGTCAGTTGATACCCACCCCAACCCTCCCCAAGGGAGGGGGCTTAATATGCTTTTTTCGCCTTGGCGCATAGTTCTGATTTGGCTTATAAGGCTTATTCGGCCTATAAGACCTATAAGCCCGATGGGCCGGATAGGCCGGATGCACCGTTAATGGAACACCGTTAGCCCGTCTCCCTCCCCTTGGGGAGGGGCGTGGTGGGGCTTATATTGTCAGTTCCTGTTCTTCTTTCATCCTAAGCCCTATGGCGAACGCCTCGGCCACCACTACGGCGAAGAGGCCGAAGATGACGCTTGTAATGTAGGCGGCCGAGCCGTAATCGACCACGTAGCCCGTCAGGCTGAACGACCGCTGGGCCAGATACGTGTCATAGCAGCCGTCGGCCGTGGCTATGGCTCCCGTCGCCACGAGGCACCAGCCCACAACGCGCAGCAACGTGATGTTGCGCCGCGTGAAGATGGCGTTCCTGTTGACGTTGCGCACGAAGAGGATGAAGGCCACGAGGGCTGCCGCTGCCGCCGCGCCGTAGAGCAGCGTGTAGAGCAGTCGGAACACGGCCGCGCCCAGTCCGAGACTCTCGTTCAAGGGAACAATCAGCTGCGTAGGCCATGCCGTCAGTTGCCTCGATGTGGCCTTGTCGGTTACTGTCACGGCGGTGGTTTCGTCCATCTCGGCTGGCAGCAGCGTGATGTGGCTGAAGTTGCTTGGCATCGTCTCCGTTGCCGAACGCTCTTCCATGCCGTGCTTCATGCCGGCCGAGAAGCCTGTGAAAAACGTGTTCGACATCGACAGCAGGTGGCAGGCGATTACCACGAAGATGAGCATGCAGAATAGGTTGAGTCTCTTTTTCATCGTTGTTGCGGTTTTTCTTTTGCTTCATGTCCGCTGCCGTGCCGTGGCAGGCAGCGGACGTTCCACACATTGTTATATATAAGCGAGAGTATTTTTCGCGGTTGGCGTTATTATCGTTATTTGATGATTATTTATCGTTTATCGATATGCAAAGGTATGGCATATTGTTGAAAGCTCCAAATAAAATCGATAAAAATTTATCGAAAAACGATAAATTAACATACGTAAGCAGATTGGTGTGTTTGTGAAAGGTGGTCATCCGCAAAGCTTTTGGATTGAATGTATAGTCCATTAATGAATACACCCAACCTTTAACCAAGCGGTCGGTAACTGTCATTCCGCGCTCCGACGCGGAATCCAGAAAACATCCAAAGCGTCAAGCGGTATAGGCTGCATGCACTGGATTCCGCGTCGGAGCGCGGAATGACAGTTTCCGACCGCCTGGTTCAGGGTAGAGTGTGCTCATTGGGTTTATGATAAAATAAAGGGTAAATATTTTTGTGTCATCCAAAAGATTTGCGGACGAAAAGTGAAAGGCCGTGTTTTGAATTCCAAAAGGCCGTCAATCGCAATGCAAAAGGCCGTCTTTTAGCCTCTAAAAGACGGCCTTTTGCAACGCGTTGGCAGTCAATGCGTTGCGCGGCTGGCCGCAGGCGTGTGCCTGTTAGGCCGTTTCCTGCCGCCTGTTCTTGCCCCAACTGTCCGCTTGCAGGACGCTTCCTCCGCCATGCCTGTCCGCCGCCGGCCGCGCCGTGTGCCATTGTAGCATGTTTTTCAGGCAAAATGTTAAAACTTTGTTGTCTAAACATTGCAATGTCATTATTATTTCTAATATTTTCGATAAAATAGGTATGTATTTGGAAAAGTTGCGTTATTTTTGCATTGTGTTAGTAGAGAGAGCATGAATGAAATTACCGAAAAGACCATCGACGTCCGTGCAATACTCGATGGCAAGATGGGGGCAAAGGCCAAGTACGTGCCGGCGTTCGTCGTAAAGTGGCTCGAACGCATACTCCATCAAGACGAGGTCAACGACTTTCTTTGGCGCAACCGCCACCTTACGGGCGTGCCTTGGCTCGAGTCCTGCCTTGACTACCTCGGCACGAAGCTCGACATCGTGGGCGAAGAGAATATGCCGGCTGCCGACGACGGCCGCCTCTACACCTTTGTGAGCAACCATCCTCTCGGCGGACAGGACGGCGTTGCCCTCGGCGCTCTGCTCGGGCGGCACTACGGCGGACGCTTCCGCTACCTCGTGAACGACCTGCTGATGAACCTTCCCGGCCTTGCACCGCTCTGCGTTCCCATAAACAAGACTGGCCACCAGAGCCGCAACTTCCCGGCAATGGTCGAAGCCTGCTTCCACGGCGACAACCATGTCATAATGTTCCCGGCCGGTATCTGCTCGCGCCGCATCGACGGCCAAATACATGACTTGCCGTGGCGCAAGACCTTCATAACCAAGAGCGTTGAGACAAAGCGCGACGTAGTGCCCGTGCATTTCGGCGGCCGCAACTCCGATTTCTTCTACAACCTCGCCAACGTATGCAAGCGCCTCGGCATCAAGTTCAACGTGGCAATGCTCTACCTGGCCGACGAGATGTACAAGAACCGCGACAAGACGTTCCGCGTAGCCATAGGCAAGCCCATACCCTGGCAGACCTTCGACAAGTCGAGGACGCCGGCCCAGTGGACGCAATACGTGCAGGACATCGTTTACAAGCTGTAGAAAGGCTTGGTTTCCGGATACAACCCATATCAACAACAAGCATCAACCGACAAAGAAAATGGAACAAGAGATTATCCGTCCGATAGACAAGCAGCTGCTTAAAAGCGAGCTTACGCCTGACCGCCAGCTGCGCATGACAAACAAGAGCCACAATGAAATATACATAGTTACGGCGCACAACGCGCCAAACGTGCTCAAGGAAATAGGCCGGTTGCGCGAAATCGCATTCCGCGAGGCCGGAGGCGGCAGCGGAAAGAGCATGGATCTGGACGAGTTCGACACGTGCGACAACTGCTACAAGCAGCTTATCGTGTGGAATCCTGAAGAGGAGGAAATCATCGGCGGCTACCGTTATCTCTTGGGATGTGACGCCGACATCGACGCCGACGGCCAGCCCGTGCTCGCCACGAGCCACATGTTCCACTTCTCGGAGAAGTTCATGCGCGAGTATCTTCCTTGGACGGTAGAGCTTGGACGCTCGTTTGTCGCCCCTGCATACCAAAGCTCCAAGATGGGCGCAAAGAGCCTTTTCGCCCTCGACAACTTGTGGGACGGCCTCGGAGCGCTCACCGTCATACGCCCCGACATCAAGTATCTCTTCGGCAAGATGACCATGTATCCCTCTTACGTCCGTAAGGGGCGTGACATGATTTTGTACTTCCTCAAAAAGCATTTCAATGACGCCGACAACCTCGTCATACCGATGAAACCGCTCAAAATAGAGGCCGACGAGGCCGAACTGGCCGCACTTTTCAGTGAAAACACGTTCAAGGACGACTACCGCATACTGAACCGCGAGGTGCGGAAGCTGGGCTACAACATTCCGCCTCTTGTCAATGCGTACATGGGATTAAGTCCTACGATGAAGATGTTTGGCACCGCCATCAACTACGGTTTTGGCGATGTGGAGGAGACAGGCATACTAATCGCCGTCGATGAAATCCTCGAAGAGAAGCGCATCCGCCACATCGACTCCTTCATCAAGGAGCATCCCGAAGCCCTGAAAATCACCTCCGGCGCCAATGCGGTGATTTATAAGGAAAAGAAATAAAGGCGGAATAAAGTAGAAAGGTAAAAAGGTAAAAAAGTAAAAAGGTAAAGAACTGCGTTTAACTGGCATGATGCCACGTTTTTTTACCTTTTTACTTTTTTACCTTTTTACCTTTACTCGTGCCTTTTTACCTTTTTACTTTTTTACCTTTAATATATATCCTTTCTTTATTACGGCCTCTATACTTACCGTAGGGTCTGACCGCAGGGCGCGGCGCAGGTAAGTGATTTGCACGTTCAAGGCCATCGAGTTGGCGTAGGAGTCGTCGCCCCAAACCTCTGTAAGCAGCTCTTCGCGGCTTACAACCTCGTTCTTCCGCCCGGCCAAGAGGCGCAATATTTCCGCCTGCCGGCTGGTTATTATAACCTTCTCCGCGCCGTGCCGCAGTTCGTTAAGCGAGTAGAAAAACGCGGTTTCACCGATATTTACCGCCTCGCTTGCCGTCGGTTCTACCGCTGGAGGCTGCTTCATTTCGTATATCATGCTCTTCATGAACTCGTGGCGGATGCCGTCGATGCGCTTCTGTATGATGATTGTCTTCATCTGGTACGCCAGGCAGAAGGCCAGCACGAGCACAAGCACGGTGCTGCCTGCCAGCTGCCAGCCCATCGCGCTTAATGTTTCGCCGGGTTTTACGGCTATGCTGAACGCCACGGCCTCGAACTCCAACGGGTTTGAAGAGTATCTTACGTTTAACTGTTTGCTGAAAGTGCCGTTCACGGTGAACACCGGTTTCACCATGCAGCGGTTGGTCTTGTAGGACATGAAAGCCTGTGTGGTGTCGTGTCCGGCGGCCATGAGCAGCGAGTCAAAATGATGTTTGTCGAACTTGCGGTTGTTCGACGCTACATATCTGTTCTGCAAGTCCATCGCGTCGTTCACGCTCATGTCCTTCAAAATCCTTCTTTTCTTGTCGCCGGGCAGAATGAACGTTACGCAGGATTTTACATAATTGCTGTCGGCTTTGTCGCTTGTCTTCTTGCTGCGGAAGTCTATTGTGTAAGTCTTTTTTATCTCGTTTTCTATTGTGTCGCCGCCTTCAGTCGTGTCGTAGCGCCATTGCTGTTCTTTCTCGATGGCCTCCGTGCACGCCGTTTTCAGTTGTTCCACGCGCATGTCGGTTACAAGTCTGTACTGGTTGAGCAGCCAGTAAGCCTGTCCGCAGATGATAAGCACCATCGTGGCGATGCTCAACGCCCATACCGTCTTTATCCTTTTGTTCATCTTCGAGTATGTTTTTTCTGTGTGCAAAAGTAGCAAATTCCGTGCACGTGCGTACATCTTATAATATTTTAGTAATGCTTTCAGTAATACGCGAGTAATAAAAATATGCGGTTTCATCGGTATATTATCTTTAATTTTGCGGCAAAACCATAAATATTTTACGTTATGCAAAGACTTTTGTTATCATTGCTTGCGCTGCTTGCCGCTACGCTTGGCAAGGCGCAAATTGATGTTTTCACTGCCGCCGACTTTGAACCGGGCGAGCCTTGCGACACTGCCCGTTACATTGTTTACTACGACCTGCGCATGGTTGAGGACACTGTCAATGCACCAGACATAGCCGTCAAGGAGACGATGCGCCTCGAATTGGGCGGCCGCGTGCGGTATTTCTACAGCTACAAGGCTTTCCAGGCCGACTCGGCCAACGCCGTCGTGATGAAGAATGGCGGCAATGAGTATCAGGGCGGTGGGCAGGTTACGTGGCGGTTGTACAAGAATTACCCTGACGTAGGCAAGACTTCGCTGCTCGAAAAGTTTGGTATGGACCGTTTCGTGTGCACCGAAGACTACGCCGCACCAACCTGGCAGCCAGTGGCCGACAGCTCCGCCGTAATCTTCGGCTATCGATGCAGCTTGGCCGTGACTAATTACAAGGGGCGCACATGGTACGCCTGGTATGCCGAAGACATACCCCTTGATGCCGGGCCGTGGAAACTCGGCGGTCTGCCCGGCCTCATATTGCGAGCCTACGACGCACCGCGGCACTATGTTTTCGATGCCGTCGGCATGTCGGAAGTCGCTCCGCCCGCGCCTATATATTATAAAGGTGGGAAGTACGAGGCCGTCAGCCGCAAGCAGCTTGAAGGCATACGCCGCCGCTACTTCGCCGACCCTGTGGGTTACATCACCACGAATCCCAACGTAACGGTGCAAATACGAGACAAGCAAGGCAATGAGATGGCTGCGCCGAGAAGCGTGCCTTATAATGCAATAGAAGTGGAATGAAAAAACAGCCCCCACCCAACCTCCCCGAGGGGAGGAGCCAGATAGCGGGCGAGTGATGGGCAGGTAGGTCTCTTTCTCACCTTCTCACCCTCTCACCTTCTCACCTTCGCATAACTGCTTGATAATCAACGTCGTTCTAAAAGGCCGTCTTTTAGCCTGCAAAAGGTGGCCTTTTACACGGTAAAAGATGGCCTTTTGGAATGTAAAACATGGCATATCGGACACCCACTTGTTCCGTCGGATTTGTAATCCGACGGTTTCTAAGTGCGGATTTGCAATCCGCTCAAACCTTTATTTTTTGCAGTAAAGCAAACAAATAGCGGTTAATCGGATTACAAATCCTTATATTAAAAGCCGTCGGATTGCAAATCCGACGGAACGAAAGTTGGATTGCCGTTGTGTGTTTTATAAAAAATCATGATGAAGTCGATGATGAAATTGTTTTTTATAGCAGTCCTTTTTATGTCCGCCTTGCCCTCTCTCGCACAGCCACAGGTCACGGGTTGCGTGGTTGACAGCCTCTCGCGGCAGCCGTTGAAGGGTGCCGCGGTGACGCTGACGCGCGGCAGCCGGGCGGTAAGTTTCGGTAAGACCGATGAAAAGGGGCGTTTTTCTGTTGCTGCGCAGAGCGGCGACAGCCTGCAAGTGACGTTCCTCGGCTACGCGAAAAAGCGCGTGGCGGCGGTGAAAGGGCGCGAAATGGTGGTGGAAATGGCACCAAAGGCGTTTGCACTTAAAGAGGTACAAGTGAAAGGTATGCCAGTTTTCGGGCGGCAAGACACAACTTTTTTCGACCTGAAACGTTACGTTTCGGCAAGCGACAACACGCTGAAGGACGTGCTCAAGAAGCTGCCCGGCGTTGACGTAGCCGACGATGGAACCGTAAGTTTTAACGGAAAAGACATCTCGCGGTTTACCATTGAAGACCTTGACCTTGCCGGAGGCCGCTACAACCAGCTCAACGAACTGCTTAAAGCGCGCGATGTAGACCGCGCGGAGGTAATCGAGCACGACCAGCCCGTCAAGGTTTTGCAAGGCAAGGTGTTCACCGACGACGTGGCGATGAACATACGCCTGCGCCCCGAGGCGCGCGACAAGTGGATGTTCACGCTGCGTCCCGGCGCGGTGGTGGCCACGCCATTGGAGGACACGAGGCCGCAGGGAGGAGCCGACGCGCTGCAAATAGGCAAGCGGCGGCAACGCATGTATGCCGCCATGTACGACCGTTCGGGGCGCGACCTGATGCAGACGGACGCCCTCCTGGCTACCGGCGGCACGGCGGCTTACGGCGGAGGGCAGCAAGTACCGCAATGGTTTGCCGCGCCGCAGCTCGCCGCGCCCATCGACGCGGAGCGTCTGCGCTTCAACAGTTCGTATAATTTCGCCGTGAAGCAGACGCGCAAGACCAAGGCCGGGAGCGAACAGCGGTGGACGGCAGGCTACCTGCACGCCGACGAGACGCAGCAGACGGGCAACACGTCAACCTACTATTTCGACGGGAAAGAGCCCGTAACTACCGATGAAACCGCCAATTCTGCCATACGGCGCGACCGCATTTATGCCGACTTCAACCACAATACGAACACCGCCGAGGCTTACGGCAACGAGTATTTTATCATTGAAGGCACGCTGGCTGACGGCTCTACGCGCATCGACGGCGGCGAGGAAGGCGGCATACGGCAACGGGTGAAGCT
The DNA here is from genome assembly GCA_937922435.1 of uncultured Prevotella sp. Classification (GTDB taxonomy): domain Bacteria; phylum Bacteroidota; class Bacteroidia; order Bacteroidales; family Bacteroidaceae; genus Prevotella. Next base: position 65,569 of record CAKZVT010000023.1, on the reverse strand, counting down.
GCCCGAGCTGCACGCGCAGAACACGTTTACGCGCCTGCTTAGCCGCGAAAGGCACTCGTGGCAGGTGTATTCGGATGTCGATTTCCACTACGCTCCGCACGAAATGACCGTTGACGGGCGGCGTCAGGAGCTGACGAACATACTCTATTATACAGACAACTACGCCCGGCTGACGCTCAACCGCCGCTTCCTTACCCACCGCTACGACCTCGGCCTCGCCGCCGAACACCTTAACCTGCAAGGCCGACACACGCGCCTGACGGTACACTCCGCGCCCTCCTGGCAGTACAAGCGGTTGGGGACGGTAGTCAGGATGGATGTACCGATGAAATGGACTGTTTTTACCGAACGCGGCGAACATTACCTTGACGCTTCGCCCTCGCTGCAAGTTACGGTGAAGACCGGCACGCGCGGTGAGCTGAACGTTGGCACGGGCTACTCCATGCGGACTGGAGGGTGGGGCGACTTCGCCGTCAGCCGCTACATGAGAGACTACCGCACGTTGGTGGAAAACTGCGGAGTGGTACCGCGCACTGGCACGTTCTACGCCAACGCCGCGTACAATTATAAGCGCCCTGTGGCGGAGTTGTTCATGAGCGCGACGCTCGGTTACAACCACAGCCACGGCAACCTGATGACCGACATGACCATCGACGGCGGCCGATATACGCTCATGACGGTACGGCGCGGCTGGCAGCAGGATGCCGTTTCGGCCAAGGCAGCAGTGTCGAAAGGCTTTTTCAGTTTGCACTTGAAGACCAAGCTGGCCCTGCAATACACCTTCGGCGCAGGCAGTCAGTTGTCGGGCGGCGAGGTTACAGGCTACACTTCGGGCGCATGGCAGGCGTCGCCCGAGGTGGTGTTCACGCCAAGTTTCGGCATGTTCACCTACCGCGCCGACTTCACCTTGAACCGAATGAAAACCGATGGAATGGGTGGAAACAGCCTGTTCGACTGGAAACAGAGCCTCGCCTACACGCAGACCGTAGGCCGTGTCGACATCACCGCCGCAGCCGTGCATTACCGCAACGAACTGCAACAGGGCGCAACGGTGAGCACGCTGTTGGCCGATGCCTCCGTGGTGTGGCGCATGAAGAAGGTGCGCCTGTCGTTGGACGTGCGCAACATCTTCGACAAACGCCGCTACGCCGTCACCACTTACAGCGGCGTGATGTCGTCAACCGGCTGGTACGAGCTGCGCCCGAGGGAGGCGGTAGTAGGCGTGCAGGTGAGTTTGTAGGCTCTACAAGCCCCCACCCAACCTCCCCGAGGGGAGGAGATTGGTATGCTTCTGCGAATTATTAATGTGAGTTCGGTATAAGAATAATATGGCAAACATCCTACTTCAAGTAGTCAGTTGGTAACTGTCATGCCGCACTCCGATGCGGCATCCAGTACACAAATATGGCAAAAGTAGGTTGTTTGCACTGGATTCCGCATTTCTGCGGAATGACTGATTACCCTCTGACCTCTTGAAACACGAAGGAATAATGAAGCTGTCCTTTATTAAGAAGATAATTTCTTATGCCGAACTCTCGTATTATTAGATTGGTGCATTCGGCTCGTTGGGCTTATCAGGCTCATTTGGCTCAATAAACACTATGAACCAAAAGAGCCTGGTAAGCCGCTGATAATCAATCGCTTACCAATATGCCGTCTTTTAGCCTGCAAAAGACGGCCTTTTAGCCTGCAATTCATGGCTTTTTGGAAGGCAAAAGGCCGTCAATTGGAAAACAACTTTTTCGCCATTTATTTTGCATTTAGCCTGATTTGTGCTAATTTTGTGGCTTGAACAAAATTTAAATCATCATGCAACAGAACTTTTTAATCTACAATACGCTGACCCGTAGTAAGGAACGCTTTGAGCCGCTGCACGCCCCCAATGTGGGCATGTACGTCTGCGGCCCTACCGTCTACGGCGACCCGCACCTCGGACACGCACGCCCCGCAATCACGTTTGACGTGCTCTTCCGCTACCTGAAGCACCTTGGCTACAAGGTGAGGTACGTCCGCAACATTACGGACGTGGGCCACTTGGAGCACGACGCGGACGAAGGCGAGGACAAAATAGAGAAGAAGGCGCGGCTGGAACAGCTTGAGCCGATGGAAATAGCGCAGTATTACACCAACCGATACCACGACGCGATGGCCGCGCTCAACGTGCTGCCGCCCAGCATAGAGCCGCACGCCACGGGGCATATCATCGAGCAGGAGGAGCTGGTTAAGCAAATCCTTGACAACGGCTACGCCTACGAGAGCAACGGAAGCATATACTTCGACACGGAGAAATACAACAAAGACCACCGTTACGGCATACTCTCCGGCCGCAACCTTGACGACGTGAAGGATGCCAGCCGACAGCTCGACGGGGTGGGAGAGAAGCGCAACCAAGCCGACTTCGCCCTGTGGAAGAAGGCCCAGCCCGAGCACATCATGCGCTGGCCGAGCCCCTGGAGCGACGGTTTCCCCGGCTGGCACTGCGAGTGTACGGCAATGGGCAGGAAGTATCTGGGCGACCACTTCGACATACACGGCGGCGGAATGGACCTCGTATTCCCCCACCACGAGTGCGAAATTGCGCAGGCCGTGGCCTCGCAGGGCAGCCAGATGGTGAAGTACTGGATGCACAACAACATGATAACCATCAACGGACAGAAGATGGGCAAGAGCCTCGGCAACTTCATTACGTTGGAGCAGTTCTTCAAGGGAGAGCACAAGCTGCTGTCAAAGGCGTACTCGCCCATGACAATACGCTTCTTCATACTCTCCGCCCACTACCGCGGCACGGTGGACTTCTCCGACGAAGCCCTGCAAGCCAGCGAGAAGGGACTGTCACGCCTGATGACAGGCATCGCCGACCTGAAGCGCATCAAGCCCTCCGCCGAGAGCGACGCGCAGGTGAAGGAGGCTGTCTCCACACTGCGCCAGAAGTGCTACGACGCGATGAACGACGACATGCAGACCCCCATAGTCATAAGCAACCTCTTCGAGGCTTGCCACCTTATTAATATCATACTCGACCACAAGGCCGACATATCGGCCACCGACCTGGCAGAGCTTGAGGCCGTGATGCGCCTCTTCGCGCTTGACATACTCGGCTTGAAAGAGGCCGACGCAGGCGGAAGCAAGGAGCGCGAGGAAGCCTTTGGAAAGGTGGTTGACATGGTGCTCGACCTCCGCGCCAAGGCGAAAGCAGCCAAAGACTGGGCTACGAGCGACCGCATACGCGACGAACTGGCCGCCGCCGGCTTCGAGGTGAACGATACCAAGGACGGCAGCGTGTGGCGGCTTGACAAGTAATAAGCCCCCTACCGACCTCCCCGAGGGGAGGAGCGTGGCCGTAATTCAAGGTTATACATATATGAAGAAGGTGAGAAACATCTGCACTGCTATCCTGACTCCTCCCCTCACGGGGAGGCTGGGAGGGGCTTCGTGGCTGTTTCTTATTTTCTTTTTATCCCTCATCCTTTCCTGTTCCAACAGTAAGAAAACCTACGTAATAGGCGTTTCGCAGTGCAGCGAGGACAGCTGGCGCGAGAAACTTAACGGCGAGTTGCGCGACGCTACGTACCTGTACGACAACATTACGTTGCGCGTCGTGTCGGCGAATGACGACGACAAGTTGCAGACAAGGCAAATAAACGCATTTACGGATGAGGGCGTCGACCTGCTGATTGTCTCGCCAAACCAGATTAATACGGTAACTCCGGCCATCGACCGGGCCATCGACAGCGGCATACCCGTTATCCTTCTTGACCGCAAGACGGGCGCAGGCAAGTACACGGCGTTCATCGGAGCGGACAACGAAAAAATAGGTTTCACCATCGGGGAGTACATCGCCAAGCGGTTGGGAGGCAAGGGCACGGTGGTCGAAATACGCGGACTTGAGGGTTCGTCGCCGGCTATCGAGCGTCACCGCGGCTTTGTGTCGGCCATCAAGAAGCATCCCGGCATACGCCTGTTGGCAAGCGAAGACGGCAATTGGTTGCAGCAAAGCGGCGACTCGGTGGCTTCCATGCTGTTCGCCAAAGGCATCGTGCCCGACTACGTTTTCGGGCAGAACGACCGCATGGCGCACGGTGCGTGGCAGGCGGCCAAGCGGTTCGGACTGGCCGGAAGGATGCGCTTTGTAGGCATAGACGCGCTTCCCGGCAAGGGCGGAGGCATCAAGCTGGTGCGCGACGGCGTGCTCGACGCATCGTACATATACCCTACGCGCGGCGACCTTGTGATGCATTTGGCTCTCGACATACTTGAAGGCAAGCCATACGAGCGCGACAACAGCATGAAGGCCGCGCTCGTAACGAAGGACAATGCGGAGACGATGCTGATGCAGGCGGAGGAGATGAGCCACATCAGCGGACGGCTGGAGAAGCTCCACGGGCGCGTTGACTTCTTCTTCACGCAGTACAGCCACCAGAAGGTTTACTTCCTGCTGTGCGCCATAATCCTTTTACTTGTTATCGTGGCGTTCGCCGCTTTCTACCGCATGGTTATGGTAAGGCGGCGCATGGAGCACGAGACGGCGGAGGCGAAGATGGCCTTCTTCACCGACATGAGCCACGACCTGCGCACTCCGTTGACGCTGATTGCCGACCCGGTGGAGCGTATTCTCGACGACGAGAACCTTACCGGGCGGCAGAGGCACATGCTCGGCATAGTCAGGCGCAACGCCGCGCTGCTGCTTAAGCTGGTCGGCGAGATACTGGATTTGCGCAAAATACAGGGCGGAAAGATGGAGCTGACGGTGACGGAGTTCAACCTTGCCGACGCCGTAAGGCTGTGGGTTGACGACTTCAAGCCGCTGGCAGCGTCGTATGAAGTGACAATCGTGCAGAAGGCCGACGGCGACCTGACCGTCAAGGCCGATTATTATAAGGTGGAGCGCATCTGCTACAACCTCATAAGCAACGCCCTGAAGTACAACCGCAAGGGCGGAACGGTTACGGTGGAGGCCGTCCGCCGTGGCGGCAACGTCGAAATAACGGTGGCCGACACGGGTGTGGGCATACCCAAGGAGGTAGTGAGCCGCGTGTTCGACAAGTTCTACCGCGTGCGCGGCGGAGGCTCGGGCACGGGCGTTGGGCTGGCCGTTGTCAAGGCGTTCGCCGAGCTTCACGGCGGCCGCGTGTCGGTGAAGAGCACCGAGGGAGAAGGCTCCGAGTTCAAGGTTGAGCTGCCACAGGAGACACCTAACATCCAGCTAACGGCATCCGACACCCACAACAACCAACCAGACACCCACCCCAACCCTCCCGAAGGGAGGGAGCTGGATATGCAAAAGCAGCGAAAAGCATGGATAGAAGATGTGAATGATACTTTGGATAATAATCGGCAAGGCATATTAAGCCCCCTCCCTTCGGGAGGGTTGGGGTGGGTGTTGGGTGCCGATGGTGCTACGGATGTCCGTCCCCTCATCCTTGTTGTCGATGACAACGTTGACGTGCGCGAGTACGTTGCGCAGCTGCTTGGCGGCGAATACGACGTGCGGCAGGCCGCCAACGGCAAGGAAGGGCTTGATATGGCGCTCAAAACCGTGCCCGACCTCATAGTGTGCGACGTTATGATGCCCGTCATGGACGGCCTCGATATGTGCCGCCGCGTGAAGCAGGAGACGGCCACCAGCCATGTGCCCGTAATCCTGCTTACATCCAACGCGCATGAAAACCAGCGCGCCGAGGGCTACGACTGTGGCGCCGACGCTTACATAACGAAGCCGTTTTCAAGCAAAGTGCTGCTCTCGCGCGTGCGCAACCTCTTGGAGAACCGTAAGCGGCTGAAGTACGTCTACGCGTCGGGCGCGGACGACGAGGCCAGGGACGAGGCCGACCCCGACAGCCGCTTTATGGCCGACTTCAGCCGCGTGGTGCGCGAGCGCATGTCAGACTCCAGCCTTAGTGTCGAGACAATAAGCTCCGCCCTCGGGCTTAGCCGCGTGCAGATGTACCGCAAGGTGAAGCAGCTTACGGGTCAGTCGCCAGTCGAAATAATACGCGTCACGCGCCTGAAGAAGGCCGAACGCCTGCTGAAGACCACGCAGATGACCGTCTCCGAAATATCTTACGACGTTGGTTTCTCGTCTCCTTCCTACTTCTCAAAGTGCTTCAAGGACTACTTCGGGGCGCAGCCGGGCGAGGTGAGGGAGAACTCGTGAAGCACCGTTGACAAACCGATGTTTTGCGAAAAGCTGTTCATTCGCAGTTGTTTGGGTGGGCATATGTTTTTTATTGGCTATAGATTGATGTCGTTAGCCAAATATACCCTATTATAAATCCAGGCGGTCGGTAACCGTCATTCCGCGCTCCGACGCGGAATCCAGTGAATATAATAGGCTTTATTGGGCATCCTTGATGTTTTCTGGATTCCGCGTCGGAGCGCGGAATGACGGTTACCGACCGCCTGGCTTATAGTAGACGGCTTGTTGTAGATACACAGAAAATCAATCCAAATAAACTGAGGATGAATCCGAAAGGCCGCCTTTTGGCCGCTAAAAGGTGGCCTTTCGTCGTGTAAAAGACCGTCTTTTGCAGGCCGAAAGACGGCCTTTTGCAAGCCTGACGGTAACTGTCTGGCAGTCAATGGCATACGGACGGGCGTATGACTGGCCGCCGGGCGGTGTGAAAAATCGTTCAAAATGTATCAAAAATGTTACATGAACGATTTTTTACACGCGTTGAAATGATATTGCAACGCGCGTAGTACGATAATGAATACTTTTGCGGTGGAAACTTTATTTACTAACCGTTAAAATATCAGATTATGTTGAAAAGCATGAAGCGGATACTGCTTAGCGCAGTGTTCATTGCCCTCGGCTCGGCTGCTTTCGCACAGCAGACGGACGTGAGCGGTACTGTAAAGGACGAAGCAGGCGAAGCCATAATCGGAGCTTCGGTTACGGAGGAAGGCACGAAGAACGCCACCGTGACCGACTTCGACGGAAACTTCCGCCTGAAGACGGCTCAAGGAGCCAAGTTGAAAATCTCTTATATAGGTTACAAGACGGCCACCGTGAACGCCGGGCAGTCGCTCGTCGTAACCCTGCACGAGGACAACAACATCATGGACGAGCTCGTCGTGACGGGCTACACCACGCAGCGCAGGGCCGACCTGACGGGTGCCGTGGCCGTGATGGACATGGACGAGCCGATGAGTGCGGCCAATCCTAACATGCTCTCGTCGATGCAGGGCAAGCTGGCCGGCGTCACCATCGTGGACGACGCGGCTCCTGGCGGCGGCTCGTCAACCATCCGTGTGCGTGGTATGAGTACGGTCAACTCCAACAACTCACCGCTGTACATCATCGACGGAGTGCCTACGACGGAGAACCTTAACTCACTGAACCCTGCCGACATTGAGTCAATCCAGGTGCTGAAGGACGCGTCGTCAGCCTCAATCTACGGTTCGCGCGCGGCCAACGGCGTAATCGTCATCACCACGAAGCAGGGAAAGGGCGACAAACTTTCAATCAACGTAAACTACTCTTTGAGCCTTCAGACCGTGGCCAAGACCTACAACATGCTCAACGCCGAGCAGTGGGGACAGGCTTACTGGACGGCGGCCAAGAACTCGAACGTCACTCCGTCGCACCCGTTCTACGGCAGCGGAGCCACTCCGCAGCTGGGCGAATGGCTTGATGCCGACCATACCGTGAGGGCATCCGACACCGACTGGCAGGACGAAGTCTACTCTCCTGCATGGACGCACAACCTCTCCGCCAGCGTAGCCAACAGCGGCAAGAACGGCACGACGATGTTCTCTTTGAACTATGTGAACCAGGACGGCCTTGTCGACAATACTTTCTACCGCCGCTACTCGGCACGTCTGAACTCCACGTATAATATAGGTAAATACGTAAAGGTGGGCGAAAACCTTATGGTTGCCAACTGGCTTGACCGCGGCTTCACCACCAACGCCGACCGCGGCGTGCCCGCAATGGCCATCTTCCAGCACCCGGCAATACCTGTGTATGACGTAAACGGCAACTTCGCAAGGCCGCTCGCACTGTGCAACTCTGACTTCGCCAACCCGGCGCAGGTGGTCTACAACGGCCGCGACAACAGCAACGACAGCTGGCGTATCTTCGGCAACGGCTTCATCGAGGTGTATCCCGTCAAGGGACTCACGCTCAAGAGCAACTTCGGTATCGAGCATGTGCAGTATCTGAACAGGAACCTCAACCGCCGCACAAACCCCTCTGACGAGAACAGTGTTGACCGCGCTTACGGCGAGGGCACCACGTGGACGTGGACAAACACGGCCAACTACAAGCTCGACATTGACCAGCACCACATCAATGTGTTCGGAGGCGTCGAGGCAATCAAGTACACCTTCCAGGGCGTTTCCGCCCACCGTTCCGACTATGCGTTCGAGGACGACGACTTCATGCAAATCGACGCGGGTACCGGCGAGCAGACCAACGGCGGCACGAAGAACCAATGGGCCTTGTTCTCTTACTTCGCCAAGGCCGACTACAACTACGCCGACCGCTACCTCTTCTCTGCAACCATACGCCACGACCAGACCTCGCGCCTGTGGAAAGGCCAGAACTCGGGCACGTTCCCTGCCTTCTCGGCTGCATGGCGATTGTCAGAGGAAAAGTTTTTCCCGAAGAACAACATCGTCAACGACGTTAAAATCCGTGTCGGCTGGGGACAGAACGGCAACGCCGCCATCGACGACTTCTACGCCGGTTACACCACTTACGGGACCGTTTCGGGCAACGGCGCGTATGACATTGCAGGCACGCAGAGCGGCGTTAACAGCGGTGTGATTGTGGCGAAGTCGGGCAACCGCGACCTCAAGTGGGAGACAACTACACAGACCAACATAGGTCTTGACCTGCGGATGTTCAACAGCTCGTTCGGACTTTCTCTCGACTACTTCATCAAGAACACCAAAGACATGCTTACACAGCCGCCCGTCCTTGCCGTGGCCGGTGAGAACGCGGTTGTCTACCGCAACACTGGTAACATGAAAAACCACGGTTTCGAGCTTATGGCCGACTATCACAGCCCCCAGTACGGCGACTTCTCGTGGGACGGCTCGTTCAACTTCTCGCTCTACCGCAACGAGGTTGAGAAAATCAACGACTACCAGACCTACATCTCGGCGGGCGACTGGCGCATTCAGGAAGGCCAGCCGATGGGTGTCTACTACGGCTATGTGGCCAACGGACTGTTCCGCACCGAGGAAGAGGTTTACAACCACGCAGAGCAGGAAGGCAAAGGTCTTGGCCGCATAAGGTACAGGGATTTGAACGGCGACGGTGTCATAAACGAGAGCGACCGCTGCATCATCGGCGACCCGAACCCCGACTTCTCCATAGGTCTTAACCTCAGCTTCAAGTACAAGCAGTTCACTTTGAGCACATTCTTTACCGGCGAGTTCGGCTTCGACATTTATAATATAGTAAAGAAGCAGATGGATTTCATGAACACAGGTCTTCAGAACATCAACCACGGAGCTGGTATATTGAACGCCTGGTCGCCCGAGAACCCCAACTCGTCAATCCCTGCCTTGTCTCTCGCCAACAGCAACGACGAGCTTCGTATGTCTACATACTTCGTGGAGGACGGCTCTTACTTCAAGATGAAATACATCAAGTTGCAGTACGACCTGCCGTCGAAGCTCGCCAAGAAGTTCTGCCAAGGCTTGAGCATTTACGGCCAAGTGGAGAACGTGTTTACAATAACCGGCTATTCAGGTCTCGACCCCGAGCTTCCGCTTAGCAGCTACGGAGCGCGTGTTGACAACTCTCCTTATCCGCGTTCGCGCACGTTCTCAATCGGAGTAAACCTTCAATTCTAACAATGAAACTAACATTCCATAGATTATGAAAACAATAAAAAGCAACATAGTAAAGGCCGCATTGGGGTTGGCTGTAGCCGTTTCCCCGGCGTTCTTCTCGTCATGCGACGACATGCTCGACCTCGCTCCGCAAGGCTCTTTCTCCGAAGCGCAGCTCGATTCAACGTCAATCGAGGGCTTGCTCACGTCGGCTTACGCCGGCCTTGAGTGCCATTTCTTCGGCAACAACGAGTCGTTCGACGGCCCGATAACCAACTGGATATTCGACGTTCGTTCCGACGACGCCTACAAGGGAGGCGAAAGCCTGACGATGGAGAGCTGGCTTCACGACCTTGAAATGTCCGTAGTGCGCAGCAACAACGTAGCAGTGCGTGACAAGTGGCGCAACAATTTCTATGCCATAAGCCGTGTACACAAGGCCATGAGGGCGATAGCTGGAACAAGCGTGGAGGGCAAGGAGTCGATGCTCGCCGAGCTGAAGACGCTCCGGGCGTACTTCTACTTCGACCTTATCCGCGTGTTCAAGAACATACCTTACTTCGACGAGACGGTTGAAGACCCGAGTTCGGTCTCTCCGTACCAGTACAGCCGCGACGAAATCTTTGACTTCATAAAGAAGGATTTGCGCGATGCTTACCTCGCGTTGCCCGAGAGTCAGGAGGACGCAGGACGCTTCAACAAGTACGTTGCGGCGGCAATCATGGCCAAGTTGAGCGCTTTCACGGCATCGGTCAACAACAGTTCGGCCGACTGGCAGGATGTAATTACGTACTCTGACTACGTAATCGGAAGCAAGAAATACGAGCTTTACCCCAACTACCTCGACATGTCGAAGTACGAAAACGACAACAAGTACGAGTCAATACTTGCCATACAGTTCGCCGCTACGGACGACCACGCGCACTATAACTACTGCAACATCCTCAACACTACGTACAGCGAGGGCAACCTTTACGGTGTGGGCGACGACTTCTTCCTCGGCAGCCAGAACCTTGTCAACGCCTTCCGTACCGACGAGAACGGCCTGCCTTACCTTACGGGCACGTCGGGCGACGTTGACAACAGCGTCAACGTGACAAGCGACTATGAAGGAAACGTAGACCCGCGCCTCGACTTCACCGTAGGCCGCATAGGCTTCCCGTTCCGCGGACATACGTACACGAGCGCATGGTGCCGCGCTTACGACCTCTACGGAGAGTACTCGGGCAAGAAGGGGCTGGTAGCTCCCGAAGACCCGAACAACGTTACTACCTTCTCGCCTTGGGGCGCGTCGCCTCTCAACTTCATACTTATCCGCTACGCCGACATACTCTTGCTGAAGGCTGAAGCCCTTATCGAGCTTAACCAAGACCTCGACCAGGCACGCACACTCATCAATGAAGTGCGCGATAAGGCCAAGAGAAGCATCGACGGCACTTACTCGCCGGTAGACCTCGACCCTATGCGTGCGAACTATGTGGTAGAGCCTTATCCTGCCGAAGGCTGGACGCAGGACTACGCACGCCGTGCAGTGCGCATGGAACGCCGCCTCGAATTGGCAATGGAAGGCAACCGCTGGTTCGACCTTGTACGCTGGGGCACGGTGGTAGACGTGGTGAACAACTACATGCAGAACGAGTCGAAGCTGCGCACATATTATGAAGGCGCGTCGATGAGCAGCGACGACATTTACTTCCCCGTACCGCTTGAAGAGGTTGACAACGCCGCAGGCGACCTGTACGAAGAGCCGCAAAATTAACATACAAACCATTAAAACATTAAGACAATGAAACTCAACATATTAAAGACAATGGCCGTTGCGCTGGTAGGCTTGTCGCTGGCAGCCTGCTCGGATGTGGACATTCAGTCAACGCCTTATTCTGAAAAGGTTACCGACTTGGCCTATACCGTTGACGGGCGCGACGTTACCTTGACGTGGCAACTGCCGCAGGCCGAGGGCCTGTCGGGCGTAAGGATTGACAAGGACGGCACTCTCGCGGCCGAGCTTGAGGGCACGGTTACATCGTGGTTGGCCAAGCGCGTGGCCGTGAACACCGACATTTTCTATACCGTTAAGGCGTGCTATGACAACGGACTGACGTCGGAAGGCCAGACGGTGAAGGTGCGCATCGACAGCGAAGTAGAGGCACAGCCCGGCTTCCTGCTGCCGCAGGCCGACGAGTCGACGCTTGACGACGACGAGAAGGCCGCCTTAGACTGGTTCCGCGCCAACTATCCTGACGGCGTTGTGCTTACTCCTGCCGACATGGTAGACGTAAATCCCGACGACATCAACGAAATATGGGTGCAGGTTGACCGCGTTGGCATGGCCCAGGGATGGCAGAACCTGCCCTCCGAGCTTGTAGCCGACGACGTAATTGCTGCCCTTACCGACTATGTGAAGGCAGGAGGCAACCTGCTCCTCACCAAGCACGCCACGCAGCTTGTGGCCGCAATAGGCCGCGTTTCAGAGAACCGTGCGCCCAATCTTTACAGCGACGGAGCCGGTGGAGAAGGCGCCGACATCTGGACGGCGCAGGCAATCGTAGGCTACGACATGACCGAACGCTACGACCATACGGGCCACGCAATCTACAACGGACTGGCTACCGTGCCCGAATCGCAGACCGGCTTCGGCGGCGACACATATCCGCTGGAAGGCCCGGGCATGCGCGAAGACCACAACTGCATGTGGGACTGCAACCAGGCGGTTCTCGACATATCGCCCGAACCCAACGTAATCAAGGGCTTCGAGACGGCCACCAACTCTACGGTGCTGGCCACATGGGGACACGTGCGCGACTATTGCTGCGCCGGAATAGTTGATTTCAACCCCGACGGCGACTATCTCGGACGCGTCCTCTGCATAGGTCTTAACGCCTACGAGTGGAACCAGAACGACAGCGTGAACGAATATCAAAGCAACATCGAGCTGCTCACTAAGAACAGCCTTGACTACCTCAAGCAGTGAGGCGGCGGCCAGCTGTTTTGCAAGAGACGGCCTTTCGGCCTGCGAAAGGCCGTCTTTTGCACCCTGAAAGGCCACCTTTTGCACGATGAAAGACGGCCTTTTGCAAACGCCTTGATTATCAGGCATTTGCAAAAGGCATTCATGCCGACTTGAATTTAACCTGAAACTGTAATGAAACGAACAACAAACATATTGCTGATGTGCGCCCTCGCCTCCGCCTCAATGGCGCAGACCGACGTGGCGGCGCACTTCGACATGAGCCTCGCCGACGGCAACACTGTAGTCGAGAGCGTGTCAAACCAGGCGTTCGCGGTGAACCACAACCTCGCGCCCGAGAATGTAGACGGTGCCGTAGACAAGGCCCTGCGCCTCGACGGATACTCCACTTACGTGCAGGCACAGGTCAACACCTCCGCCATGAGTACGTCTGCGCTCTCCATATCGCTGTGGTGCGCACCCGAGACTTACCCCATTATGAATGCTGCCGAGTATGAGAACGCCGAGACATGGCTCGCCGGCAACCTTGACGATGACGCCCATACGGGCTTCGCCTTCACCCTTACGCCAAGCGGAGAGTACGGCTTCAAGTGCTACACCGGCGGATGGGCGGTGACGCTTTCAGCCGCCGACGGCGACAAGAAGCTGGCGCTTCCGCGTTACGAGTGGAGCCATCTCGTAGCCACAATTGACGCCGAAGGCCGCTCTGCCAAGCTCTACCGCAACGGCGAGCTGGTGGCCGAGAGCAAGTGCATGTCGCCAATCAACGTGGGCGGCGGCGACTTTTTTATTGGCAAAAGCCGTGAGAACAGGATGATGGACAAGTTCCTGCTCAACACCTTCAACGGCCTCATCGACGACATTACCATATATAATAAGGTGCTGACGCAGGCCGAGGCCGCGCAGCCTACGGCCGAAAACGCCGCCGACTTGAGCATACCTGCATCGCGCCACGCGGCCGACATCATGCGCCCGGCGTTCCACGGAATGCCTGCAACGGCGTGGACCAACGAGTGTCACGGCATGGCTTATTCCAACGGACGCTATCACGTGTTCTTCCAAAAGAATGCCAACGGCCCTTACATGGCGCGCCTCCACTGGGGCCACATCTATTCCGACAACCTCTACAAATGGCATGAAGACCGCATAGCCATAGCCCCCGGCGCGGCGTATGACGTGAAGGGGTGCTGGTCGGGAGCGGTGTTCACCGACCCGGAGCTTACCGGCGGCAAGCCGGCCATCATCTATACCGGTGTCGACAACGCAAAGGCCACCATCGACATGGCGCTGCCCGACGACGACAACCTCACCTCTTGGAGCAAGGTTGACGGCAACCCCATCATCAACGGGCGGCCCGATGGACTGTCAGACGACTTCCGCGACCCTTATTTCTTTACCGCCAACGGCAAGAAATACATAATAGTAGGCTCGGCAAAGGGCGGCATCGGCACTACAACCCTGCACGAGTACGACCCCCAGGCGCGCACGTGGAGCAACGACGGGCGCACCTTCTTCAGCGGCACTTCTACCTCCGTGCACGGCACGTTCTGGGAGATGTCAAACATAACTCCCATCGACGGCAAGTGGCTTTTCACCACAACGCCGCTCAATACGCAGGATGGCGTAGAGGTGTTGTACTGGGTTGGCGACATCAAAGACGACGGCACGTTCACCCCTACGGCACAGGCTGTAGACAAGCCTGCCAAGCTCGAGCTTGACGGCTTCAGCAAGCAAGGCTACGGCCTGCTCTCGCCAACCATCTTCCAGCACGACGGCAAGACGCTGCTGATGGGCATCGTGCCCGACAAGCTGCCGTCTTCCAACAACTACGAGCTGGGCTGGGCCCACTGCTACAGCCTGCCCCGCGAGGTCAGCCTGGCTTCTGACGGCACGCTCGTGCAGCGGCCTTACAGCGGCCTTCAGGCCATGCGCACCGGCCAAAAGTATTCACGCAGCGACTTCGACCTTGCCGGTACGGAGCAGCTTGCTCCCGTTTCGGGGCGCAAGGTTGAGCTGTGCGGCGAGTTTGTGGTAGGTTCCGGCGACTTCGGCTTCAACCTCTTCAAGCACGGCGACAAGCAGGTAAGGCTCTATTATTCGTACCTTGAGAACAAGCTGACGGTCGACGCTTCGGGCATTGACCGCTGGGTCAACGACGGCGGAGTGTACGACGGCAAGTACGGCAGCGTGCTTCCGCGCAGCATAGCCAAGGGCGAGGTGCTTAAAATACACGCTTTCATCGACCATTCCATCCTTGACGTGTTCATCAACGACACATGGGCGTTCTCCATGCGCCTGTTCCCCACCGACGCCGAGGCCGACGGCATCGAGGCGTTTGCCGACGGAACTACGCACGTAAACAAACTGGAGGCGTGGGTGCTCGACGAGAACGGCGGCTCTTCATCCGGCATCGCGTCGGTAGGAACACATGAAGATGTCAATATAAAGGTGGCCGACGGAGCCGTGGTTTACGACAATGCGCAGGCCGGAGCAGTGCTAAGCCTGTACGATTTGAGTGGCAATATGTTTGTTTCAGAGCGTCTCAACGTGGGCGGCGGGTCTATTCCCGTTGCCCACAGGGGCGTGTTCATTGCAAAAATCGCCACATCCAAGGGCGTTGTCTGCAAGAAGCTCGTAGTACGTTGAGCCTTTGCTGCATCGCGGTTTTTGGCAAATACCGTTCATGGCGTGTGAAATTTGTTGCATGAACGCTTTTTTATAGCGTTTGAAATAAATTTGCAACGTGTTTGCATTGATATGAGTTACTTTTGCAAACGACGGCAAAACGCAATGCAAAAGGCCGTCTTTCGCACGCCGAAAGGCCACCTTTTGCAGGCTAAAAGACGGCATATTGGAAAGCCGCTGGCTGTCAGACAGTTACAAAGCGATGCGCAGGCGGCGTGAAAATGCTTGATATTTGACATTTAATAAATAGATAATCATGAAACTGAAAAACATTTTTGCTACATTTGCAGTGACGTTTGTGTCGGCTTCCTTGTCGGCTGCGCCGCAGCTCAAGGTGCAACACCTTGCCTGCGAACAGAACATCGTGGCCGTCAGCGAGGCTACGCGCTTCCTGCTCCTGCCCGTTCAGGACGACGCGCCCGAGGCCAAAGTGGGCATCATCTCGGGCGGCACGCAGGTGGGAGTGTTGGCCAACGTGCGCCTGGCGCGTGTGCGCATAGACTATTACGTGCCGTACAGCCTTGAGGGCTTTGTAGGCAAGGACGTGAAAATCGACGTGCAGGGGATGCCCTCCGACGCGGCGTGCTGGAAGGGGCTTAAGCTCTCTGACACGTTCGACATGGTTAACAGGGAGAAGTACCGGCCGCTGTACCACCACACTCCGGCCTACGGATGGATGAACGACCCTAACGGAATGTTTTACAAGGACGGCGTGTGGCACCTGTATTTCCAGCACAACCCCTACGGTTCCGTTTGGGGTAACATGACTTGGGGACACTCTACAAGTACGGACTTGGTGCACTGGACATTTGAGGGCGACCCCGTTATGGCCGACGCCTGGGGCGCGGTGTTCAGCGGTTCGTCGGTCGTCGACACTGACAACACCGCCGGTTTCGGTGCCGGTACAATCGTTTCTTTCTACACGGCGTGTAAGTCTACGCCCTGGGGCGACAACCAGATGCAGTGCCTTGCGTACAGCACCGACGGCGGAAAAACGTTCACCCGATACGAGGGCAACCCCATAATGACCTCCACCGAGCGCGACTTCCGCGACCCGAAGGTGTTTTGGTACGCCCCCGGCAAGCACTGGGTGATGCTCCTCGCGGTAGGTCAGCAGATGCAGATTTTCTCGTCAAAGAACTTGAAAGAATGGAAGCACGAGAGCGACTTCGGCCTGAAGCAGGGCGCGCACGGCGGCGTTTGGGAGTGTCCCGACCTCGTAGAGCTGCCCGTCGAGGGCACTAAGGAGAAGCGTTGGGTGCTCATCTGCAACATCAACCCCGGCGGACCGTTCGGCGGCAGTGCTACTCAGTACTTCGTGGGGACGTTCGACGGCAAGAAGTTCACCAACCAGTTCCCCACCAAGACCAAGTGGATGGACTACGGCAAGGACCACTACGCCACCGTGACTTTCCACAATGCGCCCGACGGACGCTGCGTAGCCCTCGGATGGATGAGCAACTGGCAGTATGCCGCCGTAGTGCCTACGAAGCAGTACCGCTCGGCCAACACCATAGCGCGAGACCTCACCCTGTACCGCCAAGGCGGCGACCTGCTGCTCAGGAACGCGCCTTCAAAGGAAATAGAGGCCGCCCGCAAGGACGCGAAGAGCATCAAGAAGTTCAACGTAAGCGACTCTTACAGCATCGAGAACCTGCTCGACGGCAACGACGGTGCTTATGAGATAGAGATGGAAATCAAGAGCAACGGCGCGCAGAAAATCGTCTTCACCCTGCTCAACGGCAAGGGTGAGAGCGTCCTGATGTACTACGACACGGCCATGCGGCAGTTTGTCATGGATAGAAGCAACAGCGGTGAGACCGCGTTTAGCCGCGATTTCCCGGCCATGACGGCGGCACCTGTGGGCGAAGGCGACGAGTTCACGCTGCGTCTTTTCGTCGACCGCTCCAGCATCGAAGCCTTCGGCGACGGCGGAAAGTTCGTTATGACCAACATAGTGTTCCCCTCCGAGCCTTACAACAAGATGAAGTTCGAGTCCGTTCGCGGCTCGTTCACAGTGAAAAAGATGAATGTGTATAGAATAGGAGCCCCCTCCCGGCCTCCCCGAGGGGCGGAGAACTGACGCTACGGGGCCACACAATAATCAATTAGTAATCAACAATTAAACAATATCTTATGGAAACTTTACACACCTCCCCACGGGGAGGACAGGAGGGGGCTTCCCCTTATATGAAGCTGGTGCCCGTCATGCTTTGCTTCTTCGCAATGGGTTTTGTCGACCTTGTGGGCATAGCTTCCAATTATGTAAAGGAAGACCTTGGGCTAAGCGACTCCGTGGCTAACGTCTTTCCGTCGATGGTCTTCTTCTGGTTCCTCATCTTCTCCGTGCCAACGGGCATGCTGATGAACCGCATCGGGCGCAAGAACACGGTGCTGCTGTCGCTCGTCGTCACCATAGTTTCACTGCTTTTGCCCCTCTTCGGCGGCAGTTTCGGCGTGATGCTGGCCTCGTTCAGCCTCTTGGGTATTGGCAACGCGCTGATGCAGACATCGTTGAATCCGCTGATTTCGACCATCGTCCGTGGCGGAAACCTTGCCAGTACGCTCACCTTCGGCCAGTTCATAAAGGCCATCGCGTCGTTCCTCGCGCCGTACATTGCCATGTGGGGCGCCACGGCGGCCATGCCTTCGTTCGGCTTCGGGTGGAAAGTGCTCTTCTTGGTTTACTTCGTCGTGGGCGTGCTTTCAGCCCTCTTGCTCTTCGTTACGCCAATACAAGAGGAGAAGGCGGAGGGCAAGGCTTCGAGTTTCGGCGACTGTTTCCGCCTGCTCGGCAAGCCTATTGTGCTGCTGTCGTTCCTCGGCATCATGTGCCATGTCGGCATCGACGTGGGCACTAACACAACTGCGCCGAAGCTGTTGATGGAGCGTCTTGGCATGACTCTCAACGAGGCGGCCTTCGCTACGAGCCTTTACTTCATCTTCAGGACGGTGGGCTGTCTTACCGGCTCGTTCTTCCTGCGCGTCATGAGCAACCGTAAGTTCTTCGTAATCAGCATCGTGATGATGGCGTTGAGCATGGTCGGGATGTTCTTCGGCACGTCGCAGGCGGTGCTCTACACGGCCATCGCCCTTGTGGGTTACGGCAATTCAAACATCTTCTCGCTGGTATATTCGCAGGCGTTGCTGTCCGAACCCGATAAGCAGAACGAGGTTTCGGGCCTCATGATAATGGGACTTTTCGGAGGAACGGTGTTCCCCCTGCTCATGGGCTTTGCCTCCGACGCAGCCGGACAGGCAGGAGCCGTGACTGTGATGACCGTCGGCGTAATCTATCTTTTCAGCTATATAAAGAATGTGAAACATTGATTTTCGGTTATGAGGTTGTGCGGTTATGGGGTTGTACGGTGTAATTTGTAAGACCGTTGTACCTTGACAACCGTAAAACCTCATAACCTCAAAACCGTAAAACCTTAAAAATATGAACACAGACATAATCGTAGGACTGGGCGAGGCGTTGTGGGACGTGCTGCCCGAAGGCAAGAAACTTGGCGGCGCACCTGCCAACTTCGCATACCATGTAAAGCAGTTCGGCTTCAACTCGATGGCCGTCAGCGCGGTGGGTAACGACAAATTGGGCGAGGAGACGCTGGCCGCGCTCAATTCAAAAGGGCTTGACTACATCATGGCGCAAGTGCCTTACCCCACGGGAACGGTGCAGGTTACGCTCGACGAGGACGGCATACCGACGTATGACATACGCGAGAACGTGGCGTGGGACAACATCCCCTTCACGCCCGAACTTGAGGACTTGGCGCACAACTGCCGCGCCGTATGCTTCGGCTCGCTGGCGCAGAGGAACGTCGTTTCGCGCGAAACAATATACAAGTTCCTCGACGCAATGCCCACGGGTGAAGGCCGCTTGAGGATTTTCGACATAAACCTTAGGCAGAACTTCTATACCAAGGAAATCATCGCCGAGTCGCTTTACCGCTGCAACATACTGAAAATCAACGACGAGGAGCTTGTCGCCATAGGCCGCATGTTCGGCTATCCGGGTCTTGACATGCGCGACAAGTGCTGGCTGTTGCTCGGCAAGTGCAACCTCGACATGCTTGTGCTGACGTGCGGAACCAACGGCAGCTACGTGTTCACTCCGGGCAACGTGTCGTTCCAGGAGACGCCGCTCGTCGAGGTGGCCGACACCGTCGGCGCAGGCGACTCGTTCACCGGGGCGTTCTGTTCGGCCATACTCAAGGGCATGCCCGTGGCCGAAGCCCACAAGCTGGCCGTCCAGGTGTCGGCTTACGTGTGCACGCAGAGCGGCGCGATGCCCGTGCTTCCGGCAGAGATTGTCGAAAAGGTGAGAGGGTGATAAGGTGAGAAAGTGAGACGTTTTACGAAAGGTAAAAAAGTAAAACGGCAAAAAGACGAAGCCGCTTTTGCTGAAAACAAGAAGTGTTTTATTAATAATAAAAAGGTAAAAGGTCAGAAAAAGCAGAAGCGGTTGGCGCCGCCGGACTACAGGCCGGCGGCGCATATATTTCCAAAAGACGGCATTTTGTCATGCAAAATGCCGTCTTTTACGTTGTAAAAGGTTATCTTTGAGGACGCAAAAGGTGGCCTTTTGCAGGCCGTCTTGTAACGTGTTGTAAATCAACGTGTTGCATTCCGACGTGAAAATCATGTAAGCAATACGTGAGTTTGATATATGAAAGATGTGGCAATAACCATGTTTCAGGCGGTCGGTAGGTAACTGTCATTCCGCGCTCCGACGCGGAATCCAGTGTGAACGGCTAGATGTTTATATGCTTGTGTACTGGATTCCGTGTCGGAGCGCGGAATGACAGTTACCAGTTGACCGCTTGAAGCAGGATTTTTTACGTACACTTTTAATGACGAACTCATATTAAACAATGCCTAAACTACCCTTTTTATGAAGCATGTAATACTGTCAACCATCATCGCGGCTGCGGCCGTCTGCTCCCCGGCGAGTGCCGCGGAGTCGCCCAAGAACATACGCATTTCCACGGCGGAGACCGACCTCGTGCTGCAAGTAGCGCCCAACGGGCGGCTCTACCAGGTGTATTTCGGCGAGCGGCTGAAGCACGAAAGTGATTTGAAAAACCTCGAATGGAGCGTCCATGCAGGCTCTGACGGTTCGGTGTCGACGCGCGGCTGGGAGGTGTACGGCGGTTCGGGAGGCGAGGATTACTTCGAGCCTGCCCTCGCTGTGACCCACGCCGACGGCAACCCTACCACATATCTGTATTATGAGTCGTCGGAGACCAAGGCCGTAAACGGCGGCACGCAGACCGACATACGCCTGCGCGACGACAAGTATCCGCTCAATGTCACGCTGCACTACGTGGCCTACGCCGCGGAGAACGTCATCAAGACGTGGAGCGAAATAAGCCATGACGAGAAGGGCGCAGTGACGCTTAACCGCTACGCCTCCACCATGCTGTACTTCAACGAGCCGGCGTATTACCTCACCGAGTTCAGCAGCGACTGGGCCAGGGAGGCGCAGATGTCAACGCAACGCCTGCTACCCGGCAAGAAAGTGCTCGACACCAAGCTCGGCAGCCGCGCCGCAATGCTGATGCAACCCTTCTTCCAGCTCGGCCTCGACGGCCCTGCTAAGGAGACCGCAGGCCGCGTGCTGACCGGCACAATAGGCTGGACGGGCAACTTCAGCATGACTTTCGAGGTTGACAACGTGGGCAACCTGCGCGTCATCCCGGCCATAAACCCCTACGCGTCGGCCTACAAGCTGAAGCGCGGCGAGGTCTTTACCACGCCCGAATTCATCTTCACGCTTAGCCAAAGCGGCGCAGGACAGGCCAGCCGCAACCTGCATTCGTGGGCGCGCAAGTACCAGCTGAAGGACGGACTGGGGCCGCGCCTCACCCTGCTCAACAATTGGGAGAACACCGGCTTCCGCTTTGACGAGGCCAAGCTCGCCGCCCTCATGAAGGAAGCCAAGGACCTGGGAGTGGACATGTTCCTGCTCGACGACGGATGGTTCGGCAACAAGCATCCGCGCAACAACGACCGCCAGGGTCTCGGCGACTGGCAGGCCAACGCCTCGAAGCTGCCCGGCGGACTGGCCGCCCTTGTCAAGGCGGCCGACGAGGCAGGCGTGAAGTTCGGCCTGTGGATTGAGCCTGAAATGGTGAACCCTAAGAGCGAGCTGTTCGAGAAGCATCCCGACTGGGCCATCCGCTTGCCCAACCGCGACGTGTACTACTACCGCAACCAGCTCGTTCTCGACCTTAGCAACCCCGAGGTGCAGGACTATGTGTTCGGCGTTGTTGACCGTCTGCTGACCGAAAACCCCGGCATCGCCTACTTCAAGTGGGACTGCAACAGCCCCATAACAAACATCTATTCGCCTTACCTGAAAGAAAACCAGGGCCGCCTGTACATCGACCACGTGCGCGGAGTGTACAGCGTGATGCGCCGCGTGGCGGAGAAGTACCCCCAGGTGCCGATGATGCTGTGCTCGGGCGGCGGCGCGCGGTGCGACTACGAGGCGTTGAAATACTTTACGGAGTTCTGGCCCAGCGACAACACCGACCCCGTGGAGCGGCTTTACATACAGTGGGGCTTCTCGCAGGTGTTCCCGGCCAAGGCCATGTGCGCACACGTAACCAACTGGGACAAGGCGGCTTCGGTGAAGTTCCGCACCGACGTTGCCTCGATGTGTAAGCTCGGTTTCGACATCGGCCTGCACCGCCTTACGGCCGACGAACTGGAGTTCTGCCGCCGCGCGGTGGCTAACTGGAAGGAGCTTAGCCCTGTAATAATGGAGGGAGAACAGTATCGCCTCGTGTCGCCATACGATGGCAACCACATGGCCGTAAGCTATGTGTCTGGGGACAGGCGGCGTGCCGTGCTATTCGCCTACGACATTCATCCGCGCTATCAGGAGAAGCTGCACCGCGTAAGGCTGCAAGGGCTCGACCCGGACAAGACCTATACCGTAAGGGAGACCAACCTGATGCCCGGCGCGAAGCCGTCATTGAAGGTCGAGGGCAAGAGCTTTACGGGCGACTATCTTATGAAAGTAGGGCTCGACGTGTTCGGTTTCGCCGACATGCAGAGCCGCGTCGTGGTGCTGGAATAAGCCTGCTTTTAATGCCAAATGTAATGTATTGATATTCAAGGCATTACCAGACGCTTTCCAAAAGGTGGCCTTTCGCATTGCAAAAGGCCGCCTTTTATACGCTAAAAGGCCACCTTTCACAAGTTGAAAGGTGGCCTTTTGCCTTTTATTCAATATTGTCTGATAAGAATACACACCCTTTGTAGGGACATAATTTAATGTGAGTTTGGTATAAGAAAGTAAGGTGGTAATCCTGCTTCAAGCGGTCAGTTGGTAACTGTCATTCCGCGCTCCGACGCGGAATCCAGTGTAAACGCCCAGGTTTTCACTTGTTATTTGTACTGGATTCCGCGTCGGAGCGCGGAATGACAGTTACCAACCGACTATTTGAAATACAAAACATCTAAGTTCTTTTGCGTTCAATTAAGGATGTTTTTTATACCGAACTCATGCTATGGATTGTAATTTTATGAATTAAACATCCTCCCGATTATGCATTATGAATTGTGTATTATGAATTGAAAATCAGTTTTCCGCCAGCACGAAGTCAAGCTGTTTCTTCTCCACGTTGGCCTTTGCCACTACTATGCGGACGGGGTCTCCCAGCTGGTATTTATGGTGATGGCGGCGGCCTACGAGGCAGTAGTTGCGCTCGTCGAAGTCGTAGTAGTCGTCGTCAAGGTCGTGCATTGACACCATTCCCTCGCAATGGTTCTCGTCGATTTCGCAGTATATGCCGTAAGAAGTTATGCCGCTGATGTGCGCGTCGTACTCGTTGCCTATTTTGTCGGCCATGAATTCCACCATCTTATACTTGATTGAGTCGCGCTCGGCCTGTGCGGCTATCTGCTCCATGTCGCTCGCGTGCTCGCACAACTCTTCGTAATACTCCTTGTTCGCGCTGCGTCCGCCGTTCTGGTAGCGCGTCAGCAGGCGGTGCACCATGGTGTCGGGGTAGCGGCGTATGGGGCTGGTGAAGTGGGTGTAGTAGTCGAAGGCCAGTCCGTAGTGCCCTATGTTGTGCACGCTGTACTTGGCTTTCATCATGGCGCGGAGGGCAACCATCTCTATAAGGTTCTGTTCGCGGCGGCCCTGGCAGTCGTCCATCAGCTTGTTGAGGCTGCGCGTTATCTCGCCCTTTGTGCCTGCGGTCTTCAGCCTGTAGCCGAATTTCACGGCAAACTCGCGCAGGTTTTCCAGCTTCGTAGGGTCGGGTTGGTCGTGTATTCGGTAAGGCAGCGTCTTGGCTTTCTGCCCCTTCTTCACCTTGCCTACGCTCTCCGCCACGTAGCGGTTGGCCAGCAGCATGAACTCTTCGATGAGCTTGTTGGCGTCTTTCGACTTCTTGAAGTAGCAGCGTATGGGCTTGCCTTTCTCGTCAACCTCGAAGCGCATCTCTTCGCGGTCGAACTTAACGGCTCCGTTCTTGAACCTTGCGGCGCGCAGCTTCTTGGCTATGCTGTCGAGCGTAATCAGCTCCGTGGCGTACTCGCCGCGGTAACCGCCGGGGCCGGGGGCTGGCGCAGGCTGCCCCGTTCCGTCCACAACGCCGTTGTCTTCGAGTATTTGCTGCACCTCTTCGTAGGCGAAGCGGCGGTTGCTCTTTATCACGGCGTGCACCAGCCGCCATGCCTTCACCTCGCCGTCGGCGTTGATGTCGAACACGGCACTGTACGTCAGCTTCTCCTCGTCAGGGCGGAGCGAGCAGATGAAGTTGCACAGCCGCTCGGGCAGCATCGGTATGGTGCGGTCAACTAAGTACACGCTCGTGGCGCGTTTCTGCGCCTCCTTGTCGATGATTGAGCCTTCGGTGACGTAGTGTGACACGTCGGCTATGTGTACGCCGACCTCCCAGAGGCCCTTGCCCAGCTGGCGGATGGAGAGCGCGTCGTCAAAGTCCTTGGCGTCGCGCGGGTCTATGGTGAAGGTGGTTACATCGCGGAAGTCCTCGCGCTCGCGGTAATCCTGCTCGGTGATTTCGGCCGGTATTTTCTCGGCGGCTTCCTCTACGCGCTTCGGGTACTTGTAAGGCAGGCCGTATTGCGCCAGTATTGAGTGCATCTCCACATCGTTGTCGCCCTGCTGTCCGAGCACGTCGACCACCTCGCCTATGATGTTCTTGTTGTCTTCGTCGGGCCAGCGTGTCACCTTGACTACGGCTTTCTCTCCGGCCTTGCCGCCCTTCAGTCGGTTTTTGGGTATGATGATGTTGTTGGCGAATACGTTGCCGTCGGGCACGAGGAAGGCGAAGTCGCGCTCCACCTTGAGCCGGCCTACGAACTGGTCGTGTGCGCGTTCCAGTATTTCGGTCACCACAGCCTCCTTGATGTGTTTCTGCCGACGTGCCAGGAAGGTTACGCGCACGCGGTCGCCGGTGAGCGCCGACTTCGAGTTTCGCTCCGCGACGAACACCGGCAGCGTGCCGTCGTCGGGCACAAAGCTGTTCTTTCCGTTCGACTTGCGTATGAACTTGCCCTCCTGCACCTGTCCTTTCAGGTTGAGCTTGTACGAGTTTTCGCTTGTTTTCACAAGGTAGTCGTCCCACGCCATGTCGTCCATAGCGTCAACGGCCAGCATCTTCGCCGGGTGCGTGTTGAGCCGCAGTTCCTTGAATATCTGCTTGAAGCTTAGCTGCTTGTCGGGGTTACGCATGAACAAGTCTTGCAACATCTCCATTATCTTGCTTTTGTTCAGCCTCTTCTTGTTTTTCTTTTCCTTCATAAGTTATGATAGTTTTCTTGTTTTCCTGATAACCTTGGCGCAGCCTGCAATGCCTGCGCATCCTTTGCGAAGTTACGAAAATAATCGCATATATAAGCTGTCCGTTATGATTATTTTGCAAAAAGGTTTTCCAATATGCCGTCTTCCGCATTCCAATATGCCGTCTTCCGCATTCCAAAAGGCCGTCTTTTGCACGCTAAAAGGCCATCTTTTGCATGCTAAAAGACGGTCTTTTGCAAAGCCGTTTACAACGTGCTGGCAGTCAACGGGTTACGGATTTCGTGAAAAACGGTGCCATGATTGCCGAAAAATTACTATATTTGCATCCGATTTATGTAATTTCTGAAAAACTTAACCTAAATAAAACCCATTATGGCATACAAACGCATGACGGCGGCCGAGGCTGCCGCATTGATACAGAACGGCCAAAACATAGGTCTTAGCGGCTTCACGCCGGCCGGTACGGCGAAGGCAGTGACACACGAGCTGGCCAAGAAGGCGCAGGCCGAGCACGAGGCCGGACGCGAGTTCAAAATAGGTCTGTTCACAGGAGCGTCGACAGGGCAGAGCGCCGACGGCGACCTCTCGAACGCGCAGGCCATAAAGTACCGCGCGCCGTACACCACCAACCCCGACTTCCGCCGCCACGTCAACGCAGGCGAAATAGCCTACAACGACATACACCTGAGCCAGATGGCGCAGGAGCTTCGCTACGGATTCATGGGTCAGGTGGACTGGGCCATTCTCGAAGTGTGCGACATCGACGAGGGCGCCGACACCTGCCGGGCATACCTTACGGCAGCAGGCGGCATCAGTCCGACGGTGGCGCGCCTGGCGAAGCACGTAATACTGGAGCTTAACTCCTTCCACAGCAAGGACGCCAAGCTGCTGCACGACGTGTACGAACCGCTCGACCCACCCATGCGCCAGCCAATACCCATCACCCGTGTGAGCGACCGCATAGGTACGCCTTACGTCGAAATAGACGCAAAGAAAATAGTAGGCGTGGTGGAATGCGACATCGCAGACGAGGCGCGCGCATTCAAGGCGTCAGACCCTGTGACCGACCAAATAGGCCACAACGTGGCGCAGTTCCTGCTGGCCGACATGAAGCGCGGCGTCATCCCGTCGTCGTTCCTGCCATTGCAGAGCGGCGTGGGCAGTACGGCCAACGCCATACTCGGCGCACTGGGACATGAGAAGAGCGTGCCCGACTTCAACGTCTACACCGAGGTTCTTCAGGACAGCGTGGTAGGAATGATGCTCGAAGGCCGCGTGAAGGACGCATCCTCGTGCTCGCTGACCGTCTCCAACGAGTGCCTGAAGCAGATTTACGACAACATCTCATACTTCAAGGAGCACCTGACGCTGCGCCCCAGCGAAATCTCCAACTCGCCGGAGGTAATCCGCAGGCTCGGGGTCATCGCAATAAACACCGCCATCGAGGTTGACATCTACGGCAACGCCAACTCCACCCACATATCGGGCACCAAGATGATGAACGGCATCGGCGGCTCGGGCGACTTCGAGCGCAACGCCTACATAAGCATCTTCACCTGTCCGTCTACGGCCAAGGGCGGCCTTATCAGCTCAATCGTGCCCTTCGTAAGCCATCAGGACAGCTCCGAGCACGACGTCAACGTAATCGTGACAGAGCAGGGCGTGGCCGACCTCCGAGGCAAATCGCCGGCGGAACGGGCGCACCTTATCATCGAGAACTGCGCCCACCCGGACTACCGTCCGCTGCTGCGCGACTATCTCAACATCGCCACCGGCGGCCACACGCGCCACTGCCTGACCGCTGCCTTCGCCATGCACGACACGCTGGCGCGCAAGGGCGACATGCGCATGACCGACTTCGCGGAGTACGTGAAGTAAATATATAAATGTAAAAAGGTAAAAAAGTAAAAAGGTAAAACGTGCTTGCCGTATCCGCGTCCGCGCTTTTTACCTTTTTACTTTTTTACCTTTTTACCTTTCCCCACTCTGTTTTACCTTTTTACTTTTTTACCTTTTTACCTTTAAACCGTTTTTTGTGTTTATGTAAAAACAGGCCGTTAATGGGTCAAAACAGGAAAACTTTATATATGCTTTAAGTTTTCTAAGCCTTTATTATCTTTCCGTTTGGCAGGCGTTCATGCCGCTTTCGTTAATTTTGTGGCGACAAATCCATATTGACGTGAACGCCTATGAAGAGACTTTTACACGCCTTTGCAAACGCAATATTCCTGATAACATGCAACGCGGCGGCTGCATCCGCGCAGACGGAACGCGACTCCCTGGCCGTGAACGACAGCATAGAGGAACGCGCCTTGAGCCTGACAGCGCGGCGGTGGCGGCCAAAACGAAGGTGAACATATACGACCTGCCTTATTCGCAGACGCTAAGCCGCCCCGACTGGGGGCGCATGTGGCTGCACACGGGCGTGCTCTTCGCCGGCGGAGTGGCTACGCTCGGCGTGCTGCAGCTGCTGCCCGAGAACGCCACCGCGTGGAACAAGGAGCGCATAACGTCAATACCCTTCTGGAAGAGATGGAGCTACCACGTAAGCCGCGGCCCCGTGTGGGACGGCGACAACTTCATTTTCAACTACATACTCCACCCCTACGCTGGTGCCGTCTACTACATGGGGGCGCGCAGCATAGGTTTTAACAGGATGGGTTCGTTCCTCTACTGCACCGCCATCTCAACGATTTTCTGGGAGTACGGCATAGAAGCGTTCATGGAAAAGCCTTCAATCCAGGACTTAATCCTCACCCCTCTGTCGGGCATCATACTGGGAGAGGTGTTCTATAAGCTCAAGCGCAAGATTGTAAGCGACGGCTACCGCCTGTGGGGTTCGCGCACATGGGGCAACATAGTGGCGTTCCTCATCGACCCGGTGAACGAGGTTAT
The DNA here is from genome assembly GCA_937922435.1 of uncultured Prevotella sp. Lineage (GTDB taxonomy): Bacteria > Bacteroidota > Bacteroidia > Bacteroidales > Bacteroidaceae > Prevotella. The sequence continues at coordinate 37,445 of CAKZVT010000023.1, read as the reverse complement.
CGGCCTGTTTGCAGGCAATCCGTGCCGCGAGTCGCTGAAGAGGAAGAGCCGCGTGGACGTGAGCTGCACGCCGTGGGCGGTGCCGTTTGACGGCGGCGCGTATGGCCTTACGGTGAGCCTGGCTTTGTGACGTTTTCCAAAAGGCCGTCTTTCATCTTGTAAAAGGCCGTCTTTTACACGCTAAAAGGCCACCTTTTGCAAGGCGAAAGACGGCCTTTTGCACGGCGGCTTGTTTCGGGGCGTTGCAGGGCCGGCTGCCGGCTGCTGTTTGGGCGGCGTTGTAATAAAATTGAAACAATAACCCATTAATCATTACAATGTCGGCAAATGTCGAATATTTTACTTAACTTTGCGCCCGTTTTACTGATGTTCAGAACGTTATGAAGAGAATCTTGGTTACGGGAGCGAGCGGCTTCATAGGCAGCTTTGTTGTCGAGGAGGCGCTCAAGCGCGGCTTCGAGACGTGGGCGGCGGTGCGCAAGGGCAGTTCGAGACGCTACTTGCAGGACAGCCGCATACGCTTCGTCGAACTTGACTTCGACGACCCCGACGGCCTGCGCAGTCGGCTCTCGGGCATAGGTTTCGACTATGTAGTCCACGCGGCGGGCGCAACCAAGTGCCTGCATGCAGCCGACTTCTTCCGCATAAACACCCAGGGCACAAAGAACCTGGCCGCCGCCGTGGCCGCCACTTGCCCGGAATTGAAGCGCTTTGTGTTCATAAGCAGCCTCAGTGTGTCTGGTCCTGTGCGCGAAACCGCGCCATACACCGACATCACCGCCGCCGACACGCCGCGCCCCGACACGGCTTACGGGCGCAGCAAGCTCGAGGCCGAGCGCATACTCGACGGCATGCAGGGCTTCCCCTTCGTAGTGTTGAGGCCGACGGGAGTCTACGGCCCGCGCGAGAAAGACTACTTCATGATGGCCGAGAGCATAAAGAAGCATGTGGACTTCGCCGCAGGGCTGCGTCCGCAAGACCTCACCTTCATATACGTAAAAGACCTTGTCGAGGCCGTGTTCCTCGCCCTTGAGCGTGGCAACATAGGCTCGCGATACCTCTTGAGCGACGGAAACGTTTATTCGTCGCGAGCCTTCAGCGACCTCATACGCCGCGAACTGGGCAACCCCTGGCTGCTCCGCGTAAAAGCTCCGCTGTGGCTGCTGCGCGTAATCACCGCCGCAGGAGATGCCGTAGGGCGGCTTACCGGCCGGTTGACCGCGCTCAACAACGACAAGTATAAAATCATGCGGCAGCGCAACTGGCGGTGCGACATCCGCCCCACCGTGGCCGAGCTCGGCTTTAGTCCGCGCTACAGCCTGGCCGAAGGAGTGCACGAGGCCGTCGAGTGGTACAAGGAAAACAAGTGGCTTTAAGCTATTCAAACAATAATCAGACGACAATGTTCAAGTTCATCAAGCAGCTTTTCGCCTTGGATAAGAACCCGAGAAAGGGCCTGTTGGCTATGGAATGGGTCATGCTCGGCTACCTGGTGCTCACCCTGCTGATAGTTTTCTTCACATATACGAAGGCAGAGAACCCCAACGAAATGCTCTGGGGGCGCATCAGGATAGCGGCCGTCACGGCCGGGATGTGGGCCGTCTACCGCATGATGCCGTGCCGGCTGACGCTCTTCCTGCGCATAACGGTGCAGCTGGCGCTGCTCGGCTGGTGGTATCCCGACACTTACGAAATCAACCGCATGCTGCCCAACCTCGACCATGTGTTCGCCCAATGGGAGCAGGACTTGTTCGGTTGCCAGCCTGCATTGCTGTTCTGCAAGGCCATGCCGTGGCCCGTCGTGAGCGAGCTTATGAGCATGGGCTACGCCGCTTACTACCCGATGATTGTAGTAGTGGTGGTGTATTACTTCATTTGCAGGTACAAGGAGTACGAGCGTGCGTCGTTCGTGGTGCTTGCGGCGTTCTTCATATATTACCTTGTTTACATTGTCCTGCCGGTCACCGGGCCTACGTTCTATTACGAGGCGGTGGGTCTTGGCAACATAGAGCAGGGCATATTCCCCGACGTGAAAGACCATTTCAACTACATACAGGACTGCCTTGCCACGCCAGGATACACCGACGGACTGTTCTACCAGATGGTGGAGAGCGCCAAGGCGGCCGGCGAACGGCCTACGGCGGCGTTCCCTTCGAGCCACGTAGGCATAAGCACGGTGCTTATGCTGCTGGCCTGGCGCACGGGCAACCGCCGCTTCTTCTACATCCTGATGCCGTTTTACGTGCTGCTGTGCCTGTCTACCGTGTACATACAAGCCCACTACGCCATCGACGTTTTGGCAGGATGGGTTACGGGCGTGGCCCTGTATTTCGTGCTGATGTGGGTCGGGCGGAAGGTCTGCCGGTAGTTTTGGGAAGTTAAAGAATTTATAGAATTTATAGAAGTTATAGCCAAATGCTTTGTCGGTCGCACCTGAAACAGGTAATGGCTATAACTTCTTTAACTTCTCTAACTTCTTTAACTTCCACTTCCCTATAACTTCTTTAACTTCTATAAATTCTCTAAATTCCTGGCCTTTTGGATGTTGACTTCGATATTTGTGCTTACCTTTGCAACCATGACAAGGTTCAGAACATTCATCATATCCGTGCTCGCCGTGCTGCTGCCGGCCGTGGCCTGCGCCCAGAAGGGCGGGGGAGCGGACGGCGTGAAGCCTGAAGACAGGGAGGTGGACATGGACAGTCCGACCTTCGTGCCCAACATAAAGGTGGGCAAAGTGCTCGTAGACGGCGACAGCATACAGTACGTCGAGCTGAACAACGTGTACGTATATCCGGGCCAGACGTTCAAGAACGCCAAGCGGCGTGCAGCCTACAACCGACTGGTGTACAACGTGAAGAAGGTGCTGCCCATAGCAAAGGAGGTGAACAAAATCATCATTGAGACTTACGAATACTTGCAGACGCTGCCAAATAAGAAGGCGCGCGACGAGCACATGAAGCACGTCGAGGAAGACATAAAGCGCCGCTACACGCCGAGGATGAAGAAACTGTCGTATTCGCAGGGCAAGCTCCTCATCAAGTTAGTCTACCGCGAGTGCAACTCTTCGGCGTATGACCTCATCCGGGCGTTCATCAGTCCTGTGCGCGCAGGCTTCTACCAGGCTTTCGCCTGGGCGTTCGGCGCCAGTCTGATGAAGAAGTACGACCCAGAGAAGACCGACCGCCTTACCGAGCGCGTGGTGCTCATGGTAGAGGCAGGGCAGCTCTGACGCCGGCCGCCTTTGCGCCGGCTGTTTTGCAAAAGGTGGCCGTCTTTTAGCGTGTAAAAGACGGCCTTTTGCAATGTGCTGGATGCCAGTGCGTTGCGCCGCAGGCTGGCAACCGTGTCTTGACTTATTCCTTCAGGGTTACCTTGCCGCTGTCGTCAACGGCATAGTTAAGCTCGTAGAACACGATTGATGTCTTCCCGGCGTTTGACACTGTCTCGTTGCCTTCCTCTACGACGTTGAGCACCAGTTCCATCGGAACTTTGTCGTAAGTGTTCATCGAGAAGCTGTCAACCGACTTGAACGTGTACCCCTTCGGTATGAGAGCTTTCGCGTCTTCTATGATTTTGGTGTACTTCGCCGCGTCAAACTTGTCAAGGTCGAGCGCGGGATACTCCTTCGGGTCGTCGTACTTGTCGCCCTTGGCGAAGCTGGTGTCGTCAAGGTCGCCGGCTTTCCATCCGAGCTGGGCGATGAAAGTCTGCTGCCACGCCTTGCCGTCCTTGTCAATCATGTAGAAGCGTATTGACGATACCTTGCCCGTAAGCTCGTCGTCGCCGATGCCTTCGCTCCAGTCTACCGATACGATTTTCCACTTCGAGGCGTCAAACTGCGACTTGGCCAGTTCCTTTGCCTTCTCGAAAACCTCCGGCGAATCAGTCTTCATGCCGCCGAGTTTGGACGCTACGTCGCCGCACGACGTCATCACCAAGGCCGCGAGGGCCAACAAAATAACTCTTGATTTCTTTAACATAACGTTTTGTTTTTATTAAGGTTATACAAAAAGTTTACACTTGCTGATGTCCCCAAAGGGAACGGCCGCTGCCGGAAAAGCGTTACAAATATAGCCTTTTTACGTTTACCCCCCCCGAAAAATTAACGTTATATAAGGATTTTTCATGTAGTTAAAGAGGTTGTGTACATCTATAGCCGCTTTAACTACATGAAAAATCGCTATCTTTGCCACATGATTACGATGCAAAACGAATATACAGACCATGCCGTCGGCCTGCTCCGTCGGCTCATAGCCACGCCTTCGGTGAGCCGTGACGAGACCGCCGCGGCCTTGATTGTCGAGGACGAGCTGCGCCTTTACGGCTTCGAGCCGCGGCGCGAAGGCAACAACGTGTGGGCGGCAAGTCCGCATTATGACGAAGGTAAACCCATGTTGCTGCTCAACGCCCACATCGACACGGTGAAGCCCGTCGGCTCGTGGACGCGCGACCCGTTCTCGCCCGACATCGTGGACGGCCGCCTTTACGGCCTCGGCAGCAACGACTGCGGCGGCGGACTGGTGGCCTTGATGCAGGCGTTCCGCCACCTTTCGCAGTCCGTGCAGCCGTACAATATTGTCTATTTGGCATCGGCCGAAGAGGAGGTTTCGGGGCAAAACGGCATCAGCCGCGCCCTGCCCCTGCTGCCGGAAGTAGACCTGGCAATCGTCGGCGAGCCTACGGGCATGCAGCCTGCGGTGGCCGAAAAGGGGCTGATGGTGGTCGACGCCGTGGCTCGCGGACGCTCGGGCCATGCCGCGAGGGGCGAGGGCGTCAACGCCATATATGCCGCTCTGGACGACATCGGGTGGCTGCGCTCGTACCGTTTCGACAAGGTAAGCCCCCTGCTTGGCCCTACGTTGGCTACCGTCACCATAATCGGCGCGGGCACGCAGCACAACGTCGTGCCCGACGAATGCCGCTTCACAATCGACATAAGGACTAATGAACATTATCGGAACGAGGACGTTTTCGAGTTTCTTAAGTCCAAGATGAAGAGCGAACTGCATGCTCGCTCCTTCCGCCTGTCGTCCTCCAGTATTGCGACGGACAGCCCTTTGGTGCGCCGTTGCGTCGCTATGGGCATGATGCCGTTCGGTTCGCCCACGCTTTCCGACCAGGCCCTGATGCCCTTCCCGTCGCTGAAGCTCGGGCCGGGAGAGTCTTGTCGTTCGCATTCAGCCGACGAGTTCGTCTGCATTAAGGAAATAGACGAGGCAATAAAGACGTACATCAAGTTGCTTGACGGGCAATGTATATGTTGAAACAATAAGGGGTCGCCGATTTCGGCGACCCCTTATTGTTTCAACATATACTGTTACTTCACTTCCCACGTGTCGTTCGTCTCAAGCAGTTCGGCGAAGTTGTGGTACTTCTTCTTTCCCTTCACCTCCTCTATTTGCTCGTGTACGGCGGTCTCGTAGGTCGGCGCTTCCACGTCGCGGATGACACCCAAGGCTACGGGGAAGCCGTGCTCATTGTCCATCATGGCGAGTTTCAGTTGCAGGGTGTTGTCCTGGCAGTGAGCGTCGTGTACGAGGATGTCGTCCAGTGTCACGCCGTTCTCGCCGATTTTAACCACCTTCAGGCCGAAGCCTTCCTGCATAAGGCCGTACTCGTTGTCTTCTCCGAACACCAAAGGCTGGCCGTGGCGCACGTAGATGGCGTTCTTCGCGCGGCCTTCCTTCTTGTAGACGGAGTCGTAGCAGCCGTTGTTGAAGATGACGCAGTTCTGCAAAATCTCGCATACCGAAGCGCCCTTGTGGTGGTAGGCGGCCTTCAGTATGTCGACCGTTCCTTCTGCATCGGTGGCTACGGCGCGTGCGAAGAAGTGCCCCCTTGCGCCAAAGCACAGCTCGGCAGGCAGGAAGGGGTCTTCCACTGTGCCGTAAGGCGACGACTTGCTGACGAAGCCGCGCGGCGACGTAGGCGAGTACTGGCCTTTCGTAAGGCCGTAGATGCGGTTGTTGAGCAGCACGATGTTGATGTCGATGTTGCGCCTCATGGCGTGTATGAAGTGGTTTCCGCCGATGGCGAGGCCGTCTCCGTCTCCGCTGATTTGCCAGATGGCGAGGTCGGGGTTGGCTACTTTCGCGCCCGTGGCGATGGCCGCGGCGCGTCCGTGGATGGTCTGCATGGCATACGTGCTGACGTAATACGGCAGACGGCTTGAGCAGCCTATGCCAGAGATTACGGCTGTCTGATAAGGCGGAACGCCTATTTCCGCCATCGCCTTGTGCAGAGATGCCAGGAAGAAATGGTCTCCGCAACCGGGACACCAGCGCGGTTGTCCCTTCTTATAGTCTTGCGCAGTGTAACTCATTGCTTATGTGTTTTGGGAAGTTAAGGAAGTTAATGGAGTTAAGAAAGCTAAAAGCAACACCTTTGTCGGTTGCTCTTTGCCATGGGGCCGATGAGCCTAATGGGCCAAATAAGCCGCTACTGAACTTTCAAGTCACTTCTACTTACTCCTTTACTCCTTCTCTCCTTTACTTCTGATTAAACTCTTAACTCTTAATTATCTTAGTGAACGCCTTTACAAGTTCTTCCACAACGAAGGGCTGACCCTTTACTTGGTTGAACTGGTATGGGGCGAAGTCGTCGATTTTCATGCGCAGGTAGCCGGCGAACTGGCCGAGGTTCTGCTCGGCTACGACCACCTTCTTGTACTTGGTCAGCACGTGGGCGGTGTTCTTCGGCAGAGGGTTGATGTAGCTGAAGTGCGCCAAAGCCACCTTGTGTCCTGCCTCGCGCATGGCCGTCATGGCCGAATAGAGGTGGCCGAACGTGCCTCCGAAGCCCACGATGAGCAGGTCGGCGTCGTCGGCGTCGCCGAGAACCTCGACGTCGGGCACTGGTATTTTGAATACCTTTAACGCGCGCAGGCGGCACATCTTATCGTGGTTCTCCGGGTCGGTGGATATGGCTCCGGTGTTGCCGTCCTTCTCGAGACCGCCCAGTATGTGCTCATATCCCTCCTGTCCGGGCACGGCCCAGTAGCGTGCGCCGGTCTCCGGGTCGCGCTGGTACGGCGTGTAGTGCCCTTTCTGTTCGGGAGTGGCGTAGTGCGGATGGATGTCCGGCAGTTCGTCGATGCTCGGCAGCTTCCATGCGGCCGAGCCGTTGGCTACGAACGCGTCGGTAAGCAGCACTACGGGGGTCAGGTGTTCGAGCGCGATTTTAGCCGCCTTATACACCGCGTCGAAGCAGTTTGTGGGGCTTGTGGCGGCAATTACGGGCATGGGCGACTCTCCGTTGCGGCCGAAGAGGGCTTGCAGCAGGTCGGTCTGCTCGCTCTTTGTGGGCAGTCCGGTTGACGGTCCGCCGCGCTGCACGTCGATAACCACGAGCGGCAGCTCGTCGATTACGGCGAGGTTCATTGCCTCCGACTTGAGGCAGATGCCAGGGCCTGACGTCGACGTGGCGGCCAGCGCGCCTGCGAACGACGCCCCTATGGCGCTGGCGCAGCCCGATATTTCGTCCTCGCACTGCACCGTCACCACTCCGAGCGACTTGTGCTTGGCCAGCTCGTGCAGTATGTCGGTGGCCGGGGTGATGGGGTATGAGCCGAGGTAGAGCTTCAGTCCGGCCTTCTCGGCGGCTGCTATGAGGCCGTATGCTGTGGCCTTGTTGCCGGTGATGTCCATGTAGCGGCCCTTCACCTTGTTCTTTGATTCTATGCGGTATGTAGCCGGTACGCTGGCGTGTACGTTGTGTCCGTAGTCGTAACCGGCGTTTACTACCTTGATGTTGGCTTCGGCAACGGCCGGTTTCTTGTCGAACTTCTCGCGCAGGAATGTCTCGACGAAGCTGATGTCGCGGTTGAACAGCCAGCAAACTATGCCGAGTGCGAACATGTTGCGGCACTTCAGCACGGCCTTGTTGTCCATTCCGCTGTCGGCGAGGCAGTCTTTCACCATCTGCGTGATGGGGCAGGCTACTACGCGGTCTGTGTCGATGCCCATTTCCGCGAGGTAGTCAGGTGTCTTGAACTGCGCCTTCTCAAGGTCTTTCGGCCCGAAGCTGTCGGTGTCGATGATGATTGTCGCCTGCGGCTTGGCGAACCTGTACTGTGTCTTCAGCGCTGCGGCGTTCATTGCCACGAGCACGTCGCACTTGTCGCCGGGCGTGTAGGCGCGGCCGCTGGCGATGTGTACCTGGAATCCTGATACGCCCGTGAGCGAGCCTTGCGGCGCGCGGATGTCGGCCGGATAGTCGGGAAACGTCGATATGCCGTTGCCCACTGTGGCCGAGACCGTTGAAAAGATGTTGCCGGCCAACTGCATTCCGTCGCCGGAGTCGCCTGAAAAGCGTACTACGACATCGTCCAATTGCTTTACTTCCAATTCTTCTGCCATAATCAAGTGTTTTTACATTCGCTTGTTTGTGCTTTCATTTTGTAACCCTTCCGCGCCGCTACGGGGCATGCAAGGCCGCTCCGCCGCGCCGTGGAGGCTTGAATGTGATTATTTTGCAAATGTCGGAAAGATTATTGAATTATCAAAATGTTTTGATGATAAAAATTCTTTTTTTCTACACAAAACAGCGCAATTCAAGTTTGTTGGATGACAAATGTATGTTTATTTAAGTGTAATTGTGACATAAGGAAAGGCGTTTAACAACCTTGGCCGTGCTCTTTCTGCAAAATGTAAGCACTTTGTTTCATCGTGGCATTATGGAAGTTGAGGGGGAAACGAAAAGTGAAAAACGAGAAGCAGGCTGTCCGTTCACAAGCCTCCAATAACTCCCGGCCCTCCTGGTGCTCATGAATAATTGTGCTGTTTCTAACCAATTGATTTACAGTGTTTTATGGTCTGCGTTGCAAAAGGCGGCCTTTTGGCCTGCAAAAGACGGCCTTTTGCAATGTAAAAGACGGTCTTTTACAATGTGAAAGGTGGCCTTTTGGTTTTTGAGACAGGACGACTGGGATAACCGGGAGTTATTGGGGAGCTGTGGACGGGTAACAATTTCTCGGCCCTTGGCTTATCACCCTTCGCTTATGACATCGGTCATTATTTTGCCTGTGTGCAGGAAAAATATCACCCAAAGTTGCAGGATAAGAAAAAATTTGATTACTTTTGCCAAATAATAAGGTATAAGGCCAATGGAACAAAAACTAAGGATAATAATCAGCGGAGGCGGTACCGGCGGGCACATCTTCCCGGCCGTGTCAATAGCCAACGCCATACGGGCGAAGCATCCCGATGCCGACATACTCTTCGTGGGTGCGCTCGGCCGCATGGAGATGCAGCGCGTGCCCGCCGCAGGGTACGAAATAGTGGGCCTGCCCATCTGCGGCTTCGACCGTAAGAACATGCTTAAGAACTTCGCCGTGCTTTACAAAATATGGAAAAGCCAGCGCATGGCGAAGCAAATAATACGCCGCTTCAGGCCGATGGCCGCCGTGGGAGTGGGCGGATACGCTAGCGGCCCGATGCTGAACGAGTGCGCCAAGAACGGCATACCCTGCCTCATACAGGAGCAGAACTCGTATGCCGGGGTGACAAACAAGCTGCTTGCCAAGAAGGTAGATTGCATCTGCGTGGCCTACGACGGCATGGAGCGCTTCTTCCCGGCCGACAAAATAGTGAAGACGGGCAACCCCGTGCGCCAGGCTTTGCTCGACACGAAGATGACACGGGCCGAAGCCCTGCGCTCGTTCGGGCTTGACGAAGGCAAGAAGACAGTGCTCATAGTGGGCGGAAGCCTCGGCGCAAGGACGATGAACGAGAGCGTGATGCAGCATCTGGACGACATAAAGGCGTCGGGAGTGCAGTTCATCTGGCAGACGGGCAAGTACTACAACGCCTCAATCAACGAGCGCCTGAAGGGCCGCACCGACCTGCCCATGCTCCACGTGACCGACTTCATCAGCGACATGGGCGCGGCATACAAGGCCGCCGACCTCGTAATAAGCCGCGCCGGAGCAAGCAGCATATCAGAGTTCTGCCTCATAGGCAAGCCCGTGATACTCGTGCCCTCGCCCAACGTGGCCGAAGACCACCAGACGAAGAACGCCATGGCGCTGGTCGACAAGGACGCCGCCCTCTACGTGAAGGATGCCGACGCCCCCGCCGAGGCAATCGGCCTGGCAATCAGTACGGTGAAGGACGACGCACGGCTGGCCGCGCTCGCCGCCAACATAAAGAAGCTTGCACTGCCCGACTCGGCCGACACAATAGCCGACAAGGTGGTGGAGCTGGCAATGAAAGGTGAGACATTGAAAAGGTGAGAAGGTGAGATTGGCCGCAAGGATGTAAGGCATTTGCCTTTAACTTCTTGGCGACCGCAGGGAGCGATAACTCCTTTAACTCCTTTAACTTCTAAAAAACTACAATGGAACTGAACGACATAAAAGCAGTATATTTCATAGGCGCGGGCGGCATAGGCATGAGCGCCATAGCCCGATACTTCCTTCACAGGGGCGTGGTGGTGGCCGGTTACGACAAGACTCCGTCCGCCCTAACGGCACAACTGGAGCGCGAGGGCATGCTCCTGCATTATGAAGAGAACGTGGACGAAATTCCCCACGCCTGCCGCAACCGCGCGTCCACGCTCGTGGTGTACACACCGGCAATACCCGAAAGCCACAAGGAGCTGGCGCGTTTCCGCGCCGACGGCTTCGATGTGGAGAAGCGCGCCCATGTGCTCGGCATGCTCACGCGCGCCCACAAGGGCCTCTGCGTGGCCGGGACGCACGGCAAGACCACCACGTCGGCCATGTGCGCGCACATCATGCACCAAAGCCACGTGGACTGCAACGCCTTCCTTGGCGGCATAACCAAGAACTACTCGTCAAACTACATATTGAGCAAGGAGAGCGACTTCGTCGTAATCGAGGCCGACGAGTTCGACCGCTCGTTCCACTGGCTGCGCCCCTGGATGAGCGTAATAACATCGGCCGACCCCGACCATCTCGACATATACGGCACGAAAGAGGCTTACCTCGAGAGCTTTGCGCACTATACGGAGCTTATACAGCCCGGCGGCGCACTCATAATGCACACCGGCTTGGACGTGAAACCGCGCGTGCAGCCAGGCGTGAGGGTGTACACTTACAGCCGCGACGGCGGCGACTTCCACGCAGAGAACGTCGTAATAGACAACGGCGAAATAACGTTCGACTTCGTGTCGCCCCTTGAAAGGGTCGACGGTATATGCCTCGGCCAGCCCGTGCCAGTAAACATCGAGAACGGCATAGCCGCTATGGCGATGGCCCAGCTCAACGGATGCACCGTGGAGGAGCTGAAGTATGGCATGAGGACTTACAAGGGAGTGGAGCGCCGCTTCGACTTCAAAATAAAGACGGAGCGCATCGTCTTCCTTAGCGACTACGCCCACCACCCAAAGGAAATACGCCAAAGCGCCATGAGCATACGCGAGCTTTACAAGGACAGGAAAATAACAGCCATCTTCCAGCCCCACCTGTACAGCCGCACGCGCGACTTCTACAAGGACTTCGCCGAGAGCCTGAGCCTGCTCGACGAGGTGGTGCTCTGCGACATATATCCCGCACGCGAAGAGCCTATACCGGGCGTTACGTCGAAGCTAATCTACGACAACCTCGCCCCCGGAGTGAAGAAGACGATGCTCCATAAGGAAAACGTGGTGGAATATGTGAAGGCCAACGACTTCGAGGTGCTTGTCGTCTTGGGCGCCGGCGACCTTGACAACTACGTGCCGCAAATAGAGAAAATACTCCTGGAAAAATACAGATAAATGAAGCTCCGTCTAAAAAAGTTCCTTACATTTGCACTCTGTACGGCGCTGGCCGTCTACGTGGTGCTGGCCATGACATCCTTCAACAACCCGAAGGAGACGCATCCCGTATGCACCAAGGTGGAAATAAACATCGAGGACGAGAGCACCAACGGATTCCTAAGTGCCGCCGAAATAAAGCGCATCCTTGAGCGTAGCAGGCTGTATCCGTTCAAGAAGCGCATGAAGGACGTAAATCCACGTGACATCGAGGACAAGCTAAAGGACAGTCCGTTCGTGAAGACCGCGCAGTGCTACAAGACCAAGGACGGCTGCGTGAACGTAAGCATCACGCAGAGCCTGCCCATCGTCCGCGTGAAGAACGCTGCCGGGGAGGACTATTATCTTGACGACCACGGAGGCATAATGCCCAACTCCAGCTATACGTCAGACCTCATCATAGCCACCGGGAACATACCAAGGTGGTATTCGAGGATGTATCTGGCCGACCTCGCCATCGAAATAATGAAGGACGAGTTATGGCGCAACCAGATAGTGCAAATAAACATCCTGCCCGGGCAGGGCGTGGAACTGGTGCCTCGTGTGGGCGACCACATCGTTTATCTGGGCAGCCTGCCACAGGCGAAAAACGCCGGCAGGCGCAAGGCTTTGATTGCCGACTTCGTGCAGACCAAGCTCGGACGGCTTGAAAAGTTTTACAAGTACGGCCTTAGCAAGGCAGGGTGGAACAAGTATTCGTACATCGACCTGGAGTTTGACAACCAGATAATATGCAAAAAGAAGAAACAGAAGAGTATATAAAATAGGAAAACATAACATACAAGCGTATGGCAGCAAAGGATTTTATCGTAGCAATTGAACTTGGCTCATCCAAGGTGACAGGCATCGCCGGAAAGAAAAACCTCGACGGGAGCATATCCGTGCTTGCCGTGGTAAAGGAGGATTCGTCTTCTTTTATCCGCAAAGGAATAGTTTACAACTTGAACCAAACGGTGCAGTGCATCGCCAATATAGTTAAAAAACTCTCGGCCATGCTGAAGGCGGAGATTTCCAAAGTGTACGTGGGTGTTGGCGGACAGTCAATCCAAAGCGTAAGGAACGTCATCGTGAAAGACCTGCCGGCCGACACAATCGTGTCCCAGGAAATGGTAAACGAGCTGATGGACACCAACCGTAACATGTCTTATCCCGACCAGGAAATACTCGACGCGGCCACGCAGGAATACAAGGTGGACAACCAGCTGCAGCTCGACCCCGTCGGAATACAGTGCAGCCGGCTCGAAGGCAACTTCATGAACATACTGTGGAGGAAGGCTTTTTACAACAAGCTTAACAAGTGTTTCAGTACCGCCGAGGTGGCAATAGCCGAGATGTACCTCGCTCCGCTGGCGTTGGCAGACAGCGTGCTGACAGATGCGGAGAAGCGTTCGGGATGCGTGCTCGTAGACCTTGGCGCCGGAACCACTACCGTGTCTGTGTATTACAAGAACATACTGCGCCACTTGTCGGTTATCCCGCTTGGCGGCAACAACATAACCAAGGACATTGCTTCGTTGCAGATGGACGAGGCTGCGGCCGAGAAGATGAAGCTGAAATACGGCTGCGCTTACACTGACAACAATGATATTGACAATACGCTGATGCTCCCCATCGACGAGGAACGCAGCGTTGAAAGCCGCAAGTTCATAGAGATTGTGGAGGGAAGGCTCCAGGAAATCATCGAGAATGTGTGGGCTCAAGTGCCGTCGGAGTATGCCGACCGTCTGCTGGGAGGCATCATCCTGACCGGTGGAGGGTCGAACATGAAGGATATAGAAAAGGCGTTCCGCAATCATATCCACATCGACAAAATCCGCATAGCGAAGTTCGTTACGCAGACAATCACGTCGAGCAATCCTGCAATAACCGCCCACAACGGTACAATGAACACCGTGCTTGCCCTCTTGGCGAAGGGCGACATGAACTGTGCAGGTGAGGAAACGCCCGAGCATGGCGACCTATTTGATACGGACAAGCCGGCAAAAGCCGCCGCGAAACCTGCCGACCTGCACCAGACACCACGCAGTGCAAGCGAGATGGGGCCGGGCGTTGTGCCCACGGCAGCCGAGAAGGCGGCCATCGAGGAGCAGCGGCGCAAGGCGGCGGAAGAGGCAGCAAAGCGTGAGGCCGAGGAGGCGGCGCGCCTTGAAGAGGAAGCTATGAAGGAGGATAAGAGCATGAAGAGCCGTTTCGCCAAATTCAAGAACTGGGTCGACAAGTTCATAAAGGAACCAGACGAGTAGGCCGGCCATCACTGATTTGTTTAACGAATAAAACATGACAAGATATGAACGAAAGACGTAGCATAGTCGATTTCGGCGAGCCCGAGAAAGAGAAAAGCATAATAAAGGTCATCGGCGTTGGTGGAGGTGGCGGCAACGCCGTCAACCACATGTACCGCGAGGGCATACACGACGTATCGTTCGTGCTGTGCAATACAGACAACCAGGCGTTGAACGATTCGCCTGTGCCGGTACATTTACAGCTCGGCAAGGAGGGACTTGGAGCTGGAAACAAGCCTGAAAAGGCGCGTGAGGCCGCGGAAGAGAGCATCGAGGACGTGAGGAAAATGCTCGGCGACGGTACCAAGATGGCATTCATCACCGCCGGAATGGGCGGCGGCACGGGTACGGGTGCTGCTCCGGTGATAGCCCGTGAGTCGAAAGAAATGGGCATACTTACCGTCGGCATTGTTACCATTCCGTTCCGTTTCGAGGGCGAGAGGAAGATAGACCAGGCTCTTGACGGCGTGGAAGAGATGTCGAAGCATGTCGACGCGTTGCTCGTAATCAACAATGAGCGTCTGCGCGAAATCTATCCGGAGCTGTCAATCCTCGACGCTTTCGGCAAGGCGGATGACACATTGAGCGTCGCGGCGAAGAGCATTGCCGAAATAATAACCGTACACGGACTTATCAACCTTGACTTTAACGACGTTAAGACCGTGCTTAAAGACGGTGGAGTAGCCATCATGAGCACCGGTTACGGCGAGGGTGAAGGCCGCGTCAAGAAGGCAATCGACGACGCGCTGAACTCTCCTCTGCTCAACGATAACGACATATTCAACTCGAAGAAAATCCTCCTTAGCATATCGTTCAGCGGCGAAAAGAACGGCGGCAAGGGCGGACTTATGATGGAGGAGATGAACGACGTGAACGACTTTATGGCAAAGTTTGACACCAAGTTCGAAATCAAGTGGGGGCTTGCTGAAGACCCCGAGCTGGGCGACAAAATAAAGGTTACAATCCTTGCGACAGGCTTCGGCATCGAGGATGTGGACGGAATGAACAACCACATCAAGAAACATACGCAGGAAGAGAACGAGCGCCGCGCCGAGGAAGAGGAGAAGGCGGCCGAGCGCAGGGCGCGACGCGAACGCATATACGGAGGCGACGGCAAGGCGTCGAAGTACAAGCGCCGTCCGCACATGTACATTTTCCGCCCTGAAGACCTTGACAATGACGACGTAATCTCTTCCGTAGAGTCTACACCTACATACAAACGCACGCGCCAGGAGCTTGAGGAAATCAAGAACCAGGCTATGGGCAACGTCAAGAAAGCCGACGCCGAAGACGGCGGAAAGGTGCAAGGCACAATCAAGTTTGCGTAAAGGCAGCCCCCTCCCTACCTCCCCGAGGGGAGGAGACGCTGGCAACATACATTTTAGCTAACTAAGCTCCTCCCCACGGGGGAGGCCGGGAGGGGCTTTAATCCAACAATTATGGCATTATTCGAACAAGTCAGCAACGACATCAAGGAGGCCATGAAGGCCCGCGACAAGGTGCGTCTCGAGACCTTGCGCAACATAAAGAAAGTGTTTCTCGAGGCAAAGACGGCTCCCGGAGCCAACGACACTCTCGAGGACGCAGACGCCCTGAAGCTGCTCTCCAAGCTGGCCAAGCAGGGCAAGGAGTCGGCCGCCACGTTCACGGCGCAGGGCCGGCAAGACCTTGCCGACGCAGAGCTGGCGCAGGTGGCGGTCATCGAGGAATACCTGCCCAAGCCACTTACAGAGGCTGAAATCGAGGCGGCGGTTAAGGAAATCATCGCCCAGACCGGCGCACAGGGCATGAAAGACATGGGCCGCGTCATGGGAACAGCCACCAAGCAGATGGCCGGACGCGCCGACGGCGGCGCAATATCTGCCATCGTAAAGCGCCTGTTGGCGTAACTCCATCCATACATTTTAAGCGTAAAGCCGCATCTACCAATGAGGGAGATGCGGCTTTTCTTTTTGCGTATTGTGTCCATAGTTTTTCTGAAAGACGGTTCATCCGCAGTTTGTTTGGATGACATACAAAGTTTATTAATGAAAACATTTGTTCCGCCGGATTTGCAATTCGGCGGTTCTTAATTGCGGATTTGCAATCCGCTCATATATATACATATTCTTATAGATGCGCGGTTTGAGCGGGTTACAAATCCTTATAGTAAATTTAGGCGGATTGCAAATCCGCCTAAACATATTACCGACAGCCTGATTTACAGAAGACAATAAACGGTAAATATTTTTATTAACCATCAAAACAAACTGTGTATGAATCTGAAAGGTGGCCTTTCACGTTGCGAAAGGCCACCTTTTATCGTGTAAAAGGCCGTGTTTTGCAAGCCGAAAGATGGCCTTTTTGTAAATAGGTGATTATCAGTGTGATATTTTCTTATGTCTAACTCTCTTTGTTCAAGGCACGTTCCGCCGTGACGCGGACGGTCAGGCTCACACCGCATCCTTGTCTTTCAGCCGGTACTTCATTGTCCTTGCCGCGCCGACCGACATGTTCATTGCGTGCGGGATGTCGTCGTCGGCGATGCCGATGTGCGGCAGCAGCAGGAAGAATGTGTTGTAAGGCGTTAGCCTCTTGTGGCGGTTCTCTATGCGGTTTACTACCTCGGGGTTGACTGTGCGGTAGTATTCTATCGCCGCCTCGTAGTCCTCCTTTTTCCATCCGGCCACCGTGCCGCCGCCCTTTATTTCCTCGTAGCGTTGCCGTCCGTGCCCTATTATGGCGGCGCGCCTGCTGCGCAGCGTCTCCATCTTGCGGTTGAGGCTGTTTATTCTCTTTTCGTTCTCGGCCTTCGACAGGCTTAGCCTGCTTATTTCCTGCCCGTACTTGTCCGTAAGTTCCTGCATCTCGGCGAGCCGACGTTTCGTCATGTTCGCCTTCCTGCGCAGGTAAATGGCCAACGTTGCCAGCACAGCGGCGACGGCAACCGTCAGTATCGCCGCCACAGTTAGCCGCCCCTCGGTATTGCGTTCCGCCTCGGCGTGTTCCATTGCGGCCTGTAGGCGCAGCGTGCCTTCGGTCTCCTTCGCCCTGCTTATGCTGTCGCTTAGGGCTTCCGCCTTGGCCATCAGTTCCGTCGCCTCGCGGTACTGGTCGCCCCCTTTCTTTAAGTCGGCCATCCAAAGCATGGCTTCGGCCCTCACCTCGGGCGAGCCTGTGCTGATTGCCTTGCCCCATAATGCTTCCGCCTCCGCGCCTTTCCCCTGTTCAAGATATATTGAGCCGAGTATGTAATAGGCGTATGCGGTAGGCTCGACAGCCAAAGATTGCCTTATATAATGCTCCGCTTTATCCATGTGCCCTTGGTTGAAATAACTCGACGCGACGTTCGCCAAGGCCGACACTTTCTCTTCTTTTGTCAGATACTTTATATAAGGTATTGCCTTGATGGCATAAAACAGTGCGCTGTCATGCTGTTCCAGTTCCGCGAATGCGTTGCTTATTCTCTCAAATGAGAGGCATATCATGCTTTTGTCTCCCCGTTCCTTTGACAAGTCCAAAGACTTTTTTGCATAAGACAAAGCCGTTTGGTTGTTGCCTATCCGGCTGTTTATTGAAGCGAGATTGGCGTAAATGTAATTTTGCAAAGTACTGTTGTTTGTTCTTTCTGCAATGGTTTCGGCCTCTTTTACATACTTTATTGCCTCACTGGCATTGCTGTTTTCGCTTGCCATCATACCTTTATAATATAATGCCCTTGCCAAATTCCGCCTGTCGCTTGATTGCCGGTAGTACTTTATGCTCGCGTTGATTGCCGTATCGGAATACGTCGGCAGTTGCAGCCTGTAGAATGTCTCTGTACGCAGGAGGTAGTAATAAGCCCTGTCTTCGCCATCTGTTATCTTGTTGACATCCATCGTCATAAGCCTTTCCAAGGCGGCATCGTTTTCTTCTTTTGTGAGCAGACTGTCTATTTGCGCTAAATAAGCGTATGTCCGGCTGTCGTTTTTACAGCATGTAAAGAATGTTACAGTGATAAATGATAGTATGATAATCTTTTTCATGACATATTGTTTTACAGGTTCAAAATTACTAAACAAATTTCTTTTCAGCAAGAAATCCATGTGTTGTGCGCTTAATTTTTCATTTGGAATGTTACATTTTTGCGCTTAATTTTTCCTTGTAATATGTCCTAATATATTATTAATCAATAAGTTATGTGCATTTGTTTGATGTGACGCAAGCGGAAAAATTATCAATAAAAATTTGGAGAATACCATGCTGCTTTTATAATTTTGCCAGTGATAAAATGATTGTTTAATGCTTAATTTAGTGTTTATGAGAAAGTTTTTTATTGTCCTTTTTGGCTTTTTGCTAATGTCTTCATCTCTTGTCAGGGCTTATGCTCAAGGACAGGGACAGCCGGTCCGCATTCGGAATACTACAATTAAGATTCATAATAATGTCCATAAAGCTCCTTACCACGGCGATGCCGTCACTTCGTCGTACTCCGAACCTGCGGCGTTGCTTACCCTGTGGTTTCATTATGCGGCGGAGAATGCCGAGGTGCTGATAACCAAAGACGGAGAGACCGTAGCCGAAGAGACGTTCGACATGTCAGCCAACGAACTGATTGAGTGTGACTTTTCGGAGTGCGAAGCTGGTGAATACATGGTTTATGTATATGTACAAGGAGAATTGCTTTTGGCTGATTGTCTTACTGTAATGGAATAAAGATAATGATATAATAGTATTTTTTAGTAATTTAAATTAACAGTTGATTATGAAAACAAAGTTAGTTTCCATGCTTTTAGTTGTTGCAATGGTTTTTTCAGTAACAGGTTGCAGTAATGAAATGGATGAAAATTTGAGCAAAGCTGAACCCAAGGTTGAAGCTGTCTCAAGTTTGAAGAATGATTTACTTGTGTTGAATGGTACATATGAAGCAAAACTACCACAGAACACAAGGTTTAAGTTTAAGAAATGGTTTAGGTCTTTGATACGCTGTGTAGCCGATGTTGGCGGATGGGTTGCTTCTGGTTTTAAAGGCAGTTCGTTTGCAGGTGCGTCACAGGCAGCAGATAAAGGAATGACAACAATGGAAGAAGCTATAAATGGTTCAACTGAAACGTCAGCCTTGAAAACCGCTCCTTTGGAAAACTTGGAGCCTGGAAGTATTGGGTATATCCATAATAAGACAATCATGAATTTATATGAAAAATACGGCGAAGCAATAGATACCATTTCTACGGCTCAGCTTTTGGACATAACCCAGATGGAGTTTTGTTCTTTGACAGGAGACTCTTGCTTGTATATGTCAAAGGAAGATGCAGTCAGGATGGTTGATGGAATTGTGGCACGACTTGATGTGAACAAGTCTGTTTCAGAAAACATGGAGGCTTTGAAAGATTTGACAGATGACCCACAGGCAAAGGAGGATTTGGAATTGTGCGGTGTCTTATTGGAAGGTTTACAATTAGTTGATGACAACGATACGACATACTTCAAGGAGGCAGGTGAACTAATAATGAAGTCGGATTTGCCGATAGAAAGGAAAAATAATCTGAATAGCGCATTGTCTGTTGGTTATGCAAGCGCGAAATTATGGAATGCTGCTGAACCAGCAAGTGTTGAATAAGTAAATTTTTTTATTGGGCAAGGGGCATAAGTATGCGAAACATATTATGCTTTTACCATCCGCAATGTATGCCTCTTGCTTTTTTCGGTTGTCTCGAATGTTATTTATTGTTTCTTTTTATGATTTACAAGTTTGTTTTTACGATAAGTGTTCTTTTGGCCTCATGTGCTTGTACCCATGTGTCTGCTCAAATGAAGGCTAAGGATTTGTGGTCAAGTGTCGATACACGTATATCAGGTTATGGCCATAATGAAAATCATTATGAGGTGTCTTGTACATTTGGTTATAATTTTACAAATAGTTTTTCCGTAGGTTTGGTACTTGATGAGGCGGTGTCATTGTTTAAAAAGGATGGTATTAAAGACCATTATGTGAATTCTGCGATTGGGGCAAAGGTGTCATATGACGTACTGAAAGTAATATCTTTTCAAGCCGGGTCTGGGATTACATATGATAATAAGCCATGGAAATATGCTTATTATGACGCAATGATATGTTTTAAGGAAGAGTTGGGCAAAGTGATACCGACATTTGGTTTTGGCATGAGATATTATGACAGCATGGCTAAGGCGTTTTCTAATCATTTGCGTGCTTATGTTTCATTTGGCTGTGTTGTTAAAATGTAATGTTGTAGATGTTTAATCAATAGGCGGCCTTTTGCATTCCAAAAGGCCGCCTATTACGTTCTAAAAGGCCACCTTTTGCAGGCTAAAAGGTGGCCTTTCGCGGAGGCGTTGATTATCAGGCGGTTATGCTGGGACGGCAATGCGTGGCGGCGGAGGCTGCCGCATGGATTGCTAATTAATGATAAATGTCGGGCTGAAAGGGTGGAGGTAAGGCTTTTTTCGGTATTTTTGCAGTTGCCGCGAGGTTCTGCCAAATGTGCAGGCCGTGGTGTCACGGTGCGCCTTGGCACGGTTTTTGAAGTGCTGTTATTGGAATATTCACTTATAAACTATACGATTATGCTTAACAAGAAGATTGAAGAGGCTCTCAACGAGCAAATCAACGCCGAGATGTGGTCGGCTTACCTGTACCTGTCAATGTCGGCTTACTGCCACTCAATCGGCCAGCCTGGCATGGCCAACTGGTTCGAAATACAGTTCCAGGAGGAGCAGGACCATGCCAAAATACTGTTCAACTACGTCAACTCGCGCGACGGCCGCGTGACGCTGAAGCCTATCGCAGAAGTGCCGACAGAGTGGGACGGCATACTCGACGTGTTCAAGAGCACGCTGAAGCACGAGCAGAAGGTGACTGCGCTCATCAACAAGCTGTACGCCCTGACGCACGAGGAGAACGACTTTGCCACGCAGAGCATGCTGAAGTGGTTTATCGACGAGCAGGTGGAAGAGGAGGAAAACGCCAAGACTATCATCGACAACATCAAGATGATAAAGGACAACGGCTACGGCATCTACATGCTCGACAAGGAGCTTGGCGCGCGCACGTACACGCAGGCTGCACCGCTTAGCGGCTCGGCAGAGTAACGCTTCCCTTGATTGAGAATTGAAAATTGGGAATGGAGAATTATGATTACTCTTGCAGGCAGTCATAGCCTGTCAAGGAGAAAAGGTAATCATAATTCTCCATTCCCAATTTTCAATTTTCAATTTTAAGAAAGGGCAATCCCTTTCTTCTTAAACATCTCGAAGTCTTTTTCGCTCCTTAGCAGTTCCTTTACGGGCACGGCGCGGTTGTGGTCGTCAAGGTACAGGTAGGGGGTTACGGTGAATTGCGTGCTGGCCGCTGACAGGCTGTCGCGCCGCAGGGGCGTGTCTATGCCGGCGATGGTGAGCATCGTGTGGAAGACCGACGCGCTCGTGGCTATGCGCTTCGCGCTGTTGCCTCGCAGGGCGGCCTCCACCGGGGCGTATGCCTGCCGGTACCGGGGCGACATCCATACCATTAGCGGCACGTGAAGCTCGTAGTATGACGGCACGGGCGACGCGTGCAGGAAGAGGCGGCGGCTGTCGTCGAAGATGTTTTCGCCGTGGTCAGATGTGTAGAGCAGTGCCGCCTGCGCCCCCGTCTTGCCGAGCATGGCCGTCAGTTCGGTCAGGAAACGGTCGGTGAAGCGTATCGTGTTGTCATACGCGTTGACGAGCTGCGCCCTGTTGCCGGGCTTCGCCTCCGTTGCGTCGTCGGGCTTGAAGAAGGCCGCTTGGCGCGGATAACGCTCGCGGTAGTTGAAGTGAGAGCCGTACATGTGCAGTACGATGAACTCCTTTTGCCGTCCCTTGGCCAGTATTTTAGCCACCTCGGGCAGCATGGCTTCGTCGCCTATGGCCGCCGCTTCGGGGTTGCGCTCCTTTATGAACGTCCACTCGTCGGCCTCTTCGCCGAAGAAGTCGATGAACGAGCGGTTGGGCCTTTGGTTTGAGATGAACGCCGTATGGAAGCCTGCTTCCTTGAAGGCGGTGATTATTCCCTTCTGCGTGTAGATGTCGTTGAAGTCGGTCGCCGACACGGCCGACAGCAGCATGGGCACGCTCTTGTGCGTGGTGTTCGACTGGGTTACGGCTTTCCCGAAGGCCACAAGCCCCTCCGTCCTGGTCAGCAGCGGCGTAGTGTCGCGCCCGTAGCCGTACAGGCCGAAGCTGCATGCACGCGCCGTCTCGCCTATAACGAGCACGTACACCTCGCGCTCCGTGGCCTCGTGTGTGGCCTTCGCGTTGAAGCGGAAGTGCGCCGAGGTCTCGGCGTAGGCGTTGGTGTCGGCTGTGCGCTCCACGGCCAGCCCGAGGTTGTAGAACACGTTGACGGGGTACAGGTCGAGTTCGGCGCGGTAGTCGCGGTCGGCGGCATAGCTTGTGCCGAGCGAGAGCACGCCTGCTGCCGCGGCGATTGCGGCATACCGCCTCTGCCGCAGCATGAAGCCGCGTTCCAGGCGGTCTTTCCTGCGTATGGAGATGACGGCCAACGTTAATACCGGCACGTAGACAATTACCACGCCGAAGACGGCCGGTATGAGGTTGTCAAGCAGCTCGAAAGCCTCTCCCGGGTTGGTAGTCACGAGGTTGAGGAACATGTCCACGGCGATGATGGAGTGCCCGAAGAGGTACAGCAGCACAAGCTGGAACGCGGCGAAGAACACCAGCAGGAACAAGTACCACACCATCTTGCCCGGGCAGCGGTTGAGAGTCATCAGCAGCCACACCGCCGCCGTGGGCAGCACTATGTTGGTAATGCAGGCCATTATGCCCATGCGCTCGGTAAGGCAGAGCGCGATGTTGGGCAGTGCTAACACCACGATGGTGATAAAAAAGAGGCTGCGCGCTGAGGCGCAGCCGTGAAGTATCGTCTTTATTGCTTTCATTTCAGGTTGTTGTTGGGTTGACTGGGAGGACTGTGAAGGCTTGGATTAGGTCAGAACGCCTCGTTGATGTTGAACACGAAGCCCTGCATTCCGCGCTTGCCGAAGCCGTAGTCAAGGCGCACGTTGCCGTTTTTCTTGAACTCCCAGCGGTAGCCTATGCCCCAGTTTGGCAGTAGGCGTTCGGAGCGCAGGGCGCTGAACTTGTGGAAGACGGTGCCCAGTCCGCCCCATATTACTACTCCGTTGCGGTGCCAGATGTGCTGTCTTAGTTCGACCTGTGCCTGGAGTATGTGCTTGTCGCGGTATCTTCCCTTGTAATATCCGCGCATGGTTGACGAGTTGCCGAGCAGCGCCATCGTAGCCCATGACGGGTTGCCGAAGTTGAGCGTGCCGCGGAGGTCGCCGCCGATGACCGCTCCGCGCCACAGCTTGCCGTATGTGTTGAAGCGGAAGTCGGTAGTAGTGTAGGCATAGCCGCTGCTAAGGAACTTTGGATGGAACAGCTGCGTTACGTTCAGGTAGACGCCGCGCGTGGGGCGTGTCATGATGTCGCGCGAGTCGTATGCCATCGAGAAGCCCACGCCGATGTTCCATACGTGGTGCTCTTGCCCGGCCAGCAGCTCGGGGCGGTCTATCTCGAGAATGTCGGCGAAGTCGTAAGTAAGCGACGGGCCGATGAACACGTTGCGCGCCACTTCCCACAGGAAGTTGGCCTTCGCGCCGATTTTCCAGCGTTTCATCGTGCCTTCGTTGGCGTCGTTGTTGCCCATTTCGTAGCCCATTCCCCAAAAACTTTCCTTGAAGTAGTTGGCCGCAATCTCGTAGTCGATGCGCCCCCTGTCATACGGGAACACGTGAGTGCCGAATATGCCGACGGTGTATGAGCTTTTGGTTGTTATGTCGCCGAAGATGGATACGTTCGACGGTTGCGATATGGTGTCGCGCCGGTCTTGGCGGTAAAGGCCCATGCCTATGATGCCGAGGCCCAGTCCCGTGTCCGAGCTGAAGTGCGGGCCGGGCAGCACGCTGAAGTCGAATTTCTTGTGGTTCTTGTTCTTGTTGGTGTTGTTGAGGTAGTTGAGCACCCAGTTTATGATGCCTTTTTTCTTCTTAACCGTGTCCGGCTGTTGCTCGTGCCGTATGGTTGCCGTGTCCTGTAGCTCGTTGCCGGGCGCGGCGTCAGCCGCCACGGCCGTGCAGAGTGCCAGCAGGGCGGCGAGTAGCAGTCGTGTCATTTTATGCAGTCTTATATGTTTCAGTAAACCAACCTGATGTTGTCAACCCACAGGGTGTTGCCCGGCGAGCCTATGTAAGCTCCTCCGTGGCTCGACGAGAACTGTAGCATCAGGTGCGTGGGCGTCTCGTCTGCCGAGGCCCATCCAGTCTCTTTCACCAGTACGCTCTTGCCTTTGCTGTTGCGTGCGTAGTCGGTAGAGCGCAGCCCCATGGTCGATGCGTTGTAGTGTGGGTTGTTGCGTATGTCGCCGTACAGTATTTCGTATGTGGCGCCGTTGACCCATCCGCCGGTGCTCTTGCCGTATCTTACCACCATTGTACCTACGCGCTTGGCGGTGATGTTGCCCTTGGCGTCCTCCGTGCGCTTCTGCAGGAAGAGCACGCATACGGCGTAGTCCTTGCCGGCTACGGTCTTGCCGCTGCTGAAGCCGTTTTGCTTTACCCTGTTGGCCGTGCCTGCGGCCTTGAACATGTAGTCGAACCTTAGGGCCTTCGGCCTCTTGGTGAAGCGTATGCCGTTGTTCATGGCCTTCGGGCCTTCCTTCGTTCCGGTGATGGGTTCCTTCATGTCGCCGAGGAAGAGCGAGCCTGCGGCCAGCACCTTCATGTTCATCAGTCCGAGCACGCGCACCTTCTCGATGTGCGTTTCCAGCTTCGCGCAGTAGCCCGAGCCGTGCTTGTCGCGGTAGACGGAGTTGTTGGTTTTCACAACGCCCATCACCTTCGCCATGACGTTGGACGTGCCCCAGGGCGAGCCTCCGCCGTTGACGTAGGGCTTGTTGCCCGTGATTGTGCGGTTAGGTCCTACTTCGTACAGGGTCTTCGTGTCTCCGCCGATGACGCCGGATTCCTTTATGTGTCTTATTGTCCAGCTGTTCATGTTGCCGTAAGGCAGGTATTCCTCCTTGCCTTCAGCCGCCGCGCTTGTGGCTATAATGCAGGCCATGAGCGCAAAAAGCATTTTGCAGGTATGTTTCATCGCCGTTACAATAATGGTAATTTATACGTGCAAAGGTATGGAAACTTTTTGTTTTGAAATAGTTTTTGACTCCTTTTTTTGTGTAAAAACGTTAAGCCGGACAGTTTTCTTGCCAAAAGGGACAATGCGGTTGGCAAAAAGGGACAGTGCGCCCGGCGTGCGGCTGTTTTGCGAAAGGTGGCCTTTCGCGTTCCGAAAGGCCGTCGATTGCAATGCAAAAGACCGTCTTTTAGCGTGTAAAAGACGGCCTTTTGTAAAGCGTTGGATGTCAGGCGGTTGTGCACGTTGCAAAGGGTTATGCGTCCCTTTGCTTCGTTCCCATGCGCGCTTCGACCACGTTGATTACGTAGTCGCCCAGCTTCTCGCACTCTGATACTATGTCCATGTACATCGTACCGATGGCGTATGAGTACTCGTTCGCGCTTATGTCGTTGATGTTCTGGCTGCGCAGCTGGTTGCGGTAGTTGTTTATTTCGTTCTCGATGTTGAACGAGCGGTTGGCGTCGAGCTTGTCCTTGCGCCCTGCGAGCATTACGCCCATCTGCGTGAGGCTGTCGTCCGTAAGCTCGAACATCTGGTGCAGGTGCTCGTACTGGCGCTCGGTGAAGTCCTCCTTGCCCCTCACCTTGCGGTTTATTGTCCGCGCTATGTTGTAGCAGCTGTCGCCGATGCTCTCTATTTCGGAGATTTCGCGCAGCATGGCACGTATCTTGGCCTTGGTCTCGTCGCTAAGGTGCGCGTCGCTGACCTTGTCGAGATACTTCGCAATCTCAATCTCCATGTTGTCGCTGATGCTCTCGTACTTCTCAATGCGGCTGAACAGTTTGTTGAAGTCGGCGTCGTTCTTGGTGCCCAAAAGCTCGCGCACGAAGCCGAACATCCTGTGCGTCCTTTCGGCGAAGAGCTGTATTTCCTTCTGCGCTTCGAGCACCGACAGCTCCGGGGTCTTCATTATTGTGTCGCCGCCGATGTAGCGCAGGCGGAACTCGTCGTCGCTCTCCTTGGCCTTGGGCTTGATGAGCCAGCACACGGTCTTCTCTATCTGCGGTATGAACCATATCAATATGGTGGTGTTGCATACGTTGAACGCCGTGTGGAAGGCCGCCAGCACGACTGAAAGGCGCGCCGGGTCGATGACACGCGAGGCCGGGTCGTAGCCCACGAGCGAGCACACCGTGTCGACAAACGGATAGAACAGGCACAGCACCCAGAGCACTCCGAAGACGTTGAACACAAGGTGGGCCAGCGCGGCGCGCCGTGCCTGGGTGTTAGCCCCGAGGGCTGCAAGGTTGGCGGTGGCCGTCGTTCCGATGTTCTCTCCCATCACGAGGGCGATGCCGAGATAGATGGGCAGCACGCCGCTGGAGCACAGCATCATCGTGATGGCCATCAGCGCGGCCGACGACTGGAGGATGCACGTGAGCACGGTGCCTATGAGCAGGAACACTATTATGGTGGTGTAGCTGCCCGTGTCGAACGTGCTGAAGAAGTGGATAAGCTCCTGGTTGTGCCCAAGGTCCATCTCGTCGCCCGTCTGGCTTAGCAGGGCGAGCGAGAAGAACATGAACGCTATGCCGAAGAGGAAGTCGCCTATGTACCTGTGGCGGCGCGTGTAGATGAGCAGGATGCCGACGATGAACGCCGGGAACACCGCGTCCATGAAGTTAAAAGAAAAGCCCAGGCTCATTATCCAGGCTGTCAGCGTGGTGCCGATGTTGGCTCCCATTATGACGGATATGGCTTGGGCGAGGGTCAGCAGGCCGGCGTTGACGAACGATACGGTCATCACCGTAGTGGCCGACGACGACTGTACGGCAGCCGTTACGAACATACCGGTGAACATGCCGGTGAACCTGTTTTTGGTCATTGTGCCTAAGATGTGGCGCAACTGCGAGCCGGCCATCTTCTGCAAGGCTTCGCTCATCACCTTCATTCCGTAGATTAGAAGGGCCAACGAGCCGATAATCTTAAAAAAAATCCAAATCGACATATTTTAATTTAATTTGTTGTCGAACATTGTGCGGTGTCGGGAAAACGGAGTATCTTTACCAACGTTTAACCTAAAAACGCATGAAAAATGAAGCAAATGATACAAATTCGTTGCAAAAATAATAAAAAAACGCTAAACGTCCCAATAGGGAGCACTCTTTCTGAAGTTTTCCGTGAATTAAATTTAAAGATGGACTACGGCCCCATCAGTGTGAAGGTTAACAACAAGGTGGAGGGTCTGCACTACCGCGTTTACCACAACAAGGACGTGGAGTATCTTGACATCAAGTCGCCGTCGGGTGCCCGCGCCTATACGCGGACGCTCTTCTTCGTGCTCTGCAAGGCCGTGCACGACCTGTGGCCGGAGGCCGACGTGGTAATAGACATTCCCGTTTCAAACGGCTATTACTGCAACATCAACATAGGGAGGCCGGTCACCGCGTTCGACGCCGAGGCCGTGCGCCGCCGCATGCAGGAAATAATCGACGCGGCGATGCCCATCCGCCGCCACGAGAGCACTACCGAGGAGGTAATCCAGATGTTTACAGACTTGGGCATGACGTCGAAGGTCAAGCTGCTCAAGAGCGTCGGTCGGCTCTACACAACGTACTATGAAATCGACGGATACAAGGACTATTACTACGGCACGCTGCTCACAAACACGCGCCAGCTGTACCTATTCGGCCTGGAGAAGTATTACGACGGCATGCTGCTGCGCATCCCCTCGCGCGACGACCCCTCGCGTCTTGGCGACCTGGTGAGGCAGGACAAGATGTTCGACATCTTCCAGGAGCATCACCGCTGGCAGCACATACTCGGCATGTCGACCGTGGGCGACTTCAACGAGGCAGTGCGGCTGGGACGCTCCACCGACCTAATCAACGTGTCGGAGGCGCTTCAGGAGAAGAAAATCTCGCAAATAGCAGACATGATTTCGACGCGCCGCGGCGTGCGCATGGTGCTCATCTCCGGCCCGTCGTCGAGCGGAAAGACCACCTTCTGCAAGCGTCTGTCAATCCAGTTGCTAACCTGCGGCGTGAAGCCTGTGCCCGTGTCGCTCGACGACTACTTCGTAAACCGCGAGGAAACGCCCAAGGACGAGCACGGCGAATACGACTACGAGAGCCTTTATGCGCTCGACATTCCGCTGCTTAACAGCCAGCTCAACGCCCTGTTCGCTGGCGAAGAGGTGGAGCTGCCGCGGTATAACTTCCAGTCGGGGCGCAGCGAACGCAGCGGCCGGCGGCTG
Organism: uncultured Prevotella sp.; assembly: GCA_937922435.1. Taxonomy (GTDB): domain Bacteria; phylum Bacteroidota; class Bacteroidia; order Bacteroidales; family Bacteroidaceae; genus Prevotella. Next base: position 9,053 of record CAKZVT010000023.1, on the reverse strand, counting down.
CGCCTGGCCGACGACGAGGTGCTTGTAGTCGAGGGAATACACGCACTCAACCACGAGCTTACCGCCCAAATACCCGAGCATCAGAAGTTCCGCGTCTATGCGTCGGCGCTTACCACCATCCTGCTTGATACACATAACTATATACCGACGACGGACAACCGCCTGCTGCGCCGCATCATCCGCGACTACAAGTACCGCGGTGTGAGCGCGCAGGAGACCATACACCGCTGGCCCAGCGTGCGCGCCGGGGAAAACAAGTGGATATTCCCTTACCAGGAGAATGCCGACGTGATGTTCAACACTGCCCTGCTCTTCGAGCTTGCGGTAATAAAAAGCCAGGCCGAGCCGCTGCTCGAACTCGTGCCCGAGAACGCCGAGGAGCATGCCGAGGCGTACCGCCTGCTGAAGTTCCTGAAGTACATCGCGCCCATACCCAACCGCCAGCTGCCGCCCACGTCGCTGCTGCGCGAGTTCCTCGGGGGCAGCTCCTTCAAGTACTGATGCCGCTGGAGTTTTTGTCTTTTTATTGAAATTTGAGAGTTGTGAATGGAGAATTATGATTACTTTTACGGCTGTCTGCAAGTAAAGCAAATCATAATTCTCCATTCACAATTTTCAACTCTCAATCCAAAAGACGGCAAAACGCAACGCAAAAGGCCACCTTTCACGCGATGAAAGGTGGCCTTTTGCAGTGTAAAACACGGCCTTTTGGAAAGCGTCTTGCGGTGGGGCTTTAAGCAATAGGATTGCCAATGTTGGTTGAAGGGACGTAATTTGCTGCCAATATCATTGTTTTTGTCATGGAAATACTTTATTTTTGCTGTCGTAAGGATAAAAGCTATCGCCATGAAAGAACTTAAAACCATCCCTACATTGGGGTTTGTCGATGCCTTGAATGCTGCTACAAGCAAAGTTTTTCAGTTTGAAGGCCGCTCGCGCAGGTCGGAGTATTGGTGGATGCAGTTGACAGTTCTGTTGGTGACTATCATCGTTCCCCAGATAGGAGCAGTCTTGTCTTTGCTCTTGATACCGCTCACGTTCAGGAGGTTGCATGATACCGGGCGCAGCGGTTGGTGGTGGGGCGCGTATGCTTTGGCGCAGGTTGGCGTGGTGGTATTGTTCGTTTGTGACATGATGGTTGTTATGCCTCATCTTAATGAGGGTAATTTCAATATGTTCGAGCTTGTGTTTGGCTTTTTTGCCAAATGGCTCATATATATAATCTTTGTGCTTGTGTTCAAGGCGGTTCTCCTTGTGTTCATGTGCATTGACAGCGAGGCTTGTCCGAATAAATACGGTGACTCACCGAAGTACGTTGAGGTAGAGGCTTGGAGTGATATATAAAAATAAAAGTGTATGGCGGCATATAACGTTGGCGACTGGGTTTGGACGGAGGACGGTTTCGCTCAAGTGGAATGTGTCTGGAAGGTTTATTGTGAAGAGTTCGACGACAGTGTGGCTTGCGGCGAGCGCATGGTGGGTGAATATGCAAACACCGTCGTGACGTTGCGTACATTCTGCGGACGGCGCGGCGGACTGAAGAAGGGCAGGGCGTGGACGGTTTATGACTTTGCCGACTGGGTGCGCCCGGTGACTGATGAAGAGCGGTCTTTTATTGAAAAGGTGATAGCCAAGGACTCCAAGGCTTATCGCCAGTGGCTCGGGCGCAAGCTCCCTGTAAGTGATTATGTAGACTTCTGTGTGCCGGTAAAGGAAGGTACGGCGCGTGCGGAGCTGGCAAAACTGAAGAAGGCGGTCAAGCGTTTGCCGCCCAAATTCACTTTTGACGAACTTGTGGAGCAGGGCAAGGCCGAGGGGTTTAACCTGAAAATAGGTGAAGCGGAGCAGCCGGGCGACCCGTGCGTCTGTTTCACCTTGCGTTACAATGTAGGTGAAAGCCGCGGTCGCCGCAGGCTGTTCTGTGGCGTGAAAGACCTTGACTATACCGAGCCGAAGGATGACGAGGCCGTGTTTGAGCGGCTTATCACTTTTGAAGGGGTGTTCATCCTGCTTGGGCAGACCGTCAAAATGTATGACACGCAGCACCCTTCTGCCGGGAACAAAGAACTGTTAGAGAGGCTTGGCAGCGTGTTCAACGCCCTACTGAACCATGCTTGGAAGGCTTGTCCCGTGGCAAAAGACTATTACAGACACACGCCGAAGTTAGTGTCATATTCGTTTGAACAGGCGTGGAATACAATCACAGGATTTCTTGAACGCAACGTCGACGGCCTCGGAGCGCACGCTTTCCTTGCTGCAATAAGTGAAAGTGACGAGGTGGAAAATGTCTGCCACCGCATTTATAACGCTTCTGTCGGACTGTGATTGATTGTCTGCGTGTATGCGAAATGCCGCCTTTCATCGTGTGAAAGGCGGCATTTCGCTAATTGTATGGTTGTTATGGGAGGACTGAGAGAGCTGGGAGGAGTAGGAGAAATGGGAGAAGGCGATGGATTTTTCACTTTTAGTTTTTCCTTTTTCACTCTCATCTCCTTAGCCAAGTCTCGGGATTCAGCTTCGCCGTACCACGTCGCAGCTGGAACTGGAGGATGTTTTCCGTGCCGAGCGAGCCGATGGCCTGGCCGGTGTTTACTTTCTGTCCGCGGCTCACGCTGACGGAGCCGAGGTTGCAGTAGACGGAGATGTAGTTGCCGTGGCGCACCATGACGATGATGCTTCCGTCGAAGTTGAACACGGCGCTGACCTCTCCGTTGAACACCGAGCGTACCGTTGCGCCCGACTGTCCCTTGATGTTGATGCCCTTGTTGTCGAGCCTTACGTTCCTTAGTCCCGGCACATTGTACTGGCCGAAGTGGCTCACTATGCTGCACTGTCCGGCAAGCGGCATGGGCAGGCGGCCGCGGTTGCGCTCGAAGCTGCCGCTTAGCTTGCGGTCCTGCGTGTCCATCTCGGCTGCTGCGGTGGCTTTTTTCTTCGCCCGTGCCACCTCGCGCTCGGCGCGTTCCTTGTCGGCCCGTGCCTTGCGTTCCGCCGCAATGCGGTCGGCTTCGGCCTCGCGTGCCTTGCGTTCGGCTTTTTCGCGTGCCGCCTCGTCTCGTTTGGCAGCCTCGCGTGCTTCGGCTTTCAGCTTCTCTTCACGCGCCTTCGCCTCGGCTATGCGGCGTGCGTTCTCGCGTTCTCGTGCTTCGGCTTCGGCCTTCTTGCGTGCCAGTTCGGCGGCCTTGCGCTTCGCTTCGGCTTCAAGTTGCGCCTTGCGTCTTGCCTCGGCTTCGGCACGCGCCTTGGCCTTGGCTATTTCTTCGGCCACGAGACGGTCTATTTTTGCGTTCAGCTCGGCGTCTTTCTTGCGCTGGTCGTCAATGATTCTTTGTATTGTCTTCTGCTGGCGTTGCAGGTTGTTGACCATCTTCTGCTGCTCGTCCTGCTTGCTCTGGAGAGCCTCGTGCTCGCGTTTGTCCTTGTCGAGCAGCGTGTTCTTCTGGCTGCGCACCCGTTGCAGCTCTTTCTGTTTTTCCTCGATTTGGCGCTGCTTGGCCTTCACCATTTCTCCCTGTGAACGCTGGAAGGCGGCGTATTCGCGCACGAAGCGCAGGCGGCGGTACATCTGCGCGAAGTTCTTTGCACTGAAGATGAACATCAGCTTGTCCTGCACAGTGCGCCGCGAGGCGAGATAGCGCATCGACTTCACATACTTGGCCTTGCGCTCTTCGAGCTGTTTCTCAAGCGTGGCAAGCTGGTTTTCAAGCATCTTTATGTTGCCGTCGATGTGCTGTATTTCGCTTTGTATGGTGTCGATGGACTTTTTGTGGCGGTCAATCTCTGTGCCCAAGGCCACAAGGTTGCCGAGACGCTTCTTGACGTCGGCCTTGTTTGCGCGCAACAGTCGCTCCTGTTCCTTGATTTTGCGCTGCACTCCGGCACGCTGGTTGCGCAGTCCCTTGATGGAGTTGCTTTGGTATTTGGCTGTGTTCTTTTTCTTGGTTGTGGTGCGTTTCTTGGTGACGCGCGTTGTCTTCGCCTTCTTCCGCGTGGTCTGTTTCTTTGTCTGCGCGGAGAAGGGGAAGGCTATCGCCAGTGCGAGAAAAAGTATGAGGAGTCGTTTCATTTACATTTTCAAAAGTCGGTTCATTACGTCCTGCACGCTTACCTGCCTGTATTTGCTTGATACGGAGGTGAAGGTGTCCCAGTCGCCGTCGGTGTCTATGCCGTCGAGCGATATGTTCACGCTTATCGGGCTGCCGCCTTTTACCGCGTTGCTCTTCATGAGCAGCGTGATGTCTGTCGGGAATTGCTTGCGCCCTACGGGCTTGAATGAGCCGTAGTTGCAGGTAACGGTGGTCTTGCCCGACGACTTTCCGCTGTACGTTACGTCAACCGAGCGGAGCCGTCCGTTCGACTTGTCTGCGCTCCATTGGTAGAGCATGCTGCCGCGTTCCAATGAAACTATGGTGTTGGCGACGGCGTCGTTGAACGTGACAGAGAACTTTTTAAGCGATGAATCCGTGATTTTCTGCTCGCCGGGGACGAACAGCTGGTTCCAGAAGAGGGCTTGCAGGGCGTAAAAGTCAAGTCCGTTTTTCTGCAAAAAGTCAACGTCGGCGTAGCTGGCCTTGACATATTCCTTGTTGATACGGTCCATGAGGAGCACGTAGTCCTTGGCAAATTCGAGGCGGCCTACCTCCATCAGGCCGAACGGAGTAAGCTGGATGCGTATTACCTCGTCTTTTTTCATCTTCAACGAGCCGCTTACCGACAGGTCTTTACGCCCGGTGTTGATGGTGAACTTGATTTTGGACGATATGCTGTGCGTATAGACTTCGTTGTCGTAAACCTTGCGCATGAAGTCTATCTTGCGGTTTTCTGCCGCTGCCGTTGTGCTTGCCGTGCCTGTGGCTGATGACGTAGCGTCGACCGATGCCTTCTTTGTGCCGCACGAAACGACGGCGAGCGACACCGCCACGAGTATCATTCCAAGGTACAGCTTGCTGTTATTCTTCCACATATTTCTTGAGTTTTATTTTGCGTCTGATGGCTTTTTCGTTCTCCGCTCCAGCCTCCAATGCCTGCTGCCAGAACTTTACCGCCCCGTCGGTGTCGCCGTTCACGGCGTGGATGTCGCCTGCATGCTCAATTATTACGGCGCTTTTCGCCGTGTCGTTGTCCACCGCCATGTTGATGTATTGCATCGCTTCAGCGTACTTCTTGCGCTTGAACAGAATCCAAGCGTAGGTGTCCAGGAAGGTGGCGTTGTCCGGTTCGGCCTGCACTGTGCGGTAACTCATTTGCTCGGCCTTGGCCAGTTCGCGGTTCTCTTCCGACAAGTAGTAGGCGTAGTTGTTGAGGCAGCCAAGGTTGTCGTCCTTCCATTGCAGGCACGAGTCATACGCAGCGTAAGCCTCTTCGTCAAGTCCCTTGTCGTGGAGGATGTCGCCCATGATGGCGTAGAAGTCTGAAACGAGCTCCTTGTTGCTCTGGTTGTTGATTTGGCTTACGCCCCGGCGCAGTGCGTCGAGTGCGTTGTCATCGTCGTCTTTCTGTACGTAAGCCAGGCCGAGGAAGTAATAAAACGCCATTTCATCGGGGTTGTAGTCGATTGCCTGGCGTGAAAGCTCGGCCACGCGGTCGAAGTCTTGCTCGCCCCATTCCGCCTGTATGAGCTGCAGACGGGCACCGGCATTGTCGGGAGAAATGGCGAGCACCGTCTCAAGGGCTTTTGAAATGGAGTCCTGCGGCATCTTTTTCAGCGTCATGTATGCGGCGTACAGCTCGGCCATGTCTGACGTTTCCTGCGGTTGGACGAGTATTTTCCTGAACAGGTTGAGCACCTTCGAGCTGTCTCCTCCCTGCTGTTCGCTCTCCGCCACGGCCTGCCTGATTAGTACGATTTTGCTGTCCATCGGCGTCTTCGTGCTTACCAGCATCGCCTCTTGCAGCGAGTCGGCGCGTTGCGGCTGTTGGGTTGTCCTGAAATAGTCTATCATCGACATGCGTGCGTTGGTGTTTTCGGGCTCGGCTTGCAGCACTTCGGTGTATTGCCGGTATGCTTCGTCGGCCTTCCCGTTCTGCAACAGCCAGTTGCCCATCATCACACGGTAGTTCATGTCGTTGGGATATTTCGCCGCCATCGACTTCAGTTCGTTGAATTCTTCCTGCTTCTTGCCTTGCAGTGAGTACACTCTCATCTTGGCAAGGGTCAGGTCTTCGTTCGCGCCTTCAAGTGTTTCCATGCGCTGGAGCACGTCGAGCATCCTGTCGTAGTCCTTCTGCCGTCCGTAGAGTTGCGCCAATATGTCGAGCACGTCGGAGCGTTCGGGACTGTTTTCGGCCAGCTTTTCGTAAGCCTTTGTAGCCTCTGCAAGGTTGCCCATGCTGAAATATCCGGCTCCGAGGCGTTCCAGGTACGAGCTGTTTGTAGGGCTAAGCTCCGACGCCTTCTTGACATCGGCAAGCGCGGCGGAGTCGTTTTTTAGGATGCCGTCATAGAAAGAGAGCATGAAATAAGCCTCGGCGGCGTTCGGGTTGATGTCGAGGCAGTGGCGCAGCAGGTCGTAGGCGGCGTCGAAGTTGCCGCTTGACTGCTGCTTTATGGCTTCGAAATAGTAGATTTTGAAGCGCAGGCTGTCATTGTGGCTGATGGCCGGCAGGCTTGCCAAGGAGGCTTGCGCCGTCGCGCCATCGGGCTGTACAGCTTTCGCTCCGCCGCAACTTATGGTAAGTATGGCCGCAGAGAGCAATGCCAGAAAATACAGGATTGTACGTGTCATGTATGTTCCTTGATGAAAGGATGTAGCTTATTTCACTCCGGTGTGTCCGTATCCGCCGGCGCCGCGCTCGGTGTCGTCAAGCTGGCTGACGGTCTCGAACTCCGCCGTCTCGTGCCGCGCAATGACCATTTGGGCAATCCTTTCGCCGTCGTTCACGGTGAAGTCGTCACCCGAAAGGTTTACCAGGAGCACCATTACCTCGCCGCGGTAGTCGGAGTCGATTGTTCCCGGCGAGTTGAGCACGGTCAGTCCGTGCTTCAGCGCGAGGCCGCTGCGCGGACGGACCTGCGCCTCGTAGCCTTCGGGCAGCGCCATGTAAAGGCCCGTGGGGATGAGCCTCCGCTCCAGCGGCCGCAGTGTTACGGGCGCGTCGATGTTGGCTCTCAAGTCCATGCCGGCGCTTTGCGGCGTGGCGTATGCTGGCAGGGGCTGATGCCCCTTGTTGATGATTTTCACTTTAACCATGATGTCCTCTTATATTATTATAAGGTGCAAAAGTAACGAATTATATTCACATAAAGGTTGTTTTGCCGCTAAAAAGAAAGAATTTAGCCATTTTTAGATTACTTTTGTGCCAGAGTAATTAAGGAGTAAAGGAGTGGAGAAGTAAAGGAGTAAGTAGAAATGAATTGCCGGTAAGTCATTCATTGCTTGGGCAATACGCATTGTTGGCTCGTTTGGTTTTGTAAAAATGCAAAGTCATTTCTACTTACTCCTTGCTTCTCTTCTCCTTACTCCTAAAACAAAACGATTATGAATTGGGAAAAACTTATATCCGACAAGCGGCTCGGACAGGAGCACAGGCACACTGTCCGCCGCGACGACCGCTCCGAGTTCAAGCGCGATTATGACCGCCTAATCTTCTCCGCGCCCTTCCGCCGCATGCAGAACAAGACCCAGGTGTTTCCCCTGCCGGGCAGTGTCTTCGTACACAACCGCCTGACGCACAGCCTTGAAGTAGCCAGCGTGGGGCTTTCCTTGGGCAACGACGTGGCCCGTGCCGTTATGAAGACGCGCCCGGAGCTGGCCGCTACGCTGCTGCCGCAAATCGGGACGGTGGTGAGCACGGCCTGTCTGGCGCACGACATGGGCAACCCTCCCTTCGGACATTCGGGCGAGAAGGCCATACAGACATTCTTCACCGAGGGCGAGGGCAGGGCGCTGAAGGACAAGGTAAGCCCCGGCTTTTGGGCCGACATAACCCACTTCGAGGGCAACGCCAACGCCTTCCGCCTCTTGGCGCACCGCTTCAAGGGGCGGCGCGAGGGCGGCTTCGTGATGACTTACACCACGCTGGCGTCCATAGTGAAGTATCCTTTCGCGTCGACCGCGGCCGAACTGGGGCACGGCAAGTTCGGCTTCTTCACCTCGGAAGCTGACATTTACCGTAAAATCGCCGATGAATTGGGCATAATCCGCAAGTCGGCCGACGGCCAGCCGCTTGAATACGCACGCCATCCGCTGGTGTATCTGGTCGAGGCCGCCGACGACATCTGCTATGAAATAATGGACATAGAGGACGCGCACAAGCTGAAAATCGTGACGTTCGATGAAACCGAACGTCTTTTCCTCGACTTCTTCGATGAAAAGGCGCAAAACCATATAAGGCAACGCATTCTCGACGAAGGCATCACCGACGAGAACGAACGCGTGGTCTACATGCGCGCCTGCGTAATCGGCGCGCTCGAAAGGGCGTGCGTCGATGCCTTCATGCGCCATGAGGCCGACATTATGAACGGCACGATGACGGATTGCCTGGTTGACAACATCGAGCCGAGGCTTGCCCAGGCGTACCGAAAATGCGCCATTTTATCGAAGGAAAAAATCTACAAGAGCAAGCCCGTACTTGACGTGGAGCTGAGCGGTTACAAGATTATGGCGACGCTGATGGAGGCTATGGTGAGCGCGGCGGTAGACCCCTCGCGCTTCTACTCGCGCCAGCTCATCAGCCGTGTGAGCAGCCAGTACGACATAAACGCCGCCGACCTGGAGACGCGCCTCATGGCCGTCATCGACTATATCAGCGGCATGACCGACGTGTACGCCCTCGATGTGTACCAGAAAATCAACGGCATCAGCCTGCCGATTGTGTAGTCTCGCGCACTGTAGCGCAAGTTGTTGACAGCCAGCAATTTGCAAACTGCATTCCAAAAGACGGCCTTTCGCCTTGCAAAAGGCCGTCTTTTACACGGCAAAAGGCTACCTTTCGCATTGTGAAAGGTGGCCTTTTGGAAAACGTTTGGTTAAAGGTTATTGTGAAAGGGTCGGGCTTTTTTGTTCCGCCGGATTTGCAATCCGGCGGTTTCTAATAGCGGATTTGCAATCCGC
>CAKZVT010000022.1 GCA_937922435.1 uncultured Prevotella sp. | reverse complement strand
AAACAAAGTCGGCGTCAGGCAATTGCCTGACGCCGACTTTGTTTATGTCATCTTACCGCCACCTTCTTTCCTCCTACTATGTAAAGGCCCCTGGCGAGGCCGTTTACAGCTTCATCTACCGTCGTTCCCTGCCTGAACTGGCGCACAAGGCGGCCGTCAATGGTGTAGACGTTCATGTTGCCGGGCTGACTTGGCGTGCCGGCTGTCACGCTTTCAATGCCCGTAGGATATTGTGCTGTAACGTCGTTGACAAGATGCTTACCGCCCGATTGCTCCGTCGAGACCTCGTAGAACTTGTCCGTCTTGACGTTAAGGATGTCGACCGTCTGCGGCATTTCATTGCCGTTGTCGAATATCACGTTGACGTAATCGTCAGAGGAGCTGATGCGGTAAGTATTGTAATGCCACGTCTTGCCGCCTATTTCCTTGGTTGCCGTGACGAGTTTGCCAGGCCATGCTCCGTCGTCTTTGGTCATGTCGGCACGCCACGAGTAGTAATACACGTTATTCCAGCCTACCTGGTCTACGTTGACATACACCGTAATGTCGTAAGGCTGGAAGTGAGTTACCTTGTAATTGCGCGTTATCACGCCTTTCACAGTGCCGCCTACGAGCAGTCCGACCTTTAGAGTCATGTCGCCGCTGACGCTCACCGTGCCGCCGTCATCAATCTTCTTGCTGCTTGCTGTAGGCTCGCTGCCGTCGGTGGTGTAGACCAGCTGCGCGCCGCTTTGCTGCGTAACGGCGTTGAGGGTTACGGTGAAGGCCTGGTCATACGTGCCCGAAGGGACGCCGGCCCATGCCGTCTCGGCGTTGCGCGAGAGGTAGTAGGCGTAGTTGTCGCCCTTTTCCACGAGGAAGTAGTCGGCCTCCTTGGCGGTCACCTTGTCCCATGTCGTGCCGCCCATCATCACTATTACCGACTTGCCTGCATCGCCGCTTACCTGTATGGCGTACTGCGCGGCGGAGTTGTTGACGGCCTTGTACGTGCTCTCATTGCTGATTCCGGCGGCGCGGCGGGCGTAAATCATCTGCTTTACGGCCTGCTTGTGCTCCTTCCAGTGGGGCAGGAAGATGCAGGGAGTGCCCGGTGCAGCCAGTATGAAGGCGTTGGCGGCGAGCACGTTATTTTTCAGCGCGTTCTGGTCGCGGTACGTATCGTGGTTGTCAACGAAGGTTACGGCGTAGCGTTTCAGGCCCGTAACGTCGCTAACAAGGCTGCTCCCGGTCAGCTTGTTCCAGTTGTTTGAATTGTTGCAGCAGTCGTTGAGCAGGTATTTCAAGGGGAAGTCGAAGGCGGCCGACTGTATCCGGCCGTCAGCGTCCTTAGTGCCGTCGAGCCAGTTCTTTATTTGCGTCGTGCCGTCCCAGTACTCGCCTACCGAGAACTCGGGCTTGGCCGCAGCGTTGTATATGCCAGTGTACTTGGGCGCATAGCCCTTCACCATGTCGTAACGGAAGCCTGCGTAGCCAAGGTCGTTGAGCAGGAAGTCGAGGTAAGCCTTGACCATGGCCTGCACGTTCGCGCTCGTGTGGTCGAGGTCGCGCGCCCCGTCGAAGTCGTCGCCTGTGTCCATAGCCCCCGTAGGCTTCACTTCGGCCTGCGCGGCGGCCTTCCCTCCGTCGTCGTTGGAGCAGATGTCAGAAGGCTGCATGGCGTATGTCACGCCCTTGTACGTCTCCTCGGGGAAGCTCATCCACGTGCCGGCGAGCGACGAGCGGTGGTTGATTACCACGTCGGCTATTGCGCCCAAGCCCTTCTGCCTGAACGTGTTGAGCATTGAGCGCAGCTCTTCTTCGTTGCCGAAGGAGCTTGTATAATCGCTGAACCAGTACAAGTCGTTGTAGCCCATGGACGGGTCGGAGGCCGACTTGCCGCTCTGCGGTATCCATACAAGGTTGAAAAACTCGGCCAGCTCGTCGGCCTGGCTCTCGAGGTTGCTCCACTGCGTGTCGGCGTAAGAGTCCCAATAGAAGGCTTGCAGCATAACTCCCTTGTACTGCCCGGGCCATCCCTGGGCCATCAATGACACTGCCAAGAGCAGCGAGACTGCAAAAGTGAATATTCTGTTCATGGTAAAGTGTGTTTTGGTTAGACATCTCAAATATACTGCATTTGCCGCACAGCGCAGTCTCATCGGCGGCTGAAAAGGCGGTTGTTTACGTGCAAACGATTGTATAAAAAAGCCTCCTTGCGCGGCTGCCTGCCGCCAGTGCAGCCATGCGTCGGCCGTTATCGCACATCAAGCACATTGTCCTTATCAGGCTCAATAGGCCCAATATGCCCGATAGGCCGCATGAGCCTGATAAGCCGCTGACAATCAGCCGTTTACCAAAAGGCCGTCTTTTAGCGTCTAAAAGGCCACCTTTTAGCGCGTAAAAGACCACCTTTTGGAATGCAAAAGACCGCCTTTTAGACGCTAAAAGACGGCATTTCAGGGTTCATCCGCAGTTTTTTGGATGGATATGTACGCCAATTCCCGTCCCCGAAGGGGGCGAACTATGCTTAACCGCATGTGGAGTGACCATAGGGAACGAAACTTGCGGTAAGCCGAAACCAATTCAAACGTCCCCAAAGGGGGCGAACAGCGTTTACGGTTATGAGGTTTTACGGTTGTGAGGTTATGAGGCTTTACAGTCATACCGTATAACCGCAAGACCTCAATACCCCATAACCCAAAATGTTGTTCGCCCCCCTTGGGGACGATATTATTGGCACGTACATACCGCAAGTTCCGCTTCGCTACACATGCGGTTAAGCATAGTTGGACGTCTTCGACGCCCTTATGTGCTTTGGTGTCATCCAACAGGTTTGCGGATGACCCCATATTGAAAACCCACCCACACGCCAACTGCTTTTACCTGCTTACATCTCACCTACCCCAAAGACTTTTTACCGTTTTACTTTTTTACCGTTTTACCTTTAAAATAAAAAAGTCAGGGGCGCGCCGCGATGCCGCTGCGCGCCCCCTAAGGCTGATTTTCAGAATTTACATGTATGCTTATTCTGCTGGAATAAAGATATACTGGGCGGTGATGTCGTTGAAGTAAATACGGAACTTGCCGTCGGGCACTTTCATGTCGCCACCGTTAAACTCCGCCGTACCATAATTACTGCTTGACACATCATTGTTCGCACCAGCCCACTGGTCTGTCCAAGCGTCGTCAGCACGGAACTTGAAGCCGCCTTGCTTCAGCTCTACCTCAACATACCAGTTGTGTGGCGCAACCTCGGTCATGTCGACATCGTCGCCCCAACTGTTGAAGTCGCCGATAACGCCGATGGTGCCGTAAGTCTTAGGAGCAGGCTCTATCTTCGTCCATTCGTAGGTCATCACGTCGGGGTTGATGTTTACCGTAACCGTATAACATTCGTCTGACGTAGGAGCCTTGAGGTTGCCTGCACCGTCAGCGTCGGTAAGCGTTCCGCTCGTAGCAGAAACGGCATTGCCCAAACCGTATGCTCCAGCCCAGCTGCCGAGGTTGTAGTCGGCGGTGAACTTTATCTCCTCGTTGCCTGTGGCGAACACGGTGGTGTACGAGAATACGCCCTCGCCCTCCTTGAACATGGGCAGGTCGGTAGATGTAATGGTCCAGCCATTAAGCGCACCGATGATGTAATAATAGTCGGCGAATACCAACGCGGGCGTTGCCGTGATGGTTATTGTGCCGGCATCGACGAGGAACGCCTGGCCGCCTATTATGATATTTGAATACACGTGGCCGTTGAACGTGCGTGCCAGCACTTGCTTGCCGTAGTAGCCTTCGATGGCTGCCTGGAGGTCGGCAACGGCCATATTGCCGTTGTTGCCGACGTTGATTGTCGTAGCGGCAGCCGACGAACCGTCGGCCGGGAGCACCTCAACGCGCGTGTTGCCGACGGTTGCTCCCTCGGGAAGCGTTACCGTCGAGAGCGTGAGAACCTGCACGCTGTCTGCTGTTACCGTGCCAAGGTCGATTGCGCCTACGCCCGTAGCCGTGTAGCCCGGCAGCGCGGCGGCAGCCTCTTCTTGCGGATTGCTCTGCGGCTCGGCCCAGTCGTCGTACTCATCGGTACAGCCGACGAACGTCATCGCCGAGAGAAGCAGGCCGCCGAAAAACATTATCTTTTTCATGATTGTTTCTTTTTTAGGTTGTTAATGTTCAGGCGTCACGGTGACGGGGCGCAGCCCCGCCGCCGCAACACTTTGAATTGTTTACTCGACGCGACCCGTGTCGGTGTCGAAGTTGATGTAGAGCTTCTGCCCTGCGGAGCACTGTACGGAGTAAGCCGAGCCTACATCTGACCCCCAACTACCAGTACCGCTGATGTTATACGTTCCACGGTAGAAGATTGATTCTTTGTAAAGCGTAAACTCTGTCTGCCACCATGCCAACGTACCGACCTTAATGTAAGCACGAAGTTCGCCGCTACTTGTAAATGCAGGAGATACCCATTCACCGCTTGCATCGGCAGGAGCTGTCATCTCCCAAACAGGATTGCCATCCGTCCAATCAGCACCTGCTGCATTTCCGGTAACGTATGCCTTGCCAGGATAAACAGACAACGTGGAGAGCAGGATGTTGTTAGCCGCGTCAACTTCAAACTTCATCAAGATAGAGTACCATCCTGCATTGGCGAAGGCGATGCCTCCGTCGGCAGCCTCTGACAAGCCTGCACCGGCCTGGTCGTCCTTGGTCGTGGTGAGCGCGAAGCCGTTGGTCTGCGACGAAGCGTCGCCCCACATCAGCGATGAGCCTGCCTCCATATAGACCATTCCACAGAACTGGCCTTCCGTTCCGCTGACAACGCCGAGAGGCTTGGCCTCCTCACCCTTGCGGATTGACGGGCCTGATACGTAGACTTCGGTAGGAACGGTAGCGATGTAAGACACCGTTACGCGCGGCAGCGTGATTACGTTGGACGCGCACCAGCCAGCGTCAGTGCCGCTGATGTGTGCCGTAAGGCGTATGTATGCCGGCATGATGATGCCCGAGGGGTCTTCGCCGTTGTGGGCGGCTTGGTACAATGCCACGATGGCGTTGTTGAGTTCTACTCCGTCAACGTCCATGTTGGCCTGGTTGTAAACAGTGCCCAGAGTCCTGTAAGATATGCCTTCAGGCACTTCGAGCGTAGTCACCGACGTGAAGTTCTGGTCGAGCGACACCTCCACTTGGTACTCCGTGGCGGCCGGGAAGCCGTAGTCGGGCTGCGAAGTCGTGAGGTTCACGCTCTCCGCCTTGGACAGGTCGTATGTGTTGTTCTGCGCGTATGCCGGCGTATTAAGCACGAAGCTTTCCGGCGTATGCAGCGTAGGATTGCTGTCGTCGTCGTTGTCGCACGATGTCATGAGCGGCATTGCCGCCAACGCCAACGCTCCGACGAACAGGCTTTTTATAATGTCCTTCATAATGATTGTCGTTTTAATTGATTATAATTCACCGTCTTTTTAATAACCTTCGTTCTGCTTCAGGTTCTTGTTGTTCCTGATGTCGTCCGCCGGGATGGGGTAAACGTTAAAGTGAGAGTCGACGGTTGTACCATCGGCTACGCCGCCCTTCCAGTCCCAAATGTACTTGCTGCCTGCGAAACAGCCGAAGCGCACGAGGTCGCTACGACGGCGTCCTTCCATGTAGAACTCGCGGCACCACTCGTCGAGGATGTCCATCTCCGACGTGATTGACGGCAAGGTACGTGTGTTGGCACGCCTGCGCAGCTCGTTGATGTCGTCCAGCGCATCGTCAAGACGACCGCTCTTGCGCCACTTTGCCTCGGCGCGTGTCAGGTAAGCCTCGGCCAAGCGGAACAGCGGAATGTCTGTATCGGGCCATGACGGGTCGCTTCCGGCAGTGCCGTCGCTGCGCAGGTTTGTCCATTTTACCAACGAGAGGCCGTCTGTAAAGCCGCTTATTTCCTCGGTCTTAATCTTGCGCACGCCGTTGGCACATCCGCTGTAAAGCAGTGCGCGGTCGTCGCCTGCACGGCTGATGACATCGGCCACGGTCGTACTGTTCTCTGCGTCTTTCTGCGCCACTTCCTCTTGTGAAGCCTTGTCATCGGCAGCTGCTTCAGCGAGAGGCACGTCAGAGGTTGACGGGAAGAACTTTTTGGTCATCGATTCACGTGCAAAGAGGCACGTCCAGGTCTCCTTCATGCCGTAGTTGGGCATCTGCGAGCTGCGCGCTCCGGCAATAAGCATGAGCGAACCGCTGTACGCTCTCGTCCTAAGTCCGTCCTGGCGGATGGGCAGGATGATTTCCTTCATGGCCTCGGGGTTCTCATCATTGTCAGCCATGAACAGCTGGGCGTAGCCCGAGTTGCCGCCTTTCGCCTGGCGTGAGAGGTCGTATGCGCCGTTGTTTATCAGCTTGTCGCAGTAGTCGATGGCCTTGTCAAAGGCCTTGACTGCACCTTTAGTATATACCTCGGAGTTAAGGGCGAGGCGTGCATGGAGCATGTAAGCCGCTCCGCGGTCAGCCCTACCGAAGTTCTGGCTGTTGCAATATGCGCCCACTTCGGCCATCTGCGGCTCGATTTCAGTAAGCTCCTTGTCGAGCCAGTCATACATTTCAGCACCGCTGTACTCTACCGGCAGCTGGTCGATGTTGAACTCCGTCTTGAACGGTGCCTTGCCGAAGAGGTCGAGCAAGTACCAGTAATGCAAAGCGCGGAGGAAGCGCACTTCGGCCCGGTTGACCTTGTTCTCCTCGTTGTCGGGCACTGTCGTGAGGTAGTTGTTGAACAGTGTGATGTCGTAAGTCAGTCGGGTGTAGGCCCACTGCACGCGGATTGAGCTGGAGTTCCAGTTAATCATCGTGAGTTGTGGTATGTCCTGGTCGGTCTGCCAAGCCCACATCACCTCGTCGGTAGGCAGCTCCTGGAGGTTGAACGTTGTACGGTAGAAGCCCGATTCGCCCTCGTCGTCGCTCAAGTCGCCGTTGCCGTCACCGCCGTCCTGGCCTGTAAGGCCGAGCGTAGCGTAGCACTTGGCCAGCAGCCCCATCGGGTCGGCTTCGGGAGACGATTGCGGGTCGATTGAACTTATGTCCAAATCGTTAACACAGCCTGTAAGACCTACGGTCAACACGGCTGCCGCTATTGTCTTTATAAATGTCTTTTTCATTGTCGTTTCCTTTTATTTCGTTACGTGAAATGATTAACGCAAACCCTTAGAAGTTGAGGTTAAGACCGAGCTGGAAGCTCAAAGGACGCGGATACGGATTGCTGTCGATGCCGCTTGAAACCTCCGGGTCGAGACCCTTGTACTTGGTTATGATGAACGGGTTTTGCACAGTGAAGAACAGACGGCCGGAGAAGTAGTCCTGGTTGTTGTACTTCAGCAGGGCGGGGAACGAGTATCCGAGCGTTATGTTCTGGCACTTCAGGTAAGAAGCGTTACGCACGAAGTAGTCGCTCAGATAGTATTCAGACGTGCCCGTGCCGGTAAAGCCGAGGTCGACGGCAGCCTGCGTGGTGTTGCTGTACGCGCTGTTCGAGTAGAGTCCGCTTGAGCTGATTGCAGCCTTGTTGGCGAGGAAGTCATAGTAAACGTAGTTGCCGAGCGATGCGCGGAGAGCGAAGCTCAAGTCCCAACGCTTGTATATGAACTTCATCGTAAGTCCCATGAACACGTCAGCGGCAGGACTGTGGTAGAAGTAGCGGTCGTCGCTGTTGATTTGTCCGTCGCCGTTGCGGTCAACGAACGCGCCCTCGATGGGCTTGCCGGCCTCGTCATACACCTGCTGGTACACCCAGAAAGAGTTGGCAGGCTCGCCAACCTTGTGCGCCTGTACGTGTGTCGCCGTACCGCGTGAGATTGTTCCGCCCGACTGTACGATGTAATCGTCGTCGCCGCCGATAAGCTCTGTTATTTCATTATGGTTCCAAGCTACGTTGTACTGGATGTCCCAGGTGAAGTCCTTAGTAACAATCGGCTTCGCGCCTACAGAGAACTCGACTCCGTAGTTCTCAAGAGAACCGATGTTCTGGGCCATGCGCTGCGCGAAGTTCATCAGCGCGGGTATGGTGACTTCCTGTATAAGGTCGGTCGTCTTGCGGTAGTATCCGTCAACGTTGGCGGTGATGCGGTTGTTGAGGAAGGCGAAGTCAAGTCCGGCGTTCCATGTGGTAGTGGTCTCCCAGGTCAGCTCCGGGTTGTACTTGTCGGGGCGGACGGTATAATAATAGGTGTCGCCGAAGGGGTACTGGGCGTAAGAGTTGCTCGTGGTATAAAGCGGCGAGTAAAGGAAGTCGTAGCCTATGTCCTGCTGTCCGGTCTGTCCCCAGCCGAGGCGGAGCTTAAACTCGTTCCACCATTTGAGCGGCTTCATGAACTTCTCGTCGTTGATGCGCCATGCGAGGGCGACAGAGGGGAAGTAGCCCCACTTGTGCCCCTTGGCGAAGCGCGACGAACCGTCGGCACGGAACGTAGCGGTGAGCATGTAGCGGTCGAGCAGCGTGTAGTTCAGACGGCCGAAGTAAGACACGAGCGAGTTGTGCGTTGCCCAGCTCTGCTCGGCCTTTGACGATACGTTGTACGGCGTGTCGGTGTACGAATCCCAGCCGCTGCCGTAGTCCCAGCCGTTACGGTGGTAGTGAGACTCCTCCGCGCCGGCCATTATGTCGACATTGTGTGCACCGAAGGTGTGCTGGTACTGTGCGTAGGCGTTGGCCGTGATGCTGTACTTGTAGTACTTGGTCAGTCCGCTCCAGCCGTAGTAGTTGTTGTCGAAAGAGTACGGCGAGTTGGTGTCATTCTGACGGCTCTCGGTGTACTGTCCGCCCAGGCTGGCATGAATGTGCAAGTCTTCGAAGCCGTGTATTTTATAGTCCATCTCGATGTTGCCCGTGAAGTCGTTGGAGTGAGCTATGCAGTCCTTGAGGTTCAGGTAGGCAACGGGGTTCTGCGGAGTATTGGTATTGGTGGTGTATCCCCAGCTCTTGTCGGCGAAGGTGTCGGTCGACTGGTAGTTCTGGTAGTATCCGCCGAAGAACGCGTCGCCTATTGCGCTGTGGTCGTAGACGGGGCGCGTGGGGTCCATGGCCAGTGCGCCGCCGATTACCGCGCCAGAGTCTACGTAGCTGTCCTTCTCCGTAGTGAACTTGGCCGTAACGTTGAAGTTGAGGTGGTCGTCAAAGAACGACGGAGCGAGGTTGACCGACGCGTTAAAACGCTTCATGTAAGACTTCTTTATGATACCGCTGTCGCTTTGGTATCCAGCCGACACGCGGTAAGGCATGTTCTTCAGTCCGCCGGTGATTGAGATGTTGTGCGATGTGCTGACAGCCGTGCGGAACACCTCGTCCTGCCAGTCGGTGTTGGCCGTTCCGAGGGCGGCCGCGTCAGGGCCGATGACCTTGCCTACGAGGGCGCGGTACTCGTCGCCGTTGAGCACGCTGTAACGCTTCTGCGTAGTCGAGATTGTCACGTCGCCGTTGTACGAGAACTTAGGGCCTGTGCCCTTGCGTCCCTTCTTCGTGGTGATGATGATGACACCGTTCGACGCGCGCGAACCGTAGATGGCCGTCGCCGAAGCGTCCTTCAATACGGTGAAGGTCTCGATGTCGTTGGGGTTGATTGTAGCCATGACGTTGCTCATTCCGGTTGCGGTGTTGTTGTCTATTGTAAGACCGTCAACCACGATGAGCGGGTCGTTGCTGGCGTTGAGCGACGAGCCACCGCGTATGCGGATTTGCGCTCCGGCACCCGGCGAACCGCCGGCTGTGATTACGTCTACACCGGCAATCTTGCCCACGAGCATGTCGGAGGCGCTGCTGGTGATACCCTTGCTCATCTCGTCGGGCTTGATGGCCGTCACGGAGCCGGTCAAGTCCTCCTTCTTGGCGCGGCCGTAACCGATTACCACCACGTCGGAGAGCAGCTGCGTGTCGTCCTGCAAGGTGACAATCATGTTGGCCGAAACGGGCAGCTCGACCGTCTTGTAGCCGATGTAAGACACTTGGATTTTAGCTCCGGGCGCAGCCTTGATTGTAAAGTTGCCGTCAAAGTCGGTTATAGCTCCGCCGTCCTGCCCTACGACACGGATGGTGGCGCCGATAATCGGCTCGCCGGAAGCATCTTTCACGATACCTTTGACGTCATTCTGCGCAAAGGCTCCCACAGACAGGAACAGTCCCAACAACAAGGACAAGAGCCTGAAAGGGGTCTTGGTTTTTACCTGCTTCATCATTTTGTACTTTTAAAGTTAACACTAAATACAAATTATATTCTCTTCAAATAGTCTGCTCTAACACGCCTTAAGGCGGTATGGTAAAGGTAAGTTTTCAGTCTTCTGAAATGCAAATTTAAGTTCATTTACGACGTTTGGTTCTAATTTTAACAAAAAAGAACAGGATATATTGCGCAAACGGTTGCATTCAAAGGCGGCAGGCAGTTTTCCAAAAGGTGGCCTTTCGCAACGCAAAAGGCCACCTTTTACACGATGAAAGACGGCCTTTTAGAAAGCAAAAGGCCGCCTTTTGGAAAAGAGCACCAAGCCAACCCTGCACCCACCCCAACCCTCCCGAAGGGAGGGAGCTTGGCTACCTGATATCGCTTAACTCAAATTAACGCGAGTTCGGCATAAGGAAAGTGTGGTAATAATCTTGCTGCAAACCAAGCGGTCGGTAACTGTCATTCCGCAGAAATGCGGAATCCAGTACACAAACGTATGAAACATCTGGCTGCTTACACTGGATTCCGCATTTCTGCGGAATGACTGATTACCAACTGACCGCTTGGAATACACAAGAACAAGGACGCCTTCCTCTGCATGGAAGATAAATCCTTACGCATAACCCACGTGATTTACCACTTGAAAGAACTGCAGCCGGCCAAGCCCGCCGTGCCGTCAGCCGTTGATGATGCCGGTGAAATAGCTGCGCACATCGCTCCATTTATAGAACGGATACGTATCGGTCTCCACCGGGATTGACGTCTCGCGCTCGTTGAGCATGAACTTCACGATGATGTCGTCCTTGTCCTTCTTGTTGCGGAAGAAGATGATTTGCACGTTGCCGGCCATGGGCGAGATGTACCACGAGGCAAAATGCTTGTAGAAGTCGGCAGGGTTCTCCACCGAATCGTAGCACCCCTTCAGTCCGAGCAGCCCGGCGAAGGGAATGAGGTTGCCGTCGTGGCCGAAGCGCAGTGTCGCCCCCGTCTTGCCGCTTTTGATTACCGCGTCGGCCGACTCCACGACATTACGCAGCAGAGGCTTGGCGTTGTCGAGCAGCATTCCGTTGCTGCCGGGATAGTTGCTGTCGCCCACGTAGAAGCGGTAGTTGAACACCTGGTACAGGTCAAACAGCTCCTGCGGCTCGAACAAATCCATGAACGACACACGGGTCTCGATGTCCTGCATGCCCACGGCCAGCCAGTAGAAGCCCCACATGAGCTTGCCGGGATTTACGTTGCGCACCACCCACAGGCTGTCCTTGAAGAGCGTACCCACGAGGCGGCCGGGGTTGGTGTGGCTTTCCTCGAACTTGCGGTACTCCTCCTGCCACGGACCGTCGGGCGCGTTGAAGGCGTTTGACTCCGGGCTGTGGTAGTTCATGTAATTCATGTAGCGGTTGCTGGC
The DNA here is from genome assembly GCA_937922435.1 of uncultured Prevotella sp. Taxonomy (GTDB): domain Bacteria; phylum Bacteroidota; class Bacteroidia; order Bacteroidales; family Bacteroidaceae; genus Prevotella. Next base: position 91,116 of record CAKZVT010000022.1, on the reverse strand, counting down.
CTCGCGCGTGATGTTGAGCTGCGGGTTAAGCTCCTTCAGGCGTTCGCAGAACGCGTCCATGCTCATGGCGCAGCGCATCACTATTGTGGAACGCGCCGATATGTCAACCTTGCCCTTAAACACTTCGGGGAACGTGGTGTACATGCGCTCGGCTATGCCGCGGTGCTGCCTCACGCCGAGCGGCGAGAGGTCGCCGCCGCGCCCTTCGGCCTCGAGCCACACCTGCTCTATGCGCCCGAGGGCGTCAAGCCCAAGCGGTGTCAGCGCGCCGGCGTCCTTGGCCTTGCGCATCAGGTCGAGCACCCACTTGTAGTCGTTGTCGGCTATCAGGTAGCGCGAGCCGTGCCTGCCGTAGTGGCTTATGTAGAAAGGCTCGTAGCCCTTTGGCGTGGCCGTCTGCTCGACGGTGGTTACGGGGTATGCGTAGTACACGCCGCCGGCCTTGTCGAGGTCGGCCAGTATCTCGTCCTTGGCCGTCTGCGCCTGCGCCGCTATCGGCAGCAGGCAGAGCGCCAGCGCGGTTTTCAGTATTCTGTTCATTGTCGTTTCAGTTATGTTTTGATGTTAAAGCAAATGCCGGGACGCAGGGTTGCGCCCAATCCCACATCCCGGCGAGAGTACAAAACTCAGCAGTATGTCCTGCGCCTCACGGCCGGCCGCCTTGCGAAAGTGGTTCATCCGCAAATCTGCGGGATGAATATGTACGCCAATTCCCGTCCCCGAAGGGGGCGAACTATGCTTAACCGCATGTGGAGTGACCGAAGGGAACGGAACTTGCGGTAAGCCGGAACACATCTGCCCGTCCCCGAAGGGGGCGAATGGCAGCCTGTTGTTCGCCCCCTTCGGGGACGATATTATTTGCGTAGACATACCGCAAGTTCCGCTTCGCTCCACATGCGGTTAAGCATAGTTGGACGTCTTCGACGCCCTTATGCGCTTTGGGGTCATCCAAAAGTTTTGCGGATGAACCGCGAAAGGCCGTCTTTTACACTCCAAAAGGCCATGTATTGCAGGCCGAAAGGCCGTCTTTCGCGATGCAAAAGACGGCCTTTTGCATGGCGGCTGGCTGTCAGGCAGTTACTCACTTGGCATAGCCGTCGTTCTGTTCGAGCGTCGGGTTGTTGGTCATCTCGCTCTCGGGGATGGGGAACAGCTGGTACTTGTCGTCGACGTCGGCGCCGAGACGCTCGCCGTTCTTCCAGTCCCAGTTGTTGCCTTTGGTGAACTTGCCGAAGCGCACGAGGTCGGTCCTGCGCACGCATTCCGACGCAAGCTCACGCTGGCGTTCGTCCATGATGAAGTCGAGCGTAAGCTCCGCGTCGCTGATGCGTCCGCTCTCCGAGCGCACTCCTGCCTTCTGGTAGTTGCCGTACATGTATGCGCGGTCGCGTATTTCGTTCACGTAAGCCAGCGCCTGCGCCCTTGTGCCGTTGGTTGCGCCGCGCAGCACGGCCTCGGCGGCCATCAGGTAAGCGTCGGCCGTGCGGAACATGGGCCAGTCGATTGACGTGTAAGTGTCGCCTCCGGCGCTAAGCTGGTCGTCCTTCGTCACGTTGCGCCACTTTATGTAGCCGTAGCCGCAGGTGAAGGTGCTGGTCATCGCCAGGTTGGCATCCCATGTCTCCTTGGTCTGGTCGGGCAGCGCGGTCATGAACTGGGCGCGCTTGTCCTTCTTGTTGTCGCCCCAAGTGTCGTTCGTGTCAAAGGCCACGTCGGCCGGGTCGAACGCGTCAACGAGCGTGGTCTTCGACCTTACGTTGCCCCATCCTTTCGTGCCTACGCCCGTCTGGTAGTAGTCGTCCATCGGGCCGTTGACAAACGCCTTCACGTAGAAGTTGGTGCCTGCGGAGCTTTGGGCGTGCTCGCCGTCCTGCACGAGCGGCCATATTATTTCGCTGCACGTCTCGTTGTCGGCAAGGAAGATGTGCCTGTAGTCGGAAGCCAGCGGATACGCGCCGCTGTCAATCACCTTCTTGGCGTATGTGAAGCAGTCGTTGTAGCGGTTCTCGCCCGTCCAAGTCTCGGCGTTGAGGTACATTCTCGACAGCAGGAACCAGCCTGCCGCCTCGTCTACACGCCCGTACTCGTTCATGCCTGCGGCCTTGAGGATGTCGCCCGAGGCGCCGTTCTCGCCGAGGATGGTCTTCAGCTCGCTCTCGGCGAAGTCGAATACTTCCTTGCGGCTCACCTGTTCGGGAATGTCCTTCACGCCAGTGTTCTCGTCAATCAGCGGCACAGGGCCGAACAGGTCGCACAGCATCGAGTAGCAGTAAGCGCGGATGAAGCGCGCCTCGGCACGGTAGTTGAGGTAGTCGTCCTTCATCTCGTCCCACAGTCCGCGGTCTTGCAGCTTGCCCTCGGTGCACTCGCGCAGGAACTCGTTGCAGTAGGCTATTGACATGTAGAGCCTCTGGTAAGTCCATGTCACCACCGATGTTGACGGCGTCCACGTCATGTTGAGGCACTCGCGCAGGCCGTTCGACGACGACGGCATGAGGAAGTTGTCTGTACACAGCTCTTCGATGTAGAACAGCAGGCGCGTATATCCCGAGTAACCCTCGTTCGCCCCTTCAAGGTCTCCGTCGCCTCCGTCGCCGCCCTGCTGGCCGGTGAGTATGAGCGAAGCGTAACATTTAGCCAGCACACCCATGTATCCGTCCTTCGTGCTGTAAACTTTCTCCGACACAAGGTTGTTGTCGTCGATGGGCATGGTGTCCAAGTCGCCTATGCAGGAGGTAGCCATAAGCGCAAGACAGCATACTAAAGCTATATATATCTTTTTCATCTTGTCTGTTGTTTTGAATGTTTATGTTTGTCAGAAAGTAAGGTTCACACCCAGCGTATATGAGCGCGGACGCGGATACATGTCGCGGTCGATGCCGTCTGTAAGCTCGGGGTCGATGCCCGAGTAGCCGGTGATAGTGGCGATGTTGGTCATCGTGAACGAGAGGCGCAGCTTGCTGCTGTCGTTCCAGAGCTTGTCGAACGTGTAGCCGAGCGTGATGTTGTCGAAGCGGAAGAACGAGCCGTCCTCGAGCCACTTGTCAGAATACAGTTGCTGCTGCTGGAAGCCCGACTTGGCCGTTGCCTGCAAGATGTTGGAGTAGCTGCCCTGGTCGCTGTACACGGACTGCACGTACTGGTCGGCGGCTACGTAGTTGTAGACGTAGTTTCCGAACGAGCCGTGGCCGCTGACGGCCAAATCCCAGTTCTTGTAAGACAAGTGGGTGTTGAAGCCCATGTATGATGTTGGCAGTGCACTCTTGCCCGTAGCATAGCGCGTCTCGGTGCTCGATACGGAGCCGTCGGGCTGTACGTACTGGCCTTCGAGGGCTTTTCCGTTCTCGTCATACGCCTGCTTGCACAGGTAGAAGGTGTAAGGACGCTCGTCGACCATGAACACCTGGACGTATTTTCCCGTCCCGGAGATGGCTCCCGTCTGGACGAAGTTCTGGCCAGTGTCGATGAGGTTGAGCTTGGTTATCTTGGAGTCGTTCCATGTGTAGTTGAAACCTATTGTCCACTTCCAGTCCTTCGTGTCGATGGGCACTGCGTTGATGGACAGCTCGACACCCTCGTTCTCCATCTTTCCGATGTTGGTCGTGAGCACGGAAGAGTAGTTTGTTCCCGATATTACGTTGATGGTATTGAGCAGGTCCTTGGTGTAACGCTTGTAGTAGTCAATCGAACCGTAGATGCGGTTCTTAAGGAATCCGTAGTCGATGCCGACGTTCCATGTGGTAGTAGTCTCCCACTTGATGTCGTTGTCGTAGCCGTTGGGACGGTAGGTGTTATACCACTTGTCGCCGAACTGGTAAGAAGACTCGGGATAAGACACGGTGAACGTGGTCATGTAAGGATAGTCGTTGAGGATGTCCTGCTGGCCGGTGACACCGTAGCCGAGGCGCAGCTTGAGGTCGGAAAGTACGTTCTGGTCTTGCAGGAAGTCCTCTTGTATAACCCTCCAAGCCAGTGCGACAGAGGGGAAGAGGCCCCAGCGGTTGTCCTTGGAGAAGCGCGACGATGCGTCTGAACGCAGCGTTGCGGTGAGCAGGTAGCGGTCGTCGAAGCTGTAGTTGAGTCGGCCGTAGAAGGAGAGCAGGTAGTACTCCGTCTCATAGTGGGTGTCGCTTTGCAGCTCGTTGCCCTGCGGGTCGTCGTATGAAAGGGTGTACTTGCGGTAGAAGTGCTGCCATCCGTAACCGGCCATAACGCCGAACTTGTGCTTCTCGGCGAACGTCTTGTCGTAGTTTGCGAAGAGGTCGAGCAGCAGGTTGCGCTTTATTTGCTTGCCGCGCTGCATCAAGCCGGTACCGTCCTTCTGGTTCTGCGTCCACATCATGCCGGCGTTCTCGGGCACGTCGTTGCGGTATTTGCTTTCAAGGATGTCGTAACCAAGGTTGGCGTTGAGCTTCAAGTCCTCCAGTCCGTGTATCTTGTAAGCGATGGCTGCGCTGCCGATTGAGCGGAGCACTTTGTTGGAGCGGTCGGTCAGGTCGAGCTGTGCCACGGGGTTGTCGGTCTGTATTGCCATTGGCACTCCGCCGTTAGTCCAGATGAAGTAGCCCAGTCCGGGGTCGGTAGATGCCGTCGGGCTGCCAGTCTTGACGGGGCGCGTGGGGTCGTAGCGCAGTGCGTTGCCCACTACAGACTCGTCTACGTCCTGGTTGTTCTCATACGAAACCTTGAGGTTGATGTTGGCCGTGAGATGGTCGTCGAGCAGCGACGGGGCTATGTTGCCGCCGAAAGAGAAGCGCTGATAGTTGTTGGTCTTGATGATACCGTTCTGGTTTGTGTATCCGAGCGAAAGGCGGAAGGGGCTGTTGATGGCCTTGAGCTTGCCGCCGATGGAGAGGTTCTGCTCCGTACCGAAGGCCACGCGGTAGATTTCGTCCTGCCAGTCGGTGTTGGCGTCGCCGAACTGCGGGTTGGCCGGAACACCCGTGACGGTGGGCACGAACTCGCGGAACTCGTCCGCGCTAAGCACGTCGAGCGTCTTGGCTACGGTGCTGACGGAGTAGCTGCTGGTGTAGTTAAACGACAGGCGGTCACCACCCTGCTTCGTGGTGATGACGATGACGCCGTTCGACGCGCGCGAACCGTAGATGGCCGTAGCCGATGCGTCCTTCAGCACGGTGAAGGTCTCGATGTCTTCGGGGTTGATTGAGCCGATGATGTTTGACGAGCCTTCGATTGTGGAGTTGTCAACGGGCACGCCGTCAATGACGATAAGGGGGTCGTTGCTGGCCGACAGCGACGCTCCGCTGCGCACACGGATGGTAGCACCCGAGCCGGGAGCACCCGAACCTGTGACGACGTTGACACCGGCAACCTTGCCCACGAGCGCGTCCTGCATGGTGACGCGGTTGCCCTTGTTGAACTCGTCAGGTTCGATTGCGATGACAGAGCCTGTCGCGTCAGACTTCTTCACGCTGCCGTAACCGATTACCACCACGTCGGAGAGCAGCTGCGCGTCGTCCTCCAAGGTGATTACCATGTTGGCCGAGACGGGCAGCTCGACCGTCTTGTAGCCGATGTAAGACACTTGCAGCTTGGCACCTGACGGCGCATTGATTGCGAAGTTGCCGTCAAAGTCGGTGATTGCTCCGCCTTCTGCGCCCACGATGCGCACCGTGGCGCCGATAATAGGCTCGCCGGAAGCATCCTTCACTACGCCTTTCACGCTGCTTTGCGCAAAGGCTCCTACCGATAGGAACAATCCCAACAACAGGGACATGAGCCTAATCGAGGTCTTCATTCTAACCTGCTTCATTGCTTTTTTTGTTTAAGTTTTAAATTAAGTAAAACATGATTGTCAATCACATACGCTCGCCGCCACGGCCGCCGCCGGGCCGGCTAACGCCATAAGGTAATTTTCACACGTGCAAAATTAAAATACGTTAGCTTTTTTTTTGTTTCATTTGCATGAAAGTGAGATTATTTTCGCGCAACCGTTTGCATCCGGCCGTTTTCCGGCCGTTTTCCAAAAGGTGGCCTTTCGCAACGCGAAAGGCCACCTTTTACACGATGAAAGACGGCCTTTTAGAAAGCAAAAGGCCGTCTTTTGGAAAACCGCGCGAAACCAGCCTGACACCCACCCCAGCCCTCCCGAAGGGAGGGAGCCTGGCTACCTGATGTCGCTTAACTGCAAATAAAAGCATATTCGGCATGCAACCGTTTGCACTATGGTATCTTTAAATAATATAAGGTGTAAAAAACAGCATTGCGAGCCTTTGAGTAATTTTGCAGCCGCAGCAATGGGTGGATTTTACGGCGGAGACGATGCGTATTCCATTTATTTGCACTACATTTGCAGAAACGGAGGAAAACATGCCAAAGGAAAACACGTCGATGACGATGAAAGACATAGCCCGCGCCCTCGGGGTGTCGGTGGCCACGGTGTCGCGCGCACTGAAAGGCAGCACGCGCATCAGCCGCGAGAAGCGCGAGCTTATAACGGCCTACGCCAGGGAGCACAAGTTCAGCCCCAACCCCATGGCCGAGTCGCTGCGCAGCAGGCGCACGATGAAAATAATAGGGGTCATCATACCGCAGTTCACACACTTCTACTTCTCCTCCATCCTCGCCGGAATAGAGGACGAGGCGCTGAAGTCGGGCTACCGGCTGCTCGTGGCCCAGAGCAACGAGGACTACGAAAGGGAGGTGGACACGTGCCGCTCGTTCTACGAGAACAAGGTGTGCGGCATCATCGTGTCGCAGGCCAAGACCACCAACAGCTACGGCCACTTCCAGGAACTCATCGACAACGGCGTGCCGCTCGTGTTCTACGACCGCATCTGCACGGGCGTGAACGCCAGCCGCGTCACCGTAGACGACTACATGGGGGCTTACTCCGCCGTGGAGTACCTGCTAAGCACCGGATGCCGCAACATAGCCTTCTACGGCTCGTCAATGAAGATGGAAATATCCAAGAACCGCTATAACGGCTGGCACGACGCCCTGCGCAAGCACGGCATAAACCCCGAAGGGTGCGTCCGCATGGAGTGCGACAACCGCGAGGAGGCCGAGCGCGTCACCCCGGCCGTGCTGCAGCAGGACAACCGCCCCGACGCATTCTTCGCCATAAACGACGACACCGCCATCGGCATAATGTACACCGCAAAGCGCATGGGGCTGCGAGTGCCCGAGGACATATCGGTATGCGGCTTCACCAACGGCCAGCGCGCCGTGGCCTGCGACCCCATGCTCACCACCGTGGAGCAGAACGGCTACGAGGTGGGACGCCTCGCCGCCGACATCCTCATAGGCAAGGTGGAGGGGCGCATACCCGTAGACAAGGTGGAGAAACGCGTCGTAAGGACACGCCTCATAGTAAGGGGGACAACGAGGGGAATGAAAAATGAAGGAATGAATAATGAAAAATTAAAAAATGAATAATGAATAATGAAGGAATGAATAATGGAAAAATGAAGTGGTCATGGCGTATGCCTGATTGTTCATTATTCATTGTTCATTATTCATTAAATGAAAACTTAATACCTTAAACATAGAAAATGAATACCGGACTGAAAAGAAAACCCGACCTGAGTTTCGCCAAGCTATGGAACCTTAGCTTCGGCTTTTTCGGCGTACAAATAGCCTACGCCTTGCAGAGCGCCAACATAAGCCGCATCTTCGCGACGCTCGGCGCCGACCCTCACGACCTTAGTTACTTCTGGATACTGCCGCCGCTGATGGGCATCGTGGTGCAACCCATCGTGGGAACGCTAAGCGACAAGACGTGGTGCCGCTTCGGACGGCGCATCCCTTACCTCTTCGTGGGCGCGCTGGTGGCCGTCCTCGTGATGTGCCTCCTGCCCAACGCAGGCTCTTTCGGCATGGCCGTGTCTACGGCGATGGTGTTCGGCCTCGTCTCGCTAATGTTCCTCGACACGAGCATCAACATGGCCATGCAGCCGTTCAAGATGCTCGTCGGCGACATGGTTAACGAGAAGCAGAAGGCCCTGGCCTACTCCATACAGAGCTTCCTGTGCAACGCAGGCTCGCTCGTGGGCTACGTCTTCCCCTTCTTCTTCACGTTCATAGGCATAAGCAACGTGGCCGCCCCCGGCGTAATACCCGACTCGGTGATTTACTCTTTCTACATAGGCGCGGCCATTCTCATACTCTGCGTCATCTACACCACCGCCAAGGTGAAGGAGATGCCGCCGAAGGAGTACGCCGAATACCACGGCCTTTCCAAGCCTCTCAACGAGGAGAAGACCAACTGGCTCAAGCTGCTGCGCCAGGCGCCGACGGCGTTCTGGACGGTGGGACTGGTGCAGTTCTTCTGCTGGGCGGCGTTCCTGTACATGTGGAACTATACCAACGGCGCAATAGCCGAGACCTGCTGGGGCACTACCGACCCGGCATCGGAAGGCTTCCAGGCCGCCGGCAACTGGGTGGGAATACTCTTCGCCGTGCAGGCAATAGGCAGCGTATGCTGGGCGGTGGTGCTGCCGCGCTTCACCAACCGCAAGATGGCTTACGCCGTAAGCCTCGCCATCGGGGCGGCGGGCTTCATCATGGTGCCCTTCATACACGACCAGTACGTGCTCTTCGTGCCCTACCTGCTCATCGGATGCGCATGGGCGGCCATGCTGGCAATGCCTTTCACCATCGTTACCAACGCGCTCAACGGCAGCCACATGGGAACGTATCTCGGCCTGTTCAACGGCACGATTTGCATTCCGCAAATCATAGCTGCAGCCTTGGGCGGCGTTGTGCTTAGCCTCGTGGGCAGCCACCAGAGCAGCATGATGCTCGTTGCCGGCGTGCTGCTGGTGCTCGGCGCGCTTAGCGTAAGCATAATCAAGGAGACATCCGGCGAAGGTTGATGCCGCCGCAGGCAACCCGTTGAAATACAGCAGGTTACGCACCTGTTTGCAAAAGGCCGTGTTTTGCGTTGCAAAACACGGCCTTTTAGCGTGTAAAAGACGGCCTTTCGCAATGTGAAAGGCCGTCTTTTGCTGAACAGCGGTTCATTTGCCTGAACCCCGATAATAAAAAACGCCTCGGCGTTTAAGTGCTTGCCGCCGCGCATACGTATTAATAATAAGGTGGACACGGCATGACATACATGTAAAAACATCAATAAACAACATAACATGAAAGCAAAACAACTGTTCTGCGCGAGCGCGGTGCTGTTCGCGTTTTTCATCCAAGGCTTCTGCGACATCGTGGGCATATCGTCTGAATACGCCCGCGAGGCGTTCGGCTGGAGCCACACCATGGCCGGCTTTCTGCCGTCGATGGTGTTCGTGTGGTTCTTGTTCGTAAGCATCCCCGTCGGCATCAAGATGAACAAGTGGGGACGCAAGAACACCGTGCTCATAGGCATGGCCGTCACCGTCGTGGGCATGCTCGTGCCCCTTGTGGGGTCGGCGTGGGCGTGCCTGGTGGGCTATGCCGCCCTCGGCATAGGCAACACCATGCTGCAAGTGTCGCAGAACGCGCTCGTGCGCAACGTGTTCACCGACGAGAAGCTGCTCACCAGCAGCCTCACGGCAGGCCAGGTGGTCAAGGCCGTGTCGTCGTTCTGCGGCCCGTTCCTGATGCTCTTCGCCGTCAACGTGCTTGGCGGAGGCGACAAGGCGTCGTGGTACTTGGTGTTCCCGGTGCTCGGCGCACTGACGCTTCTTAGCGCGTTGTGGCTCTGGCTGTCGCCCATCGAGCGCGAACCGGCGGAGGAAAGCGGCGTGTCGGTAGGCAAGACACTCTCGCTCTTGGGCGACAAGACCATCCTGCTGCTCTTCCTCGGCATCTTCTTCGCCGTGGCAATCGACGTCGGCACTAACTTCGTCAGCTCGAAGGTGATGATTGACCGCTTCGGCTGGGATGTCACCGAGGCCGGCGTCACGCCGCAGGTCTACTTCATCTGCCGTACCGTGGGCGCGTTCCTCGGCGTGTTCGTGATGACCCGTGTGCCGTCAGTGACATACTTCCGGTGGAACATCGTGGCCTGCATCGCCGTCATACTGGCGCTCGCCCTGTGCCCCCTCGGCACGTCGGCCACGCTCGCGCTAATCGGCGCGGTGGGCTTCCTGTGCAGCTGCGTGTTCCCTACCATTTACTCGGCGGCCGTCCAACAGGCGCCCGACAAGGCTAACCTGATATCCGGCCTGATGATTACCGCCGTGGCAGGAGGCGGCGCGGCCACTCCCTTGATAGGCTGGGCAACCGACAGCTTCGGCTCAATCACCGCCGGGGTTTGCGTGCTGCTGCTCTGCGCCGGATACCTGACCTACTGCGCGTTCCTGTGCAAAAACAAATGAAAATACCGTAAGACCTATGAAGAAACTTATATTATCAGCCTTCATGATGCTGCTGTCCGCAGCCGTGCAGGCGCAGTATGTATCTGAAGTCTGGTGTCCCGACAACGGCGACGGGACGTACACCAACCCCGTGCTCTACGCCGACTACAGCGACCCCGACGCCTGCGCCGTGGGCGACGACTACTATCTTACGGCGAGTTCGTTCAACTGCATACCCGGACTTCCCATCCTCCACTCTCGCGATTTGGTGAATTGGGAAATCATAGGGCATGCCCTCCAGGAGCAGACTCCGCGCGAAGTGTTCGACCGCGCGGCACACGGCAAGGGCGTATGGGCGCCCGCCATACGCCACCACGACGGCCAGTTTTACATCTACTGGGGCGACCCTGACTATGGAATAATGATGGTAAAGACCGCCGACCCTCGCGGACAGTGGAGCAGCCCGGTGTGCGTAATCGAGGGAAAGGGCATGATTGACCCCTGCCCTCTTTGGGACGAGGACGGCCGCTGCTACCTTGTCTACGCCTTCGCAGGCAGCCGCGCCGGGCTGAACAGCGTGCTCGCCATGCGCGAACTGTCGGCCGACGGCACGCGTGCGGTAAGTTCTCCGCGCATCGTCTTCGACGGCGGACAGGTAAACCACACCACGGAAGGCCCTAAACTGTACAAGCGCGACGGCTGGTATTGGATAATGTGCCCGGCCGGCGGAGTGCAGCACGGATGGCAGCTGGCCATGCGCAGCAAGAGCATTTACGGCCCTTACGAGTGGAAAGTGGTGATGGCGCAAGGCCGGACGGACGTGAACGGCCCTCACCAAGGGGCTTGGGTGCACACCGCCGGAGGCGAAGACTGGTTCCTGCACTTCAACGACCAGTACGCCTATGGCCGCGTAGTATGCCTCCAGCCGGTAACTTGGAAAGACAACTGGCCGGTAATGGGGCGCGTGCCCGACAAGGGATATTGCGGCGAACCGTACACTACGAACCGCAAGCCGAAGTCGGCCTCGACGGTGATTGTCAATCCGCAGGAGAGCGACGAGTTCGACTCTGACGAACTGGGGAAGCAGTGGCAGTGGCACGCCAACTACTCGCAATACTTCGGAATGCCGACAAACACGGGCTGTATGCGCCTCTACACGCATTACCTCGGCGACGGGGCGAAGAGCCTGTGGGAAGCTCCCAACCTGCTGTTGCAGAAACTTCCGGCTCCCGAGTTCACCGCTACGGCCAAGCTGCGCTTCGCATCCAAAGAGCAGGGACAGTACGGCGGCATCGTCATGATGGGCATGGACTACCAGGCTTTGACCGTAAACCGCACGGGCGACGGCTTCAACTTAGAGGTAAGACGCTGCCGCGGGGCCGATACCGGCGGCGCGGAGACGGTGGAGACGCTGGCCAGGCTGAAGCCGACCGAGCGCGACACAATCCCCTACTCGCCTGCCGTTTACATCGACATATACATGCGCATGAACGTAAGCGGCGGCATGTGCCAGATGGCTTACAGCCTCGACGGCAAGCTATTCAAGGCCGCAGGCGCGCCGTTCAAGATGCGACAGGGCAAATGGATAGGCGCGAAGATGGGCTTCGTGAGCGAGACCAGCCAGACGAGCGGCAACCGCGGATGGCTCGACGCCGACTGGTTCAGGGTGGAGAAATATAAAGGTGAAAAGGTGAGAGAGTGAGAAGGTGAGAATTAGTTACCAAAATTAAACAATATAAATGCAATAAGGTTTATGTTTTAAGGTAAAAAGCAGGAAGGTAAAAGGATTGGTATTGGGAACGCGCTGTCGGCCAGTTGCTAAGGCACTGGCTGTCAGCGCGTTTCCAATATGCCGTGTTTTACAATGCAAAAGGCCGTCTTTCGCGTTGCAAAAGACGGCCTTTTAGCTTGCAATTCATGGCCTTTCGGAAAACAAACAATTAAAGGTAAAACAGTAAAAAAGTAAAAAGGTAAAACACGTTTATGGCAATCAAAACAAGATGCGGACGTGTTTTACCTTTTTACTTTTTTACCGTTTTACCTTTAGTCCTTTGCCTTTTACCTTTAACTATTACTTTTTCTCCTGTAATTTCTTCGCCCTCATCAACGCCTCGATATAATAATAGTCGGCATAGATGATGCTTGCGTCGACCTCGCTGCCCTCGGGACGGTGGCCCGTGCTGTGCAATAGGAATGCCACGTTGCGGTCGCCGCTCTGATACTTGTCCGTGCTAAGGCACTCAAGCGAACGCATGGCGAAGTCGCGGTAGGCCGCGCCCTTCTCGCCGCCGACATATTCAGACAGTTCGAGCAGCGCACTGGCAACTATGCAGGCCGCACTGGCGTCCTTGGTCATGTCGCCCTTCGGCGCGTCCATGTCCCACCGCGGAACGAGGTCGTCGCTCGTTTCCTTCAGACGGCGGATGTACACGTCGGCCACCTTCTGCGCGAAGTCGAGGAACATCTTTTCATACGTGTACCTGTAAACCATCGTGAAGCCGTACACGCCCCAGCTCTGTCCGCGCGCCCACATGGACGAGTCGGAGTAGCCCTGGTGGGTTACGCCCTTGATAAAGTCGCCCGTCAGCGTGTCGTACACGGCCACATGGTAGCTGCTTCCGTCAGGACGGAAGTGGTGCTTCATGGTCGTCTTGGCGTGTGTTACGGCCAAGTCGTACAGCAGCGGATTAGCTCCGTTTGCCGCAGCCCACAGCATCATGTCCAAATTCATCATGTTGTCGATGATGGTGTTGTGGCCTCCGAACCTCTTTACGTTGTACGGCCACGAGAGCATCGTTCCCACAAGAGGGTTGAACAGGGCTGCAATGGAGTCGGCAGAGGCCAGCACCGCCTGCTTGTAAGACGGGTTGCCGGTAGCCTCGTAGCCCTTGCCGAACGAGCCGAACATGAGGAAACCGAGGTCATGGTCGTACACCGGGCGGCTTGCCAGCGGCCTAAGAGACTCCGTGTAGCCCTCGGCGGCGCGGCGGACGGCCTCGTCACGCGTGCATTCGTAGTCCATCCACAGTATGCCCGGCCAGAAACCCGAGCACCATTCGGACGCAACGGCCTTGCGGCAGTTCCACCCCTTGTGCTTGTCGGTCGGCAGGATGTTGCGCGGATGCATGGTGTAGTCATAGCTTCCGTCGGCTTTTTTCAGTTCAGCCAACGCTTTCAGCACTTGCTTGTGGCAATACTCCAGTTGGCGGTCTACATCGAATTTTTGCGCGTTTGACGGCAAAGCGGCCATCGCCAAGGCGCATAACAGGAATGCAATTCTTCTCATATTGTTTTGTTTTTAATGGTTTTTACCGGTTGAACTCCACGCCCTCCACATGCTCGCCGATGAAGATGTCGGCAAAGTCGGCCGTCTTGTACCACGCGGGTTTGCCGGGCATGGTGTCGTATATGGGCGTGCCGTTTATTATAAAAGAACGGAATTTAACGCCCTTTATTTTCCTTTCCTCGTTGTAACCTGCCATGATTGACATATTCGGTCGCCGCCCGTTGTAGGTCAGGCCGTCTATGGTTATGTTCTCGATGCCGCGCCCCGGGGCGGAGCAATACTTCTTATTAAAGCACACGCGGAAGTTGAACAGCATGCCGCAACGCAGGCTTTCCACCCTGAAACGGCGGAAGGTGACGTCCCTAACGAGGATGTTGTCGCCGTTGTTGATGCCGATGCAGCCCTGATAATCTATCTGCCGCTCGGCCTGGTCGAGTATGTCGACGTCCTCGTAGACAACATTTTCGATGACTTCATTCTTGCTTATGTCGCCGTGCAGGCCAATCATTATGGGATGGGCAACGTCCGCCCAATATACTGCATCGGTCACCTTGATGTTGCGGCAGCCGCCTTGGTAGCCCTTGCGGGTGCAGTATATGGTGGAGCAATCGTCGCTTGTGCGGCAGAAAACGTGGTTGTACGTGACGTTGTTCGACGCAAACACGTTCATGCCGTCGCCCCATCCGTACCAGCTTATGCACTTGGCGTTGCTCACGCTAACGCCGTAGCTGCCGCCCACGGGCAGCTGCGTGGTGACGGGGCCGTCAACAGTGACGTTCTTAGAGTACCTTATCATGATGCCCTCTTTCTGCCGTTCGGGGTTTACAATGCCGTGACCTATGATGCGCACGTTGTCCGATTTATACGTGGAAACCCACCCTTTGATATACGCTCCGCCGTCGATGAAGAGCGTCTCGCCCGTCTTCAGATGGATGGAGTCGCCCTTGAGGTCGTAATAACCGGGACCGTAATAGCGCACGTTCTTGCCCTTCTTGACCTTGGGTTGCGGCGCATTGGCGAACAACTGGAGGTTATGGAAGATGTCGCCGTTGACCTCCACCGAGAGCATACGCGGCCTGTCGAGGGTGAAGGTGAGCCTGTCGCCGCTCACGTCGGCGGCTATTCCGTATGACAGGGGGCGCACGCGGCAACTGTCTATGCGGCCTTTAAGGCTTGTGACCTCGACCTCCACCGTGCCGTCGAAGTCGAAGTAAGCCACCGACGACGGCTCGGCCTTGTGCCGCCCGGCCTCAACACGGTCAACCTTCCACAGGTAAGTGTCAACCCGTTGCCACTCTCCGCCCTTGAGCCTTACCCTCACGCGGAAGTCGCCGTTTAGCGGAGCGCCCTCCGGCGCAGGGTAAGTCACGAGGCTCGCGGCGTGCGCCAACACTGCGGCACACGCCATAAACAACACCAAAACATATCTTTTCATCTCTATTCTGTTTTATTCCAATACACTACGTAACGCTCATGATGAACGTCATAGAACGGCTTTACACGGACGCCCTGCGGCGTTATATAGTCCAGGGGAGCGTTCTTTTTAAGGTCGGAAGCGCACTTAATGCGCGTCTTTCCAGCCAAGGAAGAAGGCACTTTATAGTCAAACGTGTAATAATCGTTATGCTTTGACGGGTCGCTGAACGGACTGTCCACGTGTCCGAGGCATCCGGCCATCACCACGGGACCGTAGAGCAACGCCACGCGCGACGAG
Organism: uncultured Prevotella sp.; assembly: GCA_937922435.1. Lineage (GTDB taxonomy): Bacteria > Bacteroidota > Bacteroidia > Bacteroidales > Bacteroidaceae > Prevotella. The sequence continues at coordinate 75,863 of CAKZVT010000022.1, read as the reverse complement.
TCGCCGCGCACCGCCTCCTCACGCATTTCCATGCCATAGGCCACCTCCACGCGGTCGCCCTCGCGCCACTTGCGCTTCAGTACGATGCCGTTTTCGTCCGTCTTGACCTTCTTTCCGTTCAGGCGGACGGTCATCGACGCGGCCCACCACGGCCTTCGCAGGTGCATGGCGAACTCCTTTGCCTCGCCGCCTACGGTCAGCACGGTTGTACCCTGCCGGGGAAAGTCGGTCTCCTGGCGCACCATCGTACCGCCCCAGCGCAGCTCCGAGGGTATGAAGAGGTTGACGTAAAGGTCGGTGTCTGAATGGAAATATATGTAGGAAGCGTAGCCAACATGGCTCTCGAAGCCCGAACCCACGCAGCACCAAAAGCTCTGCCGAGGCGTGGAATACAGGCGGTACGCGCCCGTAAGCAGCGGAGTGAAGTATGTAACCATGCCCGACAGCGTGTCCTGCTGACCGAGAATGTGGTTGTAGAGGGCACGCTCGATGTAGTCGGCGGCACTCTTGTCAGCGCTCCACGAGAACACCCGTGCGGCCAGCTTCAGCAGGTTGAACGTGCAGCAGTTCTCCCCGTCGTAACCCGTAAGGTGCTTGTGCTGCTCGGCGGGGTTGAAAAGATGCTCCTTGTCAGACACTTCGCCCGTCACGAAGGCGTGCTCCTGCGAGAGCGTGTTGAACAAAAGCTCTGCCGCACGGCGGCTGTCCTCGCTGCCGGTTATGTCATATTCGCGGCATTCACCGAGCAGTTTGGGAATGAAAGTGTTGGCGTGCGCCGTGCCGAGGTCGGCGTTCCCGGTCTTCAGGGGGTCTATTTTCTCGTTGTGGTAGAAGAAACGTGCCGTCTCAAGGAAGCGCGCATCGCCGGTGATTTGATACAACTGGTACATAGCATCGTTGAAACCGCCGAACTCGTTGCGCAGCATACGGCAGCGCGTAGCGTCGTCAAGGCTGTGTGTCTTGCCGTAAGCCCACTCGCCCATGCGGCGCGCCACGGCCAGCGCGGAGTCGCTATGGCAGAGCTTGTACTGGTCGATGAGCCCCTGGAGGAGCTTGTGCAGTGTGTACCACGGCGCCCAGACGCTCTTGCCCTGGATGTTGCGGTCAATTAGTCCCTGCCCGAACGCCGAGAGATAGCCCGTGCCGTAAGCGCGCTGCACCTCGGCAAGTCCGCCTACGATGCTGTCCGCCTTGGCCTTGACAGCCGCGCTGCCGGTCTGCGCATAGAGCATGGCAAGAGCCGACATAATGTGCCCCGTGACGTGGCCTCGCAGGTCGCAGTCCAATGATTCCCAACCGCCGAGCTTCTCAACCGTGTCATATCCGCCCTCGAGACCCGAGTACACTCCGGCCGTGTTGCGGAAACTGTGCAGCAGGCTGTTCACAGGTATGGACATCATCCACGCCGAATCACGCACGAAATTGTCGCGGAAACGCGACGGCAGCAACGTCACTTCGTCCGGCGCGAACTGCCGGCAGGCGTCTTCTCCGTGAGCCGGAACGACGAGTGTTGTCGCCATTGCCAGGGCGGCAAATACGGTCTTAATCTTCATTTGTCTATGGTTTGATTGTTTTACATTATATACGTACAGGGCGTGCCAACTACGTAAGCACGTTGCCTGCGGCCTGTTCTGCGCCGTGTTCCAAGCCTTTTACGCAGTGTCTTTTTGCCGTTTTGTAACCTGCTGACTGTCAACAAGTTGCCAATATGCCGTCTTTTAGACGGCAAAAGGTGGCCTTTTGCGTGGTAAAAGGTGGCCTTTTAGCGCGTAAAAGACCGTCTCTTAGAATTCATCCGACATTCCGGCAGGTTTTGACCGACGGCGTTGACGCAGGTCAAAAAGTGAGGGCATAAGGCTATATTTTCACCACATTGAAAACGGATTGTCGCCCGGCGGCCTTAAATTTGCACACGAAAAGACGAGATGCCGCCACCATGCGGCGGCGAAAACAAAGGATAACAAATTAAATTAAAGGTATTATGAAAAAGGTAAAAAGATTGTTCGGCTCACTCAGAAGGAACTTCGAGTGGAGTGCAAAGGCGATGTACGTAATGCCTTACGCCAAGTAAGACGGCGTACATCATTAAAAGAAAGACTGAAAATACTTGATAATAACGTTAATTCGGCATAAGAATTAGTTTTTATAAATATCTGAACACATCCTTTGTAGGGACATAATTAGCTTAACGCTGACCTTCGGTTCATTATGTCCGCATGTTTCGCAGAAACGTATTTTATTGGCGTTGCTTGTTGAATACGCCTCTTCGCGGCGTGCGGACATAATGAACCAAAGGTCAGCGTTAAGCTAATTATGTCCCTACAAAGGATGGGTTCTTATACCGAAACGTGATAATAAAAAGGCAGCTCTGCGGCTTGAAGCCGTGGAGCTGCCTTTTTATGTGGCCTTCCCTGTCGCCGGTGTCAGCGGTTCGGCGTGTCCCACACCTTCGTTTCAGCGCACTCAACGCTTGCCGTCAGCCCTCCGCAACCGAGCGTGAAGCCGCCTTTCTCAAGCCGCCACCTGCCGTCATGGCCTACGAAAGCCAGGTCGTCAGCCTCCAGTTTGAACGTAACGGTCTTCTTTTCGCCGGGCGTTTCGCAGTAAGAGTTCTCGCCTATGCAGGCTATGATGACGTCCGCCGAGGCCGCAGCCTGCACAGCCTTGTCTATTTCCGGAGCGTTTTCCTCCCACCAGTTGTCGTTCTTGTATGAGGCGTAAGTGACGCCCGGCTCATAGCTTACGTTGGCTTTTCCGAACTTGTTGCACAACGCTTCGTAGATGGTGTTGTAAGCTCCGGCGAACTCGTCGGCGCGGTGTCCCTGCCAGGAATAAGACCATCCGCCGTTAAGGCAGCGCATGGAGTTGGCGTTGGGGCCGGTCAGCAGTATCTTCGTTCCTTCCTTTATGGGCAGCAGCTGGCCGTCGTTCTTCAGCAATACGATTGACTCCTCGGCGGCGCGCAGTGCCTCGGCGGCATGTTCTTGCGAACCGAACTTGGTGTATTCAGTGATGTCCCAGTACGGATTGTCGAACAATCCGAGGCGGTATTTCAGGCGTAGCACGCGCGCTACGGCGTCGTCTATGCGGCTCATGGGCACCTCGCCTTCCTCGACAAGTTCTTTAAGATAAGTGCAGAAGCTCGTCTCGTAAGGCACCATCGACATGTCTATGCCAGCGTTGATGGCTATCTTTACGGCCTCCTTCTTGGTGGCGGCGATGTGGTCGCGCGTGCAGAGGTTGTTTATGTCGGCCCAGTCGGTCACTATGAGGCCGTCCCAGTTAAGGTCATCTTGCCGAGCCACGCCTGTATTTTCGCCTCGATTTCAGGGTCGGCAGGTATGGCCGGGCGCACCTGTGCCGCGCCGTTGAGGCATCCTCCGGCACACAAGGCCGCCGTCATTGCAATGCTTTTTAATCGTTTCATGTTCTGTCTTTGTAATTGCTTGATAATCAACGGGTTTGCAAAAGGCCGTCTTTTAGCTTGCAAAAGACGGCCTTTCAGGCGGTAAAAGGCGGTCTTTTACACGCTGAAAGGCCGTCACCTGTAAATCAACCTTTATACAAACATCAAAAAACTAACACTATCCTGATATTCAACCGCGATGCGGCCGTTCACCAGTTCATAAGTTTTTTCAGGTATGACGTAAGCTCCACGGCCATCTTGCGGTGCTGACGCATAGTGGGATGCCAGCCCGGAGCATAGCCGAGCGAGCCTGTCTGCGGCGACATGTCGAAGCGGTACACCTCGCCGTCGCCGGCCTCGCGACGTTCAGACGTCACCGTATCGAGTGCCTTCTTCACGTCGGCGAGTTGCCTGCCGTTGAGCATACACCCGGTGAGCAATACGATTTTGGCTTTCGGATAGACATCGCGCAGACGGGCTACAAACCGTCGGTAAGCGCCGGTAAGCAGCTTCATGTCATACTTGTCTTCGCTTACATCGTTGGTTCCGAGGTTTACGCACACAACGTCGGGCGTGTACAGAGAGTAGTCCCAACGCTCCGACGGGTCGAGAAAGAGCGTCCGCCCGTACATGGCCGGCATACAGTCGCTGCTGCCGGAGGCCGGTGAGCCGTAGTTTCGGTACACTCCTATGCCCGAACGGGCCACAACCAAGTGCTGCGCTTGCAACGCACGGGCCGTCAGTGCAGCGTAAGTGTAATAATGATTCTCCGTATCGTATGTAAACGGAGCGTCTCTATCTTCTGACTCTATGCCGTATCCGCACGTGATGGAGTTGCCTATGAACTCGATGCGCCGCCGCGGAAGCACGGGCGCATGGGCGAGCCCCTTGCCCCCGTCTACGTACAGTCCTTTGAACACAGGCCGCAACTCGTGTCCCTCTATGGCGTACATGATGCGTGCTGAATGCGTGCCGTCGGGCAGCCCTTCGGCCAAGACGCACAGCGAGTCGGCCTCGCCGAAGTGTATGCGGAACGGCAATCCGCCGTCTATCTCGACCATGAAGTCGCCGCTGCCTGGCTTCACCGCCATGGCGAGCGACGTGCCCTTGAAGTCGGCAAGGATGCTGACGCCGGGGTATGTAAACGCCACGTTGGGGCTGTAACGCCTGCTTATGCGCCCCATGTAGGTTATGCCGGGGTCGTTGGCAGGTATGAACTGGCCGCTTACAGGCTGTGCGCCGCACAGCTGTACGGCACATGCCACAACGGCCACAACAATGATTTTAAGTATTTTCATGGTCTGTCTCCTTTCTGTCTAACAGCCTGCCGGGCTTTCACCAGCGTCAGGCAAAGCGTTCGATTATTTCCATGCACATCCTTCCGTTGTGGTAGGGACACTTCCAGAAGCCGGCCTTGTCGTCGCGGCGGTTGACCGTTCCGTCGGGCATCAGGCTCCAGTGCCACTCGCCGTGCTCGTGGTCTATGATTTTGTCCTTGATGAACTGCCAGCATTTCATGCCCGTGTCGAGTGCTTTTTCGTCGCCGAAGTACTGGTAGAGGTTGACGTGTCCCACTACGTTTTCGGCCTGCACCCACCAGTGAAGCTCGCGGTCTGTGCGGTCTTCAGCCGTAAAACGCTCGTAAATCATGCTGCCGTCGGGGTTCAGTCCCTCGTCGGCGGCGCGTGCGATGTTCACTACCACAGGCTCAATCTGCTTCAGCAGGAGCTCGTCTCCGAGCACAAGCGCGGCCTCGTGGATGAGCCATGACGCCTCGATGTCGTGGCCGTAGGATATTATGTTGCCGTCGGTGCGCCAGTCGTTGTCGAAGAAGAGGTCGAGATGTTCCGTCTTTTTGTTGAGTATTTTGCCGGTGAACAAGTCGAGCATGTTCCTCAACTGCCGCTCCAGCCGCCCGTCCTTCCACACGCGGTAGAGGTTGGCGTAAGGCTCGAGTATGTGCAGGTGGGTGTTCATCGTCTTGCTCGTGTTCTCGTCCTTGTCGCTAAGTCGCATGTCCTCGATGGGCTTCCACTCGCGCGTAAACGCCTCGATGTAGCCGTTCCGGTCGCGGTCGAAGCTGTATTTTTCAACCGTTTCAAACAGTTTTACAGCGTAATCGAGAGCCTCGCGGTCGCCAGTGGCGCGTGCGTATTCGCTCAGTCCGTAGATGGCGAAGCCCTGCGCGTAGACTTGCTTCTTGTCGTCGAGCGGCTTGCCGTCGGCCGTAAGCGACCAGTACACGCCCCCGAAGTCATTGTCGTAGAACCTGTTTATGATGTAACGCTTGGCTCGCGTGGCCGTATCCAGATATTCGGGCCTATGCAGCAGACGGTAAGCCGCCGAGAAAGTCCACAGTATGCGCGCGTTGAGAATAGCCCCCTTGGGCGCGTCGACGTGCAGGTTGTCGTCGCCGTCGATGCGTCCGTAGAAGCCGCCTTGCACGTTGTCTGTCATCTTCTCCATCCAGAACGGCAGAATGCCTGTGGTCAGTTCGTGCTCCACTTCAGTGCGGAGCGTGGTTATCTTATTGTTGTATTCCATCTCTTTAATTGAGAATTGAAAATTGGGAATTGATAATTATGATTTGCATTGGCATATTGATTGGGAACTGAAAGTTGGGAATTGGGAATTGTGATTTGCCCGATTACTTGTTTTCAGGACAACAGTTAAAGGTTATCACAATTCTCAACTCTCCGTTCTAAATTCTCAATTCGCGCCTTGCCGCTTGGCGTTCAACTGCTCGATGATTTTCGCAACCTTCTGTTCTCCCAACGGATAGCAGAGTATGAAGATGACCGACACTACCGACGCGGCGGCAGGCAGCCAGCTCAGGAACATCTTTATGCCGTCTATAGTCTCCGCGCTCTGCACGGCGTTGGCCTCGAAGCCGAAGTAGGAAAGCAGCCATCCGGTCAGCGCAGTGCCTATTGCCCATCCGAACTTCTGGCTCATCGACGAGGCCGAGAAGATTAGTCCGGTGGCGCGGTTGCCGGTGTTCAGTTCCGAATAGTCGGCGCAGTCGGCGTACATCGACCACAACAGGGGGAATATGCTGCCTGCGAACATGCTGATGATGCACTGGAACACGAAGATAAGAACAATGTCGTCCTTGTCGAACCAGTAGAACACTATGCTCAACACAGCCGTCATCAGCATAGAGAAAGCAAACGTCTGTTTCTTTCCGAAACGGTTGCTTACCGGCGCGGCAAGCACCACTCCCACGATGTTCGCCATCTGTCCGAGAGCCAGGAACAGGCCGCTTAGCACGAAAGAAACGCCGAAAAGCGACACGGTTTCAAAGTTTTCCTCCACGATGTAGTACTTGAAGTAGTACACGGCGGCGCCGTCACGTATGGAGTTGAACACCAATGCACCCACTCCTGCGACGAAAAGTATCCACCAGGGATGGTTGTGCAGCAGGTCGCGGATGTCCGTCTTGAGCGATGTCTTCTTGTCGTTTATGGGCTTGACGCGCTCCTTTGTCCACGAGAAACAGCCGAAAAAGAGCAGCACGCACGCCGTAGCTATGACGGCGGCGGCCATGAACCAGCCCGTCTGTTGCGCCTCCACGCTGCCGCTGTGGCCGCTGAATGCGTTGGCCATCGGCATGAACAGCAGCAAGGCAATGAAGCTGCCGATGTATGCAAACATCATGCGGAACGTGGAAAGGGTGTTCCTCTCATTCGGATTCGGACTCATAACGCCGAGCAACGAGGCGTAAGGCACGTTGATGGCGGAGTACACCATCATCATAAGCGAGTACGTAACATAGGCGTAAACGAGCTTGCCCGTGTCGCCGAAGGACGGCGTATAGAACGTAAATGCGCCTATAATTCCGAACGGAACGGCCAAGAAGAGGATGTAGGGGCGGAACTTTCCCCACCGGCTGGTCGTCCTGTCGGCCACGACTCCTACTATCGGGTCGAACACGGAGTCCCATATTCGCGTAACGAGGAACATCGTTCCCACCATGGCGGCCGGCAAACCGAACACGTCGGTGTAGAATATCATCAGGTACGCGCCAAACAATTTCCAGAACATCGACGACGCCATGTCGCCGAAGCCGTAACCTATCTTTTCCCTAAGCCTAATCATAAGCTAAATGAATAATGATTAATGAAAAATGAAAAATCGCTTGTTCTGCACTCAATGGCGCAGCAATATTATTCATTTTTCATTATAAATTCTTCATTGTCTTCATGTTTTTGTCTATCAACTTCTTGAGAGTTTCCACCGAGGCGGTGGTCGTCAGTCCGTCCTCGGGCGTGTTCATGCAGTAGTCAACGAGGCGGTCGATGGTCGAAACGGCAACGTGCATGCGTGTGTCCGACGACGCGTAATAGATGTAGACGGTGCCGTCGTCGTCGGCTATCCAGCCGTTCGAGAAGAGGACATTCGACACATCGCCCACGCGTTCGATGCCGACGGGAGCCATGAAGTGACCGCCGGGACGGGCGATGACGCGCGTCGGGTCGTCAAGTGCGGTCATGTACATATATAATACGTAGCGAAGTCCGGCGGCGCAGCCGCGTACTCCGTGTGCCAGATGCAGCCAACCGTAGGGCGTCTTGATTGGAGCAGGGCCCTCGCCGTTCTTCACTTCCTTGATGGTATGGTAGTGGCGTGCGTCTATTATTTTCTCTTCCGTCACCTCGGCGTTGGTCATGTCGTCAACCAAAGCCCACCCGATGCCGCCGCCGCTGCCGGTGTCGATGAAGCCGTCCTGCGGCCTTGTGTAGAGCGCATACTTGCCGTTGACGAACTCCGGGTGCAGAACCACGTTGCGTTGCTGGCTCTTCGTCTTGAGGTCGGGCAGCCTTTCCCATGTCTTCAGGTCTTTTGTTCGCGCAATGGCAGCCGTCGCCGTGGCTGCGGACAGGTCGCCGGCAGGAGCGGAGTCGTCGTGTCTTTCGGCGCAGAATATGCCGTAGAGCCAGCCGTCCTCATGCTTTGTAAGGCGCATGTCGTATATGTTTGTGGCCGGTATGGTGTCATCCGGCATGGTGACGGGATAGTCCCAGAAGCGGAAGTTGTCAACTCCGTTGGGGCTTTCGGCCACCGCGAAGAACGACTTGCGGTCGGCTCCCTCGACGCGTACTACCAGCAGGTACTTGCCGTCGAGCTTGATTGCGCCCGAGTTGAGCGTGGCGTTCATGCCGATGCGCTCCATCAGGTGCGGGTTTGAATGCCTGTCAAGGTCGTATCGCCAGAACACAGGCGTGTGCGCGGCGGTGATGATAGGATACTTATATCGTGTGAACACGCCGTTGCCTTCGTCCATAGGCTCGTTCTTGCGAGTGAGCAACGCCTCGTGGCGTGCCATCAGTTCTTTCAGTTTCTCGTCAAAGCTTTTCATGTGATATGTTGTTTTACCTTTTTACTTTTTTACCTTTTTACCTTTTACTTTCTGCCTTTTTCTTTTCTCACCGTCTCACTTTCTCACCGTCTCACCTTCTCCATGTCCTTTGCAAAGAGCGTGCGGCGGTCGTTGTAGAACGTCACGAAGTCCTGCGCCGAGGCGTGTCCGGGATATGGGGCGTAGAAGTGTTTGGGCTTGTCGTGCGCGTTGCGCCACACCAAGACGTAGCTAATGGGGTATTTCCCGATTACCGGCATGAGCGTCTTAGTCCACCACTCTGCGTCTGGAACCGACTCGTAGCCCGTCTCGGTTACGGCCATCGGCTTGCCGTGAGCCTTGCTTACGGCGGTCATTATGCGCAGGGAGCGGTCGAGGTTGGCAAGATATTCGTCGCGGTTCTCATACTGGTAGCAGTCCACTCCGATAACGTCAACGATGCAGTCGCCCGGCCAGCGGCGCAGGTATTCGGCCTCGTCGCGCGGCTCTATGCCGGGAGAGTAAGCCCAAAGCAACTGCGTCGCGCCCTTCGCGAGCATCCGCTTGTAGGTCATCTGCCAAAGGGTGTCATACTCGCTGTCGGTGCAGAGCGCCTGCCCCCACCAGAACCAGCTGCCCGTATGCTCGTGCCACGGGCGGAAGAGCACCGGCACTTTCACGCCGTCATCAGTCTTTATAGAGTTGAGGAAGTCGGCAACGCGGTCAAGCCAGGCTATGAATTTATTATGGTTTTCGCCTCCCGGGAGCACCGAACGCACAACGCTGGAGTCTGAAACGTCCCACGCGTCCTTACCCGTAAGCGGATTGTCGGCGTGCCAGCTGAACGAAACCATGCCTCCCCTCTCGTACTGCGCCACGCTCTCCTTCCTTATTTTGTCGAACGGCACGCCGTCGAGGTTCTTGTCATCGCCCAGTTCCAAGTGGCCGAGGTCGAACGACATCACGGCCGGCCAGTCGCCGCAGACGCTCTTCACGTCGCTCCTGTCCGCGTCGCCCACCCATCCGATGCCGTACATCGGGTCGTCGTGGTGGCCGAACATGAACACGCCCTGCTCCGGCAGAGCCTTCAGCGTGGCGAGCATCGCCTCGGCCTCTTGCGTGCGTGTGCGTACATTTTCACATCCGCCGCAGGTCTTGGCGTCCTGCGCTGCGGCGTTGGCGGTGCAGCATGCGAGTGCCGCCGCCATGCACATCCTTGATAATATCCTTGTTTTCAGGTTCATGATAAATTGTTTGTTAGTACGTATCTGCGTTGTGTTCTCATTCGGATGCAAAGATACGTCCTTATCCGTTGACCCACAAATATAATTTTATCACAAGATAATACTTTACTTCAAAACGCCCTTTTCAGCATATTTTAACGCAGCCATGAAGCCCCGCCGGCGCGGCGTTTGCAAACACCTGCGTAACGCCTTGACATTCAACGCGTTGCAAAAGGCCGTCTTTTAGATTGTAAAACACGGCCTTTTGCAACGCAATTCATGGCCTTTTGGAATGTAAAAGACCTCCTTCTGCAAATCATGTCGTGCCCCGGTGTCCGACCGATTGTGCCAGAAGTGTCATTAAGTGATAAAAAAGTACTTGACGGAAGGCCGCTTTTTGTTGTAACTTTGCAGCCGGAACTTTGCTGAAAAGAAAAATCATTACCTAAACAAATAATTATGAAACAGAAAACAATGCTTACCATGTTGCTGCTGATATGCGCTCTGTGCGTGAATGCGGCGACAAAAGATGTGAGAATTCCGTTGTGGAGCGGCACGTTGGAAGTGACCGACGGCTGGGGCGGCGGCCAGCAAGTCGCAGCCGACCTGCTTCAGCAGGCCGCTACGGGCGACGAAATCGCAGTGACCGTGACCGCCGTGTCGCAGACTGCCGACTGGCCGCAAATATCTTTGCGTAAAACAGACGGCTGGGCGCAGTTTGAACCGGCTGTAGGACTTAACCTTGACAAAGCCGTATCAGTGCCTTACGATGCCCGTATAGCCCTGACCGAAGATGTGGTCAGCGAAATAAAAGCCAACGGATTTGTGATAACAGGCTGCGGCTTCACCGCCACAAGCATCGACCTCATACACAAGCGCGAGCTTGCCGAGGGCGAGAAGGGCGACCCGGTACATAACATCTGGACGGGCGAGGTGGCATTTGACGACCCCTCATGGGGCGACTATCAGCGTCTGGAGGCATCAGTATTCGCAAACGCGCAGGCCGGATGGAAGATGCGTTGCACCTATACGGACTGCCAGACGGGCGCACAAATCATGCTCAACAACTCTTCTTGGGGCACAATGCCCGGTGCGGAGAGCGGCATACAGCTCTCTCCTGCCGCGTCATACGCCGACTTCACAATCAACGCAGACATGCTCGCAGAGCTTCAGGCGAATGGTTGCATAATTAAAGGTATAGGTTATACGCTGACGAAGGTTGACCTCATCGACCCTACGCAAATACCTTCAATGACATGCACGCTGACAAGCGAGACCGTAAAATGCTGGGAAAAGGGCGAAAGTCCGCTGATTGGCGTGACGCTAAGCAGCCTTGAAGGCTCTGACGTTACTACCACAGTAAGCTACAGGTTGTTCACTGATGCAGGCGAATTTGTATCTGAAGACTCTAAAGAAGTTACCGTCACTGCCGGCGGCGAGCAGACCGTCACCTTCCCATTGACGCTCAATCCCGGCTTCTATCATGCCGCCGTCGAGGCCAACTACGGCCCCGTGCGCGACTTCAACATAGGTTACGACCCCACGGCCATAGTCTCCGCGCCTGACATGCAGGCCGACTTCGCCGACTTTTGGAACACAGCGAAAACAGAACTCGCCGCCATCCCCATCGACGCGAAGCTCACTTTGAAGGAAGAACTGTCAACAGGCGCACGCAACATATACTTCGTAGAGATGCAGTCAATAGGCAACGGCGACGGCAAGCCTGTCACCATACGCGGCTACTACGCCGTGCCGAAGGCCGAAGGCACGTACCCCGTAGTCATAACACAGAACGGATACGACAGCGGCGGACTGTCAGACATATACATTCCCCAAACCGACGGCAACCCCGAATGGATAGAACTGAACATCAGCAACCGCGGACAGCTCGTCAACAACCGCGACCCTTACAAGGACGAAAACGCCTTCTATGGCGAGGACTACCAGCCTAACGAATGGTTTGCGTACAACTTCGGCGACAAGGACACTTACTATTACCGCGGCGCTTACATGGACGTGGTGCGCTCTATCGACTTCGTCTGCTCGCAGGACAAGGTGCAGAAGGAAAACATCTTCATGACAGGCGGCTCGCAGGGAGGCGCGTTCGCCATTGCCGGAGCTGCCCTCGGCGACGGCCGACTGAACGCCATAGCGCCGAGCATACAGTTCATGGGCGACTTCCCCGACTACTTCCAGGTAGGCTCTTGGCCTGCATCTACGGCGCGCGCCATGCAGCAGAAGCTCTCGATGAGCGACGAGGAGATGTACAAGTTCCTGTCCTACTTTGACACGAAAAACCTCGCCACGCTCGTAACCTGCCCCGTAACGTCGGCAATGGGACTGCAAGACCCCGTATGTCCGCCGCACACCAACTTCGCGCCTTACAACAACTTCAAGTCTGAAGAGAAGCATTACGTAGTCAACCCCGAGTGCCAGCACGAGACGCCAGCTGACTGGTACAACACTTATATGGACTTCTTCAAGGCTCACCTGAAGACCGTTGAAGACCCTGATGTTCCCACAGAACCGACCATTGTGCCGATAAACCTCTGGAAAGGAGAGCAGACTTGCACAGACGACTGGCAGGGTTATCAAATCATCGACGCGTCAAAGTGCCAGCTTATAGCCGCAGGCGACGAAATAGTCGTTACCGTGTCGGCACTCTCTGAAACGCTATCCACACCGGCGCTCATGCTAAACAACAAGGCTTGGGGCGAGCTTGTAGACGCTCCTACGGTGCAACTCGCAGGCGTGACGCTGCCCTACGAGGCCGTAATCCCAGTCACCGAAGCCATGGCAACGGAACTCAAGGCCAACGGATTTATCGTCAAAGGCGCAGGCTTTACGTTCACATCAGTGGTGCTCCGGCACAAAGTCTACCCCTCGGAAGTGGAGAAAGGCGACGCCGCAACTACCGTTTGGACGGGTGAAGAAGTCATCAGTTGGGTAGAAGGCAGCAACAACTCGGTGCTTGTTGACAAGTCTGCCATGCCTTCAAGCATGAAGGCAGGCGACAAGGTGCGCGTCTATATAACTGGCCTTGGAGTAGAGTCTGCCACGGGAAGGCTGCTTGCCAACTGGACGGCTTTGGACGGTTTCAAAAACGTATCGCCGCTGAAGGGCAACTATTACGAGTACACTTTGACCGACGCCAACGTCGCCGCACTTAAAGAAAAAGGTCTGCGCGTAAGCGGAAACAGGTACACCGCAACGCGCGTTGACATCATAGACCCGGGCAAGGAGTATCTCATCATCTCGCAGATTGACGACGCCGACATCAAGGCTTGGGAGAAAGACGAGACCCCGAACCTTACAATGACGATGACTAACGTCGAGACTGAGGCTGCGACTGTGCCTTACACCGTGACCCTCTACCGCGACATGGTGGACGACGAGACCGGCACGCACAGCGTATATTACACCAACACGACCGACGTAACGATACCGGCCGGCGGCACTGTGACCGAAACTATGGAGATGAAAGACGTAATGGAGCCGGGCTTCTACCAGATGATTGCCTCTGTGAACGGCAACGACGTATGCGCATACAATATCGGCTTTGACCCCACGGGCATAGTTTCGCCCGACGATTCGCAGCCCGACTTCAAGGAGTATTGGGACGAGGCGAAGGCCGAACTGGCAGGTATAGGCATGGACGTGAAGCTGACCGAACAGACTGAATACAGCACTGCGGCCCGCAAGGTGTACCTTGTCGAGATGAAGAGCGTAGCCGACGAGGAGGGCGGAGAGCCTGTAACTATAAAGGGATATTACGCCGAACCGACAGCCGACGGCGTTTATCCTGCCGTAATAAGGTATCAGGGCACCGATGGCGGAACGTCCGCACTGCCTGCGCCGATGGGCGGAGACGACAACAAGGAGTGGTGCGAGTTCGTCCTCTCTACGCGCGGACAGATGCTCTGCCGTGACGACAAGTACGGCTTTGACTTCTATTCTTACGGCTGGGGAGACATGCGCGAGCACTACAACCGCAACGCTTACCTTGACTGCGTGCGTGCCGTCGACTTCGTGAAGAGCCGCGACAAGGTGGACGATGACGCCATCTTCGCCGCCGGAGGTTCGCAAGGCGGATGCTTCACATACGTTGCCGCCGGACTGACGCAGGCCTTCCGCGCCATCGCCCCGAGCATAACGGGACACGCCGACTTCACCGACGGCATGAAAATAGTCAACTGGCCGCGCCAGAAGTTCCTTGATGCGCAGGAGGCTTTGGGCTGGACTGACGATGAGCGCGACGCTTTCAACTCGTACTACGACACAAAGAACTTTGCCAAGTGGGTGACCTGTCCCGTAATAACAAGCTTCAGCCTGCAAGACACTACCGACCCGGCACATACCAACATCGCGCCCTACAACCTCTTGCAGAACGTCGAGAAGGCCGACAACCGATACATCGTCAACCCCTTCCTCGGCCACGGCACGCCTGCCGACTGGACGCAGACGTACATGGATTTTTTCGGGAATTACGTCGGCACTAAAATCCCGACAGGCATCAACGAGGTGACAACCGAAGCGCAAGATGCCGCCGACGGCCCTGCCTACAACCTCGCCGGGATGCGCGTAGGCGACGACTACAAGGGCATAGTAATAGTAAACGGAAGGAAATACGTGAGGAAATAAGCGCACGCTGGCATCCGCCTGCGTAACACATTGATGCCCAACGCATTGCAAAAGGCCGTCTTTTAGCTTGTAAAAGACGGCCTTTTAGCGTGCAATATGTGGCCTTTTGCAGTGCAAAAGACGGTCAATCGGACACCCACCCCAACCCTCCCTAAGGGAGGGGGCTTGGTTGCCTGTTGTTGCTAAACTGTAAATAAGACTTTGGAAGTGTCATTACCTATGACTTTTTGCTTCAATCCAGGCAGTCGGTAGCTGTCATGCCGCACCCCGATGCGGCATCCAGTGTATGCAGCTTGTACAGTTTGATGCCTTGGATGTTTTCTGGATGCCGCATCGGGGTGCGGCATGACAGCTACCGACTGCCTGGATTATAGCAGGATGTTGTCATTGATAGAACTTGTATGTCATCCAAGCAAGCTGCCGTCTGGCCGCCAGTCGTCAGATGATTACTTTCTTCTTGAAGTACATTTCGCGGAACTCCGTGGGCGAGCAGTTCTTCTTGCGCCTGAAGATACGGTTGAAGTTGGACAGGTTGTTGAAGCCGCAGTCATAGCATATTTCGGCCACCGACATCGTAGTGTCTACCAACAGGCGCGAGGCGTGACCCAAACGTATGTCGATGACATAGTCGGACAGGCGTTTGCCAGTGCGCTGGCGGAAGAACCGACTGAAGGCCGTAGGTGTCATGCCGACAAGCTCGGCCAGCTTGCCGAGGTGTATCTCGTCCTGATAGTGCCCGTCGATGTACTGCTGTACCTTCTGCACACGGCGGCTGTTGGCCTGCATGTTGATTTTCGCGAACGACGAGGTAGACAACGCCCGGGCCTCGTCGGTGAAGAACGACAGCTCGTAAAGCAGCGCGAGAAACTGCGTCACTGCATAGAAGCCCTTGGCCTCGGGCAGGGTGTCGATAAGCGAATAGATTTTCATGATGGCCTGCACGGGGAAGCACAGGCCGTTGCGCCCCTTGTCGAGCATGGCCTTCACGCGTGCGAACTGGTTGGTGTTGCAGAGGCTGTCGAAGAAATGCGGCGAGAATTGTATTGTGATTTCGCGTATATTGTCCGACTTGCAGTCGCCCTGCTCCCATACATGCTCCAGCTCGGTGGTGGAGATTAGCACGAGGTCGTACCCTCCGACCGTCTCCACGGAGTCGCCTACTATGCGGCGAAGCCCCTCCCCATGTTCTATGAAGTTAAGCTCGTACTCGTCGTGGCAGTGCAAGGGGTACGTAAATTCGCTCTTCTGGCGGTCTGCAATGTAGAAGCAGTCCTTGTCCGTAAGCGGAGTAATCTCGCGCAGTATGTGGTGCTCGTCGTTGTTCCTTTCCATGGTTTTTCAAGGTTTAGGGTATGATTATATTGCGTATTCGGATGCGAATATAATACTTTTTTGCGACAATCCGCCATGCCGTATGCAAAAGATGTGTAAATTACTGTAAATCAACACATTCCCAATATGCCGTCTTTCGGCGTGCAAAAGACGGCATATTGCAACGCAAAAGGCGGCCTTTTGCAATGTAAAAGGCCACCTTTTGGAAAAGCGTTTGCCGCTTTTATATCATTATCAGATAAAATAAGGCAAAGCGGTCAGCCGGATTTTCACTATCTTTGCCGCGTGAAAATAATCTGAAAACAAATACTTACTGAAATGAAAAACAAGAAAAAGCTATTCATGCTCGCAGGCGCACTGACGCTGTGTTGCGGCATGGCGGCGGAGACGGTAGACATCTCCACGCCGCACACCTCGCTCGTGCTCGACGCCACCGAAGGGCAGGAGCTGAAGCAACTGTACTACGGCGACCGCCTCGCGGCTGCCGACATGGCTGCCCTGAACGCCGCAGGCGGCGCGGCGTATGCTGCCTACCCGGTGTACGGAACAATCTGCCAGGGCGAGACCGCGCTGGCCGTGAAGCACACGGACGGCAACCTCTCGCTGCAAATGGAGGTCACGGGAGTCGACAAAAAGACCGAAGGCAACGCCACGGTGACAACCGTAACGATGAAGGACAAGGTGTATCCGCTGTACGTCGACGTATGTTACAAGACCTACGCTGACGCCGACGTAATCGAGACTTGGACGGAAATACGCCACGAAGAGAAGGGCACGGTGGTGCTAAACCAGTTCGCCTCGGGCTATCTGCCCGTGCGCCGCGGCACGGTATGGCTCTCGTCGCTCTACGGCGCGTGGGCTAACGAGGCGCAAGTGTGCCAAGAGCCGCTTGAGCCTGGCATGAAGGTGATTAAAAACAAGGACGGACTGCGCAACTCGCACACGGCTCACGCCGAGGTGATGTTCAGCCTCGACGGCCGCCCGAGGGAGAACTCCGGCGCGGTAATAGGCGCGGCTCTCTGCTACGGCGGCAACTACAAGCTGCGCATTGACACCGACGAGAGCGACTATCACCACTTCTTCGCCGGAATAAACGAGGAGAACTCGGCCTACAACCTGCCGCGAGGCGAGGTATTTGCAACGCCCGCACTCGCCCTGACTTACAGCCGGGAAGGACTTAGCGGAGCGAGCCGCAACTTCCACAAATGGGGCCGCAAATACCGCCTGATGCACGGCGACAAGGAACGGATGCTCCTGCTCAACAGCTGGGAAGGCGTCTACTTCGACATCAACCAGCAGGGCATGGCGCAGATGATGCAGGACATCGCCTCGATGGGCGGCGAGCTGTTTGTGATGGACGACGGCTGGTTCGGCTCCAAGTACCAGCGCAACAGCGACAACGCCGCGCTGGGCGACTGGACGGTTGACGGCCGCAAGCTGCCCGAAGGCATAGAAGGCCTGCTGCGCGATGCTAAGAAGAACGGCGTGAAATTCGGCATTTGGCTTGAGCCGGAGGCCACCAACACCACCAGCGAACTGTACGAGAAGCACCCCGAATGGATAATAAACGCGCCCAAGCGCGAGCCCGTCACCGGGCGCGGAGGCACGCAGCTGATGCTCGACCTGGGCAACCCCGAGGTGCAGGACTTCGTGTTCGGCATCGTGGACAACCTCATGACGAAGTACCCCGAGATAGCTTACATCAAGTGGGACTCGAACATGGGCATACAGAGCGCAGGCTCATCATACCTCACCAAGGACAACCAGAGCCACCTGTACATAAACTATCACCGCGGATTTGAGAAGGTATGCCAGCGCATAAGGGCGAAATATCCCGACTTGGTAATACAGGCTTGCGCCAGCGGAGGCGCACGTGCCAACTGGGGAGTGCTGCCTTACTTCGACGAGTTCTGGGTTAGCGACAACACCGATGCGCTGCAACGAATATACATGCAGTGGGGAACGTCTTACTTCTTCCCGGCCATCGCCATGGGCTCGCACATCGGCTCGAACCCCAACCACCAGACTTTCCGCAACATTCCCATCAAGTTCCGCATCGACGTGGCCATGAGCGGCCGCCTCGGAATGGAAATACAGCCCAAGAACATGACCGAAGAGGAGAAGGCCCTGTGCAAGAAAGCCATTGCCGAATACAAGCAAATAAGGCCCGTAGTGCAGTTCGGCGACCTGTACCGCCTCGTCTCTCCATACGACAAACTGGGCGTGGCGTCGCTCATGTACGTGTCGGAAGCCAAGGACAGGGCCGTGTTCTACTGGTGGAAGACGGAGACTTTTGTCAACCAGCACCTGCCGCGCGTCAAGATGGCGGGCCTCAACCCCGACAAGACTTACCGCATACACGAGCTTGACCGCATTGACAACAAGCCGCTGAAGTTCGAGGGACAGGCGTTCACAGGCCAGTTCCTGATGGACAACGGACTGGAAATTCCCTACACGCACGACGTAGACTACAACAAGCTGAACAGCTGGTCGAGCCGCGTGCTCTGCCTTGAAGAGGTGAAGTAAGCGTATCTTTTTTATTCAAGAAGTTAAAGGAGTTAAAGAAGTTATCGCTCACTGCGTTCGCTAAGGAGTTAAAGACATTACCTTCATTATCAGTCCTCATCTTCATTTCATCCCTCGGAAGGAAAACTGACAGGCTCTTACTGGCAAAACATTTGTCTTTAACTCCTTAGCGAACGCAGTGAGCGATAACTTCTTTAACTCCTTTAACTCCCTATATAAAACAAAGAGAGCCTTGCCGCCGGATGCCGGCGCAAGGCTCTCTTTCTTCATTAATATATGATGGCAACTTACTTTACAAGCACTTTCTTGCCGTTGTGTATGTATATGCCGCGCGCCGGACGCTCCACGCGCATGCCCTGAAGGTTGTACCAGGCGTCGTCGCCCTGCTTTTCAGTGGTGACCGCCTCGATGCCGCTCTCTATGTCGTCAGTGAACACAAGCTCGATAACGCCGTCGGCAGGGGTAATGTCTGTCGTGGTCTCAAGGTAAGCCTTGCGTGCCGGGACTGTAGTGCCTGCGGCCACGAGGGAGAATGTCGGTTCGCTCGTCTCGGTGAAAATGTAAAGGCAATTGCCTTCGGCATACGGCTTAATGGTCTGCTCCCAGTCGCCGACGGCGCGGAGATAGTTAGCCGCAGGTGCTTCGGCTTCGCCCGTACGGACTTCGTATGTGCCCGGCTCACCCTTTACCATTATGCCGGTATAGGCCGGAACAGCTGCAACCGGGCTTAAAGTAACCTTGCCTACTTCAACTGCCGTTGCACAATATGCCTTTATGTCGGCTGCGGTAAAGTCGAGAGCCTTGCTCGAATTGCTGTATGTGGCCACGCCGGCATCGCCGATTGTTATGAGCACTGCGTCATAGTTGCCGTCGTATGTGGTAAGTTCCACCTTAGTAGCAGTGAAGTCATGGCCTCTGACGACGATACCGTTCAATTGGATTTTCTCCAATACGGCAACGTCGTCTATGGTGTAGGCGAACGTCTGTCCTGCCCCGGGAGACGCTACATCGACAGACGACTCCGTGTCGAACGCCACCCATCCGTCAGGGTCGGCTATCTGTACGTGTGCGCCTTCGCCAGTAGTGTCGAATGTGACGGTGATTACATCGCCGACCTTTGCTGTGCCGAGGGCTGCCGGTTTACTGCCGTAGCTCAAGTTTACGTAATTCTCCCAATTGCCTGTTGCTACCGAACCGCTCCACAGCTCGACGGTAGTGCCCTCTTCGGAGCTGCTTTCTTCAGTTCCTACGGCGATTTTCGTTATGGTTACGAAGTGTCCGTTGATAACCATTCCGTGTTTTTTCAAGAGGCTTGCCTGCTCGTTTGTAAGGTTGATTGTAACGTCGCCGGCCTCCGATATGTCGCCGCTGGCGATGGGTGTGCGCTGGGGGTCGCGGCCACCCACGTAGTCGTTGGCCGTGATGTCGTACTGATACCATGTTTCAGCCCCGGCCGCTTCCACGTTGGGCGACATCGTGACGACCATCTTGTCGCCGTCGGCGAGGGTCGAGAATACGTCGGCGGTGAGTTCGAGGCGCGTGTCCCAGTTCCAGTTGCCTATTTCGTGAGAGCCTTCCCACACTGTTTTCATTTCCGCGTTGGCGGTAATTGCCGCTGTCATAAACAGCAGCAGCGAAGTAAAAATCTTTTTCATGATGTGTTGATGTTTGATTGTTATACTTGTCGTTACATGCCTGCCGCCGCATGGCTGAAGGCCGTCGGGCGGCGGCGTTGTTTCCGGCCGTTTTGTAAAAGGCGGTCTTTTGGAATGTAAAAGACCGCCTTTCGGCCTGTAATATGCCGTCTTTTGCATTGCGAAAGACGGCATATTGCGAAGCCGCTGAATGCCAATGTGTTACGCGTTTACTTGTGCTCGATGCGGAAATTGCCCATGCGGAAGTCGGCGGTGTAGGCAGCCGACGGACTAAGCACTATGCGCAGTGTCATCCACGTGCCGGGGGCTACAATGCCGTTGGTAGCCATCGGTGCAAGCGGCAGCGTAACGGTCTGCCACAGGCCGTGGGTATTGAGGCCCGCGCCGTCGCCCGGCGTCCATGTGTAACTGTTTCCCCAGTTGAACGAGAACTGCAGCGGCGACGCGTCGGTAAGCGGATAGTCGTTGGCCGTAAGCACCTCGAACCTCAGCACATAGTCGTCAAGGTTGCTTAGGTCGCCGGCGTCTATCATGTTGCGGCTTAGGTCTATGGTGTTCCATCCCCATGCGTCTGACGTGCCAGTGACATGGATGTGGGGACGACCGAGGGCTGATGCGCCAGTAGTCAATGCGTCGTCGCCCTCAATGGCCGCGCTGTAGCTGCCGCCTACGGCAGGCGTTACGTCGCTGAAATCGCCGTAGAGCAGGTTCTTTGTCGGGCGGAAGGACAGCGTGGCGGTCATCTGCGTGCCGGTATTGCCGTCTGTCCAGCTTACCTGTACGGTGCTGTTGTCGGGCGTGCCTTCGGGTATTTCGGCCTTCATCGACGTGTTGGTGATTGAACCGAGGCCGAGAGCCGTGCCGCCAATGGTGACTTGCGACGCCGTGCCGAAGTTGTAGTAGTCGAAGTTCTGGCCGAGGATTGTCACGGAGTCGCCGGCGTTTGTGAACTCGCACAGCAGCCCGTCAACCCTCAACTGTGGGAATGGCACGGTGAAGTCGAACGTGGCCGTGCCCTTGTCTGTGGTGTATTCTATTTTGTTCTGGTGCTCCATCGACAGCTCCTGCGGGATTGTCACGTTCGCGCTTGTCGAGTAGGTGTACACCCCGGAGAGGTCGGCCTCCACGGTGTTGAACGTTATGCGCTTCACGTTGTTGAGGTTCTTGCCCACAATGCGCACCATCTGGCCTGCGTCGGCTTCGGTGATGGGTGTCAGCATCGCCGTGTCGCTCACGGCGTAGACGGCTGTGATGACAGGCGCGCCGGTGTTGGCCTGGTCTTCGAGCGGCGTGTAGCCGTCGTCGTAGTTGACGATGTCGTTGCAGCTTGCCATGGCAAACAGTGCAAGCGCAGCCGCGATATATGTCAGTAAGTTTGTTTTCATTGCCTTGTTTCTTTTTAAGTTCATGGTTCACTTCTTTCAATTCATAATTCATAATGCACAATAGGGCGGACGCCCTTGAACAAGCCGATAGACTTATTATGCATTATGCATTGTGAATTATGAATTATAAAAATTATCAGCTCCATCCGGGGTTGTTCTCGGTTATGTACTTGTTTGTGTTAAGCTCGGAGTTGGGTATGGGGAAGAGCAGGTTGCGCTCCTGGCGCGCCTTGTTCACGCCCGAGTCCTCATTTGCCCCGATGGCGTTCATCGCGTCGAGGTATATGCCCCAGCGTATGAGGTCCCAGCGGCGGTCGGCCTCGCAGGCGAACTCCTTGGCGCGCTCCTCTATGATTGCGCTGCGCATCTTGTCTTTCGTGTCGAGCGCGCCGTTGCCGGTAAGGCTGCCCTCCACGGCGTTTGAGCGGCTGCGCACGTAGTTCAGGTACTCAAGCGCCGTGTCGATGTGGCCAAGTTCGTTCTCGGCTTCGGCGTAGATTAGCATCACGTCGGCGTAGCGCAGGAAGGGCCAGTTGGCGTCGGCGTTCTCGGTGGCATTGTTCGTAACATCGGAATACTTCGTTGTGAAGGCGAGGCACTGGCTGTCCTTGTTGTAATAGTAGCTCACGCCGTCGTCGTAAGGAGCTACGGGGTCGCTTACCCAGTCGCCGTTGAGGTTGTAGCCGGTAGCCATAATGCTGTATTCATCGGTGTAAGGATAGTAGAATCCGCCGTTGCCCTCCTCCTGGGTGTACACGCGCCAGCGGTGCTTTACGCCCAGGGTGATGCGGTAGTCGTCGTGGTCGAACAGGTCGTACCAGTGGCGCGTGCAGCCCGTCCATCCTCCGCTGGCTATGAAGTCGGAGCCTGCGGCTGTGCGGTAGCCGTCATACTGGGTGTGCACCTGCGTCGAGTAGGTGTCGTTGCCGTCGGCAGAAGCCACGGAGAACATGAACTCCGACGCCGTGGCCGATGTCTTCTTCCACAAGTCCTCGTAACGCAGCAGGGCGTATTCGCCGTAGTCGCCGTCGATGACAGCCCAAGCCCACTCTGCCGCTTTCTCGTAAAGAGCCTGCGAATCCATGTTCTCGTATCCGCTGACGGCGGTCTTTGCGAATGTCATGCTGCGCAGCGGAGCGTACGCCTTGTTGTCTCCCTCGCCGTCATACGCCGGGCCTGTGCGCACGGTTATGGGCGTTCCGGCCGGCATTGCGGCCGAAGCCATTGTGGCGTAGACCTTAGCCAGCAGTCCGGCAGCGCTGCCCGCGCTTACGTGTCCGGCCTCGTATGCCTGGTCGGTGTTCTTGTACATCATCACGGCTGCAGCCTCAAGGTTCTTTATTATGTAGTTGTACACGGAGTCGACCGTCTGCCTCGGCTGGTTCTTGTCAACCGTGTCAACCTCCGGCTGCACCGGCACCTGGCCGTAGGCGCGCACCAGGAGGAAGTATGCGAACGCCTTGTGGAACTTTACTTCGCCGATGGCGTTGTGCTTTGCGGCGTCGGATATGTTTGTCATCGACTTGATTTCGCGCTCCGCCTTGTTGGCGCGGCCTATGAGGTTATAGCATCCGTTCCACAGCGCGTCTTGCAGGGCGAGGTCGTCGTTCGTGCCTTGGAAGTTGCCCGCTCCGAAGCCTCCGAAGAGCCAGTCGGGGCCTGATATGTAGTCGGCGTCCTGCTCGAGCACCCTCGGAAAGTAGCCCCAGCGGAACATGTCGTTGACCCACTTGCTGTAAACGCCCGTCACCCACTGCTTAGCCGCGTCCTCGCTGTCGCCCACCATCTCGGGAGTGATGAGGCTGTCGGGGTCTTCCTCAATCCAGCTTGTACATCCGGCAGTCATGCCTGCGCCCATGATGAGCGCCAGGACGTATGTCATTGTCTTTTTCATGTTTGTCTCTTTATATATAGGTTAGAAAGTGAAGTTGAGGCCGAGCGTGAATGTCCGTGCGCTCGGATAAGAGTAGCTGTCCACTCCCGGGCAGGCCGCGTTTGTGCCGCCGGCGTTTACATCCGGGTCGAGCCAGCTGTAGTTGGTGATTGTGAACAGGTTGTTGGCCGTGAACGAGATGTTCAGCTTCTGTATGCCGGGGAACGGCTTGAACCAGTTGTAAGACAGTGTGATGTACTTCATCTTGAGGTAGCTGCCGTCCTCTACATACCGGTCGCTGAAGAGCCACGTGCGTGTGTAGCCTGCGGTAGCCTTCGGCCACAGTGCGGCTGACGGGTTTTCAGCCGTCCAGCGGCGGTCGTATGCCTCCTGGGTGATGTTGCCGTAGTTGCCCATCTTTATGTCCGTAAGGTTGTAGTTCAGTATGTCGTTGCCCTGCGAGCCTTGCAACATGAAGGAAAGCGTAAAGTTCTTCCATGACAGGTTGCTCGTGAAGCCGTACACGAAGTCGGGGTTTGTGTCGCCGATGATGGTCTTGTCGGCTGCCGTTATCTGTCCGTCGCCGTTCATGTCGCGGTATTTTATCTCGCCGATGTAGCGCCGTGCCTCGGTGTCGGACAGTCCGGCGTAGGCCGGGAACGAGCGGACTTCGGCCAGGTTGTCGAAGAATCCGTCCTCGACATATCCGAAGATAGTACCGATGGGACAGCCGTTGCGCTGGAGGAAAGCCTGGTCTGCCGCGCTCCAGAGCGACGTTGCGTACTGGTCGCCGTCAAGTCCGCCGATGCGGTTGCGGTTGAACGAGAGGTTGGCCGCAATGTTCCACTTCACCGGAGTGTTGCGCAGCACGTCGTAGTTGAGTGTGAACTCAAGTCCTTCGTTTGTCACATTGCCGCTGTTAACCATCATCTGCGTGAAGCTGGAACTGCCCGGTATAGTGACGTTTTGCAGCAAGTCGCGCGTCTTTTTGTAGTAATAGTCGACGGTGAATTGCAGCCGGTTGTCGAGGAATCCCATGTCTATGCCGGCATTGAACTGGTCGGTCGTCTCCCATTTCAGGTCGGGATTGGTAGGTCCGCGCCAGTCTATCATCGACACTCCGCTTTCAAGCGAACCGTTGAAAGGATAGTTGGAGGCGTTGAGAACGTTCAGTGTGCGGTATGCTCCGATGGCCTGATTACCCGTCTGACCGAAGCTCAGACGGAACTTCAGGTTGGAGAAGATGTTTAAGTCTTGTATAAACTTCTCCTCACTTGCCCTCCATGCGAACGCGCCTGAAAGGAACGTAGCCCACTTGTTGTTCTTTGCGAAGCTCGAACTGCCGTCAGTGCGGACGCTGGCGGTGAAGATGTACTTGTCCAATAATGTGTAGTTGACGCGTCCGAGGAACGACTCGAGAGCCTGTTCGGTAGTGCTGCTGCTTATCGTCGGCCTGTCGATGGCGAGGCTCATGTCGTTGTCCTGGGTGTAGTCGGTGGGGAAGTTGGTGACGCTCATCGACGTGTTCTCACCCGTTCCCTTCTCGAACGTCATACCGGCGACGACGTTCAGCGCGTGAATGCCCCAGCGTTTGTCGAACGTAAGGATGCTTTCCGCCGTCAAGCTCTTCCAGATGCTTGTGGATTTACCGGCCAGTCCGTTGTTGGGAGTACGTCCCTCCTGCGTGTGGCGGTCGTAGTACGTGCCGCGGTGGCCATCGTTGTAGCCGAGACCGAGGTTCTGGCGGAACTTGAGCCACGGTGTGAGCTTCACCTCCACGTAGCTGCTTGAGAACCAACTAATTTGCTTCAACTGGTCTTTTGCACCGTTCACATAGTTTACCGGGTTGGTGGCGAGCCAGTTAAGCTCATCAAGCTGTTCGGTCGATGAGTGTACTCCGTATGTGGGAGGGAAGATTAAGGCGGAGCGGATTACGCCCGTATTCTCCGAACCTGTGCGCTGGAAGTCGGTCGTAGTGTTGGTGAAGAACGAGCTTGTGCCTATTTCCAGCCACTTGGTTATGTGCCGTCCGATGTTGATTGAGATGCCGTAACGCTCGAAACCAGTGTTCTTGATAATACCGTCCTGCTTCGCAAAGTTGCCGGAAAAGCTGTACCAGCCGCGGTCGTTGCCGTTGCTTACGCTTACGTTGTAGTCCTGCTGGAAGGCGGTTTGGTAGATTTCGTCCTGCCAGTCGGCTATTGCGACCTCGTCAACGTTGCCGTACTCGTCATAACGCAGTCCCGGATTGAGGAAGTCTTCGGGAGCGGGATTGTAAGAACCGGCATCATATACAAACCCCGTACCAACGTAAGGATAGTCCCATTCGCCGCGGTAAGGGTCTTGTGTGCTTGCTCCTTCGTAGTAACGGCTGTTCGCCGCGCCTTCGTTCTGATATAAAGCGTAGGTGTACGGGGTGAGCATTTTCAGGCGTTTTGCCACCGTCTGCAAGCCGAGCTTCACGTTCAGCTCGATTGTAGGCTTGCCGCCGTCGCTCTCCTTGCCTTTCTTCGTAGTGATGATTACAACGCCGTTGGCACCGCGCGAGCCGTATATGGCCGTAGCCGAGGCGTCTTTCAGCACCTCGATTTTCTCGATGTCGTTGGGGTTAATCATCGACAGGGGCGACGTAAACTGGTTGTTGCCCTCGTTTGCGCTTGACGACGGCGTGCCGTTTGGATTGGTTCCGTAAGGCACTCCGTCAACAATATAAAGAGGCTGGGAACTTGTAGTGAACGAGTTTGCACCGCGCACGGTGATGCTTACGCCAGCACCGGGCGAGCCGTCGCTCTGGCTTACCTGCACGCCTGCTATTTTTCCTTGCAGTCCGTGGGCTACGTCGGTTGTGTTGCCGGCCATAAGCTCGTCGCCCTTTATTTGCGTGATGGAGCCGCTAAGGTCGCGTTTCTTCATCGTACCGTAGCCTACCACGACCACTTCGTCCATCTCGTTGGCGTCGGCTTCGAGTATTACCTGCACCGAAGTCTTGCCTTTCACGTTGATTACTTGTGTCTTGTAGCCAATCATTGACACCTGTATTATGCTCTTGCCTTCAGGCATCACGATGGTGAAATTGCCGTCAAAGTCGGCCACGGCGGCCGTCTTCGTGCCCGGCACCTGAATGGTTGCGCCTATCATCGGCTCGTTGTTGCTTGAGCCGTCCAGCACCGAGCCTTTGACAGTCTGCTGTGCGTTCAAGTCGGTACACCACGCAAATAGCATGACGCACCATAAAATCCATTTGTACATATTAGAAGGTTATTAAATTTGTTAGTTAGTTGCCAATGTGCAGAATATAGACTTTTGTTATAGTGGCGCCCATGCCCGTGATTACCACTCCGCGCGTCTTGAGCTTGTCGAGGATGCCGGCGTCGAGCGTAAGGACAACGTCGTTGCCGTCGAGCTTGTACCATACGGGGTCTTTCGCCCCGGTTATGTCGTACCACTTGCCGCGGTTCTCGCGGAACGAGATTTGCGGCTCGCAGCCGGGTTGCATCTTCTCGTAGCATACTACGATGCAGTCGCTCTCGGTGCAGTCCTGGAACGGCTCGGCCGTTATGCGCAGGTTGCCGCTCCAGTCAAGCGGAAGCTCCTTCTCGCCGTGGAACAGTTCGCCCGGCTGCAGTTCGTATTCGCGCGGGGCGCGCTGTGCGCCAGTAAGGTCTTCGTCGCGCGTACCTATAAAAGATATTACCGAAATCTTTTCCAGACGGTAGCCCTTGCCGCCCACGCGCATGCTTACGCCGTCGCTTCCGGCCAGCTGCAGCTTGACAAGCTGCGACTGCTCGGTGACGGGATAGGTGAAACCGTCCTGCCCTACGGGCACACCGTCGAGCGAGGGGTCCATCGCGTTCCATGTGAAGTCCATTATTTTGCCTGCCGCGCCTTCCTCCACGCGGCTTACCGAGAAGTGCAGCACGTCGCCCACTTTCACGTCCTTGAAGCAGCTCTTCTGTATGCTTGCGCTCGCGCTCCAGTCGTCTTTCATCAAGACCGACGGGCCGCGGTAGATTATTTTCTCTACCATCTCGGCGGCAGGGATGTGCGTCACGCGCAGTATGCGGTAGTCATGTCCGCCCAGGGCGAGGCCGCGCTGCTTGATTTTGGCGAGTATGTCGTCGGTCAGTTTCAGGCGGAAAGGCCCTGAAATGCCAAAGTAAGCGTATTCGGGGGCTACGGCCTTCCAGTCGGCCGGGTCTTGGAACGCGCCCTGCGCGCCGCCCTTCACGTTGTCTACGTACACGGTCAGTATGTCGCCGGGCTGCGCCGTGGCGAACTGCTGGGGCTGTATTACGATGTTGTCTTTCCATCCTGCGCCGATGGTCTTCGGCCCGAGCAGGATTGTGCGCTCTGCCCCCAAGGCGCGTATGGAGGCCAGCAGGCAGGCCAATAACAGCGGTATAATAGTAAAGCGTTTCATAATATCTGGTTGTCTTTTACGAGAACATATCTGTATGACTGGTCGCGCAGCTGCCTGAAGGCGTCGCGGTCGAGCACGGTGCCGGAGTTGAACGCGTCAGTCCACCACTCCTTGCCAGCGAACTTGTGCTCCTGGCTCTGCCCGGCGTTGTAGTTGTAGTCGTACCACGTCATGAACCAGCACCAGCGCGAGCCTTGCTGCCAGATTTTGCTCCACGGAGACATGCTTACTTCGTCGCCGTTGCCGCATTCGGCCAAGGCCACGAGCTTGCCGGGATACTTCTCCGCGAGGGCCTTGTACTCCTTCATCAGCGGGTATTGCAGGGCGTAATAGCTGTCGCGCCCTACCACGTCTACGTATTCGTCGCCGGGATACCAGTCGCTGTCCACCACCCCGTCAGAGGCCGAAGCCTGCGACGTCCACACCCAGATGAGGTTGTTCAGTTTGTGCTTGTTGACAAGGCGGTCGTACATCAGCCGCCACAGCTTCTTAAAAGGCTCTGCGCCCTTGGCTCCCCACCAGAACCAAGCCTGTCCGCCTTCAAACTCGTAGATGTTGCCTGCGGCCTCGTGCAGCGGTCGCCAGACGACGGGTATGCCTGCGTCGCGCATCTTGCCGAGGTACTTGGCTATCTGGTCAATGTCGTTTATGACTTGCTTGTATTCGGCGGAATTGGCGTCGTCAATCTTCGACACGTCGAAACTTGTCTGGCCGGGTTCGGTGCCGGGCGTGCAGGTAAAGTCCTTGCCGTTGTTGGCCTGCACGTTCCAGTGCCACATGCAGCCTACCAGTCCGCCGTCCTTCCACCAGTTCTCGGCTACGCTGATGTCGCTGTAGTCGAGCCATCCCTTCGGGTTGACATCCTTGGAGTTGTGGAAGTTGATGAAGTCAAACACGTTCATCACCGGCCACTTGCCCGTCCACTCATACACGTTCTCGGCCTCCTTTATGTTCCAGTCAACATTCGCCACAGTGGCCGAAAGCGCCTGCTTCTGGTACACGCTCCACAACTTCTCGTACACTTTTTGCGCCTCGGGCGCAGGCGAAGGATTGCACAGCTTGTGCTGTGCGCCGGCAACCGACGACACGGCCAGCATGCCTGCGAGAAGAATGCTCCTTGCATTGCCGCCCCGGAAGCGTCTCAACTTTAAACAACGAATTAGCAAATAGTTTACCATCTCTTTACATTTTTATTACAGGTCGTTTAGATTAGCACGGCAAAAATATGAAAAACAAAAATAAACCCGAATACTTTTTTGCATCTATTTTTCCGCTTTAAGGCAAAAGTATCATCTTCTGATAAAATAAGCGGAACGGCCGGCATGCGCCGCGCAAAATACTGGCAACGCTGCGCCTTATGACGCGCAATGAGTCATAAGGCATCAACACCCCGGACAGCCGCAACCGATTTTTAGCATGAAATGCCGCCAGAACCTTGGCGGTTTGCCGTAAAACGACTACCTTAGCAGACAGATAAGGCGCTGGCGGACGGAAAACCGTAAGCACAGACACGCATAAAAGTTTCATACTGAAACCAAAACGGCCGCACGACAACTTGCCTGAAAGCACTCCGGGCGCATACGCTTACAATCCAAAACACGGCCTTTTACAATGCGAAAGACCGTCTTTTGCAGCGCGAAAGGCCACCTTTTGCAAGGTGGAAGGCCATGAATTACCGGCACGGGGGCGGCATCGCAACAACTGACATTCTATACATATAAATTATGAAAACTACCAAGCTATTTACTATCACAGTCATGGCGGCGGCCACAGCGGCGCTTTCGCCTGCCGCGGCAAGCGTCACGGCCACCACCGCGGCGCAAGACTCGGTCTACATCTTAGCCTACACCACCACGCAAGACGAGGGGCGCAGCGGCCTGCGCTACGCCTGGAGCCGCGACGGCGAGGCGTGGACAAGCATCGGCGGAGGGCGCTCCTTCCTGCGCTGCGACTACGGGCTGTGGGGCGGCGAGAAGCGCATGCTCCGCCCTGTGCTGCGCTACGGCAAGGACGGCACGTGGCACTGCACGTGGAATCTAAACCGCGACGGCAAGGGAGAGCTGGGCCACGCCGCATCGGCCGACCTCGTGCATTGGCGCAGGCAGACTTACTTCATTGACAAAAACTGGAACGGCGACGGCCTGAAAACCGTAGCCGTGGACGGCAACGAGACGACAGGCTCGGTGGCTAAGGCGGCCTGGAGCGTGCTCGAACAGCTTGAGACATACGCCGACGCACAGGCGTACAGGGACAGGCTCTACGCCGAACAGGCGGCCGACGACGGCACGCGCTTCGCCGGACTGAAGCCCGTGAACATGACGATAGACGTTAAGGCAGACCGCGCCAAGCCTATAAGCGGCATGCTGACAGGCGTGTTCTTCGAGGACATCAACTATGGGGCTGACGGCGGCCTGTACGCCGAACTCGTGCAAAACCGCGACTTCGAATATGCGGAACACGAGAGCGCGGCAGAAGGCTGGGGGCCGGCCTACGCATGGACGACTGAAGGCGGAGGCGCAGCAATGGCCATCAACACCGCCGACCCCATACACGCCAACAACCCACACTACGCCACGCTGCGCGTTGACAAGCCCGGGGCGCGGCTCGTCAACACCGGTTACGACGGCATAGCGGTAAGGAAAGGCGGGAAATACGACCTCTCGCTGTTCGCCCGGCTGGCCGGGGACGGCGGCGCAAAGGCTGTAAGGATAAAGGCAAGCCTGCGCGGCAAGGACGGCAGGGAGATTGCAGCCGCCACGCTGACGGTGAAGCGCGGAGGCTGGAAACAGCTCGCCGCCACGCTCACGGCCGGCTCGTCGGCCGACAGCGCCGTGCTGGCACTGGAACCGCTGGCAGCCGGAAGCATCGACCTCGACATGGTGTCGCTATTCCCCCGGCACACGTTCAAGGGGCGCAAGAACGGCCTGCGGGCCGACCTTGCACAGGCCATAGCCGACATCAGGCCGAAATTCGTGCGCTTTCCCGGCGGATGCGTGGCCCACGGACAGGGGCTTGACAACATCTACCGCTGGAAAAACTCCATAGGAGCGCTACACGCACGCAAGCCCATGAAAAACCTATGGGGCTACCACCAGTCGATGGGACTGGGATTCTACGAGTACTTCCAGTTCTGCGAAGACATAGGGGCGGAGCCTCTGCCGGTACTGGCCGCAGGCGTGCCGTGCCAGAACTCGGCCTGCATACCGGGCAAACCGCTCGGCGGCGGACAGCAGGGCGGACTGCCGCTGGACGAGATGGAGGCTTACATACAGGACGTGCTCGACCTCATAGACTATGCCAACGGCGACCCCAAAACCAACAAATGGGCACGGATGCGCGCCGAGGCAGGCCACCCCGAGCCGTTCAACCTGAAATACATAGGCATCGGCAACGAGGACCAGATAACCGACGTGTTTGAAGTGCGCTTCACGATGCTCTACACGGAACTGAAAAAACGCCACCCCGAAATAACCGTGGTGGGCACCGCCGGCCCGTTCTACGAAGGCACGGACTACGACGAGGGCTGGGCTGTGGCCGACAAGCTGGGCGTTGACATCGTGGACGAGCACTACTACGTGGCGCCGGGATGGTTCATCTACAACCAAGACTTCTACGACCGTTACGACCGCACGAAGTCGAAAGTGTACCTCGGCGAATACGCCGCCCACCTGCCCGGACGGTCCAACAACATAGAGACCGCCCTGGCCGAGGCCGTCTACCTGACAGCGGTGGAACGCAACGGCGACGTGGTTTCGATGGCCTCATACGCCCCGCTGCTGGCAAAAGAGGGGCACACGCAGTGGAATCCCGACCTGATTTACTTCAACAACACTGAAGTGAAGCCCACCGTAGGCTACTACGTCCAGCAGATGTTCGGCCGCAACGCGGGCGACACCTACCTGCCGGCCGACATCAAGACCGACAACAGCCGCGCCGACGTGCGCTGCCGCATTGCCTCGTCGGTGGTGAAGGACAGCACGACCGGCGACATGACCGTGAAGCTCGTAAACCTCCTGCCCGTGGAAGTGAACGCCACGCTCAACCTGCCCGAAGGAGCGGCTGACGGCCAAGCGCACCTGACTGTGCTCAAAGGCTCACCGGCAGACAAGGCCGCACGCCCCGAGGAAAGCGCCATAAGCCTCGGCGGAAGGCCGGCTTACACGATGCCGCCCTACTCTTTCAGCGTGATAAGAATAAGTGATAAGACTAAAAAATAACAATCTGATGAAAGCCGTAAGACTGATATTTGCATCATTATTAGCCTGCACAGCAGCACCGGCGCAGCACGCAGGCTACCCCATAACGCCAGTGCCCTTCACAGCGACACACGTAACCGGCGGATTCTGGAAGCAGCGGCTCGACGCCTGCCGCGAGACAACCGTGCCGCTGGCGTTCAGAAAATGCGAGGAGTCTGGACGTTATGACAACTTCGTAAAAGCCGCACATCCGTGCGACACGTTCAAGGTAGGCGGCTTCTCTTTTGACGACACTGACGTCTACAAGACCATCGAAGGAGCGAGCTACCTGCTCCAGACCTATCCCGACAAGCGCATGGAGCACTACATAGACAGCGTGCTCGCCATCGTGGCAGCCGCCCAAGAGCCTGACGGATACCTCTATACGGCGCGCACAATGAACCCTAAACATCCGCACGGATGGGCTGGAGCGCACAGATGGGAGGCCGTGGAGCAGCTCAGCCACGAGTTTTACAACCTCGGACACATGCTCGAAGGCGCAATAGCCCACTACCAGGCCACGGGCAAACGCAACTTCCTTGACATTGCAATAAGGTACGCCGACTGCGTATGCCGCGAAATAGGGCCGGGCAAAGGACAGCTTGTACGCGTACCGGGACACCAGATTGCCGAGATGGCACTGGTGAAACTGTACCTCGTAACGGGCGACAAGAAGTATCTTGACGAGGCAAAATTCTTCCTCGACAAGCGCGGATACACTTCGCGCAAGGACGAATACAGCCAGGCGCACAAGCCCGTTGTGGAGCAAGACGAAGCCGTAGGACACGCCGTAAGGGCGACATACATGTACTCGGGCATGGCCGACGTGGCCGCAATAACAGGCGACACGGCATACATAAAGGCAATAGACCGCATCTGGGACAACATCACAGGCAAGAAACTCTACATTACGGGAGGCATCGGCGCACGGTATGACGGCGAGTCGTTCGGCAGCAACTACGAGCTGCCCAACGCCTCGGCATACTGCGAAACGTGCGCAGCCATAGGCAACGTGTACGTCAACCACCGCCTGTTCCTGTTCCACGGCGACGCGAAATATTACGACGTGCTCGAACGGACGCTGTACAACGGCGTGCTGTCGGGCATCTCGCTCAAGGGCGACGCCTTCTTCTACCCCAACCCACTGGAGTCGGCCGGAGGCTACGGGCGCAAGGCTTGGTTCGGCTGTGCCTGCTGCCCGTCAAACCTTTGCCGCTTCCTGCCGTCCGTACCGGGCTACATATACGCCACACGCGGCGACAGCCTGTATGTCAACATGTTCATGGAAGGCACGTCGGACGTAACGGTTGGCAAGCGCAGGATAAGCCTGATGCAACGGACGGCATATCCTTTCAACGGCACGGTAAGCATAACCGTGACGAAAGGAGGCGGACAATTCGCCCTGAAACTGCGCATCCCCGGCTGGGTGCGCGGCCAGGTTGTACCAAGCGACTTGTACCGTTTCGCCGACGGGAAGCAGACACAATATTCGGTGAAAGTAAACGGCAAGGTGGTTGAAAGCGGCATTGACAAGGGGTATTTCACCATCAACCGAAAATGGAAAAAGGGCGACACTGTCGAACTTTCGCTTGACATGTCGCCGCGCTTGGTTGCCGCCAACAGCAAAGTGGAGGCCGACCGCGGCATGCTGGCAATAGAGCGCGGCCCGCTGGTCTACTGCGCCGAATGGCCCGACAACCAAGGCTTGGACATATTCTCGGTTCTTCTGCCACGCAAGGCCAAGCTCGACGTCATCGAAGAGAAAGCACCCGGCGGAGCCGACATGATAACAGCAGGCGTACAGAAACTGACGTATGACGCAGACGGACACCTGCAAACACAGGACGCCACGCTGAAGCTTATCCCCTACTACGCCTGGGCTAACCGCGGAGAAGGCAAAATGACGGTGTGGCTGCCATACGAAGCAGGAGCAATGCACCTGGACGAAACCATTAATAAAGGTACAAACGAATTCCTTGACAGATAATCCCACGGTATATGCAAAGCCAATACCCACACCCCCAAAAAACGTGAAACCGCCACCCGCTTGTTGAAAATCCAAAGAGCGAACGGCGGCCAACTGTAAAAACAACAAATCCCCACCACATTTGATGTGGTGGGGATTTAAGTTCAGAAGTGGTACCACCAGGAATCGAGCATGTCATTTATCCTGCCCGTAAATGCCTGATGCATAACGTTTTGACATATTTTAAAAATCATTGAAACCACTGAATCAGACTATATGAAATCTTCATCTAAATTCAATAATTTACTATCATCATCTCTTTTGACAATGCAAAAGTAGCGAAAAAGTTTTATTCTTGCAAGAAACAATTTCTTTTCTTTCGCTTGGCATACTTATTCATTCATTTTGAGAGTTTGTTCTCTTCGATAATACATGGACATTCTTTTAATAGAGTCTATCCAACTCCACTTTCATCGCCTATTTATCATGCTAAAATCACTTCGAAATTATGTACTGTAAAAGATTTGCCAAGTATTATTCTTAAAGTTTATCTTCCTGACCTGACTTCATGCCACGGAGGTCGCAATTATAAACCTTGCGAAATTCTCGTTTCGCTTTTTCCATCGTAGGATTAGACTTGTTTGAAGGAAACGACTGTGCTATGATACGGGCGCGAACCACATCGTTGGAAGGATGCTTGAAGATGGATTTCTTCAAAGTCTCCCTCAACTGATTAATGGCATGGTCTGTATCAACACCTTTTAATTTGATGAAAGCCTCTGTCCATTGTTCCAGATCTGCACCGCTTGCAGAACGTCTCACAAGTATCAGTTTGTCACAACGCAAACCGCTTGTTATTATATTTCCATCTACTGTATATACCACGGATTTTTCATTCCCCGTCGTTACGAGCGTATATCGTTTGCCTTTTTCATTCGTACTGACCTTTGCCCGAACCTGAAGTGGTTGTTCTGGAGAAAATCCTTCTGACATCAATCGCTCGTGAGTTGATTTGTATTCAGCTGTTTCCTGCTTCATATCTATGCAAACAGTTTTTCGTTCAACTTACAGATGCTGTCATCAACCCAATCCGACACTCCGTCCAGGTCGTTACCGCTGAGCATGGGTATTTCCGCATCAAGGATGTTCCGGAAAACACCTTTTTCATTTATAAAATAACCGGATATGGACGATGAAGGCAAGATGCAGTCTTCATCTATCACATCCTGTTCCAATCCTTTTTCCGTGACAATAGCGGCAGCCAAAAGCACATTTATCACAGACATGACGTATGGGCTGTGTGTGGTTATAAATACTATATTTTGTTCGGAACTGTTTTTTAGAGCCTTTTTCAATGAGCGTACAATGCTCATTGTCACAAGTTTTTGCGATTCAGGATACAGGTTTTGCTCAGGTTCTTCTATAAATAGTTGGGCGGATTGGTAAACCAATCTACGATGGGCATGGCCGTTGTCCGTCTTGTTTATTTCATTGCGTTCATGCATTGAAAGTGAGGCGTTCTCACCGACACAACCTGTAATATAGTTCACCATTACGTCCATTGGCATTACGCTCTGCATACCACTGGAGGCATAGAAAGCAGGTGTTTCACTGCCGTCTTCTCTCACTAAAACGTCAGCACCGGATCTATTAACATAACTGAAGCCTCCTGTAGCAGCCAACTTAAAAGGGTGTTCGTCAGTATAAGGCCCTTTCGCTTCATCCCATTCGTATATAAAGTTGAAAAGAACATCCCTTCCTGTAGCCCTATAAGTCTTGTCTACATTCTGGATGGCAGAGACAAGGTTGCGTTCGGCCGGAATGTAACACAGTTTGCTGTTATATCTTTTTTCCTGAAATACCTCCTTACGTGTAATCTTTGCATTGCCTGTTTGCCCCATGTATACAATGCCGATTGTATCTCCATCATATTCCAACTCCGTATCGGCTTTGAAATATTCGTCGTTCAACCGATAAAACAGTTTCAAGTCATTTATAAAGCGGTTATGATGGGTATACAGGCTTACTATGTCGTCTGTCGATGACATTATCTTTTTCTCAATCCAACGGCAGAAACAGAGTACTTTCATAAATGTACTTTTACCGGAACTCTGGCGGCCAACGAGAACCGTCAACGATGTCAGTTCTATTTTTGTCGAGTCCGATATAGGGCCAAAATTTTTAATATGTAATGAAGCCATACCTATATTGTTTTTAGCAAAACAAAACGATTTGTTCTCCGCTTTAATTGGTAAAGGTAAGAATTTAATTTAACATATAAATAGTCACCGCCCGGTTGTTTTGATTTGTTGTAAGTTTTTAGTATATTTAAAGATACGGTTGGGTGTCGTACCGTAGGTTTTTTAACTCTAAGTCAGGAAATAAGCAGTGTTTAATACTTTGTAAAAGCCTCGCGCCTGTTTCCCTCCAAAATACCGGCGATGTCCTTTCCCTTGTACAGGATGCGGCCTCCGAACTTGTAATAAGGCAGCTTGCCCATGTTGCGGTATTCAATCAATGTCCTTTGGGTCACCTTCAGGATTTTGGCAAGCTCCGCTTCTGTAAGATAACATTCCTCGTTCAGAACCTGTCCGAGGCGCATCCTGTTCCTTTCGAGCGCGTCAGTAATGTAGCTGATGTTCCTGAAGTATTTAGCCACTTCCGGGCTTTCGTTGTCGAGCAATGTCATGGCGGTATTACTTTTTATTCTGCAACCTGCGTTCGATAAAATCAACAATGTCTTGCTTCTTGTAATACACCTTGCGGTCAATCCGGCTGTGGGGCAACACCCCTGTTCTTCTCCACGTATTGAGCTTGCTTTGCGAAATGTCCATCAGCAGGCACACGTCTTGGTTGTCAAGCCATTCGTCGAGCGGCTTTGTGCCTTTGTCAATGTCCATAACCACTTGTACGAGTCTCTCCAACGCCTCGTTCATCTGTCTGAATGTTCCGGCCTCAATGATTACTATCTCCATTGCTTTTTTCGGCAAAATAATGCTGTTTTGCCAATGCTTGCAAGTCTGCTTCCGCAGTTGGCACGATAATGCAGCAGATGTCTTCATTGCAGATGGATGTTTCCTGAATGTGTAAACACTGGATGTAAACGGTTTACAGTGTTTACACCTTTGGTGTTTACACTTTTCATAGCATTAAAAAATAATTCATTTGTACTTGGCTGATATTCAGACGGTTGCCCGACAACACAGAAAACGGGAATGCTTGCTGGCATTGTTTTCTCAATATGAATATTCAGACGGCCACGGAAGCGCGCAGAACGGCCGGACAGTATTAACCGATAAAATTTTGAGAACTATGCCTTACATTGACAGTGAAATATTGGAAAAGATGATAGCCACGATGGTTGACGGCTTCGCACGTATAGAAAAGAAGCTGGAACGGATGAACCGCCAGAAAGAATGTCTTGACGGCGACACGCTGTTAGACAACGTTGACTTGGCCGAACTGCTTGGGGTGTCGCAACGCACGCTGGCGCGTTACCGCGAGAAGGGGCTGATACGCTATTACAACATGAAAGACAACGGGAAGAATTTTTATCTCGCTTCCGAAATACAGGAGTTCCTGAAACAACGGGGAAAGATGAGAAACTAAACTGGACCGACAAGCATGTGCCCTCATTCATATTTGCTGCAAGCCGTCGATAAAAGACATTGCAATAGCCTCTTGAACGTTAGACGTTTCCTGATACGTGGCCTTTCGGACTGTAAAAGGCCATGTATTGCAGGCTAAAAGGCGGCATTTTGCATTGCA
This sequence comes from uncultured Prevotella sp., assembly GCA_937922435.1. Classification (GTDB taxonomy): domain Bacteria; phylum Bacteroidota; class Bacteroidia; order Bacteroidales; family Bacteroidaceae; genus Prevotella. The sequence goes on along the minus strand of CAKZVT010000022.1, from coordinate 38,095 downwards.
AAAGGACACCTTTTGCAATATGCTGGGAATCAAGACGTTGCAAGACTGCTTAATCATTGGCAACAAGGAACTTAAATCTTCGCAGCGGAAACCAATACGGAAGGCCGGCAGTTCTTATATTGACAGGAACAAAAATACACGTTGCACAATGACATCCATAAAACTCAAGTTCAGGCCTTCCACAACACCGGGCAAGGAAGGTTCTCTCATATTCCAACTGATACATGGCCGCTCGGTGCGCAGGATTACGAGCGAGTATAAGATTTTCGCTTGCGAATGGGACAATGATAACGGTCGGATAATCCTTCCGCTGCAGTCATCGCCGCGCTACAGCCGCCTCGTTTCCATGACAACTATTCTGCAATGGGAACTCGGCAGGCTCGAACGGCTTGTACATGAGAACGAGACGACCACGGGAACGGTGAGCCTCGACGAAATCGCCGCCGCGTTCCTGTCGAATACGGACACGCCTGACAGCGTGTTCAACTTCATACGCAGCCAGGTACGGCACAAGACTTTGCTCGGCAAGGCGCGCTCAGCGGAGACCTACCGCTCGACGCTCAACAGCCTGATGCACTTCCGCCGGGGGCGCGACTTGACGTTCGACATGGTTGACGGCGAGCTGATGGAACTTTACGAGGCATGGCTGCTCGGCAGCGGCCTGACGCGCAACACCACCTCTTTTTATATGCGCATATTGCGCACCAACTACAAAATGGCCGTGGAGAAAGGGCTTACCGCCGACCGTCACCCGTTCAGGCACGTCTACTGCGGCATGGACAAAACGGTGAAAAGGAGCGTTCCGTTCGAGGTGATAAGGAAGATAAAGGAACTCGACCTGTCGCGGAAACCGGGGCTGGACTTTGCCCGCGACATGTTCATGTTCAGCTTCTGCACGCGCGGTATGTCGTTTATCGACATGGCTTATCTGAGGAAAACCGACCTGAATAACGGAAACCTGACCTACCGCCGCAAGAAGACAGGGCAGTTGCTGACGATGGAATGGACACGCCAGATGCAGGACATTGTGGACAAATACCATCAAAACGACACAAGGTTCCTCCTGCCCATAATTACAAGAGAGGATGGCAGCGAACGCCGGCAGTACCAGAATATGATGAGGAAAATAAACCGCCACTTGAAAGACATTGCACGCCTAGCCGGCCTGCCCGTTCCCTTGTCAATGTATTACACGAGACACAGCTGGGCTACAATTGCGCGCGGAAAGGACGTTCCGCTTGCAGTCATCAGCGAAGCTCTCGGGCACGATTCGGAAACTACAACGCAAATCTACCTCGACTCAATCAAGTCGAGCGAGGTTGACAAGGCGAACAGGATGATTTTGGAGGGTCTCTGACGTAAACAAGTGTTTCACAAAAATGGACGTCTCCTAATATGAGATGGATATTTTTGTGAAACAACTACCTGTCAGTGACTTACCTACTTTTCTTTATGATGTTTTGTCAACAAACCACCCAATTGTTGCCGCTTCATAAAAAATAAGCGCAAATAAATCCGTCAAAATGCTTGATGTTTAATTATTTTCGCTACCTTTGCAACAGAATATCCATCTCATATTAGGAGACGGACAAAAATCCGTCATGAAAATCAATGCCAACACAAACGCTATTATGAGTAGTGACGGAGATGGAAAAATCTTATGGATTTTGAGAGAAGTAAACGTTGTGCTTTTCGTAACTGCTTGTTATCGTGCATTTTATGATAGCTCGCAGGATTAGAAGAAATGCCCCTGCCTGAAAATATGGACGAATTACAGCCTCAAAACAAAGACAGCATTACGACGGAAAATGACGGGGCATTGGACGAAAATGACCGTCTCCAATGGTTCGTCATGCGCGACCTTAAGAGGCGTAATGCCAAGCTGCCGGCCTACAAGCTGTTTGAAGGCATGGACATGGAGGTTTTCACGCCCTTGGTTTGGAAACTTACAGAGAGGAACGGAAAACGCCGCCGCGAGAAAGTGCCATTCATGCAGGACTTGCTTTTCGTTCACGACACACGGGAGGCGGTTGACCCGATTGTGGATAAGTACGACACCGTGCAATACCGTTACGTGCGCGGCGGCTACAAAATCCCTATGACTGTAAGGGAAAGCGACATGCAACGCTTCATCCATGCCGTGGAATCCACTGAAAATCCGCGCTATTACACACCTGAAGAAATCACTCCCTGCATGGTAGGCCGTAAGGTGCGCATCGTTGGAGGTCCGCTTGACGGCTACGAAGGGAATTTGCAGAAGATGCAGGGCGCACGCACAAAGCGGTTTTTCGTGGAGCTTCCCAATCTACTTGCCGCCGCAGTCGAGGTGCAGCCTGAATACATACAGCTTCTTTAATTAAGAATTAAGAATTAAGAATTAAGAGTTAAGAATTAAGAAAAACACCAATGCAGGTAATGGCTTTAACTTCTAACGAGCGTAGCGAGTGATAACTTCTTTAACTCCTTTAACTTCTTAAAAAAGTGTACACGATAGAACAATTCACCTCCCGATGGAAACGCCTTCACCATCCGTCAATGAACGTGGACGGCGACGTGGCCTTCTTCTATCAGCTGTACGGCAAGCTGTACCGGCTTTTAGGGCAGGAAGCAAGGTGCTTGGACAGCCATAAAATCCTTCCTTTCCTGCTCTATGTGGAGAACACCATTGCCGTTGGAATTGATGGGGTTTACGAATACAGGTACCGCAGCGTAGGCAATGTGGAAGGCCGCTGGTGCAACGAATTTGACATGAGTGCCACAGCCGATTCCGAAGTCCACAACCTTGTGGGTAAGGCCGTGGCGAACGCAAAGCATAGCGCCCTCAGACAATGGGTGGCGGAAAGCGTGCTGTCTGGTGATTTTTACCACTTGAGCGAGATGCTAACATGGTTTGCGCGGGAGGACAAAATCCTGCGGCAGGTCTACCCGGACCTGCGTTACCGCAAGGAGATGTTCATGAGGCTTGTCGGAGACAGGCGTACATCCGGGCGGATGCTTTGGGCGGACCTCGCCTTCAACTGGCGTGACAAGCGCGGCGACACCCTAATGAAAACCATCGCCAAGCATTTCCGTTATGAGACTTCTTTTGTGGAAGCAGGGGAAAAGGCCAGGTTGAAGGAAGCGGCAGAAATACTCGACACTATCCGTTCCGAACGGTTGGACACTTACACGGTCATTGGAAGAAAAGACGGGCAGACTTTCACTTTACGCCACAGGGATGGTCGTGAGTTCCGTGACGTGACTTTCACTATGCCCGTTCCGAAAGATGTTAGAAACAGCCATCTTGCCGCCCAGCTCGTCACTTACAATAACAAAATCTACATAAACGGCCCGTTTGTCTGTCTTGATAAAGAAGCCTTGCCAATATGGAACGGCGCGACCGTTTGGAACGACATATTCAAAAAAGAGCAGGATGCGGCAAGGCTCACTTATTTCACCACCATGTTCGGCAAACGGATAAGCCTTTACGATGACCTCTACACCGTGCCGGAAGACCCGGAGGAAGCATATTACGCCGACATGGGCATCTATTTTGACGAGCCCAACATCTTCGATTTCTTAGGAGGTCAGCCGAACGGCAGGGTAATCTATATAGGCGGCTGACAAGACAGGTAAATAGTAATAAAAGTGGATAACAACAGACAAAAGAACGTACAGACGGCAGCCATCACCCTCTCCCCTCGGGGGAGAGTTGGAGAGGGGCTTGAAGGCTTTGGCTTCATCGCCTACGCAAACTCCCGCGTTGAGAAACTTCGGGATGAAGGACGGTATGACGCGGCAAACAAGTTGAAAATGTATCTCAGGCGGTTCATCGCCTATTTGGGCAAGAACGAAGTACCGTTCAAGGACTTCGACGCCCTGTTGATGCGCAACTACCACACGTGGTTGAAAAACCAGGAACTTGGACGCAACACTATCTCCCTCTATATCCGAAACCTGAAGCGGGTCTACCGTCTTGCTGTTGACGACGGGCTTGCCGCCGACAGCAATCCTTTTGAAGGCATGGACGTTAGCTACCGCGTCAAGAAGGAGAGGAACGGACTGACGCTCAATGAGGTGAAACGCCTGCGAGATTTGGATTTGAGTGGAGAGCCACAGATGACTATCTTTGCCCGCGACATCTTCCTGTTCACGGTTTATGCCCGTGGCATGAGGAGCGACGACATCTTCCGCCTGACGAGGAATAACATCAAGAACGGACAGCTCACATACCGCCAGCACATCACAGGCAGGGAAATCTCCATTCCGTGGGAGCCTGCGCTACAAGAAATAATAGACCGTTACAGGCAAAAAGGCACGACCCGCATCTTCCCTGTCATCACGGCAAAATCCTCGCACGAGCAATGGATGCAATACGACGGCGTTCTTCACCGCATCAATTACAGCCTGAAGAAACTTGGTAAAATGATAAACCTCGACTATCCGCTGAACCTCACTGTCGCAAGGCATTCATGGGAGAGCATGACAAGGAGCGTGAGCATAAGCGACTTGTTGTAACAAATCTTCTATGTTGAAAGATGTTCCACAAGCCTTGGCTTGCCCAATATGCAAGTCACAGATACATTTCACCGTCAGCGGACTGCTGCACGGCGAACGTTTCGCCTGTCTCGGATGCTCGGCTGTTATGTCATTGTCTACGGAAAGCCGACAAGCGTTACAATCCGTTGCGGATGCGTTCGACGGCATCCGGCAACATCAAACATTTACGGAAAACGATAAGTCCTCTGTTGCGCAACAATTTACAGACCTGCCTTGGGATGAACTCATTGGCAGTCCCTTAAAAGCAACGGAAAAGGCAGAAGCAGCCTTGGCAATGTATATGACCCGCTTCTTGAAAGAGCATGGTTTTGAAGGATCTTTCGATACCATCCTGATAGAGATGAATCTTGAATATCCACAGACCGACACCTCGGATGCCGATGGAACTTCGGGAGATAAGCATTCCGCCACCACGTTCCGCATCCCGCTGACGGCTGTCATTCCGTTCGACTTATTAAGGACTAAAACACAACCTCTTTCAAAATGATGCAAGAATCGCAAAAAGATATGCGCAAGGAGACGTTTGACCTGATGGAAGCCGATTTGCAGAAAACCTGTAAGCCGGAAGACCAGATGTTCGCCTTGCACCCCGACGAAGAGCATATCATCGTCTCTCACGCCTTGTTCCTGATGATGAGCAAGCCGTTGGCGAGTAAATTGCCAAGTTTGAAAGGTCTCTTCTTATTGCGCAAGTTGGAGGAAGAGATGCTTGCTGCCTACTTGACTGAGGCAGAAGTCCCCAGAACTCCTGCATTATTGCAAGCTCTTGTACGAAGTATCTCCCTACGAATTGCCTTCGGCGGCACACAATGCAACTATAGCCTCTAAAGTCAGGAAATTGCAGGCCATAGCAATGTTAGCTGCTGGGTATGGCGGCGACATGGACAGAGACAAGGCGAATGACATCCTCGATGACATGAATTTTGACTACAACAATAAGGTATGTTGCCATCTGATTGAACGGATGATGTCACAACTAAACAAAATGGTGGAGCGAGAGATGATGTATTAGAGAAACAGCATAATGATGGCAGCTTTCACGGCTCAGCCGTTTCAGCAACGTTTATCGGTGAAAACCGTGTCAGCTGTCATCACAATTTGAACGTTAGATGTTATAATTTTAAACAAATACTTATAGATGTCAAGCGACCTAATTGAATGGTCAACCACATTAAATTTTTTAATTTGATTTCTCATGGATACTGTTTTTGTTGATACAAGCGTTGTAATTTCAAATAAATATTTTCATCCTCAAAGTATTGTTACAGCATTGGGAAAGTTGGCTTATGATGGTCAACTACACATTGTAATTCCAGAAATTACAGCTGAGGAAATCCGTAAGCATTTTGAGAAAGACATGCGCGAATGCCTTGTTGCAATGTCTAAACACAGCAGTATGTTTCGCCATTGTGACGAGGTGTTCCATTCAATTGAGATAGACAAGCAATTGGAAAGGGCAATGAAAAGGGTTGAAGGCTTCTTCGATTTGCCTAATGTTGAAATATTACCATTTGACACAGATTGTAACCTAAGAAATGTCTTTCAAGCATATTTTAAAGAAGAACCGCCATTTCACCTGAAAAACAAGAAGTACGAATTTCCTGACGCTTTTGTCATTGAAATCTTGAAAGAATATGCTATTAAGCATAAAACGAAAATAATATGCTTCAGCCAAGATGGAGATTTCAAAGTTTATGAAAATGAATGGCTACAGCAAGCTGATATAAAAGAATATGTAAGCCGGAAACAGAAGGAGACAGAAAATATCAGGGCTTTTGAAACTGTATTGAACCACTGTAAAAATGGCATTTTACATGAAGTAAAGGAGAAAATATATGAGCATCTTGACAATGAACGATTATATTATAACCTTGGAAACATTTCTGTAAATGGCATTGATGTTTTGAGCGTTAGCTTGGATATGGCACAGGAGGATTATATTATTTTCAAAAACACTCAAAAAGAAATGCTTGTAACCGTACCTGTTTCTGTTGATTTCAAGATAGAGATATCATATGACAATTATGATATGGCGTTTTATGACCGAGAGGATGAACAATGGTACAATGTGCAAAATAACGAACATACCTACGACAATGTAACCAATATTTATTTATCCTTACGGTACGACAAGACAGGGATGTTTCCGGAACAAGCAGAAATCAGTATAGAAGATATTGATTATTCCGAAGTGGACGAACTATTTGAATAGAGAATAAATACGAGTATCGTAAGTGTTAGACGCTTACAAAATATCGTTTCATCATGTAAGATTGCAAGTATTATGGTTATTCAAGCTTTGAATACTGCAAGAAATTCTTTACAGAAATAGTCGTAAGTAGCCATTATCACGGTAAACTTATGACCTCAATCTTCGAAATAAGAACGAACAAATTATAGAATCGGTTGAATTTTAATTTATTTTACCATACCGTCTGAAAAGCAGAATACGTAACAGAATAGCAAACTTATATTAAAACTACATTAAAATATGAAATATTATTTTCCTTTACATCTTAATGGAAACAATAGAGGATGTGAAGCTATTGCAAAAGGTACAGCTATAGTATTGGGTGAGAAGAAAGAGAATCTTATAGGTCTATGCTCTAATATTGATTTGGACAAACAATTGGGAATAGACAATTATATTACTATGGTTTCACAGAAGAGATGGTCAACAATTCAGCGGTTTGGTATAATGTTCTACAAGTTATGGCATCAAGATTTTTATGCAAGACGATGTAGAGAATATAAAATAACTTATGATACGTTCCTTGATGGAATAGGTATGGGCGATGTCATGGTTTCCACTGGTGGAGATATGATGTGTTATACCGATAATCAAGTTATATATACGGTAAACAGAGCCAAAGAAAAAGGAGTAAAGACCATTCTTTGGGGGTGTTCAATGGGAAGAGAAAATCTTACACCGCTTAAAACAGAGGCTTTGAAAAAATTTGATGTTTTATACGCACGCGAGTCTCTCACAGAGAGTTTCTTCTTATCTGAAGGATTAAAAAACGTAATATGTTATCCTGATCCGGCATTCATACTCGAACCACAAGTTATAAAATTACCAAGTTATTTTGCTTCAAAAAGTTTTGTTGGTATAAATATCAGTAAGATGATTCTCAAGAAAGATTCATCTTTATTGGAAGATTTGTATTTATTGGTTCAATACATAGTTGATAAAACAGATTGCCATGTTTTGCTTATACCTCATGTGCTTTGGACAAGTCAAGATGACAGAGTGTTAAGTAATGTGTTGTATGAAAAATACAAATCAACGGGTAAAGTTCACATTCTCGATAGTGCGTGTTATAATTATTGTGAAATTCGTTATGTCATATCGAAATGTAGAATGTTCATTGGGGCAAGGACGCATTCTGTTATATCTGCTTATAGCACATGCGTTCCTGCTTTGGCATTGGGGTATAGCATTAAAGCAAGAGGAATTGCAAAGGATTTAGGATTGGATGATAAGTTGATTGTAAATAGTGGAGAATATGAAAAAGGAGATTTGTTGCGTTCTTTTGATTATTTGATGCAGAATGAAAATGCAATAAAATCTCATTTACAGTCGATAATGCCCGAATATAAAGACAGGTTAAACAATGTGAAAGATGTCGTCAAAGAATTGCTGAAATGATTTCTCTGAGAAGATTAAAGTCTTTGGACGAAAACAAGCAAAAGATTCTTGCAAATGTGTTTTGGGCCATGTTGGGTAAGATTGTCAACATGGTAGGCCAATTGTTTGTTGGCATTTTGGTTGCCAGGTATCTTGGTCCGGAACAGTATGGTATAATGAACTATGTGATTAGTTATGTGACATTGTTCACCATTATATCAGGTTTTGGTCTTGCGAATATAGAGATTCGTGAGCTGTCGCGTATTCCAGAGGAGCGTGATGCCATTATGGGAACATGTTTTAGGCTGAGATTGTTGTTTGCCACGTTGGGATATTTACTAATAATTGTGACAATTGTAGTTTTTAAGACAGACACATTTACAAGTACGATGATTCTTGTATATGGATTGGTATTATATACAGGCTGTTTTGAGATAATCCGCAATTATTTTACTTCGATAGTAAAAAACGAATATGTTGTAAAGTCGGAAATCGTAAGGACTATAATAGGCGCATGTATAAAAATTGTCTTATTGTGGGTGAAAGCTCCATTAGAGTATTTTATTGTTGCAACGATGTTTGACACGGTTCTTGTTGCTTCAGGATATATTATATCATATCAAAGGGAAGTAGGGCGATTGTCTGATTGGAGGTTTGATTCGGGAAAAGTTTCATTCTTTGTAAAAGAAGCATTCCCTTTACTTTTGTCTGGTGCAGCGGTTATAATTTATCAGAGGATAGATCAAGTGATGATAGGCAATATGATTAATAAAGAGTCTGTTGGTTATTTTGCAACGGCGGGACGTTTTCTCGAAATTATACTTTTTTTACCACAGATCTTGTCACAGACTGTTACGCCAATGATCGTAAAAACGAAAGAAACTTCTACTCATGCAGAGTATATATTTAAAGCAAAACAATTTGTGAGTATAGTTGTTTGGATTTCTATAATAATGTCTCTTGTGGTATCATTTTCAGCATATTGGTTGATAACTTTGACTTTTGGCCAGAAGTATATATTGGCTGTTCCTGTCCTTCAAGTTCTTGCGTTCAAGACAATTGGTTCTGCGCTTTCGTCGGCAGGCGGACAATTAATAATAATAGAGAAAATACAAAAATGGGCAGTCATTAGAAATATGTTAGGGTGTGTTGTTTGTATTATTCTCAATATGCTCCTTATTCCAAAGTTTGGAATAGTTGGGTCTGCTTATGTTACAATTATTACTGTTTTGGTATCAGGATGTTTTGCCAACCTTTTAATACCGCCATATCATCACATATTCAAAATTGAAATGTATGCTATGTTTTGTGGATGGAAACATCTCGGGTATATAAGAAATTTTATAAAAAGATAAATTATGGGATTGATAAATCAGTTAAGAATAGAAAAGAACTATCTATTCGAATCAATTAATTTTTGGCTGAAACTTCGTAAATATAATGCCTCGAATCATACTTCATCGGATATAGAAAAAATGCAATATACGATTTTGAGGCTCAATCATACTTTAGAGAAAGGTATGTCTATGCGTAATCCGAGGAAAGGTTTTGGTCAACAAAAAGCGGTCAGGCTGATAGAGCTATTGAATCATTATTGTGATTTGTATTTATCAAGTGATAAAAATTTCCTGCAATATCCGATTTCCACGATTTACAGTTACATAAGCTACACTATTGCTTCAGGAGTTGAAATGCAAGGCATTCAAGATGCTTTTAAACGCTTGATAAATAAGATAGGGCTTGATTGTAAAGATAGTTTAGGAGGTATTGTTACTGTAACGAAAGGAGAAATATTGAAAAATGCTTCGGGAAATTTTGAGTCCCTTTTAGAAAGTCGTCATTCCATAAGATATTTTGATTCTGAAGTTCCGCAAAGAGAAAAGATAGAGCAGGCTCTAAGGTTGGCACAAAAAACGCCTTCGGCATGTAATCGTCAAGGCTGGAAAACTCATGTGTTTATGTGTGACAAAAGCGTTGAATTACTAAGGTGGCAAGGAGGTTGTAACGGATTTGAGGAAGAAATAAAGTGCGCAATACTTGTAACGGCAAATCTTAAGGCTTTTTTTTACTATGAAGTTCATCAAGCTTATGTTGATGGCGGTTTATATGCAATGAATCTAATAAACGCTATTCATAGTTTAGGTTTGGGGACAATCCCCCTGTCTGTTGGGTTTAAGTATAAGAAATTACAAGAGTTAAGTTGTAAATTTGGAATACCAGAGAATGAAGTCCCTATTGTTATTATAGGTGTCGGAGTATTACAGGATAGATTCAAGATAGCTGTTTCTGAAAGGAAAAAAATAGATATAACTAATACTTATCATTGATGGAACAAAAAAGGGTAACTTGGTTGGATGACACACGTGGAATATGCGTATTTTGTGTTTTATTGGCTCATAGTGGTATAGCACATCCTTATATTTACACATTATACACACCATTCTTTTTGACGGCTTTCTTTTTTGTATCGGGTTTACTTTTTAAAAATATTACATTAAAGGATGATTTGTTGAAAATAGTAAGACATCTTGTAGTGCCTTATTTTCTATTGAATATTCTGATAATATTTATCGGTTTTGATAATTGGAAAGCAGTATATCATAAAGATTATTCATATGTTTTTGATAAGTTTGTAGATACACTTTTAGGATATAATATGTGGTTTATTCCATGTATAATAATGGTTCAATTGTATATTACACTACTGTATTATACTTTTATGAAAACATTAGTTCTAAAAATTGTGACAATGGTGTGTTTGTTGATGAGTGTGTTTCTAATAAAGAATGGTGATGGATTATTTTTACCATGGTATATGGACATAGCCCTATTTTCAAGTGCTTTTTTCTTGTTAGGTAATATATTGAAATCAATATGTGGATATTCGGAATGGCTTCCCGATTTCCGATGTAAAAAAATAGTAGCCATAATAACTCTTGTGGCATATTTCTGTTTTGCATATTTTTTACAAAACAAATATGATATGGAATTTCATTATGCTTACAACTATTATGAGAATCCTTTATTGTTTATATTGTTGTCTGTTCTTGGCATAGTATGTATTTGTGTGTTTTTTCAAGCAATCCACATAAAATTATTTAGTTTGTTCGGAAAAAATTCATTGGCTTTTTTTGCTTTTAATGGGAAAGCTAAAGCATTGTCCTTGTTGATATTACCAAATGCATTGCATTTGGAAAATCATATTATGGCATTGTTGTTATGTTTAATCGAATCCGCAATTCTACTGTTTATATCAAGTTTAATAAATAAGTATTGTCCTTGGTTGATAGGTAAATATAAAAAGAAATAATTATGTCTTTTGTTTATGGATATTCAGTCTTTTGGGTTCTCTTTTTGATTTATCTTTTCAAGACGAAGAGAGAGTATGGAAGATATATTTATTTAGTTTTAGTATGGGCTATTTCTTCCGTAGCTTCAATTATATATTATTCGGCACTCCCTTATAATTATGGAAGGGTAGAAATATTCCCATATTTATTCTTGCTTATCTGTTTATTGTTTTCTTTTTATCCGTTTTACACGAGGGATGATGATATAAAGAAAATATCAATAGGTAACAAGAAGCTATTCCATATGATTATAATTGTATTAGGAGTTGTTTCAGTGCTACCTTTTTTAGAGAACCTTGTACATATAATTTCTACTTATGGAGCAACAAACACAGATTCGTTGGCAGATGTTTATTCTGATAAAATGTCAGGAGACTTTGATAGGTCAAAGTATATTGATTGGTTTTCTTTTGTGGGGCGTATTGGTAATTCTATCAATTTAAAATTCCAATATTGTTCTTTGTTTCTCTTCTTTCTTTATCTGTGCATACCGGGAAAAAAGAAACTGTATACATTTCTGCTCTTGTTAAGTGTGACTAATCCTGTTTTATATCAGTTGGGAATGTCAGGCAGGTCAACCCTTGTGTTTACATTTCTTAGGGCCGTTTTACTGTTCCTGATATTCAGGAGTTTTTTAGATGGTAAGCTGAAGCGGATGATTATAAAATACGGACTTATCACTTTAGCGGCGGGGGTGTTGTTGCTTTCAATAATAACACTTGCACGATACAGGACAAATGCTGGTGCTAACAGCATATCGTTAATGGCCTGGGTTTCATTATACATAGGTGAAGGTTCTTTGAATTTTAATAATAATATGTGGTATACTAATGCTTTGACAGAGGGGGATAATTGCTTTTCTTTTTTTAAAAGTTTATTAGGTATTGAGACATTTACTGATTATTTGGAACGAAGAGCCTATTGGGGACCACGCACAGGTGTTGATCCTGTCCGTTTTTATACGTTTGTCGGCGACATTTATTCTGATTTTTCTTACTTCGTATTGCCCTTGTTGTTGTTTATAGGCGTTTTTTTGAGAAAAATGGTTATACATAAAAACGCTGTGACCTTATTTAAAGTTTATTTATTGTATTCATGGGGGTATATCTGTGTTACGGGTATTACTTGTTATACACTGAAAACATTCCAATCAATGATTGATTTCACGTTCGGCTTGCTTGTTGTTTACATAATAAGCAGAAGAGGCCGGCTGACCAATATGCAAACTATAACATCAAATAAATATGAGAAATAAGAAAGCACGAGTGATAGCTTTTTACCTACCGCAGTTTCATCCAATACCCGAAAATGATGCCGTATGGGGTAAAGGGTTCACTGAATGGACGAATGTCGCTAAGGCAAAACCGTTATTTAAGGGACACGTCCAGCCACACATTCCCGCAGATCTTGGCTTTTATGATTTGCGTCTTCCTATAGTGAGGGAACAACAGGCGGAAATGGCACGTGAAGCGGGTGTTGAGGGATTTATGTATTGGCATTATTGGTTTGGCAATGGCCGTATGTTGTTGGAAAAACCATTTGAAGAAGTTTTACGTTCAGGCAAGCCCGATTATCCGTTTTGTTTAGGTTGGGCTAATCATAGTTGGACTACAAAGACATGGCACGGCGCCAACGGCTTAAATCTTCGCATAGGAACTGAATATATTGCAAAAATGACATATCCGGGAAAGGAGGATTATAAAGCTCATTTTGATTATTGTCTTCCGGCTTTTAAGGATTCCCGTTATATAACAGTTGATGGTAAGCCGTTATTTTACATTTGGGCGCCCAATGAGCATCCGGAAATGAAAATCTTTATTGATTATTGGCAAGAACTTGCAATTCATAATGGCTTAAATGGAATTCATTTCGTTGCGAATGTGGATAGCAATGAAGGAAATTATCAGAAATATACGGATATGGGATTTGACGCCGTAAATTACAATACGTTGTCAAGTGCCGAAGCAAAGGCTGCAGGCTCTGTATATATCCGTAGATTGAAGACATTGTTTTCTTGGTATATTCCCGGTTTGAAATTGAACAAATATGATTACAGTAAAGTGGTTGACAATATGAAGAGTGATTATGACACGGAAGAATGTTGTTATCCGACAATTCTTCCTGGCTATGATAGAACCCCGAGGGCGGGAAGGGCTGCTGTGATATTGAGTAATCCGAATCCGAAAGCTTTTAAAAGGCATGTGCATAATACCATAGAAACTGTTAAAAATAAGCAAGACGAGCATAAGGTAATATTCTTAAAATCATGGAATGAATGGGCTGAGGGTAATTATATGGAACCTGACATACAGTTCGGGCATGCTTTCTTAGATGCATTGAGGGATGAAATTGAATAAAAAAGATGGAAAGCACAAAACCAAATATTTTATATACGTTGAAACATGACCTTTGCACTGGTTGTGGGGTTTGTGAAGACGCATGCCCGTCTAAGGCAATCACAACCATTATAAGGGATGGCCGCTTCTCGCCTGAAGTAAATAGTGATTTGTGTCGAAACGACAAGGGATGTCATAGGTGTATCGACGTATGTCCGGGTGTTGGAGTTGATTTATGTAAGATGGCAAACGAGCAATTCCCTGATGAAAACATAAAGGCTGATAAGATGGTTGGTCGTTATCTGAGATGTTTCACAGGTCACAGTAATGAAGAAGACATACGTTACCATTGCGCTAGCGGCGGCATGGTGAGCCAGGTCCTAATATTCCTGCTTGAAAAAGGGTATATTGACGGGGCTGTGGTGACCGCCTTTGACCCGAAGAATGAATTGCTGGTACGTTCATATATCTCACACAACCGTGAGGAAGTGTTGCAGGCAAAGGGCAGCAAGTATGCACCTGTATCTCTTCACGGTATGGCACAGGCCATCAAAAAAGAGAAAGGTACGAGATATGTTATTGTGGGACTTCCTTGCCATATACAGGGGTTTTGTAAATTGGAAGCAATAGACAGAAAACTCAGAGAAAAAGTGATTGGGCATTTTGCCATTTACTGCTCATCGGGACGGACGTTCTATTTGACAGAGCATGTGTTTAAGGAGCGTGGCATCCGTAAAGAGAACCTGACTTATTTTGCTTACCGTGATGAAGGCTGTCTCGGTTCTCTCGTTGCGAAGCAACGACGAAATATCAGGGTTACGAATAGTAACTCTGAAATTTCTCTTTATAATAAAGACGAAGTCTATAAAGAGAAATATCAGAGTTACTATCATCCGCTAAGAAGTTTCTTTATACCACGCCGCTGTTTGTTCTGCATCGACCATTATGGGGAATTGGGAGATGTCTGTTTCGGCGACATTCACATCAGACCTTACATTGATGATAAAATTGGAGTCAATTCATTGGTAGTAAGAAAGCAGCAATGGCTTGATTTGTTAGAGGAAGCGCAATCGGAGGGTTTCATCACCTTGGATGAGATTTCGGTGGAAACATTGAATGCCTCTCAACAGATGGCAGGGAAAAAGAAGTACCGCAATGAACGGTTTATTACATTGAACAAACGTCTCGGTCGTGTCATGCCAAAATACGATGTGGCTCTCCCTGATAAAATCGGACTAAAAACGGTTCTGGATTATTTGCAGAATCGTTTTCAACAACTCTTGGGACGGCACAAACGTCTTTGGTGGCTGGTAAGCAAACTGAAGAAAGATACATCACACTACGAATAAAAATATAAGTTTCGCTTCCACTTCC
Organism: uncultured Prevotella sp.; assembly: GCA_937922435.1. Lineage (GTDB taxonomy): Bacteria > Bacteroidota > Bacteroidia > Bacteroidales > Bacteroidaceae > Prevotella. The sequence goes on along the minus strand of CAKZVT010000022.1, from coordinate 22,868 downwards.
TCTCAATCTCCGGCTTGCTTTCGATTTTAGGATTATGAAATAGAATGCCATTAAAAGGATGGCTATACAAACGTTGTTTCTGAAAACTGTAAGGTGAAAACATTAAACAAATAGAACATAATGAATAAAAAGAAAATAGGTTGTGTGATAGCCTACACAAAAGGGCACAATAACTATGGCACATCCCTTCAAGGGCATGCCATGCTAAAGAAAATTCAACAACTGGGATATGAGGTGGAAGTGATACAATACACCAAAAGGCTTTCGGCATGGCAAAAAATGAAGTTTGTGGTAAATGCGCTTCGTGCCGGCGAATGGAAAAACATCAAGCATAGGCTGACATCTAAGCAGGTTCTTAAAAAATATCCGGCTTATGCCGCTGGTATTGCAGAGCGCACCAAGGCAGTAGATGCTTACAAGCAAAAAAAACTAATGCCTCTTTTTCATGAATTCATAGGGTATAATGCCCTACATAAAGGTTCGCTCAATTATGATGCTGTTGTTGTAGGCAGCGACCAAGTATGGACTCCCATGAGTTTGCCTAACAAATTCTTCAACCTACTGTTTGTTGATGACAGTGTTCGCAAGGTGGCTTACGCAAGTAGTTTTGGTGTATCGGAGATACCGTCTTTCCAACGCAAAGCCACGGGGGCATACCTTGACCGCTTTTATAAAATCGGTGTGCGCGAGCAACGTGGAAAAGAGATTGTAGAAGAACTGTCGCACCAAAAAGCAACGGTAGTGGCAGACCCTACCATGATGTTAAGCCGTGAGGAATGGGAACAGGAGATTGCCGATGCACATACTACGACTGAGGAACCTTATATCTTCTGTTATTTCCTTGGTACAAATCAAGAAGCCCGCAAAGCCGCTAAGGAACTAAAAGAAAAAACAGGCTATAAAATAATTACCATCCGCCACATGGATGAATATGTTCCTGAGGATGAACAGTTCGGGGATGAAGCTCCGTATACCGTTGATCCGAATGATTTCGTGAAATATATCAGCCAAGCGGCATACGTCTGCACCGACTCGTTCCATTGCAGTGTATTTTCCATCTTGTTCCATCGACAGTTTATGACGTTTTACCGATTCGCCGAAGGCAGCAAGACCGGGCGAAACTCGCGCATCAATAGCTTATTTGATCTTTTTGGACTGCAAGAGAGACTTTACAAGGGAAACATCTACAAGATAACGAATCCTATTGATTATAACGTTGTCGATGAAAAGTTGTCTGATCTAAGAAATGAATCAATCAAATTTCTAAAAGAAAGTTTAGGATTAGCCAAATAAGGATTCTCATTTAATTGTATATGAAAAAATATATACTCGAAACACAGTCTAAACAGATCCTTTTTCTCGGCGTCTCGATGAAGACGAAGGGAGGCATGACGGCCGTCCTCATTTCGTATGACAAATACATTGAGAATATGAGGTTCATACCGACATGGAGGCTTGGCAACAAGATAGTGAAGGCATGGTATGCCGCACAGGCACTGGCAAGGACGTGGCGGCTGTGCAATTTCGACAAGGACATAAGGATTGTACACATACATGGGGCGGCTAACGCCTCGTTTTACCGTTGCAGGATGTTCATAAGTCTTGCCAAAAGGTGCGGAAAGAAGGTCATCCTGCACGAACATGCAGCAGACTTCGTTGAGTTTTACAACGCCGCCGGAGACAAGACGGAGATTGTAAGGACGATTAACCTGTGCGACTGCCTGATTGTGTTGTCAAGGTCGTGGAAAGAGTATTTCGTATCAATCGGCGTGAATGGGGCTAAGATACGTGTCTTGAACAACATCGTTTCTCCACCAGCTGCGGACAATAAGCCGCATGACGACGGCAAGCTGCACCTGATGTATATGGGCGAGATAAGCAACCGCAAGGGCGCGTTCGACTTGCTGAAGGCTATCGCTGACGAAAGGGATTATTTTAAGGATAAACTCTTACTGCGCATGGGTGGAAACGAGGTTGACGGCGACATAAAGGCATTCATCCGTGACAATGGCTTGGGCGGGTTCGTTTCATACGAGGGCTGGATTTCTGGTCAGAAAAAGGTTGACTGCCTTACTTGGGAGGATGTCTACATTCTGCCGTCGTATAACGAGGGACTGCCGATTGCAATTCTTGAAGCCATGAGCTATAGGCATCCAATAATATCCACGCCCGTCGGCGGAATACCAGAGGTAATCGAGAATGGATGGAACGGCCTGCTCGTCAAGCCGGGGGACACGGCCGCCATCGCAGACGCAATAAGGTTTTATATCATGAACAGGGGGAAAATAGCCGAGCATGGAAAACATGCATATGAAATAGTAAAAGACTTCTTCCCTGAAAAAGTCTTTTCTGATTTGAGAAATATATATAAAGGTTTACTATAAGGCATAGGATAAATTTTAGACGTGTACTTAGACTTGTGAATGATAATATTTTTTGATGGTTATTTTGTATGGTTAAGAAACTTGACATTGTAGATTTCTTACGTGGTTATTCAATCTTTACGATTGTAATAATGCATTTAATACAAAGTTATCAGATTCCCTCATGGCTTGGTAAAGTCACTTCTTTTGGTGGTGCAGGCGTTCATGTTTTCATTCTTTGCAGCGGCTTTGGTTTGTATCTATCATATTTAAATAAGCCATTGAGTTACAAGGACTTCTTACATCGGCGTTTCGGGCGTGTTTATTGGCCTATGGCTTTTGTTTGCATAGCCACGGCTTGTTGGATGATATTTCAAGGAAAAGAGGTGTTTATGCCGTTGCTTGGCAATCTACTTCTTTTCAAAATGTTTGTGCCTGAACTAGAAAGTTCTATGGGCGGACAAATGTGGTTTATCTCAACGATTATACAGTTTTACTTAGCTTGGCCTTTAATTGTAAAGTTAATAAATATTAATCGGGGGGGGGTATTGGATGGCTCTCGCCGTCAGCCTTTTATGGTCTACTGCGGTAGGTCTTTTAGGTTATGCAGAAGAACGGGTGTGGAATAGCTTTTTCCTGCAATATTTATGGGAATTCTGTTTGGGTATGGGGTTGGCATCACTGTACTTCAAACATTCTTCGACATTTGATACCTTGGAATGGAAATATCTCATACCGGCCTGTGCCGTAGGTATGGCCTTGACAGGGGTTATTGGCTGGGCGGGATTCCCTTGGAAGCTGTATAACGACATTCCATCGCTGATAGGCTACATCTCACTGGCACTTATCATCTATAAATTGGGGTTTTGTTGGCTCAACCGGTTTTTTAGCTACACCAACCGCTTCTCTTATGAATGGTATTTGGTTCATATCCTTGTATTTTGGATTGTAAAACATTTTACGACCGGACATATATCTATTATTGCAGAAATGGCATTATGCCTGGCGTTATCGTATGCTATGGCGTTTTGGTACGGAAAATTGTGGAATAAGAAGAAAGTAAAAAAATAAATTCAAAAGAATGGAAACAACAAGAATACTGAATATTGACATCCTTTCACTTACACAGCAGGATTTGCTTGGACGGTTGGACAAGGGAATATTGGTAACTCCCAACGTAGACCACCTTGTGAAGTTGCAAAGTGACAAGGAATTTTACGATGTTTATCAACAGGCAGAATGGGTTGTGTGCGACAGCAAGATACTATATCTGTTATCAAAGCTGTTGAAGCGCCCTTTGCCTGAAGCCATACCTGGCAGCAGCTTTTTCACCTCTTATTATATGTACCATAAGGATGACCCAAATTGTCGCATATTTCTGCTCGGCGCAATGGACTGCGTAGCGCAGAAAGCGATGGAACGCATCAATGAAAAAGTTGGAAGACAAATAATTGTCGGGGCTTACTCTCCTTCTTATGGTTTTGAAAAGAAGGAAGAAGAGAACCAAATGATATACGAAAAGATAAATCGGAGTGGAGCAAATGTGGTTTTGGTTGGTGTCGGATGTCCTAAGCAAGAGAAATGGATATTCAGCCACAAAGGCAATATGCCAGATGTCCGTATTTGGATGGCACTTGGAGCTACGATAGACTTTGAAGCCGGCAATATCAAACGTGCCCCAAAAATATTCCAGAAACTATACTTGGAATGGTTTTACCGCTTTTTGATGGAACCCAAAAGGATGTTTAAACGATACTTTGTGGATGATATGCAATTCTTTTATTATTTTACCATACAGTTGCTGGGCTTGTATAAAAATCCGTTCAGAGAATAACATGTGTTATTTGCGGAATAATTTGCTGACAAATGCTAGTGGTATTAGTATAGGAACTGATATGTAAGCGCAAATTATACGTAATATTTTTAATGTATTATTCATTTTTACTCAACTATTAGGATACAAAGATAGTGTAAATTACCGAAAACAACCAACATAAAATCAAATTCTATGAAGGGAATCGTCTTGGCCGGTGGTAGCGGTACACGGTTGTACCCTATCACCAAGGGAATTAGCAAACAGCTCATTCCTATTTTCGACAAACCGATGATTTATTATCCCATTTCGGTATTGATGCTGGCAGGAATCAAGGAGATACTGATTATCTCCACACCTTACGATTTGCCGGGATTCAAACGGCTGTTAGGTGACGGCAGCCAGTTTGGGGTACGGTTCGAGTATGCGGTGCAGCCATCGCCCGACGGACTGGCTCAGGCGTTCATCATCGGAGATAAGTTCATCGGGGATGACTGTGCTTGCTTAGTGTTGGGAGACAACATCTTCTACGGTGCCGGACTGACTGCGATGTTGAAGCAGGCCGTGAAGCATGCTGAGGAGAATAAAAAGGCCACGGTATTCGGTTATTGGGTGAGTGACCCGGAACGTTACGGCGTAGCGGAGTTTGACAAAGACGGCAACTGCTTGAGCATCGAGGAGAAGCCGGAACATCCGAAAAGCAATTATGCCGTGGTAGGACTCTATTTCTATCCGAACAAAGTGGTGGAAGTCGCCAAGCACATCAAGCCTTCGGCTCGTGGGGAACTGGAAATCACAACGGTGAACCAAGAGTTTCTGCATGACAATGAATTGAAAGTGCAGACCATGGGACGTGGTTTTGCATGGCTGGATACGGGCACACACGATTCCCTTTCCGAAGCATCGACATTCATTGAGGTGTTGGAGAAACGTCAAGGCTTGAAAGTTGCGTGTTTGGAAGGCATCGCTTACCGCAAAGGTTGGATTACGGCTGATAAACTTCGGGAAGTTGCCCAACCGATGCTGAAGAATGACTATGGCAAGTATCTGATGTCGGTTCTTGACGAGAAAGAAGATACGTTGGAGAAAAACTTGGAGTATTGAGAAAGATGGAAGTGATAAAGACGGAGATAGAAGGCGTGATCATCATCGAGCCACGCATCTTCAAGGACGCAAGAGGCTATTTCTTCGAGAGTTTCTCACAGAGAGAATTTGACGAGAAAGTCGGTCACGTTGCATTTGTACAGGATAATGAAAGCATGTCATCGTATGGCGTGATGCGTGGTCTGCATTTCCAGCATCCGCCGTATACACAGGCCAAGCTCGTTAGATGCGTAAAAGGCAAAGTACTTGATGTAGCCGTTGACATACGCAAAGGCTCGCCAACCTATGGAATGCACGTGGCAGTGGAACTGACCGAGGAAAACCACAGACAGTTCTTCATTCCGAAAGGCTTTGCACACGGCTTTGCCGTATTGAGCGAAACGGCGGTGTTTCAGTACAAGTGCGATGAGTTCTATCATCCCGAAGCTGACGGAGGCATCAGCATTCTTGACAGTAGTTTGGGCATTGACTGGCGCATACCCACAGAACATGCCATTCTCAGCGAGAAGGACACGAGACATCCTTTGCTGAAAGATTTTGATTCTCCGTTTACCTATCAACCATAAATCGGACAACACATGAACATACTTGTAACAGGCGCAAATGGACAGCTTGGTAACGAGATGCGCATAGTAAGCAAAGACACGGCAGACAGCTATATTTTTACTGATGTTGTCGAAGTGGAAGGCGTAGAGACGATCATCCTCGACATAACCGATGCCGAGACCGTAAGGCGCATCGTGAAAGAAAAGGACATACGGTGCATCGTGAACTGCGCCGCCTACACCAACGTTGACAAGGCCGAAAGCGACGAGGTGCTTTGCAGGAAACTCAATGCCGAAGCTCCAAGTATATTGGCAGAAGCCATGAAAGAGGTGAATGGACTGCTGGTGCATATTTCCACAGACTATGTGTTTGGCGGTGATCCATACAATACGCCTTGTAGAGAGAAACAAAAAGGTACGCCCACAGGCGTTTATGGCCAAACAAAGCTCGAAGGCGAAAAGAATATAGAGGCTGTAGGCTGCGATTATGTCATCATCCGCACGGCGTGGCTCTACTCGGAGTTCGGAAAGAACTTCGTCAAGACGATGCTCAATCTGACGGCAACAAAACCTAAATTGAATGTAGTGTTCGACCAGGCAGGCACGCCGACATACGCTTACGACTTGGCTGTTGCGATAAAGGCGATATTGGCCGACTATGAAAAGGAATGCCCCAAAGCGGGTTACAGCAAGAAAGGCATTTATCACTTCAGTAATGAAGGCGTATGCTCTTGGTTCGACTTTGCGAAGAAGATTGCCGAACTGGCAGGAAACACGGAGTGCGACATTCAGCCTTGCCACAGTGACGAGTTTCCCAGTCCGGTAAAGCGTCCGGCATATTCCGTGCTTGACAAGACGAAGATAAAAGAGACATTCGATGTGAAAGTTCCTTATTGGACCGACTCACTGAAACGGTGTATGGCCAACATGAAGGTCCTGAAAGCGTGAACAAGACGTGCCGACGTAACCGTTTGGCAGCAAGCGACTTACGGAACGCCTTGTAAAAGGATGCAAAACGCCTTGTGAAAGGATACCTTTTGGACTGTAAAAAGACATGAATTACAAGCCAAAAGGACAGCTTTCATAAAAACAGAAATATAACCAACAAACCAACGACAGAAAACTTATGACATTCAAGAGAAACATAATGATAACGGGCGGAGCGGGCTTTATCGGTTCACACGTGGTACGCCTGTTCGTAAACAAATATCCAGAATATAGAATTATCAATTTAGACAAGCTGACTTATGCCGGTAATTTGGCAAACCTGAAAGACGTGGAGGACAAGGAGAACTACTTGTTTGTGAAAGCCGACATATGTGACTATGAAACGATTAAGAAGTTGATGAATGATTATGACATCGATGGAATAATCCACCTTGCAGCCGAGAGCCATGTTGACCGCTCTATAAAAGACCCGTTCACATTCGCCCACACCAACGTAATCGGCACGCTGACATTGCTCCAAGCAGCAAAGGAGTATTGGGAAAACAAACCTGAAGGCTACGAAGGTAAGCGTTTCTATCATATCTCAACGGACGAGGTCTACGGCGCATTGGAGCTGACAAATCCAGAAGGTATAGAGTCGCCGTTCACAACAAAAGCATCATCGGAACACCACCACGCTTACGGCACAGAGTTCTTCACCGAAGAGACGAAATATAACCCACACTCGCCTTATTCGGCATCGAAGGCAAGTTCAGACCACTTCGTCCGTGCCTTTCACGACACTTATGGGATGCCGACTATCGTAACCAACTGCTCTAACAATTACGGGCCTTACCAGTTCCCTGAAAAGCTGATACCTTTGTTCATCAACAATATACGCCACAAGAAGCCGCTGCCGGTCTACGGCAAGGGCGAAAACGTGAGGGACTGGCTTTATGTGGAAGACCACGCAAGAGCAATTGACCTTATCTTCCACAATGGCAATATTGCTGACACTTACAATATCGGCGGCTTCAACGAGTGGAAAAACATCGACATCATCAAGGTTGTCATCAAGACCGTTGACCGTCTGCTTGGCCGTAAGGAGGGCGAGGACATGGACTTGATAACCTATGTGACAGACCGCAAGGGGCACGACATGCGCTATGCCATAGACTCGCGCAAGCTTCAACGCGAGCTTGGCTGGGAACCGAGCCTGCAGTTTGAGGAAGGCATAGAAAAGACCGTCCGTTGGTATCTTGACAACCAGGCGTGGATGGACAACGTGACAAGCGGCGATTACCAAAAGTACTATGATGGGATGTACATGAACAGGTAGTGCCTGGAGTAGAATGATAGAAGAGTACAGTCAATTGAAATAAACGCTATTTTGAGGAGAGTCTCATGTTAAAACTCTCCTCTAATGAATATTTTTATAAAACACGCATTTTATAATGCAACACATAAAAACGACTTTGGAAAGAAATTCTGTCCATTAGCAAGGAACACCGTAATACTCGTTATGCTTCTTGCATTTGGAAGCAGTATCAATGCACAGACCATGTATGGGACCACAGGTTTGCTCCATGCTCCTACTGCTGATATGCAGTGTGACAAGACGTTCATGGTAGGTGGCAATGTACTACATCTTACACCATTGCATTACTTCAACAGCAACGAAGTAAAATACACGTTTAACGATTACTTGAACATCACCATTTTTCCGTGGTTAGAAGTGGGCTACACCTGTACCATCAACTACGCCGAGTATGGTTCGACTTATTTTCCAGAAAGTGTCTGGGCAAATATTCTAATCAAGACCGTGCATTCTATGGCCGTCTACGGTTGTGGAAAGAAGGTTAGTGGAAGTCATGGACACCTCAGATTGTATTTGGTGCGAACGCCCAGGGTTCGCATGAAAACGCTGGAGGAGGCGGTATAGGCAGTCGTGATAGTAACGGAGGAAATTGTTGGTTTACACGGTTGTATCTTGCAACCACAAAACATTTCGCTTTTGAAAACATAGGCACATTAGGTGCACATTTGTCGTTCATTTGGGATAGAGGACTGAGCGTGGAGCGTAAGAACAGTCCAGCAGGCGGTGTGAATTTCCGATTGGAGCTGCCCGATGAAGGATTTTGGTACAAAGTGGTGAACGGGCTGAACCTGATGGCGGAATACGACTCACGTACTATCAATGTCAGTGGCACATAATTCTATATGGAAAGACCGAATCAACCTTGTGGCAGAACTGAACGATGGCAAGTATTTTAGTGGTGGGGTTTATTTCAAGGTGTGTCTTAAATGACTTCTTTTGCATATTCTATAAAAACCGAATAAACGGGTTGATTGCATATTCTTTTGGAAAATTGTGTTTGAAGATGAATCCGATGTATTTATACATGAAAATTTCGTATTGTTAATAATAATCAACAAGTATCATGTATCAGAATAGCCCCAAAGTATTTATTTCTTATAGCTGGCATCCAGAGGAGAATAAACAACGTGTGGAAGAACTTGCACGCAGGTTAATGGATGACGGAGTGTACGTAGTCATCGACATTTGGGATTTACATGCCGGACAGGATAAGAACGCATATATGGAACAAATGGTTTCGGACTCAAGCGTGGATAAGGTCTTGTTAATTTGTAATAAGGAATATGCGGAAAAGGCAAATGCACGGCAGGGAGGTGTCGGTATAGAAAGCACCATCATATCCGAAGAGATCTACTCAAAGGTAGACCAGACGAAATTCATACCAATCGTTTTCGAAAAAGACGAAAATGGAATTGCATACAAACCCGTTTTTGTCAAGTCGCGTATACATTATGATTTAAGCGATGAAAATGTTTATGAAAAAGATTACGATGAATTACTGAGGGATTTGTATCAGAAGCCAAAGTCGCAGAGACCAGCTCTTGGGAAAATGCCTGAATATCTAAATGAAGACAATCCTACAAGTCTCCAAACAGCACACAAGGTGACGGTATTACGAAAGTCTATCATCAAAGATGATTCGAATGTAAAGTTTTTGATTGATGACTACTTGGATACATTTATCAAAGCATTGAATGATTACAAGGTGGATTATCATAAAGTCAATAATGATAATTTCATATCATTGGTGGAAAGTAATATTGTGTCAATGCAACCTCTTAAACATGACTTTGTGGATTTTGTCAACTTGATTGCAAAATTAAAAGAATGTACAGGTAAGCTGTTTGTGGATTTCTTTGAGAAATGGTTGCAATTCTACGAGGATGAGGGGATTTCCCTACTTGAGGATAATAGTACAGCTGGTGCCGCAAATGACCATTTCCGTTTTTTCAATTACGATATGTTTTTATCTTTTGCAGCAATTATGCTGGGAAATGCCAGATATGACGTGTTACATGAAGTTGCAACGAGTACATTGTATGTTGAAAAACGGGATTATCGAGTGGACAGTATTATGCCATACCGGTTTATGGCATTCCGGAAATATAATTATACTCTTGATAGATATAAGAATGAAAGAAACAATCTGCGCAGGGTCAGTGTTACAGCTGACTTCGTAAGCAAATATGCCCAAAAGTTGGACATGCAGATTCTCGTCCAAACAGATATTTTATTATACTATCTGTCATTGATTTATCCGTCCAATTCAAGATGGGAAGAGATATGGTATCCCACAACGGGGTGTTATAACCATAAAATGGAAATCCTTCCAAGGCTCATCTCAAAGAGATATTTTGAACAGGTAAAGGTGCTGTTTGAGGTGAATAATATTACGGAATTCAAGGAACTGCTTGACGGAGTAAAAAGCAAACAAATAAACAACGCCTATTATCATATCCCCTCTATAAAACAAGGGTTGATGTATGATAAGGTTTGTACGATGGAATAGCTCCTTAATCACAAACAAGAAGTATCAATATGGCAGGACAAGCAAGACGGCGCAATATACAAGCATAGCCTTGCTATCCTGCCTCTGTGTATTTTGCCGACAACGAAGGAAAATAAAAAATATCCACCAAATGTAATCCAAGTTGATGGTAATATGGAAACACGAAGAGAATTAAGTCAAGATTGGCTAAGTGCTATTCTTCTGTTCCTGTTGACGGTCGTGTGGATGGGGCTTGCACCTGAATGGTATTCATGGTTTGCAATAGAAGAGAACGGAATGGAGATGAAATGGCTTTACAATCTTCTTAATGGGCGTTGTCTTGTAAACATTCCGATATCAGTAGTTATAATCTATTTGACATATTGTAGGATTAAGAGAATCTGGATGGACAATGATTGTCGTCCTTATAGGTTTTCACTGGTGGGTGGCATGCTCTTCGGACTTTTTTGGAAAAGTAATGTGGTTTATGCCAACATTATTGGTAGATTTGACTACAGAATGCTTTTGGCCTGTATATTGGCAATAGCCTTAGTAATCTTGATAATTAAAGCCTTCAAATCAAAAGTGAGCACTCATGATGTTGCATCTCAAAATGAAGCAGGTGAAAATATGACAGAAGGCAAGAACTTACAAGGCTTCTCACAGGATACCCCTGCCAATCAAAACGCTTCAGACTGTTTGAAAAAATACACTTCGGTAATAGCCCAAAGACTATTGTCTACAAAAATTATCGACCAATCTTATGCGATAGGAATTACAGGGGAATGGGGTGTCGGGAAAACTACATTCTTGAATTTACTGAAAAAGGAAATTGCTGAAAAGGCGGAAATCGTGGAGTTTAATCCCTGGATGTGTCGTAGCCCGGAACAAGTGACGAACGATTTCTTCTCTTCATTGCGACATCAATTATCACCAAAATACAGTACATTGTCCAAATCTCTTAAAGAGTACGCTAAATCCATAAATAATCTGACATTGACACCACACAGTATGTTTGGCCTTGAACTGTCACTGCCGATAAAAGAAGAAAGTCTCTATGAGAAGAAAAAGATTTTGTCTGATAAGTTTTCGCATTTGTCTCGTCCTGTAGTCGTTGTCATCGATGACATAGACAGGCTTGAAAGGGAAGAGGTGTTTGAGGTTCTGAGGCTGATTAGAAATACGGCCGATTTGAATAATACGATTTACCTTGTGGCGTATGATAAAGAGTATGTGACAACTGTTTTGGAGGAAAAGAATATCAAGGATGCCGCATCTTATTTGGAGAAAATATTTCCAGTAGAAGTACATCTGCCTAAAGTGGAAAGTTATTTAATCTGGGAAACATTGTATGAAGATTTGAACTGTCAGGAAAGATTTAATGGGAGATTTACCAAATCCTTATTTACCCGATTTAATAATGATGAACGTGCCCTTATCTTGAGAGTATTGAATAATTATCGCCGTGCTAAACGATTCTCTCGCCTCTATATATTAAATGTGGATTATATAATGGAACAATACAATGGTGAGATTAAACTGCTGGATTTGTTCTGGTTGGAACTCTTACAAATATATGATAAAAAAGTCTACGATATGCTTGCAGATGATCCTTATAGTTTGCTGTGCTATGAAAATGGTAAATTCAATATCAAAGATAATATATTGCAAGGCTCCAAAAGGGACGGGAATAAGGTGTGCGCGGGTGAAAAATTCTGGAAAGATGAAACGCCACAAATATTAGAAAAGATGTTTGGCAAACTCCTTAAAACCAGGACAGAAAGTATATGTTACCCTGAAAACTACGATAAATATTTTACCCTGGGTGTGTCGCCATACAGACTGTCATTCAAGGAACTGAAAGGTTTGCTTACAGAGGGAAGTAACCCCGAAGAAGTCGTTAATCAATGGTTGGATAGTAGAAAATACATCGGCTCTATTGCTTACCAATTAAGCCATGTACAAATAGAAGCTCTTTCGGATAGTTTATTGGATAATTATCTACATGGCATTCTGTTCTTAGCATTGAAAACAGCTTCGCCTCAAAGCCATCAATTTGGAGCAGTGAAGAAGATGTTGCAAGCAGACAGGTATGGCAATGCCACTAAAGAGAATATTGCGCATGACATCGTTTTATCGTGGTTCCATGGGAAACTTGAAAATAAAGAAAACTTGCTTAATTTAAGTGGACTACTGAACAGGTTGTATTTGACAAAGACATACGACCAAGATAATCATGAAATAGAACTCAACACTTTGGTAATAAGCAATACAGAGATTGAGGAGCTTTTAGTTACAGGAATGCAAACATACCTTGGCAATCATCCAGAGCTGTCAGCTCTTGAATTGATTAAAGAGGAAACTACATTGTTCCGTCTCTTCAAAACCTGCTGCTTATACGTAGATGAAAACATGATTACAGATGGGTGTTATGACCCTATCTACAAACAGGTTGTCTTCAAAACCGTAATAGATTATTTCGAAAAAAAAGATGAAAAGCCGAAATTAAAAAAATATGAGGAACTGTATGCTTCTTTGTATTCGCAAGAGACACCTGTTTTTACCGACCCAGAGGAAGAAAGTGCTTATTGGGATTTTATGGAACAGTCTGTAGAATACAAAATGAGAGAAACATTTGGAAATTCATATTCAAACGATTTGGAGGAATTCAAGAACAGATGCTTTGTGGATGAATAATGACATTCTTTTTATGAAAAATATAACGATATGGGAGAATACAAGACAGCGGGCGTTTACATCAAGGAACGAAACGTCCTCAGTAGTTCGGTAGTGGAAGCCGAAACCGCCATCCCCGTATTCATCGGACTTACGGAAAAAGCTACTGACGGCACGGAATCCCTGCTGGACAGGCCGGTCAGGATTTCATCGATGGCGGAATATGAGAAGTATTTCGGGGAGGCGAAGACACACCGATTCAATGTGACCCTTGCGGACAAGCCAGACGAAGGAGCACTTTCAGTGAAATTGGGCGATAAAGTGCTTCAAGCGAAATTGGAAGGAAAACTTTGCACACTGTACTATCACCTCGTGATGTTCTTCGCTAACGGTGGAGGTACGTGTTATGTAGTTTCCGTGGGTGACTATACGAACGGAAGCATTGACAAGGACAAAATTACGAACACGATACTGCCTGCATTGAAGAAAGTGCAGGACATCACTTTGCTGGTCATACCGGAAGCTATTCAGGACAAGGACAATTATGGCAACATTTATACCGCCATGCTTTCGCATTGTGTAGGGAACAACCGTTTTACCATTCTGGACGTGCCGGAAGTTCCGAATGTGGAGGATTTCCGTACCAAGATAGGGAGCAACGGGCTTGCGCATGGGGCTGCCTATTATCCATGGTTGGTGACAACGGTATTGTCGGACAACGACATCACAGAGGAGGTCTTATGCATGGACCAAGCCATTGAGACCGGCAACTCCAAACTGGATGAGTTCATAAAGACGGCATTTGAGAATAAAGACGCAAACGGAACGGTTACCGGACAGGCACGGAAGGATGTACACAACGCATTGCTGATGAATCTTCCGGCATATAAGTTGTTGTCAAAAAAGGTGAAAGACTACCTGAACCTGTTGCCTCCGTCGGCGACTATGGCAGGTATCTACACGATGGTGGACCATAGCAGAGGAGTCTGGAAAGCTCCGGCTAACGTGTCGGTAAGCCGTGTGGAGAAACTGTCAAAGCAGATAAACGACAAGGAACAGGAAGACCTGAACATGCCGATGAACGGAAAGGCTATCAACTGCCTGCGTGCTTTCCCCGGAGAAGGCATCAAGGTGTGGGGCGCACGCACCTTGGACGGCAATTCGCAAGACTGGAGGTACATCAACGTGCGCCGCACGATGAGCTTCTTGGAGACTTCCGTAAAGAACGCCGCCCGCATCTATGTGTTCGAGCCGAATGATGCGAATACATGGACCAACATGAAATGTATGATTGACAATTTCCTGCGCAGCGTGTGGAAACGCGGCGGCCTGGCAGGAGCCACTCCGGAAGAAGCCTATGAGGTGCATGTGGGACTGGGCGACACCATGACGGCAGACGACATACTGGAAGGCATCCTGCGCATCCGTGTTCTGGTGGCCATCAGCCATCCGGCAGAGTTTATTGAAATCACGTTCCAGCAGGAGATGCAGAAAATCTGACGAAAAGCAAACAAGGACACTTCAATAATATAGGAGAAATTTAAAACTATTATGACATGAGCAAAAACAGGACCGGGATGCCCGACAATCTGAAAGCGGGCGTCGAAAGCCTTTCCGGTTTTTCGATGGATGATGTGCGCGTGCATTACAATTCCGACAAGCCCGCTACCGTGCAGGCATTGGCGTACACGCAGGGCACTGACATACACGTGGCTCCGGGACAGGAACAGCACCTGCCGCATGAGGCATGGCACGTGGCACAACAGATGGCGGGACGTGTGGAACCGACCACCGAGATGGGCGGAATGCCCGTAAACGACAACCCCGCACTGGAACACGAGGCGGACGTGATGGGTGCTTAGGCGAACAGCCTTTGACAAAATGCGCAGAGCAGAAATGCGCTGTCTGGTACTATGCTGCGTAATTACCAACATAACATAAAGCATTCGCTCTTTGCCGAATGGGAACAGCACCGTAGCGTCATGGTGCAGATGCCGACGGGAACAGGCAAGACCCACTTGCTGGCTTCGGTCATATCCGATTGGTTGAAGGAGGCGGATCACAAAAGCGTCTGGATTGTCGCCCACCGTAGGGAATTGGTAGAGCAGATAGAGGAAACTGTGGCACGGTATGGCATTAAGCCAACGAACGGATTTGTCAAAGTGAGGTCTATCCAATGGCTTTACCGTCACAGGGAAGACGTGAAAGACGAACGGCCAAGTCTGATTGTGATTGACGAAGCGCACCATGCGCTGGCGGAAACCTACAAGGAACTATGGCTGCGCTATCCTGATGCAAAGAAATTAGGAATGACCGCCACGTCCTGTCGGTTGAATCGGAAAGGTTTTACGGACTTGTTCGAGACGCTGATAACTTCGGACAGCATCGCGGATTTTATCAGACAAGGATGGCTTTCACCTTTCGATTATGTGTCCATACGTCCGAACAGTGAGGAGCAGCGGCTGATAGACGGTTTGGAGAAACGTGGGGCTGACGGGGATTTCCAGGTGAAAGAGATGGATGCCGTATTGAACAAGCGGCCGACAATAGAAAGGCTGTATGAAAGTGCCCGTCAATATGCCGACGGAAAGAAAGGCATTGTTTACGCCATCAGTATCAGCCATGCAAGGAACATTGCCGGATATTACACGGAACATGGATTGAATGCCGTCGCCATAGACAGCAAGACACCGACGAAGGAGCGCAAACGGCTTGTCGATGATTTCAGGCTGGGCAAGATTCAAGTCTTGGTCAACGTCGATGTTTTCAGCGAAGGCTTCGACTGCCCCGACGTAGAGTTCATCCAGCTTGCGCGGCCTACGCTGTCGATAGCGAAATACGTTCAGCAAGTAGGGCGTGGATTGAGAAAGACAAAAGGTAAGGAGAGCTGCGTAATAATCGACAACGTGGGCCTCTACCGCCTGTTCGGACTACCCACGGCTTGCCGGGACTGGCAAGCCATGTTCGAGGGGAGGTTGGCCGGAAAAGGAGTGGCACGCGCATGGCGGCAGGCAGACGGATATGGTTGTGCGGTAAGAAGCGAAGCGGACAGTGAGATTATGCGACAAGGAAGCGACTTAAAAGTGGTTATGTCGCATGAGAAACTTTTGGATTGTCTGAATGCGGGAACGCCCCTGCCGGAGTACGTAGCAAGTGCGGCCTTGCGACCGTTCAAGGACAGGACGACAGGCTTGTATGGTCTGAGGCAAGGAGATAAAATAACGGCAATGCCGCAGTATGAAGAAGTGTTCGATGTTGACGGCGCGGTTGCCGTTGTCCGTTTTGAGGACAAATACGTTGGCATTGTCAACATAAACGGCGAGGTAAAGGCACACCTCGGTCGGTATGCGAAAGCAAGACTGCTGAAAGACAACATCCTTTCGGTAACAGACGGCAACGGACAAGTTACTTACATCGACTTGTACAACGAGCAAATATACACGAAGAAGCCAAAGCCTGTAGCGTTCGGACGGGTGCAACTGCTTGAGGTTGACGGCGTGTATTACAGTCGGACGAAAGAACTTTACAGGACAAGGCGCGGCACTCACGTCGGCGATATATTCAATTACGGGTTTTGCGTCAGGATTTGCGACTACCTTGCGAACCCAATATGCCGACAGGTTGACGAGGACGACGCCCGATGGGGCCACGCCTGCGTGTGCCTGTTTGCCGGAGACCACACAGCTTACTACCATTATAGCGGTATGCTGCCCGGAGGCGGAATTGTGGTTATGTCGGGCGACGGGAAATACTATCTTGCCGAGGACGGTAAGGAAAAGCGGTACATCGCCCGTGAAAACCCGAGGACGGAGGACGAGAACTTTGACGTAGTGATTCCCCGGCTTAAGGCCGAAGCGGAACGGACGCTTGCGGAACAAGAAGCGGAACGGCGGCAAGAGGAAGAAAAGAAACGCCGCCAACGGTTGGAGGAGCTGAAAGACGCAATGCCGTTCAAGTCGGGGATGAAATGGGGGCTGCGGCTCGGTGACAAAGTAGTCGTGCCGCCGGTATACAGGAACATGCAGATGCCCGTAGGCTATTATTGCGCCGTGGAGACCAGCCCGTACCGGTGGGGTGTCATCATGCTTGACGGCAAGGTGGTAGTCGAGGCCGGTTATTCAAAAGTGGAAATAGGCAGGGACGGAACTGCCAAGTTGACAATCATCCCCGGAATGGTCAGGCAGGTAAAGTTGGATACGTGACAAAAAACTTTAATGCCGAATAATATAAATGCCGCGAGCAAACTCGTTGATACAGAGATGCTTGCGGCATTTGTCGTGTTCGAATATCCAAGCTGTGAAAAGACAAAATGCAAAAGGTGGCCTTTTGGCAGATAAAAGGGCACCTTTTACACGCTGAAAGGCCATGTATTGCAAGCCAATATGCGGCCTTTTGTTTTTTGTCAGATGCCGATAGGTATTACGCGCATTGTCTCCATGTTCATGTAAGCCCCGCGATAAAACGTCCGACCTTCGCGGAGCATCTTCCAGAGCAGTGCGCAACCGGCCTGCGCCAGCATGGAATTGACGAACAGGTCCTGCTTCTCCAACGCCTCGGCGAGCGAGCAGCTCGGCCCGGAGTCTTTCTCGTCTATGGTCGAATAACTTACCTCTTCCGTAATGACGTTCAGCTTCGGCACGGTTACGAACTCCTTTGACGACGGCTGGTGGATTTTGTTGCGTACCGTGCCGATAATTACCTGCCCTGTAAACTGCGCGTTGCCGAAATCCATCCAGTACATCGGGGTCTTATAATCATTATTTCTCACGTCCCGGTGTTTTTTCAGGAAGCGCCACAGTTCGAGGCGTGAGCGCACGTTGTCAGTGCAGGTAATAGTTATATTGGCCGTCATCGTCTCACCCATTCGGCAAGGGTAACGGCGAGCTTCCGCACTCCATCCCGTGCCGAAAAAGCGGTTGACGCGCGTCACGAGAGCCACGGCCTTGTTGAGGCCGACCTCGGACGGGCTGAACAGTTGCCGCCCGATGTTCGCTTCCGACACCGTATCGCCGTCAAAAACGGTGACGTGCAGCCCCGGATGTCCGAGCGAACGCAACGCCATGTCCATGCGTGCAAGGTTGGTGACAACTTGCGACCCTGTTCCGCCCGCTCCGATTACGGAAACGCTTACGGGGTGGTAAGGCGAAAGAAGGTAGTTGTCCGTATAATGTATCCGTTTCATTTCAAAAGGTCTTTAAGTTTCATTTTAATCAGTAACAGTTCCTCGTTGTCGAAAGATTTGTCCCTCGCGTTCTCCGTAACGATGACAAGGTTGCTTTTTGTCGGGTTGTTGCCACCGCCGAAATGCGAGAACTCGCTCATCCAGAAACGCCGCTCCCAGCATTCGATGAGACACGCGAACGACGGATCCGGCGGAAGATTTAGCGGCGCATTGCCGAGGCATACGCTCGCACCCGTAACGTTGAAGAACGGCGCACGGTAGAGTTCATCGTCCATGCTTGGCCGTTTGCCCTTGAAGGCGTACACTGACAGGCCGTCGGACTTTGCGTCATAGACTACTCCCGGCACGCCGAACTCCCCGTCGGCGATGTTCAGCGAGTCCTTGAAGAACATCCTGCGGCGGCGTGGGGCGTTCCACCACACGTACCGCTCATGCCCCCGTCTCGTATCGCACCAAAGCATGTTTTCAGGCAGCCAGCCGTGCGGCGTACCGCAGGCGTCTGCCGAATAGTTCTCAACCAGCGCGTTCATAAAGTCATACGACACGGGAACGGCCGCGCCCATCCTGCCGTTTTCGTTTATCGGGCGCAGTTCGAGATAACTGTCCTTATTATACCCCTCGCCGCATTCGTATGCGATGAGGGCGGCCTTCGGCCTGAAAATCTCGTGTATCTTCCTTGTAAGCTCGTTCATGTCAGTTGTTCTTTGAAATTAAAATTTTCATTTGCGTGGCCTACAAAGCGGTAAAACCACTTTGCAAAACGTTCGGGAAAATCGTCTTCTGTGAATACTTTGTCCGTCTCCGGCGTAATGAGCAGCCTTGTCACAGGCGTGAGGTTGTAGCCCTCGCGCACGTCGGCGGAGAAAGCCTGCATCACTTCCTCCGCCACAACATCGTCAAGCGAGTAAGCAAGGAGGATTTGGCTTTCAAGTCCCACGGGCATTATGTCCGGTTCCTCCTCCCTTGTCCAGTCGTATTCGTAGTCCATTATGCGCGGCTGTCCTTTGCCAATGAGAGTCAGGCCGTCGTTGATTATGCCGAGCAATGTCCGTTCGGCTTCGCCTTCAGGGCGGCAGGACTCCAACGCCGCTTCGAGGTTTCGGCAGAAAGCCCTGCCGTCCATCCTATTGAAAAGCCTTGAAATCCTGCCGTTGTTGTACGATTCCAACAGACGCAGCGTCCGCCGTCGCTGCGCGTCGTCCTTATCTTTTGCATCATCCGTGCCGTATTCCTCATACGTGAGCCAGTCCTCCGCCATGCTGAAATGATATGAGCCTGTGATGTTCCACATGCCGTGATGCCGGGCGAAACGCCTTACAAACTCAAGCGTTATGCGGCGCACTCCCTTTGAAAGGTTGACGGTAAAGTCCAGCGGAAGCCACAGCACCTCGTAGTCGGGCCAACTGTTGAAGCGGTATAAGCAGAACGCGGGCCTGCCACCGTCAAGCTCGAAGTTCACGTTTTCCGGCACAATGGCGTCAAAAGCCCGGTACAGCTCCGCCATACCGAGCTTCGGATGCCTTGCGTATTTCTTGCAGTTGAACTTCAGCTTTACGCCGAGCAGCCGGGCGTAGTTCGCGGCCGAGCGGTACAGGTAGTCAAGGTTCGCCTTAGTCGCGACATCGGTCTTCACTCCGTCCGTTTCGATGTAAAGGCCGGAAGCGACGGGGAGCAGCCTCCCCGTCAGAAAACCGTTACGCTTCCTTGCGGCGGCGGCAACCTGCGCCTCCGTCGCCTTGTTCCCCGGCTTATGTCCGTGGCAGACACGAGTTCCTCTATTATGAGGCGTGCCAGCCGCTCTGTTTCGTACTCCTGCAACAGCCTGCATATTTCTTTCCCTTTGTTTTTGTTGTCCGCTTTCATGCTCTCATCCTTTCGTGCCGATGGTTGTCTTGAACTCGTACACGGCGCAGTCGTCCTCCATCACGGGACCGTGAGGTGTGGCGGTTGTCAGTTCCGGGTAAGTCATCGAGTAGAAGTCCATCACATCGTTGACGGCCATCTCCGGGTTTGGGTCGTCCAGTCTCAGCGTCTCGCCGTTCTTCTTCAGTTTGAAAACCCTCTTGAGTCCTTTTATTTCAAGTGCCATAGTCCTTTTGTTTTTATAGGTTTGTAATCGGTTTGTGTGTCTCCTTTGTTTATTATGTGAACGACATCTCCACCTGAGCCTCGTCCCTCATGCGGCATTCCTGCGGAAAGTCCACGTATTCCGCGTAGGGGTCTTTCCTGAAAGCGTCCATGTCGAACCCGTCGTCAGCGTCATTTCCGTATCCGTGCGGATTTCCATATTGGCCTGCGTCTTGTTGCACCGGGGCGTAAACAGGCTGTTGCGGTGCAGGCTGTACAGGTCTTTGCGGCATTGTCCCGGCTTGGACAGGTTGCGCCTGGGCAGGCATTACCGGCTGCGGTTGAAGATGTTGCGGTTGCATGGGTTGCATCGGTAAGGCAGTCTGCACGGGCTGTCGCGGCGGTGTTTGACTTGCCGGTTGGGGACCCGGTGCGGGTTGTGGGGCGAACAGGCTGCCTTCTTCCGACTTTATCCTTACCTCTTGCATCTTTGCCTTCACTGCGTCCTGCCTTTCCGCCGTGGCAAGGGTGAGGGCGTGCTTCAACATCGCCATGGCGTCGGCGAAGCGTCGCGCCGTTACGGACTCGTCAACACGCTTCATCAGCTTGTCGAGCCTGTCGTTCTTTTCTTTTGTCTCCTTGGCCTCTTTAGTTTCCTTTTCCGCTGCCGCCTTGGGCTTGGCCTTTGTTGCGGCTTTCTCCGCCTGACGTTCAAACTCTTTCAGGTTCGTCATTATCCCGACGGCCTTGGCTACGGGTGCGGCCATCATATTGATGAAACCGCCGTCAAGTTCTTCGGGCGTTCCGCTTGCCACCAACGGGATGAAGTCGCCGGCAGTCCCCTCTTTCAGTTCCTTGTGTCTCGGCATTACAGCCACTGTAAGTTTGTCATTCACACGCTTGATGTTGATGCTTACTTCCGTACTTTCGGTAAGCAAGCCGTAAATTGTCTGGAAAAACATGGTTGAATCTGTTTTATCGGTTAAACTTCGGTTCCATTGAAAAACGCCTTCAGCAGTTGCTCCCTGTCGGGACGTTTCGATATTCCGGCCAACTGCGCGAGGTAATAACCTATGTGCACCGGCATTCCTTTTGTTCCGTCATTGTCCCCTTGCAGTGGCCTGCGCCTTACTGACGGTTGGATTGCCGCAGGCGTTGCGGCGTTCAGTCTTGTCGTTTCCATAACTCTTGTTTTTTATTTGTTAATGTCCTGTTGTGGGAACAGACATCCCCATGGGGATATGTTTTCCCGATTTTTACAGGCATACGGTGCCGCGATTGGCGGAAGTGGCGTGGCAAGGCCCGGCGGAGAAAAATACCGCAGCGGAGCGAGGATGATTTTTCTCCAAACGGCCAAGCCCGAACGGGCCGCCTTGCACGCACGGCCGCAATCGCGGACCTTTGCCGTCAAAAATCGGAGAAACATATCTTCTTTATATGAAAAATGCAGACCGCCGCCGGCCTGCATTTCCTTTCTTCGGGCGTTTTTCCTGCTTCAAGCGCCCTTCCTGTACCTCCTGAATATGTCCTCGGTCACTTCTGCCGTGAGATCTGCGGCCATCCGCAGGAACTCCTTTTGGCACAATGAGCCGTTTTCCACCGCCTCAAGACGCTCCTCCCAGTCCGAAGTGAGCGCCGCATCGGCTATCTTCATGCCCTTGAAAGTCTCATAGACGAACAGTCCCTTGGGTGTGGGGATGATATATTTGCCCGAATGCCTCACGTACTTGCGGTCCACAAGCGTCTGCATGATGGCCGTGCGCGTGGCCGCCGTGCCGAGCCTGTGCGCGTCCATGAACTCCACAAGCTCCGCGTCCGTCATCGGCTCCGGCGGCAGACCCTTCCTTTGAGCCACACTGCACGCCGAAACCTGCACCTCCTCTCCGACGGTCAATGGCGGCAAATCCATTATGGCAGAGCCTTGCGGAACTATGCCGTGCGTATGCCCCGATATTCCCTGCCAACCGCTTTCCAAGATGCTGCTCGTGTCAAGGACAAACTTCCGCCCGGCGCATGAGGCTTCCACTCTCGTGTGCTCCACCTTGCAAGTAGGCATGAACGCTTCAAGCATACGCCCGAACACCATTGAGTACACCTGCATCTCGCCCTTGTCAAGACCGTCGGGATATGTGCCGGTCACAAGTATGGCGTGGTGTCCGCCGCCTGTGTCGCAAGGACGGAGTCTGCCCGTGTCTATATTCCCGGCGTCAACACCGACCGACTTGAGGTAAGCTCCGAGTTCCTTCCTGCCCGATACCTTTTTGATAATACGCGGAAGCGTGGCGAGCACGTCCCCCGGTATGTGCCGCCCTGACGTGCGTGGGT
>CAKZVT010000021.1 GCA_937922435.1 uncultured Prevotella sp. | reverse complement strand
AAACTTATAACTGAATCCTGTTTCCATTTACACAAAATTTTGGACAGTGTCTTTTATTGCATAAAACGAGCAAAGTTTTCCCTATCATCCGTCAGTTTCATACATAACGTTTTGACTGTAAGCCTTTTAGAGACTGACAGACGTATGAATTTATCTGTCAGTCCTGTCAGCCGTCCGTTGTAGTCCGATGCTCTTTTGTTTAGCTAAGACTGACACACGCTGACACTTCAACGTTGCTCTGTCAGTCCGTAAGTTGTTGGCAATCAGCAGGAAATCTTCAAAACTGACAGATGACAGTCATCTCGGCCTTAATAAAGCCACATTATATTTTCACCTGTTTTTTAATCTTCATTAACGAGGGACTTGAAGAAACCCTTTATTAAAGTCTTTTTTGATATTTTGATTGGTTCGTCCATCGGGTATCTATTCTTGAAACCAAGTTCTAACAACCAGCCTAAGAATATGCCAAAACTGAAGAACAAGAAAGGAACGAAGAAAGCCCCGCCTAACAAGGATATTGTTTCACCGTCAATGCCGAAAACACCCAAAATGGCCTTTATCGCCCAAATAAGCAACAGGTATATTCCCGTTGCGAATACAAGCAGGCAAGCAACGACAATCTTCTCAAATGATACTTTTATTTTCATAATATGTTTTGGATTTTTGTTTTCGCTAATATTGTATTGTGCCAATTAACATTCCATTACAACGAGTGACGCTGTGACTGTATAAAGAAGGGAAATATACTTTTGTTTTTTATGTATTCCATATAATGTTGTTCGTTATTTCTAACATAAATTATTTTGGATTTATGTTATATATTTATGAGAATTAATAAGTTTGTCAAAACGTGTTTTGAGAGCTAAATAAACAGGATTGTCATATCCCTTGACCATACGAACGTACAGTAATTTTCCTTCAATAACATTTCCCATATTAGGTGAGCCTTTGACATATTTTTTATGCTTGTAATAATGTGGCAAGAAGGCTTTTAATGCTTCATCATATCCATATTTTTCCCATATATTCAGTAAATTGCGTATGCCATGGATATAATATTTTGTTACATTGACTTTTTTATTCACTACAAGTCCTGTGACTTCTTGTCGTGAATTTGCCTTTTGTAGCCTTGTCTTATGCTTGTTTATCGTAAATTTTTCGTCTATTATTATTTTTTCAAGTTCCCCTCGAAATGTTGTTATTGAAGATTCGTCAATACCAGAAGATGTCATTATTAACTCTCCGTTTTCTTGATAAACATTGTGCATTGAGCTAAATGTTATATCGTCAGCATAGCGGGAATATTTTAAATTGTATTTTCTGGCAAGTTTGTTGAGCTTGTAATCCAATTCGTCACATACCATATTTGTAACTATTGGTGATGTCGGCGCACCTTGCGGCAGATATTGTTTTGCACGTTTTTTATCAGTTGCGTCTCTTACGCAGCATAGTCCTGCTAAAATACTCGCTACTGGTTTATTATAAAAGAAAGGTGCGAGTTGAAGGCGTTTATAAATGCGGATGCGTGTGATGCTTGTGAAAAAATCTTTCAAGTCTATATTGAAAACATAGTTTTGGCCGACGTGTTTAAGTGCATTATCTACAATGGATTTACCCTCTGTAAATCTTGTTGCACATTCTGATGGCTTATAAACAGCTCTAAAAATTAGATTTACGTAATGTTGAATGCAACGCAACGTGTTGTTGGGTGCTGCAATGTGTCTTTCTCCTCCTGTTTTTTTGGGAATGTCAAAATGTCTGTACGTATTAACTGCCAAGTCTGGATTTGAATAAAAGCACAACTGCTTTATAGAAAAAGAGAACGCCTCTTTTCCCATTTCGATTTTTGCCAAATCGTTAATTAACTCAAGCAAATCATGCTTGTTTTGTATGCTTAAAGCTCGTTTTGTGAGAAAATCTTTTTTCATAATATAAATACAATCCTAAGAGCTACAGTCATTATATATCACTAGGTTTGTGAACATGAGTCAATGATAAAGATTAGACATTAAAAATACATCTAGACAAAACGCCAGACAGAGAGTCATATTTTAATGACTGTAAGCTCTTAGGAAAGTTGTATTTGTTTTTAGTTAATATTTTGACCAGTATTTATATTCATTATATATTTTTATAACATTGAAAATGTTTGAATTTCACGAATAATATTATCCATAAAATTCTTTCTTTTCTTTATCCACTTTCATGTGGCAGAGCTGTTAATTAAGGTTTGTACATATATACAAATAAGGCGTAGGAGCTGTACCGTCGGCTCGTTCCGCATACCTTAGGCCTTCGCATTGCCCTCCATCGACAGAACGAGCAACGCAGAGCCTACGCCGATATGTATGCGCTTCATTCACACGATGAAGCACGATGATACATATCACAGTAGGCATCTACTGTTGCCTTGTTCTTGGCGATGGATTGAAGTTGCGAAGTTCAGGTATGCCTCGAACAAAGCGTTTAGTAAACGCCTTTTTCATATATAGCCGCAACGCCGGGCTTGCCTTTGGAGGCGCAACCGTCAGATGCGACATGGCAAATATACAGACTTTTGTCAATATCCGCAAGTTTTCGGGATGAAAACTTGCGGATGGGTCTGCTACTTGCCGATTATGAAACAGGCAACAGCAGATTTTTATCTCGAATTTTATGTGTTGTCATAATGATTGTTTTTTGCCGACAAAGATAAAAATACATCGCTATCGCTCCAAAATATTTTGCTTCGCAAGGCTTGTGGAGCTAAATCTTTTGGACGTAAAGAATAAAATTCGTAAATTAGTCGTCAAAATCAGAATTATGCTTGGAACATTGCGTGAAGTCAATATAAAGTTTGACAAGTTCCCCTTCAATTGGGGTGATGATGTTGTCTTTTTGGAAAGCGGCTACGATTTTCATGTAAACAAATTCATCTCGTCAAACTTGACGGCGATAAACAATATGTTGCATAAATATGAAAATGAAAACCGTCAAGATTTCATTTACCTACCATCGCTATGCACGGAGCACAATGATACGTTCAGATATTATGCCCCTTGGGGAATAAGCGGTATGCCGATAAGCAGCAGTCTGTTGTTACAGTTTATGCACTGCAAGACAAAGCGGGGCACTGTGCCGCCTTGTTTTATTAGGCATCACTATACACGTGAAGGCAATCCGTTCTTGGCATACGAATTCAATCTTGACGAATGGGACGACGGCTTCAGCCTTGTTGATGAGATATTTCGACGGTTCTCAAAATACAATACAAAGAAAGGGCAAGTATATAATTCGACCATTATTGAGAGAGAGCCGGATTTCACAGCTGATGATTATTTTGATTTTGAAGTGCTTGACATAATGAATGATGTTCATGAGAAGATTAACCGCTTGCGGATGCATGGCGTTAGCGAGTGGGCTATACGCCAGCTGGTCGAGCCAGAAATCAAGTGGAGCAAGCTTGTAGTAACTGACGACTGTAGAATCATATTGCCCGGCTATAACAATATGGAAATAAAGATGGAGCCGTTGGTAAAAGCTGTTTACCTGCTCTTCCTGCGCCATGCGGAAGGTATAAAGTTCAAGTGCCTGCCTGATTACCGAACCGAACTTTACGACATATATTTAAAGGTAAGGGCGTGTTCCACCTCGCCTACAAGCACTTCGAATGAAAAAATACGTAACAGTATACGCCTTGTAACAGACCCTCTATCAAACTCAATCAACGAGAAGTGCGCACGCATCCGCGAGGCATTCATCTCGCGTTTTGACGACAGGATGGCGGTCTACTACTATGTTACGGGGCAACGCGGCGAACCAAAGCGTATCGCGCTGCCAAGAAGAATGGTTGAGCTTAAATGGTAACTGCTTCCCTTCGATAAAAGTGTGACATTGCACACTTTTATCGAAAGTTAAATATTGTTTATTCCCTGATTATGGTAGCGACAATGCGCCGCGAGCCGCCGTATTGGCGGTACTCGCAGAGGTAAAAGCCCTGCCATGTGCCGAGGTTGAGGCGGCCGTTGGTTATGGGAATGGTGAGGCTTACGCCTGAAATGGTTGACTTTGCGTGTGCAGGCATGTCGTCGTCGCCTTCGAGGGTGTGCGTGTAGAACGGTTGGCGTTCGGGCACTATGCGGTTGAAGATGCCCTCCATGTCGGTGCGCACGTCGGGGTCGGCGTTCTCGTTGATGGTAAGTCCGCAGCTGGTGTGCTTCACAAAGAGGTTGAGCAGCCCCACCTTAGGCAACGAAGGCAACTGGCTGACGATTTCATCCGTAACGAGATGGAAGCCGCGGCGGCGCGGCTTAAGCGTTATTTCTACTTGTACTATCATATTGTCAGTTGACAAGCAGACAGGAAACAAGCAGACAAGGATATCTGCTTTACATAACTTTTACTTGGCACTTGTCTACTTGTTTCTTGTCTGCTCGTCTGCTAAATTACTTGACTTTCCAGTCTTTTAATACGTTTTCGAGAGTTACTTGGGCGGCTTCTTTCTTTGTGAGCTGCTTGCTCCAGCCCACCCTTTCCTTTGTTTTTGCGCCGTCACCGGTGTTGTTGTATTCACGGTAACGGGCGGTCTGCTCGTTTGCCGGGTTCTTCCAGTTGTGCCAGCCAGCCGGCACAATGTGGCCGCCAAGCTCGCAGTTCATGAACAGGGTGTAGGCGTAAGGGCGCCACGGGCGGCCGAGATAGACCTTGGTTACACCGGGCGCGGCGGTCAGACGGCAGCGGTTGAACACGTAGCCGAACTGCACATCCTGCGGCGTGGATGCCGCAGTGACATATGAATTGGCCTTGCTGTTTATTGTGCAGTTCTCGAACCACGCAGTTGACGGACCGAATATGAAGTCGGTAGTGCCCTCGATGTAGCAGTCTTTGAAGTACAGGCGCGTGCCGCCCACGCCTGTATATACGGTGTCCTGATTGCCAAGCAGGCGACAGCCAATGAACATGATGCGGTCACCCTCGGTGTGTATGGCAACGGCCTGACCCAGCTTGGCGGCGTTGTTCTCGATGGTTATGTTCTTGAACGTTATGTCGCTGCCCTCCACTTTTACGGTGTATGTGCGGAATGTACCCATCGGCTTATTGGTCTCGGGCATGCGTATGTTGGCGTGGTCGTCGTAAGTTATTATTGTCTTTTCGGCACTTTCACCGCAAATCTCAATGTTGGTAAGCCACGACGGGATTACAAGCTTCTCCTTGTAAACGCCGTTCTTGACGTAGATTACTTTGTGGTATTCCATGAAAGCGCGGCATACCTCAACGGCTTCAGCCACGGTACGGAACTGCCCCGTGCCGTCGCGCGCCACAAAGAGGGTGTCAGGATTGTCATATTTGCTTGCCGCGCTGGCCGTAACGGAGCAAAGCACGGCCAAAAGAGAGATAAAAAACTTGTTCATTTTTCTGATTGGTTTTAGCATTGTTATGGAAAGTTTTAAGAGAACCGAGATGGCATGGAATGCTGGGAACAAGGAGAGGAGTATTACACTTACTCCATCCTCATTGCCCTTTTCCCCTTAAAAGTCAAACCACCTGCGTGACTTCTTGCAGGCCGTTGATTTTCTTCAGCTTGTCGATGATGGTCTTCACGTCGTCGCGGTCGTGTATGCGCAGGTCGAGAGAGCCGTCGAAGATGCCTTCTTCACACGAGATGGTGATTTTATGGATGTTCACGTTCAGCTCTTCCGAGATGACCTGTGTCACTTCGTTGAGCATGCCTATGCGGTCGATACCCTTTATTTCAATAGTGGCGTCAAAGAAAAGCTGCTTGTGCATGTCCCATTTTGCGTCGAGTATGCGGTTGCCGTAGCTAGACTTGAGTTTCGCCGCAACGGGGCACGAACGCTTGTGTATTTCGATGCGGTTCTTGCCGTCTATGAAGCCGAGAGCGTCGTCGCCGGGAATGGGATGGCAGCACTGGGGGAAGACAAACTGGCCTATGTTCTCGTCGGTGATATAAATAGGCTTCTTGCGGTTAAAGCCTTCCTTGACGATGAAGTAGTCGGGCTTCTTTTCGTCCTGCCCCTTTTTCTTTTTGCCGACGAACGGCACGAACTTGCGCAGGTTGCCAGCAAGGTTCTGCTTCTTCTTGCCCGTAATTTCGTCGATGTCCTTGTCGCCGAGTATTATGGTCTTGTCGCCAAGAGCCTTGAACAGCGTTTCAGGCTTCTGCACTTCGTGGAAATCACATAACTTGTCTATTATTGACGAGTTTGGCTCAAGCGAATGCTTTTTCAAGAACTCCGTCAGCACTTCCTCGCCCTTCTTCTGCAACTCCTTTGCGCCACGCCTCAATATGGCCTGTATTTTCGCCTTGGCCTTGGCCGTGGAGGCGAAGTTAATCCATGAAGGCTGCACGTGCTGCGAGTTTGACGTAAGTATTTCCACCTGGTCGCCGCTCTGCAGCTTGTGGCTTAGCGGCACAAGCTTGTGGTTTACCTTCGCGCCAATGCAGTGGCTGCCGAGGAAGGTGTGTATTTGGAACGCGAAGTCAAGTGCGGTACATCCGGCCGGCATTGTCTTGATTTCGCCTTTGGGCGTGAAAACAAAGATTTCCGAGGCGAAAAGGTTTAGCTTGATGGCGTCGAGAAAGTCCATCGCGTCAGGCTGCGGGTCGTCAAGTATTTCCTTGATTGTGCGCAGCCAGTTGTTCAGCTCGCCGTCGTCCTCGGCTATTTCCTCGCCCTCCTTGTACTTCCAATGCGCGGCAAAACCCTGCTCCGCCACTTCGTCCATGCGGTCGGAACGGATTTGCACTTCTATCCAACGCCCCTGCTTGCTCATCAGCGTTACATGCAGAGCCTGATAGCCATTGGCCTTCGGGTGGTTGACCCAGTCGCGCAGGCGGTCGGGATGAGCCTTATAGATTTGGCTGATTGCCACGTATATGTTAAAGCATTCGTTGACTTCCTCCTCGCGCTTCTTGGGCTTGAAGATGATGCGCACGGCGAGGATGTCGTAGATTTGGTCGAAGGTGACGTGCTTGTTCTGCATCTTGTTCCAAATGGAATAAGGGCTTTTCACACGCGCCTTTATCTGGTATTCAAGCCCCATCTTGTCGAGCGCTTCACGTATCGGTGCAGTAAACTCGGCGAAAAGGCTGTCGCGCGACGCCTGCGTGTCGGCAAGCTGGTCTTCTATAAGTTTGTACTCTTCGGGATGCTCGAACTTGAAACTAAGGTTCTCAAGCTCTGTCTTGATTTTGTTCAATCCGAGCCTGTTGGCGAGCGGAGCATAGATGTACAGCGTTTCACCGGCTATCTTATACTGCTTGTTGGCCGGCTGGCTGTCAAGAGTGCGCATGTTGTGCAGGCGGTCGCATATTTTTATAAGGATAACGCGTATGTCGTCACTCATGGTAAGCAGCAGTTTCTTGAAGTTCTCGGCCTGCGCCGAAGCCTGCTCGCCGAATATGCCGCCGGATATTTTCGTAAGTCCGTCTACGATTTGTGCGATTTTGTGGCCGAAGATGTTTTCAATGTCCTCTACAGTATAATCGGTGTCTTCCACCACGTCATGCAGCAGTGCCGCACTGATGCTCGTAGAGCCAAGCCCCATCTCGGAGCATGCTATCTGAGCCACGGCTATGGGGTGCATTATATATGGCTCACCTGACAGGCGGCGCACACCCTTGTGCGCCTGTTTGGCAAAGTTGAACGCCTTTGTTATCAAATCCACTTTCTTGCGGTGGCGCGTTGCCAAATAACTGTCAAGCAGGTGTTCGAATGCGCCGTTAACCAATTTGTCTTCCGCTTCGGCCCTTGCCTTGTCCATGCTGTTTTGCTCTTCCATAACAGTGTGTTTCTTGGATATTATATAAATAAGGTGTGTTGGCAGGCAGCTTAGATGTTATCTCACCCTAATCTTCTTGCCTGCACGTATATTGTTGCCACGTATGCCGTTGAGCTGGCGCAGCTTTTTCACCGTAGTGTGGTTTCTCTCGGCTATTTCCGACAAAGTGTCGCCTTTGCGGATAGTGACCCTCTTCACCCTTGAACGCCGACGCCTTGCCGAACTTTTACGTTTTGTCGAACTCTTGCGTACACTGCTTGTATTGGTATTGTTGTCAACTTCAACCAAAGAACGCCTTGTAAAAAGGGTTTCAGCCTGGTACTTGTATATTGAGTCTTCGTTGGCAATGAACGTATTGGTTGCCGTGGTGGGCATCCTTATCACAGAAGGCTTGTTGCTGCCATTCACTATGTCACGGCGGTATTGCGGATTCAAGGTACGCAGCTCGTCAAGCTCTATTCCACATATTTCAGCTATCTGTTTCAGATGCACGTCCCTGTTCACAACAATCGTATCAGTCTTAGCCGGCAGTTGCGTGCGCATCGGACAGATGTTGTGCTCGCAATAATAGTTCATCACATAATTCGCTGCGATGAAAGCAGGCACATAGCCTCTTGTTTCGCGCGGCAGATACGGATAAATCTTCCAGTAATCGGCTTCACCACCTGCACGGTGAATCGCTTTCTTTATGTTCTCGGGACCGCAATTGTATGCGGCTATAACAAGACTCCAATCGCCAAAGATGTCGTAAAGGTCTTTCAGGTATCGTGCGGCAGCGAACGACGACTTGACAGGGTCGCGCCGCTCGTCGACCAAAGAGTTGACTTCAAGCCCGTATTGCTTTCCCGTCGCAACCATGAACTGCCACAGTCCGGCTGCTCCGGCATGTGATGTAGCCATTGGATTGAGTGCAGATTCTATAACAGGCAGATGCTTCAGTTCAAGCGGCAGGCCGTAAGCCTCAAGAGCCTCCTCGAATATAGGCGTATAGAAGTTGGAAGCGCCAAGCATATAGCTTACGGAATGACGCAGACGGCCTGTATACCTGTCTATGAACTTCTGCACTATGTCGTTATATGGCATCTCCATGACGTTTGGCAGACGGCTCAAACGGTCAATATAAACTTCTTTAGGGTAAGTCCTGTTTTCATCACGGTAATTGCAGTCGTTGTCAGGCTGCAAATAGGTTTTAGAATAATAAAGGTTCAGGAGGCTGTCCACTTCATAGTTCATTGCCTCCGGAACATCGATGACTTCCTCTTTCCCTTCGTCGTCCGTCACTGTTATTTCCTCTTTCCCTGTTTGCGCCTGCATCACGCAGTTGCCGCAGAAAAACATTGCAGCAATGATTGCCAACGTCTTTTTTCCCATTGTATTATGTTGTAAATGCATATTATGTCTTAAGGTATTTCAACGTCTTCTTTCTTAATTAAAATGTAACCGAACATTGCAATCCTATTGATGAAGCCTTCAATGGATTTACGGACGAGCCATTATTTATGACCGCCGGTTGAATCCTTAGGCTAAGGTCTTTGGATATGTCGAATTCTGACAATGACGCATCAACGTACGCATCGATTACAGACAAGGCATAAACGCCTACCAATATGAATATACTGAGGTCGCGATACCTCCGGTAAAAATCCTTGCGCCGCCTGAACAGGTCTTGGTAACGTTCACTGTTTTCAGGCGTTATTGTGTTGCCCAAGTGCAGGAACTGGTTGTAGCTCTGCGTATTGGGGTCGTCATCCATGATATCCATGTATGCCTGTGAATAGTCATGGTACATCTGATTGTTCCACCTTATCGCATACAAACATCCCAAAAAGCCTCCATAAACAATTGGAAGTTTCCAAAACTTTCGGTTGTATATCTGGCCGGCTCCCGGTATCACAATAGCGAGCCACATGGCACGTTTTGCACTTGGCCGCCATGTGTTCCAATCACGCTTCTCCTTCTTTTTCGTCACCAACGAGTCTCCACGCGCTATATTATTCAGATTGGCGGAATCAACGGCTGTAATGATTTTCGCCACAGAGTCGTCAATCGCCACGAGCGATTTATCCTCCTGTGCGGCAACGGTATCGGCTGTGTTGACTATCGCCAATGTATCCGCCTCCATCGCCTTGCACGGCAAGAGGACGAGCAACACGGCACAAAAGGCAAAGCACCTAACCTGCATGTATTCGGACAATCTGTTCAGGATATTCACAACCGTCTTATTGCTGTTCGTTCAATGTCTCGAAAATGCTCATTATCTGCTTTAATTCCCCTTCATTGGCGAACGGTATGCTGATTTTGCCCTTACCGCTTGACGACATGGTAAGTTGGACGGGCGCCCTGAACAAATCGGTCATCCGCTGCTTCAATGCGGCTAACTCCTCCGGCATCTGCTGCTTGGCGGCAATCTTCTTCTTGCCGCTTACAATGTCCTCGCCGCTTTTGAGCTTCTGCACCATTTCCTCCACCTTACGCACGGAGTAACCGTTCTTCTGTATTTCCTTGAACAGCTTTACTTGCAGCGACGGACTGTCTATTGCCAGCAAGGCACGTGCGTGCCCCATGTCGATTTCCTTGTTCTGCAAAGCCATTTGGACCTGTGCCGGAAGTTTAAGCAGACGCAAGTAATTGGCGATGGCCGTGCGGCTTTTCCCCACACGTTCAGCCACTTTTTCCTGAGTCATGCCGGTGCTCGACAACAGGTGTTCGTAGGCCAAGGCTATCTCTATTGCGTTGAGGTCCTCACGCTGGATATTTTCCACGAGCGCCATTTCCATGACGTTCTCGTCCTTGATTGTACGGATATAGGCCGGGATTGCTGTCAGTCCGGCAATCTGCGACGCCCTCCAACGACGTTCTCCGGCGATTATCTGAAACCTGTCCTCGTCAACCTGGCGCAGTGTAATCGGCTGTATAATACCGATTTCACGTATGCTATTTGCCAGTTCATGCAAGGCATTCTCATCAAATTCCCTACGAGGCTGATTGGGATTCGCTTCGATTTGGCTTAACGGTATCTCGTTTATCGTCGAACTGCCTTGTGGGCGCACGTCGTCAGTTGAGATGAGAGCGTCGAGTCCGCGCCCCAATGCATTGCCGTATCTTTTCTTTACTGCCATTTCGTTATCTTGTTAATTGGCAAGCAACGGGCAAACAAGCCAATATGCCTTGCGGCTTGCCTGCCTGTAACCCGTCCGCTTTCAGTTGTTTTTGTTTATTATTTCCTTTGCCAGCGCGAGATGGTTCTTGCTGCCTGTAGAATCCGCATCATACAATATCACAGGCAGTCCGTGGCTTGGCGATTCGCTCAATTTCACATTGCGCTGGATTACCGTCTTGAACACAAGCTCCTGGAAGTGGCGTTTCACCTCGTCGTATATCTGGTTTGCCAGCTTGAGACGGCTGTCATACATTGTCAGCAGGAAACCTTCGATTTCAAGTTTCGGGTTGAGCTTGCTCTTGATTATCTTGATTGTGTTCAGCAGCTTGCTGATACCCTCAAGCGCAAAGTATTCGCACTGCACAGGGATGATTACCGAGTTGGCTGCCGTTAGGGCGTTGACGGTGATAAGTCCAAGCGACGGAGAGCAGTCAATCAATATGTAGTCGTAGTCATTGCGTATTGGCGCCAGCAGGTTCTTTATCACCTGCTCCCGGTGCTCGATGTTAAGCATCTCTATTTCCGCACCGACGAGGTCGATGTGGCTCGGAATGATGTCAAGTCCGTCTATGTCCGTAGTATAGACGGCGTCGCGCACGTCCGCCCCGTCGATTATACATTCGTATAAAGAGCAGTCAATGTCTTTAGTGTTGACGCCAAGGCCGCTCGATGCGTTGGCCTGTGGGTCGGCATCGATTACCAGAACCTTCTTTTCTAAAGTGGCGAGCGACGCTGCCAGGTTGATAGTCGTAGTGGTTTTGCCCACTCCGCCTTTTTGGTTTGCTAATGCGATTATTTTTCCCATTTTCACTGTAAGTTAGTTGACAAGCCATCAGCAGAAAAGGCAATCTTGCAGTCTGTCAACAAGCCTGCAAACATAAATTCCCCATCCGTCCGTTCCTTGTCTACCTGTCACTCAAAATTGTTTGCAAAAGTACATATTTTATGTGAGAAATAGCTGATTTAAACCTTTTTTCGTACTTTTGTAGGCGAAAGAAAATTATTTTTAATTAAAACGATGAGACCGTTAATACTTATTTCCAACGATGACGGCTATCACGCCAAGGGCATCAATTCACTAATAGACATGGTTTCTGACTTCGGCGACATCCTTGTATGCGCTCCCGAATCCGCCCGTTCGGGCTTTTCAACAGCTTTCTCCGCCACCACTCCCTTGCGGCTCAAATTGCGCCGCGAGCGCGAAGGCATGCAGATGTGGTCGTGCAACGGCACGCCCGTAGACTGTGTAAAACTTGCCCTTAGCGAGCTTTGCGACGGGCGCATGCCTGACATGGTAATCGGCGGCATCAACCACGGTGACAACGCTTCGGTCAACTCTCATTATTCAGGCACGATGGGAGTAGTACGCGAAGGGTGTATGAAACATATTCCATCAGTGGCATTCTCACTTTGCGACCATGACGACAACGCAGATTTCAAGCCGTTGAGAAAGTACGTAAAAGCCATTGTGTCAGGCGTTTTACGCGACGGACTGCCTAAAGGCGTATGCCTGAACGTGAATTTTCCCCTCCTGAAAGAGTTTAAGGGGGTAAAGGTTTGCCGAATGGCCAGTGGAACGTGGGGCAACGAGGTTGTTCGCGCACATCATCCACGGGGCTATGATTACTTCTGGCTTGTAGGCGAATACACGAACGACGAGCCTGACGCCGACGACACTGACAACTGGGCTTTGCGTCACGGCTACGTGGCGATAACGCCTACTACGATTGACGTTACGGCTTATGGAATGGCAGAAAGAATAGAAAAAATAATCCATAATTCATAAATTAAAATGTACAATTCATAATTCATAAATCATGATTGATGTCCAACGGCTAATTTGTCATATTATAACACATGGACGTGCAAGCGGTCAATGTCTGCCTGCCAATTATGAATTATGAATTATGAACTGAAAAGTCAGCGTAAGCTAATTATGAATTAAAATAATGAAGTATTATCTTATAGTGGGCGAAGCCAGCGGCGACCTCCATGCTTCGCGCCTTATGCGTTCGCTGCGCAGCATTGACGGCGAGGCCGATTTCCGCTTTTTCGGCGGCAATTTGATGTCGGCCGTGGGCGGAACGCGCGTAAAACATTACCGCGAACTTGCTTACATGGGCTTCGTCCCGGTACTGCTCCACCTGCGTACCATCTTCAAAAACATGGCTGTTTGCAAGCGCGACATTGTCGAGTGGCAGCCTGACGTGGTGATACTCGTTGATTATCCGGGCTTCAACCTCGACATAGCGAAGTTCCTGCACGCCAACACCTCCATACCTGTTTATTATTACATTTCGCCCAAAATCTGGGCATGGAAGGAGTATAGGATAAAGAACATCAAGCGCGACGTAAACGAGATGTTCTCCATCCTGCCGTTCGAGGTGCAGTTTTACGAGGGCAAACACCATTTCCCCATCCATTATGTAGGCAATCCCACGGCTGATGAAGTGGCCGAGTTTTTGGCTTCTTACACTGGAACATCCGACGATTTTTGTCGCAAGAACGGGCTTTCCGCCGACAAACCGCTCATCGCCTTGCTGGCAGGCAGCCGCCGACAGGAAATAAAGGACAACCTGCCGGCCATGCTCGATGCGGCCTCGCGTTATGCCGGAAAGTACCAGTTGGTCGTAGCCGGTGCGCCGTCAATACCGCATGAGTACTACGATAAGTTCATTGCAGGGCACGATGTGAACGTGGTGTACGACCAGACATACCCACTGCTCGCACATTCTACCGCCGCACTCGTCACCAGCGGCACGGCCACATTGGAGACCGCACTGTTCGGAGTGCCGCAGGTGGTGTGTTACGAGACGCCTATTCCCAAAGTCATCGCCTTCCTGCGCAAGCATTTAATCAAGGTGCGTTACATCTCGCTTGTCAACCTCATAGCCGACCGCGAGGTGGTAACGGAGCTTGTGGCCGACACGTTTTCGGTTGAGAACATCGCCAATGAACTGGGCAGACTGCTGCCCGGCTCGCCTGCACGCACGGCCATGCTCGACGGCTACGCCGAAGTGAAACGCCGCCTCGGAAAGAAAAACGCGCCCGACAATGCGGCGGAAATCATGGTAAGGTTGCTGAAAAAGGAGAGCACAAAGTAACGCTTACTGCGGCCATACGCCGTTGATTGACATGGAAAATGCCGTCCAAACGCTTTGTTTGGACGGCATTTTCATATTATAAAAACCGTTATCCTGCGTGTGAAACGCCGCCTCTTCCATGACGATTGCATGGCTGTTTCACTTCAAATACTCACGGTAAAACGCCTCGATGCTGTCGAACGGTATTTTCTCCAAGTTGTCATAAAGGTCGGTGTGGCTTGCGCCGGGCACTATGAGCAGCTTCTTGTTGTCGCCCGTCAGCCGCTTGAAGGTGTCCTCGCCCATATATCTTGAATGCGCCTTCTCGCCGTGCAATATCATGACCGCACTGCGTATTTCGTTGCAGTAGGCCATGATGGGCATGTTTATGAACGGCAGCGCCGACGTTGTGTTCCATCCCTCGTTTGAGTTGAGCGAGCGTTTGTGATAGCCGCGCTTGGTCTTGTAATACGCGTGATAGTCCTTTACAAACTGCGGGGCGTCGGCAGGCACCGGGTCAACCACGCCTCCGGCGCGTGCGTAAGAGCCGTTGCGGTAGTCCTCCGTGCGCTGGGCGTTGAGCTGGCGGCGCATCTCGTAGCGTGCGTCGGCGTTGTTGTTGGCGTCAAAATAGCCGTTGGCAATGTTGCGGCTGATGTCGTACATGGTCGATGCCACGGTGGCCTTGACGCGCGTGTCGTTGGCCGCGGCATTGACGGCAAAGCTTCCAAAGCCGCAGATGCCGAGTATTCCGATGCGCTCGGGGTCAACGTCCGGGCGCGTAGAAAGGTAGTCAACTGCTGCCGAGAAATCCTCGGTGTTGATGTCGGGCGAGGCCATGTAGCGTGGCGTGCCACCGCTTTCGCCCGTAAACGAGGGGTCGAAGGCCAGCGTCAAGAAGCCCCTTTCGGCCAGCGTCTGCGCGTAGAGGCCCGAAGCCTGCTCCTTCACAGCCCCGAACGGGCCGCTCACAGCGATGGCGGCCAGCTGTCCGCTGGCGTCTTTCGGAGCATAAAGGTCGGCAGCGAGGGTCACGCCGTAGCGGTTGTGGAAGGTTACTTTCACGTGGTTCACTTTGTCGCTCTTAGGGAAAGTCTTGTCCCATTCCTGCGTAAGGTTAAGTTTTTCGTCTGTCATTTTCGTCTGATTTGATGTTTGTGCAACCGCCGTTGCCGTCATGGCGAGCAGCGCGGCTGCGATAATTGTCCTTATTTTCATATTGTAAATGTATTGCCAACAATGCTTGTCTCATTATGTCTGATGCAAAAATAAACCTACATTTCAAGAACGAATGTAGACGGTTGAGGGTTAAAACAACCACTTTTACTGATTTTACTTCCGCCGTTTGACAATGCAGCAAATGACAGGTAAGGGCATTGCTGACGGCTTATTGTGGAGCGGTCTGCAACACCTTTGTAAGTATCTGATAATCAACGGGGTTGCAAAAGGCCGTCTTTTAGCTTCTAAAAGACGGCCTTTTACATTGCAATTCATGGCCTTTTGGAATGTAAAAGACCGTCGATTGGGTTCATCCGCAAATCTGTTGGGTGAAATAAAAACATTTGTTCATTATTTAATCATTACCGTCAACGAATTTATCCTATTATAATCCAGGCTGTCGGTAGCCGTCATGCCGCACTCCGATGCGGCATCCAGTAAACACCCACTACGTCAAATGTTACAAGCTGCATACACTGGATGCCGCATCGGAGTGCGGCATGACGGTTACCGACAGCCTGGCTTGTGACAGGATGTACACATGAAATGCTATGGCAAAAGCAAAAGGCAATGCTGTTATCGCATACACCTGAACTGCGGATGAACCGTCGATTGGAAAACGAGCGGCGGCGTTGGCATAGATTTTCGCTGCTTGTCAGGCGTTATTTCACGCTTAAGCATTATCTTTGCACAGTTCTTTCAACCCTTATTTTATATTCGTCAAGCAATGAACTGGATAATACTTATCGTGGCGGGGCTGTTCGAGACGGGCTTCGCCGCGTGCCTCGGCAAGATGAAGGAGACGGCAGGCGCGGAGCATTGGGCGTGGTGCGCGGGCTTCATAGTGTGCCTGCTGCTAAGCATGGTGCTGCTTGCAAGGGCGGTACACACCATCCCCATTGGCACGGCCTACCCCGTATGGACTGGCATAGGGGCGGTGGGGACGGTCTTGGTAGGCATCATATTCTTCAAAGAACCGGCTACGTTCTGGCGGCTGTTCTTCATAACTACGCTCATCGCCTCTATCGTAGGACTGAAGATGGCGCACTGAATTGAGTGAAGAGTGAAGAACGAAGAGTGAAGAATCCATTACTTCTTAGCCAATGAATTCTTCACTCTTCGTTCTTCACTCTTCACTTTCAGGCTTATTGCCTGACAAAAGGCTTCAGCCCCTTGACGGCTTCGGCGGCGGTGATGCGTCGTCCGCCGTTGTCAAGGTCGATAAGTATGTAGCGGTCGTTGCCCATGCCAAGCTCCTTCATGTACGACAGCTGGCGCAGGCCGTGGCGCGTCTCTATGCGCTCTACGATGTCGTGGTGCTCGGCTTCGGTCATGGCGTAGATGAGGTCTATGCACGCCTGGTCGAGCGCGAGGATGTCGGTTGACGACAGGATGCCCACGTTAGGCGTTACCACAGGCGCGGCATTGACGCCCTCACAGTCGCATGACACCGACATGTTGCGCATCACGTTGACGTATGTTATGTGCTTGCCGAAGTAATCAACGACCGACTTTGTGGACTCGGTCATGCGCTCCATAAACTCCTCCTTGGCAATGTCCCACTGGTTGTTTTGGTTCGGCGTAGTGTGAATCCATGCTTTGCCGATGCGTCCGTCGGCGCAGCCTATGCCGATGTTCTTGTTGCTTCCGCCGAAGCCTCCCTGCGAATGGCCCTTGAAGTGGGTCAGCACTACGAGTGAGTTATAGTCCTTCAGATGGCTGCCTACCGACATTTTCTTGAACCACTTGCCGCCGACGACGGGCAGCGTGGTGGTGTCTTCCTCGTCGATTATGTCGACGGGACAGAACGTCCAGCCGTTCACCTTGAGCGTCTTGCGGTGCTGCTCGGTGGTGTATCGGTCGCCGGTGTAGTAGGTGTTGGTCTCTACGATGTTGGCTTCGGGCAGGTCTTTCTGCATCAGTTCCTTCACCCAAGCCGACGGAATGATGTTGGGGCCGTTCTGTTCGCCCGTGTGCAGCTTCACGCCGGTGCGCCCCTCGATGTTCGCGCTCACCTGTTCGTAAGCCTTGATAAGGCCCTCGGGACTAAGGTTTCGCGTGAAATAAACTATCGACTCGTTGCCTTTGCGCTGCTCGTATGGCACGTATTTGTTGCCGTCCTTGCCCGGAACGGGTCTCTGCTGTGCCTGTTCCGCCTTGTTTTCCTGCGCCATTCCGCAGCTTGGCATGATGCCGCAGGCTATGAGCGCGAGCAGCACCGGCTTGACAAAATGCTTGGTTTTCATATCGCTGTCGTTTTTAGTTAGTGTCCGTTACAATGGTCATTGCGTTCCATAAAACGCCGTTATGACGCGGACGCAACGCCCCACGATGCAAAGATATGCCTTATTTTCGAGGATACATGTAAACAATTCAATGTATAAACAACCATTTTTACTGATTTTGCTACAGCCTTCTTGCCGCAGCATCCAGCATCACTCTGTAAGTCATTGACAATCAAGCGGTTGGCAATATGCCGTCTTTTAGCCTGCAAAAGGTGGTCTTTTGCAGCGTAAAACATGGCCTTTTGGAATGCAAAAGACCGTCAACGGGAAAACCGCCAACCGCAAAGCCCCACGCCGTCGCCACCGTATGACCGCATAACCCCACAACCGCAAACTACATCAACGGAGAGAACATGCGCACAAGAGACTCCCACAGGCGGTGGGTGAACGAAAGGCGGCGCGTGCGCATATAGTCGGTGTATTTCACGCAATGTGCCATGTCGTCGGTGAACACCTGCTTTATGCGCAGTGCCATGTTGTGGTCGTAAATGAATACGTTGCTCTCGAAGTTGTTGTCGAAGCTACGGAAATCGATGTTCGTCGAGCCGCAGGTCGACAGCGAGTCGTCGCTCACAAGGAGCTTCGAATGATTGAAACCGGCCTCATACAGATATACGTCAACACCGGCATCGACGGCCTCCTGCACGTAAGAACGGCTGGCCCACTCGACGAATTTGGCATCGGCATGCAGCGGTACCATAAGCCTAACGTCGACACCGGCCAGCGCG
Organism: uncultured Prevotella sp.; assembly: GCA_937922435.1. Taxonomy (GTDB): domain Bacteria; phylum Bacteroidota; class Bacteroidia; order Bacteroidales; family Bacteroidaceae; genus Prevotella. The sequence continues at coordinate 42,134 of CAKZVT010000021.1, read as the reverse complement.
GCGGTGCGCATGGCGAACATCACCGGCTCCGTCGGGAGGAAGTAAGGGGTCTCCATGTAGACGTAACGCTTGGCCTCGAGCAGTATGCGAACGTAGCCCTGCATCATCTCCGGCCACTGGCTCACGGGGCTGCTCGTGACAATCTGCATCACGCAATCATTAGAAATGGAGCGGTCTTGCACGGGGTAATAGCAACGCTTGGTGATGAGCGTGCGGTCTACAAAATACCAGTCAACGAGGAATGCGCGCTGTATGCCATACACCGCGCCGCCTTTTATGCGCAGATGAGTGTCGCGCCAGGGCGTGCCCTTGGTGCCTTTCACATAGCGCAGGGCTATGTTCATGCCGCCGATATATCCCGTGTGGCCGTCGATTATGCACAACTTGCGGTGGTTGCGGTAGTTCACCTTGCTGGTGAACGCAGGGAACTTCACCGGCATGAAGGCGTGAACGTCGATGCCGGCGGTGCGCATCCGCTCGAAAAACGAGTTGGGAACGTTCCAGCATCCCACGTCGTCGAAGATGAGACGCACCTCCACCCCTGCCCTCGCCTTGTCCATAAGGGCGTCGGCAACGAGGCGTCCCAGGGGGTCGTTGCAGATGATGTAGGTCTCAAGGTGTATGTGGTGGCGGGCCTGTCCGATGTCCTTCAGCAGCGCGGCGAAAAACGAGTAGCCGTCCGTCAGGATGTCGGCCTCGTTGTTCTTGAACGGCAACGCCCAGTTCGACAAGCCGAACAGCTTGATTAGCGTGCTGTGTTCCTCGGGCAGCTTCAGGTTCTGCTGCTCGGCGAACTCAAGCATGGAGCGCTTCGTGAGCTGGTCCATGCTGCGCTGGCTGATGTACTTTTCCTTGCGCGTATTCTGCCCGAAGAAGAAGTAAAGCACAATGCCTACCACGGGTATGAAGATGAGCACCATCACCCAGGCCATCGTCTTGGCCGGCTGACGGTTGTCCATGAGCACCGTGACCATTGTCACCAGTACCACGCAGACGTACACTATGAATATCAACCAGTGAAGGTAAATCATCTTTTTAATATCTGACACCCACCCCAAACCCCTCCCGAAGGGATGGGCTTAATTACCTTTTTCAGTAACATTTGCAATATCTTGACACCTCGAAGCATATCAAGCTCCCTCCCTTAGGGAGGGTTGGGGTGGGTATTGGCTTTATACTATGTAGTTGCCCAGCTCCTTCGCAATCTCGTTTCGTATGACTTGCATGTCCTTGTATTCGGCCATCAGCTTCATCACTCGCTCCGTATCATTCGCGGCGAGGCTTATTTCGCGCTGCAAATCCTTGAGGTGCTGCTCCACGTAAGCCATGCGGAAGTCGAGTATAAGATGCTCAACCTGGTTGCGCAGCGTGTCCTCGTCGCTCCTTACTTGCAGGCTCTTGCTTAGCTGGAAGTGGTCGATGGCCATCTCGGTGGCCGTGCGGCTTATGTCGATGTCGGGATGATGGAGGAAGTACTCCTCGGCGTTGAAGCCCTCGTCGCCGTTGTGCTCCACGGCTTCGGCAAGCATACGGTTGTACAGGTCGTTCTTGAAACGCAGGTTGTCTGCGCCGAGGTCGTAGCTGATATATTGCGAAACGCTTAGGTCTACGGTGCCGCCGTCGGCCGTCTCAACGCCCTTGTACAGCGTCTCCTGCCCGTGGCGCACAACCATTTGGATGAGCATATACTCCACATCGGGCTGCCCTTGCACGGGCGCGAGCGGCTGAAGCGGCTTCACCGGGCCGTCGGCCTTGGCCTCTTCGCGGCGTTGTTCCTTGCGCTTTTCCTCCATTTCGCCGCGTATGAACTGGTTGGCGGTGTTGATTAGGGTGGCCTCGTTCATGCCGAGACGGTGCGCGCATTCGGTAATATAGGTGGCTCGCGTGATTTGGTCTGGCACTACCGACACGCTCTTCACTATGCTGCTGATGGCCTCCGAACGCTTTATGGGGTCGGTGACACCTTTTAATAACAGGTTAGTCTTGAACTCGATGAAGTCTGTCTGGTTGGCTTCGATGTAGTCGCGAAACTCCTGCGACGTGTGCTTTTGCGCGAAGCTGTCGGGGTCGTCGCCGTCGGGCAGCAACAATACCTTGACGTTCATGCCCTCGGCCAGCAGCATGTCGATGCCGCGGATGGAGGCATGTATGCCTGCGGAGTCACCGTCGTAGAGCACCGTTATGTTGTTGGTGAAGCGGTGGATGAGGCGTATTTGCCCCGTGGTTAGCGACGTTCCCGATGATGCCACGACGTTCTCCACGCCGCTCTGGTTCATCGACGTTACGTCGATATATCCTTCGACGAGGTAGCAGCGGTCCTGCTTCGTTATGGCGTGCTTGGCCTGGTATATGCCGTAAAGCTCGTTGCTCTTGTGGTAGATTAATGACTCGGGCGAATTGACATACTTCGCCGCCTTCTTGTTATTGTCGAGAATGCGCCCTCCGAAGGCCACAACGCGCCCCGTGACGGTATGCACGGGGAAGATGACACGCCCGGCGTAACGGTCTTGCAGGCGGCCGTCGTCGCGGCGGTAACACAGTCCCGTGGTGATAAGAAACTCCTCTTTAAAACCCTTTGCCACGGCGGCGCGAGCCAAGGCGTCGCGCTCCGGCAGGGCGTACCCTAACTGGAAGCGGCTGATGGTGTCGTCGCGGAAACCGCGCGAGCGGAAATATTGCAGGCCGATGGCTTGTCCCTGCCCAGTGTTGAAGAGGTTGTCCTGGAAGTAATGCAGCGCCCAGTCGTTGACGATGAACAGGCTCTCGCGCTCGCTCTGTTCGCGTTTCTCCTCGTCGGTAAGCTCGCGTTCGTGTATTTCTATGTTGTATTTCTTCGCCAGCCAGCGCAAGGCTTCGGGGTAAGTCATCTGCTCGTGCTCCATGATGAAGCCCACGGCGTTGCCTCCCTTGCCGCACGAGAAGCAGTGGCAGTAGCCCTTCGAGGGCGACACCACGAACGAAGGCGTCTTCTCGTTGTGGAACGGGCACAGGCCCTTGTAGTTCACCCCGGCCTTCCGCAGGGTGACAAACTCGGACACGACATCGACGATGTTCGCCGCGTCCATGATTTTGTCTATGGTTGCCTTATCTATCATTAAAATGTCATTTATGCCTGTTCTTTTTTGTAAGCGATTTTTCCTCGGACTTAAGACGACGCTCCACTTTTTTCACGTCTTCATCAGGAGGCAACTGTTCAGGCACGATGCCGCGCTGTAACAACATGTTACGTACCGCCGTATTATTGTCAACATGTTCTTTACTTATGCTCTGCTGGCCGTGCAGGTCTTTTTGTTGTACATTCACAGAAGTCATTTCTGCGGCAAAGTCTTTTGCTTTTATGCTTATTGTTGGCAAGAAATCTGCAAGCGGCCGTCCGTCTGGTGCACCCAGCTTACGTTTAAGTACAGCCGTGTCAAGCCTAAACAACGCCTTGTCTCCCTTTGAACGGATTATAGCGAAACCCTTACTATCAACTCCCCTTTCATAAAGTATGCCTGACAACCGCTTCTCCGTATCGGCCAGTTTTGTACGCGCCCGTAGACGTTCATAGTCCAAAATACGTTTCTGCACAAGCTCGGCACGCCTTGTCTGAACGGCAAAATAACTTTGAGCGAACGCAACTTGGGGCTTGCGCGGGTCTCCATTCTGCGCCACTAAATAGCAAGCGTAACGCGTAAGCATGTAATCGTTGATTTCACGCTGCGCTCCTTTTGCCAGTTCTATCATTTTGCTGACGTCGGCAAAATGATATTCCACCTCCTGACCCGCGTTATAACAAGCGGCTTTCGCTTTGTCTATAATGTTTTCAAAGTTACGCCACTGGGCGTATCCCAACAGCTTAGACAACTCCCTTGCGCTCCAGCATTCCACACCTTCATAATCGTTCGCAATGGCTTCAAACTGTCTGAACAAAGCTATTATATCTTCGGTTCTCATATTAAACGGCAAATAAGATACGTTGGATGACGGATTTATTTATTTTCATTTATGCCAATATTAACGGCAAAGATACACAATATTGGCGAAAGGCGGTCATCGCCCGGTAATTTTTATGCGAAAAATCACGAAGCGAAACATACGTTAAGAGCATTATTTCAAGCATCCGTGAAAATACAAGATGTAACCGGCGGCGGCAAAAAGCATTGCAAAATGTCAAACGAAAAATGTCCGCGAAAAGCGGTGAAATATAAAAACAAGGCTGTTTCAGTTGTACATGAGCATACCGTTTATGACCTGTTTTTGCGCGAATAGCGGCATGCAATGATTGATACTATATGCTTCGCGCACGAAAAGGACGGCAGACACGCCCCTCAAAGGCCGTCAACGACAATGCAAAAGACGGCCTTTGAGGGTGAGAAAGACGGCCTTTTGCAAGGTTGGCAACGGTAAAAAGATGCACATTTGACATCCATAGAGACATAAATCACTGACCGTCTGCACGTTACGCCTGCACACTTTTCCCTGCGTTATACGCCGCGAGACACGATGTTTTTCAAAATATCGCCGTATGAGAGCGTCAAGGAAAAGCAATGTGTAAGCAAAAGCAGGAAAGTCAAGAATTAAGAGTTAAGAACTGAAAGTCAGCGTCAAGCTAATTAAGAAAACACGTCTTGCCAAACATTTTCAAAAGCATATTTTCTTAATTCTTAACTCTTAATTCTGAACTTTACAGCGTAAAACATGTATCTTTGCATCCAATTCAGCCCACGGCGGCGTATGCCGTGGCGATAGGTTTTAGTTTTCAACCGTAAAAGAAAGGATTAAACGATGAAAAAGATGTTTGTCGCACTGTGCATGGCAGGGGCTTTGGCCGGCCTGTCATCATGCAAGACAGCGCAGAGCGCAGCCTCTACGATGGAAGCGCTGGAAGGAGAATGGAAAATAACTACGGTCGAAGGACAGCCCGTAACGCCGAAAGCCGGCCAGAAGGAAGCGTTCATCGGCTTCAACGTCAAGGAGAACCGCCTCTACGGCAACACCGGTTGCAACAACCTCGTAGGCGGAATACAGGCCGACGCGAAGAAAGGCACGATGTCGTTCGGACAGACAGGCTCGACACGGATGATGTGCCCTGACATGGACACCGAGCAGAAGGTGCTCGGAGCAATGGGTAAAGTTGCCCGGTATGAAATAACCAAGGACGGCAAGATGAACCTCAAGGCCGAAGACGGCAAGGTGGTGATGACGCTGGAGAAGAGGTAATTTCAGACCATAACAGAAACAAGGACACCCACCCCGGCCCTCCCAAAGGGAGGGAGCTTGACAACTTTTTGCAAATTACAGCATTGCCTGTATGGGCATGAATAAGTCAAGCCTGCCCAACTCCCTCCCTTCGGGAGGGGTGGGGTGGGTGTTTTCTACTTTACTTTTTCCCCTCTTTTCCTTTGCCGAAAGGTAAAAAAAGTGTACTTTTGCAATCGTGAACTTTACATTATTAATATATTACTATGAATCTTAAAATCATCGTACTTGCCAAGCAAGTACCCGACACGAGGAATGTGGGAAAGGACGCCATGACCGCCGAAGGAACGGTTAACCGCGCCGCACTGCTCGCAATCTTCAACCCTGAAGACCTTAACGCGCTCGAACAGGCACTGCGCCTGAAAGAGCAAAACCCCGGCTCTACCGTAGGCATACTTACCATGGGACCTCCGCGCGCGGCTGAAATCATCCGCCAGGGACTGTACCGCGGAGCCGACACAGGCTGGCTCCTGACCGACCGCCTGTTCGCCGGAGCAGACACGCTGGCTACATCCTACGCCCTCGCAACGGCCATAAAGCACATCGGCGGAGCTGACATCATCATCGGCGGACGCCAGGCCATCGACGGCGACACGGCACAGGTAGGTCCGCAGGTGGCGCAGAAGCTCGGCCTCTCACAGGTAACATACGCCGAGGAAATACTGAAATGCGAAGACGGAAAGCTCACCATACGCCGACACATCGACGGCGGAGTGGAGACCGTTGAAGCTCCGATGCCAATCGTAATAACCGTAAACGGTAGCGCAGCTCCGTGCCGCCCGTGCAACGCCAAGCTCATGATGAAGTACAAGTACGCCACCGTTCCGCTTGAGCGCACACCCGAAACGCCGCACACCGAGCTGTACGAAACACGTCCGTACCTGACGCTCAACCAGTGGTCTGTTGCCGACATCGACGGCGACCAGCAGCAATGCGGACTGGCAGGCTCGCCCACCAAGGTGAAAGCCGTTAAGAACATAGTGTTCCAGGCGAAAGAAAGCAAAACCCTTACAGGCAGCGACGCCGACATAGAAGGCATGATAAAGGAGCTGCTGGAAGAAAAGATTATCGGATAGTTTCTAATTATGGACAATCATGGAGTTAAGAAGTAATGGAGTTAAGGAGTTAAGACAAATGCCACGTTGCGTATGTTCTGTGCAGCAACAGCAAAGCTATTGTCTTAACTCCTTAACTCCATTACTCCTTAACTCCTAAAAAATAAAACAATGAATAACGTTTTTGTTTACTGCGAGATAGAAGGCACTACCGTAGCGGAAGTGTCTCAAGAATTGCTCACCAAGGGCCGCAAGCTCGCCAACCAGCTTGGCGTCGAGCTGCACGCCGTGGTTGCCGGTACAGGCATCAAGGGCAAAGTGGAAAGCCAAATACTGCCTTACGGCGTTGACAAGCTGTTCGTTTTCGACGCCGAAGGTCTTTTCCCATACACGTCTGCACCCCATACATCAATCTTGGTAAACCTTTTCAAAGAGGAAAAGCCGCAGATTTGCCTCATGGGAGCTACCGTAATAGGGCGCGACCTCGGGCCGCGAGTATCGTCGTCGCTCACCAGCGGACTCACCGCAGACTGCACCCAGCTTGAAATCGGAGACTATGACGACAAAAAAGCAGGAAAGCATTACGACAACCTTCTTTACCAAATACGCCCCGCTTTCGGCGGAAACATCGTGGCTACAATCGTCAACCCCGACCACAGGCCGCAGATGGCGACCGTCCGCAGCGGCGTGATGCAGAAGGCTTTGTATGACGGCCAGGCGAAAAACGAGGTTGTATTCCCCGATGCAAGCAAGTACACCGACCCGGCAGACTTCATCGTCAAGGTAATCGACCGCCACGTAGAAGCCGCCAAGCACAACCTGAAAGGTGCGCCAATAGTCGTTGCCGGAGGCTACGGAGTTGGCAGCAAAGAAGGCTTCGACCAGCTCTTCCAGCTCGCAAAAGAGTTGCACGGAGAGGTCGGCGCGAGCCGTGCGGCGGTCGATGCGGGCTTCGTTGACCACGACAGGCAAATCGGACAGACCGGCGTAACGGTGCATCCTAAGGTGTACATCGCCTGCGGTATATCCGGCCAAATACAGCACATAGCCGGTATGCAGGACTCTGGCATCATCATTTCAATCAACAGCGACCCCGACGCTCCCATCAACCAGATTGCCGACTACGTAATAGTAGGCACGGTGGAGGATGTCGTTCCGAAGCTCATCAAATATTACAAGCAGAACAGTAAGTAACATTTAAAATAAGGAGTAAGCTGGAGTTAACAGGAGCTTTGAATGGAAAGGGATTTTATAACGCCACTTCTGCAAACCAAACATTTGGCTTTAACTTCTTAGTGAGCAAAGCGAACGGTAACTTCTTTAACTTCTATAACTTCATAATAATAAAACAATGGCTAACTATTATACAGACCATCCGGAGCTTGAGTTCCACCTCACACATCCACTAATGAAGCGGATTGTCGAGCTGAAGGAGCGCAACTTCGCCGACAAAGACGAATATGCAGACGCGCCCGTTGACTACGAGGACACCATCGAGAACTATAAGAGGGTGTTGGAAATAACCGGCGACATCGCCGCAAACATCCTCGAACCTAACAGCGAGGAAGTAGACGCCGAAGGACCTCACCTTGTTGACGGCCGCATGCACTACGCTTCAAAGACCTACGAAAACCTTGACGCAACGCGCAAGGCCGGTCTTTGGGGATTGTCGATGCCCCGCCGTTACGGCGGACTCAACATGCCGGTAACTCCCTACTCTATGGCTTCAGAGCTTGTTGCGGCAGCCGATGCCGGATTCCAGAACATCTGGAGCTTGCAGGACTGCATCGAGACGCTGTACGAGTTCGGCAACGAGGAGCAGAGGCAGAAGTACATACCGCGCGTTTGCGCCGGAGAGACGATGAGCATGGACCTCACCGAGCCTGACGCAGGTTCTGACTTGCAGCGCGTTATGCTCAAAGCCACATACAGCGAGGAGCAGGGATGCTGGCTGCTCAATGGCGTAAAGCGTTTCATTACGAACGGAGATTCGGACATACACCTCGTCCTTGCGCGCAGCGAAGCCGGCACACACGACGGCCGCGGACTGTCAATGTTCATCTATGACAAGCGCAACGGCGGCGTAACCGTGCGCCACATAGAGCACAAACTCGGCATACACGGCTCGCCTACATGCGAACTCGTGTTCAAGAACGCCAAGGCCGAACTGTGCGGCAACACTCGCATGGGCCTCATCAAGTATGTCATGGCGCTGATGAACGGCGCCCGTCTGGGCATTGCTGCGCAGAGCGTAGGCGTAAGCCAGGAAGCATACAACGAGGCGTTGGCATACGCCAAGGAACGCAAGCAGTTCGACAAGGCCATCATCAACTTCCCGGCTGTCTACGACATGCTGGCGCGCATGAAGGCGAAACTCGACGCTGGACGCAGCATCCTGTACATGACGGCACGCTACGTTGACATATACAAGGCTCTCGAGGACATCTCGCGCGAGCGCAAACTAACCGCCGAGGAGCGTCAGGAACTGAAGAAATACACCAAGCTGGCCGACGCGTTCACTCCCATTGCGAAGGGAATGAACTCGGAATACGTCAACCAGAACGCATACGATGCCATCCAGGTGCACGGCGGTTCGGGCTTCATCATGGAGTACAAGAGCCAGCGTCTGTACCGCGATGCGCGCATCTTCTCCATCTACGAGGGAACAACGCAACTCCAGGTCGTAGCCGCAATACGTTACATCACCAACGGAACGTACCTCGGAATAATCAAGGAAATGCTTGAAAACGAGGTTGCCGAAGAGCTGAAACCGCTCCAGGAGCGCGTCAAGAAGATGGTTGAGCTGTACGAGCAGGCCGTAAACTACGCCAAGGAACTGGGCGACCAGGAGGCTCACGACTTCCTCGCACGCCGCCTGTACGACATGACCGGAGACATCCTTATGTCGCTGCTCATCCTTGACGACGCAACCCGTGCGCCGCAGCTCTTCACCAAGAGCGCGAACGTTTACGTGCGCTACGCCGAGGAAGAAGTGGTAGGCCACTACACATACGTCAAGAGCTTCATAGCCGAAGACCTTGTAAACTTCCGCGCGGCGGAGGCTGAAGCAGAGTAAAACCATAACTTGATTTACGATAAAGGCGCAATACCGCAACAGTGGTATTGCGCCTTTTGCATTGCCATACGCCGACGACTATTTTGCGGTTGACGGTTCATCCGCAAATCTGTTGGATGGCAACAAGTTTTTTAACCAGGCTGTCGGTAATTGTCATGCCGCACTTCGATGCGGCATCCAGTGTATGCAGCCTGTGTGATTTGCCTTGTCAGTAGCTTTCTGGATGCCGCATCGAAGTGCGGCATGACAATTACCGACAGCCTGAATTGCGGAAGGATGTGAACAGGCAATACTCCTAAGAACCATCCAAACAAACTGCGGATGAATCCGGTTGACGGCCTTTCGCCTTGCAAAAGGCCGCAAATTGCACGCCAAAAGGCCACCTTTTACAAGCTAAAAGGTGGCCTTTTGCAACGCCGCTGATTATCAACGGGTTACGAAGGGTGGGCGAGTCTGTACACGTATTGCACAATTTTGCAGGCCAAGACTTGCCTGGACGGTCTTTTTTTCCTATCTTTGCAACCATAAACAAAACCCAAAGCCTATGGCATAAAACCTACTCAAGACATAAGATAAAGAAGCGTTAGCTTTGTATTCTGGTTTCGGAAAAATCGCCAATTTAGAAGAAGCGCCAAGAGTAAAAGTTGATGCTCACGCCCTTTAAGGCGTGGGCTTTTACTCGTATATGGCGCAAAGGTGTTTGGCGATGCCTCCGAAACGTAGACGAAGTTATAAGTCCACGTTTTTTTATTGTCCTAATTCAAGCATCTTGGACTTTAACAAACAATAATCCATCAACCTGAAAAAAGACAAGGAATCATGAATAAAGAAACCGCACTGACACTGTTAGCTGCCGCGCTCCTGTCGCAGGCGTCCTACGCGCAAGGCGTGAAGTTCGGCACACGTTACATGAAGCAGCGCATCGAACTGCGCAAGCAGGCTGCCGCGAAGGAGGCCGCCGACCGCGCCGCCAAAGAGACAACTGCGCTCAAGGCACAGGCCGGCAACATACTGGACGAGTATGAAGAGAAAGTAGACGACCGCATCTTCCGATACGTCTACGCATACGACAAGGACAAGATGCGCTCCTCCGAGAGGATATTTGTCAAGGAGAAAACCGACGGGAAATGGGGTGCTGAAAGGGAAATAACCACGGGAACGTACAAATACGAGTATGACTCGCAACGCCGCCTGTCCGTAAAGACCGTGACATACACCGCCAACGACTACTTCACAACTTACCGAGTGACGGTCAGCTACGGCGACGGCGAAACCGAATACGTAAGAAGCGAATGGGACGAATACGACCAGAAGTACCGCACGACGCAGCGTTGGAGCTACTACGACAACGGCGTGCTTGCCTCATATACCGACTACGGCAACGGCTACGGCGTAAAATCGTCGTTCTTTGACACCGACGGCGTGAGCACAGGTTACGCCACGGAATACTCCAAGATGACATTCGGCGGCGAACTGAACAGCCCCGTCGTGACTTATTACGAAGCCGACGGATGGGACGACGCAACACAATCGTACACCTCGTGGAGGCAGAAACGGCAGGAGACTTACACGTATGACCCCACCACAGGCAAGCTCGCGGAGTACATTGTAACCGACGAATACGACGACAACAAGAAGTACACATTCTCTTACGACGCGCTTGGCCGCATGGCAGCCTACAGGGAATACGGTGAGGAAGGCGACAACGTGGAAGTGCCTGGCGGCGACTGGAACGGCGACGGGGTTGTAGACGAGAACGACAAGCCGGCCGTTGCTTCAGCCAAAGCCGCCCTGACGGACAACATCGAATGGGTACTTAACTACGAGGAGATGTACACTTACTACAACGACGAAGTTTACGGTGTGGGCAACTCATGGCACGACGTGTTCGGAATGGACGGTCCTCTGACGCGCATCGACGTGCTCGACGAGTATGGGGAAAGGCTGGAGACCGTCTTCACTCGCGCCGCCGACGGCAGGCTTACAGGCATAACATTCCCCAACCAGGTGACAGACTCTTATTACACCTCGACAGACAAGGCCACGATTGACGGCGAAGGCCAAATCTTGAAGATAGAAGAAGAATATTCATACGAAAGCGGTTCGTGGGAGGACGACCCCAACTATAACGGCGAAGACCGCTCCGAATACAGCTACCTCGCGACCGATTACACGTGGGAAGGCGGCAAAGTGATAAAGGCTTATACTACAGACAAGTATGAAAGCACGGTAGAAGGCCAGCCACCTTACTCCTATGAATCGCACAGCACCTACGGATACACCTACGGCGAAGGCAAATTCACACAGCTGAATTACGGCGACGACGGCACGACGCTCGCCTCGACAACAGTCATCGAGGAGCAAGGCACGATGCGGAATGTGCGCCATAGCGTGCACAGTGGCACGACAACCGAGGACGAATACATAGCAAGATACGTGCAGACGGAGGACATTGCCTTTGTAAGACCAAACCTCGCGGCCGACGTAGAGGGCATGACGGCAGACAGCACAATCGTTGTTTCGGTTGCAGGGCGTGTGGTCTGTGCATACGAGGGGGCGTGGAATACTCAATTCGGATATGCCGTTACCGAGTATGACAACACCGCATACTATGCCAACACCATGTCGGGCGCTACATATTTCACCGTAGAGCACGACGGCAACGAGACCATCTGCCGCGACATCTACGGTCTGCCCATATATATTCTGGCCGACGGACGACTCGTGAAGGAGTACAAGTATTATGAAATAGGGTATGGTACGGTCAGCCCGGATAAACCCGAAACGCGCACGGCGGCAATGCTCGCGGCCACCATCCCGGCAGGACAGCCTTATGACGAAATAACATATAAGTATGATGCCGAAGGCCGGCTGGCAGGCAAGACGGAAATATCTGTCGACGAGAACGGCGAGCGCACCGAGGACATCAGCCTTGAATACACGTATGACGAGACTTCGGGCATAACCTCTGTCGAGGCCACCGCAGGCGCAGGTATCAACCTGACAGGCCGCCGCATCGGCCTGTCGGACAACAGCGCGTTCAGCGTCTGCACGCTGGGCGGACAGGTGCTGGCAGCCGGAGTGACACAATACACCTTCGCCTCTCCCGGCATTTACATCGTGAACGCAGGCAACGTGAAGGCCAAGGTGCTGGTAAAGTAAATTCCAATTGACGGTTCATCCGCAAATCTGTTGGATGGCAACTAAGCGCAGCAGGGCGTCGAAGACGTCCAACTATGCTTAACCGCATGTGTAGCGAAGCGGAACTTGCGGTAGGTATGCACCAATGATATCGTCCCCAAAGGGGGCGAACAACAGCCAGCCATTCGCCCCCTTCGGGGACGGGTAGATGTGTTTCGGCTTACCGCAAGTTCCGTTCCCTACGGTCACTCCACATGCGGTTAAGCATAGTTCGCCCCCTTCGGGGACGAGAATTGGCGTACATATCCATCCAACAGAATTGCGGATGAACCCAATTGACGGTCTTTCGCCTTGCAAAAGGCCATGAATTGCATTATAAAAGGCCACCTTTTAGCTTGTAAAAGGTGGCCTTTTATAATGCCGTTGATTATCAACGGGTTACGGAGTGAGTGAAGAGTTGAGAGTGAAGAGTTAAGAATTAAAATGCTTTTATGGCGCAAGCACATTCTCCATTCTATGCTCTTAACTTTTCACTTACCCGCATTTTAATTCTTCGTTCTTCACTCTTAACTCTTCACTTAATTCCATCAGCTTTGTTACGGCCTGCAAAGCGCCTCGCAGACACGGTCCTGGAAGCGGCGGCCTGTTGCCGAACGGCGTATCCCCATGTTGATGATCGAGAAGCAGAGCTTGTGCCCGTTGGCCGCCGTGCAGTAACCTGCCAGTGCGCTGACACCGGTCACCGTGCCCGTCTTGGCGTGCACGTTGCCGTGCGCATGGCCGCGGCGCATGCGGTCGTCGAGCGTTCCGTCGATGCCGGCTATGGGCATCGAGGCGTACAGCGGCACGTAGATGCCGTCCTTGGAGTAAGCGTATCGCAAGAAAGCCACCTCCAGTTCGGGCGACACATAGTTGTAGAGCGACAGTCCGCTGCCGTCGGCTATGTAATAATGCGACGGCTTGTAACCGAGCTTTTCTATGAGACGGTTCATCATGCGGCGGCCTTGCTTGGCCGTGGCGGGATGCGACGAGCCTGACGAAGCGGCCAACTGGTAGAACAACGACTCGGCGTACAGGTTGTCGCTCTTCTTCATCATGCGCGGCAGAATGTCGTTGACCGACCGCCGTATGGTGCATACCTCGGCGGCATCGTGCGGCGTGCGGCCTGTCCGCAGCTTGCCTTCCACCACCACGCCGGCCCTGTGCAGGCGGTCGAGCAGACGCTCGCCGAACTCGTCCTTGCGGTGGACGAGCAGAGGCGAGAGCACGGGGTTGTCGTCGTCCCAGCACCATCCTTCGCCCAGGCGGTCGTCGTCTTTCATCGAGACGTCGGCATACAGACAGCCGCGTATGGTGTCGATGCCGAGGCTCTGGATGCTGTCAACGAAGACGTCGAGGTCAGCCGACGTGAACGCGGGGTCGAAACCGCCGCGGCAGTACAGGTCGCCGTTGAGCACGCCGCAGTCCACCGTGCCGGTGTAATATAAGGTGGTGGCGTATTCATAGTCCTTGCCAAGGCGGTCTAAGGCGGCCACGGCCACCATCATCTTCAGCGTGCTGGCCGGGCGCATCAACTGTTTCTCGTTGTAACGGTATATGGCCGAGTCGGCCGTAAGGTCGTAGACCATCAGTCCTACGGTGGAAGTCTCGAACATGTCGGCCTGCAACAGCACGTCAAGGCGCGACTGCACGTTGAGCGGCCACAAGCCTTCGCCACCGCCGTCGAGCGTGTCCGCCGCGGTTGTGTCAACTCTTACGGTGTCCGCGTCATCGTCACTTATAACAAAAGCATAGTCCCCCACTCCACCGAAAGAGCAGAGCGAGGACAATAAGAACAACGTTGCCGCAACCCACATCGCGGCTATATGGCTGACTGTATGTTTCGTTTTCATCCCTGTTTTCACTTTTTCACCGTGTTACTTTTCCACCTTATAATAAATGTTTTTACCCTTTCACCGTTTTACGTTTTTACCTTTCTAATGGCATTTTTACCGTTTTACCCTTTTACCTTTTTACCTTTAAAATTTCTTTCCCACCGTCTCACCTTCTCACTTTCTCACCCTTCCAACGCTTTCTGCCGTTTCCTTATTTCCTCGATAAACGCCTCCTCGTTGGCCGGTTGCACCGCAAGCTCGTGCCCCGCGCCGTATCTTACGAGCACATACCTCACCGGCAGCAGCCTGCCATGCACCGTTTCAACGGAAACGATGTCGGCCAGACGAATTTCGACACGCCGCGAAAAACGCCCCTTGCTGACGCGCAGCCGCCCGTCGGCGGTAAGCGTATAGGCCGTGTGGACTATGCGCTCCACCATCAGCACTACGACGACCATCAACGCAAGACCCACCACGGCGTTGGCCGCCGACCTGTGCCAGAAGGCGCACAAGGCCGCCATGGCCACCACGATGATGGCGGCATAGTTGAGGAAAGACACACGGTAATGGAAAGTACGGTTAATCATAACACCTGCAAAGTTAGCGTAAAAATCCGAAATACATGCTGCCTGCCGCATTTCTTTTGCACCGTTTACAGAACAGACGAAGTAACTCACCTTCTCACTTTCTCACCCTCTCACTTTCAAAAGACCGTCTTTCGCCTTGCAAAAGGCCATCTTTTAGAGCGTAAAAGGCCGTCTTTTGGAAGCTAAAAGACGGCCTTTTGCAACGGCGTTGGTAACAAGCTGGCAGCCAACGGGTTACGGGCAGCGGCGCAAACGGTGCCGCGATGCGGCCTGAAACGCCTGTTACGAATGGCAAATGATACGCTAAATTGCATTATTCTGGCGCGATTTTTTCGCTTATTCCAACGTTTCTTATTATTTTTGCAACCGTTTTATAAAACGTATTATGGTATATAAATACGACTTTCTGATTATCGGCGGCGGCGTCGCCGGTATGAGCTACGCCCTCAAGGTAGCCCGGGCGCACAAGGGAAAAATCTGCATTATCTGCAAAACAACGCTCGACGAAGCCAACACGGCCAAGGCGCAGGGCGGCATTGCGTCGGTTACCAACCTCGCGGTGGACAACTTCGACAAGCACATCGAGGACACAATGATTGCCGGCGACTACATAAGCGACCGCAAGGCGGTGGAGCAAGTGGTGCGCAACGCCCCCGCGCAAATCAAGGAACTGGTGCAATGGGGCGTCAACTTCGACAAGAAGGAAGACGGCAACTACGACCTGCACCGCGAAGGCGGACACTCGGAGTTCCGCATACTGCACCACGCCGACGACACCGGAGCCGAAATACAGCGCGGCCTGATGGCCGCCGTAAAGGCCAATCCCGACATAGAAATCAAGGAAAACCACTTCGCCGTGGAAATCATAACGCAGCACCACTTGGGCATAGAGGTGACACGCCGCACGCCCGACATTGAGTGCTACGGCGCTTACGTGCTCAACCCCGACACGCAGAAGGTGGACACATACCTTAGCAAAGTCACACTGATGTGCACCGGCGGATGCGGCGCGGTCTACCTGACGACCACCAACCCGATAATATCCACAGGCGACGGCGAGGCCATGGTGTACCGCGCCAAGGGCACGGTGAAGGACATGGAGTTCGTACAGTTCCACCCAACGGCTCTCTACAATCCGCACGAGACGCACCCGGCTTACCTCATCACCGAGGCCATGCGCGGCTACGGCGGCATTCTAAGATTGCCCAACGGCGAGTCGTTCATGGAGAAATACGACAAAAGGTTGTCCCTTGCGCCGCGCGACATAGTGGCGCGCGCCATCGACAAGGAGATGAAGATACACGGACTTGACCACGTTTGCCTCGACGTTACGCACAAGGATGCCGAGGAAACTAAGCACCACTTCCCCAACATCTACCAGAAGTGCCTCTCCATCGGCATAGACATCACAAAGGAATACATACCAGTGCGCCCGGCGGCTCACTACATGTGCGGCGGCATAAAGGTTGACCTCAACGGAGAGTCCAGCATCCACCGCCTCTACGCCATCGGCGAATGCTCGTGCACGGGACTGCACGGCGGCAACCGACTGGCCAGCAACTCTCTCATAGAGGCCGTGGTCTACGCCGACGCGGCGGCGCGTCACAGCCTGGAGAACATCGGCAAATACACGTTCAACGACCGCGTGCCGGAGTGGAACGACGAGGGAACGATGACCAACGAGGAGAAGGTTCTTATCACGCAGAGCGTCAAGGAGGTGTGCCAGACTATGAGCAACTACGTCGGCATAGTGCGCAGCGACCTGCGCCTGAAGCGTGCCTGGGACCGCCTCGACCTGCTCTACGAGGAGACGGAGGCCCTGTTCAAGCGCGTAAAGGCCAGCCGCGACATCTGCGAACTACGCAACATGATTAACGTAGGTTACCTCATCACGCGCCAGGCAATAGAGCGCAAGGAGTGCCGCGGACTGCATTACACCATCGATTATCCGTTGCACGCGTATGATAAGAAATAGTGATTGAACACCCACCCCAGCCCTCCCGAAGGGAGGGAGCTTAATATGTAATGCCTCATTGATAAAACAAGACAGCGGCAATGGTAATCAACCTCCCTCCCTTCGGGAGGGTTGGGGTGGGTGTTTATTTAGCTGTCAGTTATTTATTGAATAATCGTTTCTGTCCTTCAGGATATCTTCCATATTCTCGGCAGCCCAGTCTATGAGGCTGTTGAGCAGCGGAATGAGCGACAGGCCGCGCTCCGTAAGGCTGTATTCCACCCTCGGCGGCACTTCGGCATACACCCGTCTCGAAACAAGTCCGTCGGCCTCAAGCACCTTCAACGCCGTTGAAAGCATCTTCTTCGATATGTCAGGGATGTACAGCTTCAGGCTATTGAAGCGCATTGTGCCGTGCCTTTCAAGCGTGAAAAGCACCAGCATGGACCATTTGTCGCCAATCCGCGACAGCACGTTCCTGATGGGGCATTGAGGGAACAAGGCGTAATTTACATCTGTTTTGAGCATAAACAATCACCGTTTTGGTCTACAAAAGTAACCGAAACGGTTTATATAATGCACCAATGTGCGTTAAACTTTGTAAAAGTCAATTCTTGAATACGCCTCAAAAAGGCAACGGTAACGTGCAGGTTACCGTGTAACGTCTGCGTAACTTCTTGCATATCATGTATTTACGCATTACCTTTGCATCCGTAAACATCAACTTATAAAACATACATTGATATGAAAGAACTGAAAGTTTTGGGTGAAGGCACAAACTTCACGGCCGTATCTACGGGCAAGTTTGACGGTTTGAAAGACTATGTGTTGCCGCTCGGCGAAGGCGTATCGGTCAACGGTAAGGTGTTCACGGGCGAAGCTTTGAAGGCCACAGGCATGGAGATGTCGCTCCAAACGATGCAGCCCGGGCAGGCAAGTCCGTTCCTCCATGCCCACAAACGGCACGAGGAACTGTACATGATAATCAGCGGCGAGGGCGAGTTCCGCGTTGATGACAAGGTGTTCCCGGTGGCAGAAGGCAGCCTCGTGCGCGTCGCTCCGGCAGGCAAGCGTGCGCTGCGCAACACAGGAAAAGACAACATGGTAGTGGTGTGTATCCAGTACATGGCCGGCAGCTTCGGTGCAGACGACACCCCGGCAGGCGACGGTGTAGTGCTCGACGAGGACGCTTTTCACAACGGTTTGTAACCGCCTGACTGCCAGACAGTAAGCAGACGCATACTAAAAGGCCACCTTTCGCGTTGTGAAAGGTGGCCTTTTAGCGTGTCAAAGACGGCCTTTTGCAATGCGAAAGGCCGTCTTTTGGAAAACCGAAGGAATATTTTAGATACCGCAAAACAAAAGACTTGAAAGCACGTTATTATAAAAGGTAACGGCAAACAACGTCCGTGCAACCGTAAAAATACCATAAGACCATGTGGAAATATTATGCTTTGCTTTCCGCATTCTTTGCCGCGCTGACGGCAATCTTCGCCAAAATCGGGGTGAAAGACATCAATTCAGACCTTGCTACAGCCATCCGCACCGCCGTAATTTTGCTCATCACGTGGGGCATCGTGCTCTTCAGCAACCACTTGGGCGAGGTGCGCGGCATACCACGCCACGCCTGGCTGTTCCTCATCTTGTCAGGAGCTGCCACGGGGTTGTCGTGGCTCTTCTACTTCAAGGCGTTGCAGACAGGCGACGTTTCGCGCGTCGCGCCGATAGACAAGCTAAGCGTCGTGATTACCATCTGCCTGTCGTTCCTCTTCCTCAAAGAGTCGGTGAGCCTGCGAGTGATAATCGGCGCGCTGCTAATCACTGCCGGAAGCATCGTAATGCTTGCACGGTGAGAACGTGAAATGACTGGAAACGGAGAATAAAAGCAATATTATAGGCTTTACACCTACCATGATTACAATACAAAAAGAGCGTCATTAAAAGCGAAATCGCTTTTAATGACGCTCTTCCGCGACCACGGTTTGTGTTTATTCCTGCGGCCTGAAGATGCTGAAGTTGACGCTGCCATAAGCGCGGTGCTCTACGAATCCCGGCATGTCTTCAAACGAATTGTTCTTCCCGTGTTCGAGAACGAACACGCCGCTGGGCTTCAACAGACGGCGTTCGAGGACGAGCCGGGGCAGCGTAGGCAGTTCGGGCAGGGCGTAAGGAGGGTCGGCGAAGATGAAGTCGAACTGCTGGTGGCAGCTCTTCAAGAAGCGGAACACGTCGCCGCGCAGGGGCACGCACTTGTCCGTCCCGAGCTTCTTGAGGCACTGGCGGATGAAAGCGTGATGGTCGCGGTCGGCCTCCACGCTTATGACTGACGAGCATCCGCGCGAAAGGAGTTCGAGAGATATGCTGCCGGTACCCGAGAACAGGTCGAGAGCCGTTGCCCCGTCGAGGTCGATGTAGCCGTTAAGCACATTGAAAATGTTTTCCTTCGCGAAGTCGGTAGTCGGCCTCGCCTTGAACGTCTTGGGTATGTCGAAATGGCGTCCCTTGTATATTCCGGTTATAATACGCACGTTGTGAATTAAGAATTAAGGGTTAAGAACTAAGAAAGAGATGCTTTGTGAATTAAGAATTAAGAGTTAAGAACTAAGAAAATATGCCTTGTACAATTCGTAACGGTATATTTCTTAATTAGCTTGACGCTGACTTTCAGTTCTTAACTCTTAATTCTTAACCCTTCAAGAAGTATGCCATCAAGTCGTATGGCATGCCTTTTATCTCGGTGATTGGCGCCCTGTTGAACTCTGCTTTAGGATTGATTACATATACGTTTTGCACGAACTGGCGCAGCTCTTGCACGAGTTCGTCGCGCCCCGGCAGCTCGCCTACGAGGTGAAGCTCGTCACGGCGGTTGTCGAAGGCCAGCTGCTTCCATACGTTAAGCATGAAGTAGACGGCGTCGGGCACAAGGTTTGTGTCAAAACTGTTGGTGAACTTGAAGCGGTTTTGCTGGAAACTGAACACATCGAGCTTCTTGTCATGGAAATAAGCGTACAGCTTCTGCCTTACGCCGGTGAAGCTGCGGCGGTACAGGTGTTCCCATACCGAGGTGCAGACGTGGGTGTAACGCACATCGTTGAAATGGTCGTCAACGACCAGCTTCAGGTCTTTGTTCATCGAATATACGGCTACCGCGTTGAGCGAAGGCAGCACAGCCTGCATCACAGTCTCGCCCATGCGGCCAGTTATGGCGTGGTGATAGTACACGTCTTTTAGCGAATCCTTGTACTCGTCGACAGGAATCATCAGCACGGGAGAGTCTACAAGCACCATAGCCCTTTGCCATCCGCCTGGCTGGAGGTTGATATCCTTTAACGCTTCCCTAAGGTTTGCGGCCATGGATATTCCGCTCCTTACGGTGTAAGGCTCGAATATTACGCCAGCCGCACTGCCCGGGTCGAGAGCGGAGAATGACAAGGTGTGGCGTCCTACGCGAATGGTAAGGCGCGGCATCTTCTTAATTGACAAGGGGCGGACGGACGAGTCAGCCTGCATACTTGCCTGTTTGTCCGACAGTCTGTCCGTCTGCTGAAATATCTTATTCCCAGTTTCCTGCATTGTCGTTAGGTGTAATTAAGTCTCCTATTTTAAGTCCGGGATAACGTCCGGCGTTGTTCGCTTCTTCAATAAGGTTTGAGATGCTGTTCCCGTCAAGACCTTCAAGGTAGTCTTCATAGTCCGCGCCGCACTCCATCAGCGGTATTTGCCGCCCCGACTTGCCTATTTGCGTGTTGACGGCGATGTCGAACTTCTTGCCTTCCGTGAACGGGATGTACTGCAACGAGTCGGCAAGATAGCCGTGCTTGACCAGCTCTCCAAAGTCGTCGGTGTATGTTCCGTTGGCCTTGCGGTAACGTTCCTCGGCGTACCTGATTTTCACCAGCCGCTGCTTCACCGCCTGTTCACGCGCGGCACGCAGCCTGTCAAACCGTATCGGGGCGTATATGCTTAGCGCACACGCTACGGCCAATGCGGCAGCGAGCACGCCCAAAATGTAGTTTCTGCTGATTTTGACCATCCCCGAAAACGGCGTTTGCCTTGGATAAAAAACTATTTAATGAGTATGCGCAGCATGTTATACCAATTATTATTAGTAAGTTTGCATCATGCAGGCGCATCCTGTGCGTTGCAAAAATACTCCAAATTATCCGTAAGACCAAACCTTTAAGTTAAAAACTGATGATTGTTGACGAACTGGCTTTGCTCGTAAGGCAGGCTTTCGGCCTTGTTCCGACACGCGAACAGGCCGTTGCGATAGACACGTTTTGCCGCTTCATGACCGACAGGGACAGCCATGCTGTGATGATTTTGCGCGGTTCTGCCGGAACGGGCAAGACCTCCTTGGCCGCCGCAATGGTCAAGACGATGACCATGTTGCGGCAGAAGACGGTGCTGCTTGCACCCACCGGGCGCGCCGCAAAGGTGTTCTCGCTCAACGCGGGCCGCCAGGCGCTCACCATACACCGCCGCATATACAGGCAAAAAGCCTTCACCGGCGAGGACAGCAGCTTCAACCTGAACGACAACCTGGCGCAAGACACGCTGTTCATCGTGGACGAAGCCTCGATGCTCGCCAACGGAGGAGCCATCGAGACGATGCACTTCGGCACGGGCCGCCTGCTCGACGACCTCGTCAGCTTTGTCTACTCGGGGCGCAACTGCCGCATGATGCTCGTCGGAGACAAGGCCCAGCTGCCGCCCGTAGGCGCTGAAGAGTCGCCTGCCCTGTCGGCCGAATACATGCAGGGGTACGGCCTGAAGGTGTACCAGTGCGAGCTGGAAGAAGTGCTGCGCCAGGCCGAAGGCTCGGGCATACTGTACAACGCTACCGTCATACGCCGCATGGTGACGCACGACGAAGTGACGCAATTGCCCCTAATCCGCTTCAAAGGCTTTGCCGACATACGCATGGTGCCGGGCGACGAGCTTATCGAACAGCTTAACAGCAGCTACTCGGAGGTGGGCATGGACGAAACTATCGTAGTTACGCGGAGCAACAAACGCGCCAACATATACAACGCCGGAATACGCAACATGGTGCTCGGACGCGAGGACGAGCTTACCACCGGCGACATGCTCATGGTGGTAAAGAACAATTATTACTGGCTGGAGAAGGACAAACAGAGTGAAGAACGAAGAGTGAAGAGTGAAGCATTCAATAGCAATACCAGCACTTCATCCTCAAGGCAAACTAATTCTTCGCTCTTCACTCTTCACTCTTCACTTAACGGCTCGTTCATCGCCAACGGCGACCGGGCGTGCATACAGCGCGTGCGCAACGTAAGGGAACTGTACGGCTTCCGCTTTGCCGACGTGTGGCTGCAGTTCCCCGACTACGGCAACTACGAGCTTCAGCTGACCGTAATGCTCGACACGCTTACGTCGGAAGCCCCCGCACTGACGCGCCAGCAGAGTGAACAGCTGTTCAACGCCGTGCTGGAAGACTATCAGGACATACCCCTCAAGGCCGACCGCATGAAGCATGTGCGCGAAGACATGTACTACAACGCCTTGCAGGTGAAGTTCGCCTACGCCGTAACCTGTCACAAGGCGCAGGGCGGACAGTGGGCTCACGTCTACGTAGACCAGGGCTACATGACCGACGACATGCTCACTCCCGACTACATCCACTGGCTCTACACCGCCTTCACGCGCGCCACCGAGCGGCTGTTTCTTGTAAACTGGCCCAAGACGCAGACAGTTTTTTAAGCAGACGAGCTGACAAGTGACGAGCTGACAAATGAACGGGCAGGCAAGCTATTCCGCTTGCCTGCCCGTTTGCTTATAAAAACTGAAAGCGCAACGGCACGACATTCTTTCAACTTATAATCGCAACACGCATCTACAAATGCACTTATAAGCATTCCGACACGTTTCCCTTTCAATTCCGAAAGGCCGTCTTTCAGCCTGCAAAAGGTGGCCTTTCGCAAGCCAAAAGGCCACCTTTGGCAACGCCGTTTGCCGCCTTTTGCACAGCCAACGGCTAACGGCTTAATTTTTGACGGCATCGTTTGCGAGTATCGCCGATATTGCCTATCTTTGCATAAGATAAGCTGCGCTCGGGAAATAGAAAGCAAGCTTTCTTTCCACTCGTTTGCATTATCTTTGCAATATAACATCTGAACACGACAAAAATGACATCTATCCTCCTTTTCTTAGCAGGCGCGCTCATTGCCGCCGTAGCGTTCATGCTCGCCAACCAGCGCAGAGCCAAAGAACAGAACGAGCGCATCACGTCGCTATCAAGCGAAGTTTCAGCCAAGCAACGGGAAGCCGAGATGCTGACAGGGCAGCTTGACGCCGCCAGGCGCGAGCACGAACGGCAGCTTGCGGAGGCCAAGCGGCAGTATGAAGCGCAGCTTGAAGAGGCCGACCGGAGGCACGAGCGTGACAAGGAAGAGCGCACGGCGATGCTCGACAGGCAGTTTGCCGAGCGGCTGAAACTGGTGCAGGAGCAGCTTAACACCACCACCGAGCGACTCTTGAAGCAGCGTTCTGAGGAGCTTGACCGTACCAACCGCACGCAGATGGACTCAATCCTGGCCCCGATGAAGGCAGTGATGGCCGAGATGAAGAAGTCGATGGACGACAACCGCGAGTCGTTTACGCGCAGCACGGCGTCGCTAAGCGAGCAGCTGCGGCAGATGCACGCCACTACGACCAGCCTCGGCGCGGAGGCCGAGAAGTTGTCGAAGGCGTTGCAGACAGGGCCTAAGGTGCAGGGCGACTTCGGCGAAATGAAGCTCAACGACTTGCTCGACAAGTTCGGTTTCACCAAAGGCGTGGAGTACGACGTGCAGTACACCATGCGCGATTCAAAAGGGAACGTCATCCGCAACGACGACACCGACGACATGATGCGCCCCGACGTGGTGCTGCATTACCCCGACCACAAGGACGTAATCATTGACTCCAAGGCGTCGCTCACGGCCTTCATAGGCTACGTCAACGCCGAGAGCGACGACGAGCGCAAGCGTTACTTGGACGAACACGTCAAGAGCGTGCGCCGCCATGTTGACGAACTGTCGGCCAAGAGCTACGGCAAATACTCAATGGAAGGCGGCACAACGCTTGACTTCGTAATAATGTTCGTGCCGCAGGAGGCGGCCATGCAGCTCGCCGTCTCTGCCGACGCAACGCTTTGGAACTACGCCTTCGAACGCAACGTAGTCATCACAGGCGAGCAAAACCTGTTCTCGCTGCTGCGCCTCCTGCAAATAGCGTGGACGCAACAGAGGCAGGCCGACAACCAGGAACAGGTGTTCGGACTGGCCAACTCGCTGGTGGAGCGCGTCGCCCTGTTCGTAGAGCGCTTCGACAAAATAGGACGTAACGTAGAGGCGGTGCAGGCCGCTTACGACGACGCTAAGAAGGCCATGACCGGCAACCGCGGCTTCGTCACCTCGGCGCGGAAGCTCGTAGAGATGGGCGCAAAGGAGAACCCGAGGCGCAAGCTACCGGAAGAGTAAGGCTTGTAAGCCCCTCCCCAACCATCCCGAGGGAGGGAGCATTGCTCCATCCATTTGACGTATGCGCCCAGACTCCCTCCCCCGGGAGAGCTGGGGAGGGGCTTATGTTTAACAGCATTGTAACATCTCCGTAACAGGTATGAATACATTTGTCGGTATTTTTGCAACGGGTATTAAAAACAAAGATTATGGACAACAATTACAGAATACTGGTAGTAGACGACGAACAAGACTTGTGCGAAATCCTGAAGTTCAACCTTGAGACCGACGGTTACACCGTAGAGACGGCCAACTCGGCCGAAGAGGCTCTGGAGATGGACATCAAGAGCTTCGACCTGCTGCTGCTCGACGTGATGATGGGCGGCATGTCGGGCTTCGCAATGGCAAAAAAGCTGAAGGCTGACCCCGAGACCAAGGACATACCCGTGGTGTTCCTGACCGCTCGCGACACGGAGAACGACACCGTGACGGGCTTCAACCTCGGTGCCGACGACTACATATCAAAGCCCTTCTCGATACGCGAGGTGCTTGTAAGAATCCGCGCCGTGCTGCGCCGCACTGCCGAACGGAACGGCGAACAGCAGTCGAACGTGCTGCGGTACCAGGGCCTTGAGCTCAATCTTGACAAGAAGACGGTGAGCATCGACGGCGAAGACGTGCCGTTCACAAAGACCGAATTCGAGATACTTCACCTGCTCCTCGACGAGAAGGGGCGCGTGTTCTCGCGCCAGGAGCTCATCGACCGCATCTGGCCGAAGGACGTGCTGGTGCTCGACCGCACAGTGGACGTCAACATAACGCGCCTCCGCAAGAAAATCGGAAAGTTCTCGAAGTGCATCGTGACGCGTCTGGGCTTCGGCTATTACTTCGACGCATAGGAAACAATATACAGCAAACACCCACACCAACCCTCCAAAAGGGAGGGAGCTTGGCTTGCCTCATTTCATTCTGGGCATCAGCATCAGGTAATCAGACTCCCTCCCCTCGGGAGGGGCGGGGTGGGTATCAAATACCCAGATACCATGTTCAAGACCTCCGTAGGAACACGTCTTTACGTCAGCGTGCTGGCCGTATTCATAGCGTTCGCAGCCGCTTTCATAATCTTCCAGCACGCACGTGAGCGCGAATACAAAATCAACTCGCTCAACGCAAGGCTGCAAGATTACAACTCGCGCATGATGGAGACGCTGGAATACATCGGCAACCACACCGAGGCGACCATCGACCGCTACGTGAAGAGCCACCACATGCACGGCCTGCGCGTAACGCTCATCGAGCGCGACGGCACCGTAGTGTACGACAACATGTACAAGGACTACGCCAAGATGGACAAACACACCAACCGGCGCGAGGTGCGCGAGGCGTTTACCGACGGCAGCGGATACGACTTCAGCCGTCTAAGTTCGACGATGGGGCAGACATATTTCTACTCGGCCACATACGTGCCGGAGTTCGACCTCGTGCTGCGCAGCGCCCTACCCTACGACAACAGCCTGGCCGAAACGTTGCAGGCCGACCAGCACTACCTTTGGTTCTCGCTCGTGGCGATGCTCATTCTCGTGCTGATACTCTACCGCTTCGTAAGCCGACTGGGTGACAACATAACCAAGCTGCGCCTCTTCGCCAGCCGCGCCGACCACAACGAGAGCCTCGACACGGAAGACCTGGTAGGCTTCCCAAGCGACGAACTGGGCGAAATCGCCGAGCGGATAATCAAAATATACAAGCGGCTGCAACGCACGAAGGAGGAGCAGAACGTGCTGAAACGGCAGCTTACGCAGAACATAGCGCACGAGCTGAAGACGCCCGTGGCCAGCATACAGGGCTATCTTGAGACCATACTGGAGAACCCGAACGCCAACGACAAGATGAAGCAGCAGTTCCTTGAACGCTGCTACGCCCAGTCGCAGCGGCTCGCCTCGCTGCTACACGACATATCGACGCTCAACCGTCTTGACGACGCTCCCGACATGGTTGACTTCGAGACGGTAGACATCAACGCCATGGTGACGGGCATCATCAAGGACACCGCCTTGCAGATGAACGAGCGCAAAATGCGCTTTGACAACCGTCTGCCGCAGGGCGTGACCGTGCGCGGCAACCAGTCGCTGCTGTACAGCGTGTTCCGCAACCTTACGGACAACGCCATAGCCTACGCCGGAGAGGGCACTACTATAACCATGACGGCGTCGCCGACGGACAGCATGTGGAGCTTCACGTTCAGCGACAACGGCGTAGGCGTAGCTTACGAGCACCTGCCACGCCTCTTCGAGCGGTTCTACCGCGTGGACAAAGGGCGCAGCCGCAAGATGGGCGGCACGGGACTGGGACTGGCGATTGTCAAGAACTCGGTGCTGCTGCACGGCGGAATAATAAGCGTGAACAACAACATCACGGGCGGACTGCGTTTCGATTTCACACTGAAAAAATAACAACCGCACGGACGCCGGCAGCACATCGCCGCACGGACGCAGCCGCATCCGTAGGCGGACAACCGAAAAACTGTTACCTGCAAGCACATTTTTGCTTGCACCATCGCGGCAAGACCGCTCCGCAAGTTACAAATTCAAACAACACAGGCCACCTCCGCTTACAAAGCAAAAGGTGGCCTTTTACGTTGCAATATGCCGTCTTTCGCATTGTAAAAGACGGCCTTTCGCAACGCGAAAGACGGCTTGCCGCAACGCCGTCAGCCATCTATGCACCGTCGTAAGGTTACAAATCAAAACTTTCTTTTTGCACTAAAAGAATGACGTTTGGCAGCTAATTGTCAACACATTGCCGCCAATGACAGTCGCTTGTGCGACGACAAGTGACTTTATGGCATTACATACGCAAGAAAAACCATTGGCGGCCGGATGTATAAAAACAAGTTATTAATCCATATTTATTTTGCGGATATATATACTTTTGCTATATTTGTAGGCAAATCTTATTAACCATGAACCCGATACAAAACTTCGACGACCTGCTGGCCTGTCTGTCCTCGATGCGCAACCGCAAGCGCGTGGCCATGGCATGCCCTGCCGACTCGCATACAAGATACGTGGTGGAACGCGGCCTGAAGGAAGGCTTTGCCGACTTCATGCTGGTATGCGCCGGGGAATGCAAGCCCGAGTTCGACAGCCTGAAGGAACAATATCCCGACCGCGTGGAGGTGCTCGTAGAGCCTACACCCGACGACGCGGCGCGCAAGGCGGTGGCCCTGGCGCACTGCGGAGCGGCCGACGTACTTATGAAAGGCACAATAAACACCGACAACCTGCTGCACGCCGTGCTCGACAAGGAGCGCGGACTGCTGCGCCCGGGCAGCATATTGAGCCACGTTACGGCCACGCACATACCGGCTTACGGCAAGTTCGTGGTGTTCGCCGACGCAGCCGTAATCCCCCGCCCTACGCTGGAACAGTATGACGCAATACTCGGCTACGCCGTCGGCATAAGCCGCAGGCTCGGCGTAGCGTGCCCCCGTGTGGCCCTCATAAACTTCACCGAGAAGGTAAGCGAGAAGTTTCCGCACACCTTATATTATATGGAGCTGCGCCGGCGTGCCGCCGAAGGCCGATACGGCGACGTGCTCGTTGACGGCCCTATGGACGTGAAGACCGCGCTCGACACCGAGAGCGGCCAAATAAAAGGCATCTCCTCGCCCGTCACGGGCAACGCCGACGTGCTAATCTTCCCCAATATCGAGTCGGGCAACGTGTTCTACAAGACGCTCACCCTCTTCGCAGGCGCTGAGACGGCAGGCATGCTCTGCGGCACAACCGTGCCCGTAGTGGTGGCCTCGAGGGCCGACTCGTGCGAATCGAAATTCTACAGCCTGGCGATGGCTTGCACAGCACACAATGCATAATTCATAATGCATAATTCATAATTGGGCATACGCCGCAGCGTATTCCACCAACCGATTATGAATTATGAATTATAAATTATAAATTGATTTTAACCTTTGCGTTGCGCCTTCCACCTGCCAATTATGCATTATGAATTGTGAATTATGAATTGAAAAACATGCGGATATTAGTAATAAACCCCGGTTCCACGTCGACGAAAATCGCCGTCTACGAGGACGAAAAGCCAATATGGATGACCGGCGCGCACCATCATGTAAGCGAACTGGCGGCCTTCCAGCACATCAGCGACCAGTACGAGTACCGCAAGGACTTCATCATGAAGCGGCTTGAAGAGGCCGGAATAGAGCTTCGCTTCGACGCCGTAATAGGCCGCGGCGGCCTCACCAAGCCGCTCACAGGCGGCGTGTACGCCGTAAACGAGCTTATGAAGCACGACCTGCTCAACGCCGAGCGCGAGCACGCCTGCAACCTCGGCGCACTCATAGCGGCGGAAATCGCGGCGCAATGCGGCTGTCCTGCCTACACAGCCGACCCCGTGGTGGTTGACGAGATGCGGCCCGAGGCACGCTACACGGGCTTCCCCGGCATCGACCGCAAGTCAATATTCCACGCCCTCAACCAAAAGGCCGTGGCGCGTAGGTACGCCGCTTCTGTAGGAAAGAAGTACGAGGAGATGCGCCTAATCGTAGCCCATATAGGCGGAGGGATATCCGTCGGAGCGCACGAATACGGCCGCGTGGTAGACGTTAACAACGCCCTCGACGGCGAAGGGCCGTTCTCGCCCGAACGCGCAGGCACCGTACCGTCGGGCCAACTGGTAGACGTTTGCTTCAGCGGAAAGTACACCAAGAAGCAAATCAAGCAGATGATTAGCGGCAAGGGCGGACTGGCCGCGCTCCTCGGCGAGACCGACATGCTCACCATTGACCGCCAGGCGGAAGCTGGCGAAGAGCCTTACCGCGAGGTGCTGGCGGCCATGCTCTACACCATCGCCAAGCAAATCGGAGCCATGTACGTGGCGATGACGGGTCAGGTGGAGGCCATCATACTGACGGGAGGCATAGCCCACAGCGACTACTGCATGTCGCTGCTAAAGCGGCAAATCGACTATCTCGCGCCCATCGTGATTATACCGGGCGAGAACGAGATGGGTTCGCTGGCATATAACGCCCTCGGCGTACTGCGCGGCGAACTGCCGTTGCTAACCTATAAATAGGCAACGCCTTGGCGGACGCCTTACAACCAAGAATTAAAAGTTAAGAAAACAAACACGCCACAACGCGTTTTTTAGAAATATTTTCTTAATTTTTAATTCTTGGTTCTTAACATCATTGCATTTCATCTGTAAAAACACATAAATACCTTTGCACAAAACTTTTAAAAGGTATTTATATGTTTGATTTACGCAACATTGTAAAAACGTGCGCGGCTGGAGCGGCATTGCTGGTTCCATCGTCGCTTTACGCCCAGAGCCATACCATCACGGGCAAAGTGACAAGCGAAAACGGCGAGCCGCTAATCGGCGTGACCGTGAGGATGAACAGCCTGAAACAAAGCGGAGTAATCACCGACATGGACGGGAAATACACCATGACGGTAAACAAAAGACCCGCAAAGACTGACTCGCTGACATTCAACTACGTAGGCTACGAAAGGAAAACAATAGCCTGGAACGGGAAGACCGAGATAAACGCGAAGCTCGGAGACGGCACGATAGAACTTGGCAACGTCGTCGTTACCGCGCTCGGCATAAAGCGAGAAGAGAAAGGACTGGGCTTCGCCACCGAGACAGTGGACGGCTCGAAGATAACGGCGGCCATGCCGAGCAACTGGTCGCTCGCCCTGCAAGGCGAGGTGGCCGGCCTCAACGTCATATCAGCAGGCGGCCCGCTGTCGTCCACAAGGATTTCACTGCGAGGCGACGTGTCGCTCAACCCCAACGGAAACAACGCGCTAATCGTGGTTGACGGCGTTCCGATGTCAAGCCCTATGAACAACCCCGGAACGTCTTACGGCGCAGGAGACAACAGCGAGAACTCGGTGGACTACGGTAACGGATTCTCCGACCTCAACCCTGACGACATCGAAAGCATACAGGTACTCAAGGGCGCAAGCGCCGCCGCGCTTTACGGTTCGCGCGCGGCCAACGGCGTTATAATGGTCACCACAAAGTCGGGAGCCGACGCGGAAAAAGGCTGGGGAGTGACTTACAGCTTCAACAACACCTGGGACGTGGCCGCACATTTCCCCGACTACCAGTATGAGTTCGGCCAAGGCTTGCCGTCATACATCGGCAAGGAAGGTACTGAATACGCCGGACAGCTGTACTACTCATACGGAGCCGCTCCCGACGGAAACTCAAGCACGTCGGGCACAAGTAGTGCTTACGGCCCCAAATTTGACGGACAAAGCTACTACCAGTACGACCCCGAGCTCGAAGGACGCGGCACATCGCCTACGCCCTGGCGTCCTTACAGGGACAACCACTCCGGCCTTTTCCAGACAGGCTACACCATGACAAACTCCGTTGCGCTGACAGGCAAGACGGACAGGGGCAGCATGCGTGCATCGTTCACTCATTCAAAGAACGAATGGATATTGCCAAACACCGGCTACGAGCGCATTACAGCCTCTGTATCGGCCAACCAACAGTTGTCAAGAAGAATAAAGCTCAACTTCAAGACTTCTTACACTTACCGCCATTCGGACAACGTCCCCACGCTTAGTTACAACAGTAACTCAATATCATACTTCCTCATATTCCAGAACCCCAACTTCAACCTTGACTGGTTCAAGCCTAAATGGTACAAGGGAAAGGAGAACATCGAACAAATACGTCCGTTCAGTTCATATCTGCCAAACCCGTATGTCGTACTCTACGAGTCGGAAAACCCCTCGACAAAACACAGCGTGATATCCACCGCATCGGCTACTGCGCAGCTCAGCAAGCACTTCGACTTCATGATACGTTCAGGTATACAGCTCTCCGCACAGGCGCAAGAGCAACACAGGCCGATGAGCGACAGGGTGTTCCCAAACGGTTTTTTCAAGAAGCAGAACGTCATCGACTACGAAATAAACAGCGACGCCTTGCTTACTTACCACAACAGTTTCTCCAACGGCCTTAACGTCAACGCCGCCGTGGGAGGCAACATAATGTATTCTTATTACGACATGTTGTCGGCAGCGGTAATCGGCCTCAACACTCCCGGAGTGTACAGCCTGGCCAACGGAGTGTCAGACCCACAGGTGGTGACGACAATCTATAAGAAACAGGTAAACAGCCTTTACTTCACCGCCAACTTCTCATACATGAACAAACTGTTCCTCGACATCACAGGACGCAACGACTGGTCGTCAACACTTCCAAAGAACAACCGTTCGTTCTTTTACCCCTCTGTAAGCGTCAGCGGAATACTCAACGAATGGATAAGGATGCCAAAGGAAATCAGCCTTTTGAAACTCCGTGCGTCTTGGGCGCAAGTAGGTAACGACACAGACCCGTACAAGACATCTGGATATTACGAGACAAGCCCGTTCGCAGGCTCGCTGACAACATCGCAAACACTGTTCAACGCAGACTTCAAACCCGAAATTTCAAACAACTATGAGGTTGGTTTGGATTTCCGAATGTTCAACAACCGCATCGGTCTTGACGCGACATTCTATTACAACAGAACGAAGAACCAAATCCTCGACGCACCGTTCGACCCGACAACCGGTTACACCAAAGGCACCATCAATTCGGGATGCGTGCGCAACCAAGGCATCGAGCTTGTCCTCCATGCAATGCCTATAAAGACTAAAGACTGGGAATGGAACGTTACGCTTAACTGGTCGAAGAACGACAACAAGATACTTTCACTCTCGCCTGAAGCCGACGAACAGCAGGTAATTGGCTCTTATGTAAGCGGCAACGTGTCGATAATCGGAACCGTTGGCGGCACTACCGGCGACCTGTGGGGCTACAAGTTGAAGCGCAACGACGCAGGACAGGTAATCATAGGCAGCGACGGTCTGCCCGAACGTACCGACGCCATAGAGTACGTTGGCTGTGCATACGCCGACTGGAAGGGCGGCTTCAACACTACGCTTAAATATAAGAACTGGCGCTTCTCAATGTCATGGGACGGACAATACGGCGGACTTATCTACTCACAGTCGCACCACAAGATGATGGAACAGGGACATATAACCGAGAGCCTTAACGGCCGTCTGCCCGGCACTCCTTTCTATCTCGACATCACAGACCCGTCCATAGCGCAGCAAATCACCGACGCAGGCTATACATTACTTGACGGAGTGTACATGATTGCACCAGGAGTCATCGACAACGGCGACGGCACTTACAGGCCGAACGACATCATTACAACCGTCGAGAAATACAACAAGGAGACATACAGGATTGCCAACGTGGAGACAAACTCGTTCGACGCGTCATACCTTAAGCTGCGCGAGCTGCGCCTGGACTTCGACTTCCCCACTAAATGGCTCAAGAACACGTTTATCAAGAAAGCAAGCATTGGTGTATATGGCCGCAACCTCCTGTGCATAACTGATTATCCGATGTTCGACCCGGAGACGGTATCACTTGACGGAAGCACGATGGTCACAGGTGTGGAAGTCGGCACTCTGCCGAGCACACGCTCATACGGAATCAACTTCAACGTATCATTTTAACCAATATAACATAAGATGAAAAAGCTTATAAGAAACATAATGCTCATGCTCGCGGCTCCCGCACTGCTGCTTACTTCATGCCACGAGTCGTTCGACGAGCTGAACACCGACCCGACGCACATGAGCGAAGCCAACGCAGGCAGCTTTCTGCGCCCCATCATGTACGGGATGTCAACATACAATTGGAACAGATACGACTCGTGGACTTTCGAGCTTATGCAGATTTGCGTATCGACAAGCTCCACGTCGGGCATCGGCTGGTACAACGCCACCGACGCGTCCGGTGACGGCACATGGACTAATTATTACTACTACCTGACCAACGCCAAAGCCATGTACAAATACGGAGAGCAGGCCGAGGACAACAATTACATGGCAGTATCGCTCACGCTTCAGGGTTGGATGTTCGAACTGCTGACCGACGCTTTCGGCGACATACCCTTTGAAGATGCCTGCAAAGGCGAAGAGGGCGTTTACCAGCCGCGCTTCGACAAGCAGCAGGATGTCTACACGAACATCATAGACATGCTCGATGAAGCAAACAGATTGTACGACACATCGAAAGGACTACAGTTCAACAGTCAAGGCGACATGCTTTACTGCACGTCAGATGAAGACACCGAAGGCATCATGCTGTGGAAAAAGTTTGCCAACTCCCTGCGGATGAGGGCTTTGCTCCGCGTAATCGACGTGCCCGGACTTGACGCGGCGGCAAAGCTGAAAGAGATGGTTGACAACCCTGCCGAATACCCCGTGTTCGAGTCAAACGAGGAGTCGGCGATGGTTTCCGTCAGCGGCGTAGCTCCCGAAGAAGCCCCTCTGGCACGCCCGTCAGACTTCACATCGTACAGGGTCTTGTCCGAATTCTTTATCAATACGCTGAAAAACTGGAATGACCCACGCCTTCCTATTTTCGCCAGAACGGCCACAAACAATGGTGTGGAGGGCTACTATGGAATGCAGAGCGGCTACCAGGTGCTGCCAAGCATCAACGCATCTTATCCCAATACGGACAACCTGGCGGTGGCTCCGATGGAGCTTCAGCTGATGACTTACCCGGAAATCCTTTTCATAAAGGCCGAACTTGCACAGCGCGGAGTAATCAACGCTGACGCAAAGAGCCTGTACGAGCAGGCCGTGACGGCGGCCATCGAACTGTGGGGAGCCACGGTTCCAGCAGGCTATTTCGACAACCCTTTAACCGCTTATGACGGCACGTTGAAGCGCATAATCGAGCAAAAGTTCTACGCCCTGTTCTTCTGCGACTACCAGCAGTGGTTCGAGCACAACCGCACGGGCTATCCGGAAATACCTGTAGGACCGGGCGTTGACAGCACAAAGAAGATGCTCACACGCTTCAAGTATCCGTCAATCCTGCAAAGGACGAACAAGGCAAACTACGACGCGGCGAAAGAATCGATGGGCGGCGACGACTTTTATATAAAACTTATATGGCAGAAATGACAACATTAAAAAGAAAGGATGTAAAGATGAAAAAGATGTTTTTATTAATCGCATTGTGCGTATCGACGCTTTCCAACGCACAAGACATGGCAATGGCTACGGGCGAAGGCTTGACACCTGTCACCAACACGACGGCCGTGGCTGCGGCGGAAAGCAAGCCCGACATTGAATACACGTTCCGCACATACGGCGATATACCCGTTGCCAAGACGGCGTTCGAGGAAGAACATTACCTCGGAAACGACGTATCAAAGAAATGGAACACATTTATCGCAAACTACCGCCACGAATACTCCGTCAGCGTAGGCCTGTCAAACTCAGGCTATGAGTTCGTCAAGCCTGCCGTTTACAACGCCGTACAGCGCGCCAACAAATACGTGAAAAAAGCCTTGAAGAAGAACATCATGACGCGCGACGAGGCTGTAAGCACGATGTCGCACATACTCGACTGCGCAAACGTAATCTGCTTCGAGGACGACACAAAGAAGTTTGAGGATGCCGCAAAGGCGGCCAAGAGCGGTGAAGACGTAATCAGACTGTTCAAGAAGGTAGAGCTTGTAAGATGACAACTGTTGGCAACATGAAAATCAAGGCACTGCTGGCGCTGCTCCTGAGCACGGTGTTCATGGGCAGCGGAGTAGCCCAGGAGACGGTGTTCAACGTCTCGGGCACGGTGAAAGACACGTCCGGGCGCGGAATAGAAGGTGTCGTAGTGAACGACGGCGTGAACTTTACGCTGACCGACAAGGCCGGCCGATGGTCACTGCGCACCGACACCATAGTGAGCAAGTTCATAAGCATATCCACACCGTCGGCCTACCGGCTGCCTGAAAAAGACGGCATAGCCGCAGGCTTCTACACGCCGGTAGGCAAGGCGGTAAGCGCGGCCGGATGCGACTTTGTGCTGGAAAAGCGCGGCAAGGTAGAAGCAAACTTCCACTACATCGCCATATCCGACCCACAAGTGCGCACGCAGCGCGACATGGAGCGGTGGCGCAGCGAGGCGATGAGGGACATACGCCAAACGGTTGACTCGCTGCGCAAGGGGCGCGAAGTGGTAGGCATCGCGCTCGGCGACCTTGTCTTTGACAACATGCCTCTTTACTCCGACTACATCGAGTCGGTAAGGAATACGGGCATGACGATGTTCCAGTGCATAGGCAACCACGACTTCGACAAGCGCTGGCAGGACCTGCACAACATGCGCCTCGGCACTCCCGTGTACGGCGAAATGGAGTACGGCAGGCACTTCGGGCCTACGGACTACTCGTTCAACATAGGCCGCGCGCACATCATAACGATGAAGAACATCGACTACGCAGGCGGCAAGATGTACCAGGAACACATAACCGACCAGCAAATCGCCTGGCTTGAAAAAGACCTGAGCTACGTGCCAAAGGGGTCGCTCGTAATACTGAACATGCACGCCGCAGGCTGGAACACCGTAGGCGGCGACGGCAACATACGCAACGCCGGGCAGCTGGAAAAGGCGCTTGAGGGCTACCGTGTGCACGTATTCTGCGGCCATACACACTTCTACGAGAACATAGAAGTGAGCGAAAACCTGTACCAGCACAACATTGGCGCAGCCTGCGGAGCATGGTGGACGGGATGGATTAACCGCTGCGGCGCGCCTAACGGCTACCTCGTCGTTGACGTTAACGGCGACGACCTGCGCTGGCACTACAAGGCGACGGGCTTCCCCATGAGCCGCCAGATGACGCTTTACGCCCCCGGAGAGTTCTCGTCGCAGAAGGACTACGTTGTGGCCAACGTGTGGGACTATGACTCGAAATGCCGTGTGGAGTGGTACCAGGACGGACGCGCGATGGGCGCAATGGAGCGTTTCACGGATGTTGACGAGGGCTACAACTCGCGTTACACCAGGCGCAAGAGCGACTCCGAGACGGCGCACCTGTTCCGCTGCAAGCCCCAAGGAGAGTATAAGGAGATACGCGTAGTGTTCACCAACCGCTTCGGCGAGCAATACTCCGACACCATAAAGCCTGAAATAGAGGTCATAGCCCACCGCGGCGGAGCGGGGCTTTACCCCGAGAACACCATCGAGGCGATGCTCAACGCCGTAAACATTGGCATACGCGACCTTGAGTTCGACATGCACGTGACGCGCGACAGCGTAGTCGTGGTATCACACGACCCATACCTCAAGGGCTACGGCGAGCAGTACCCTCTCTACGCCAACACGTATGACGCACTGGCGAAGCTGACCATCGGCGACAAGGCCGACAAGCGCTTCCCGGGACGCAAGGACGTGGCGTGCCACATCCCTACTGTGACCGCGCTCATAGACTCTGTCGAGGCTTACTGCCACAGGCACAACCTGCCGCCGGTGAACTACACCATCGAAATAAAGTCGTCGAGCAGGAAGGACGGCACGCTGTCGCCCGACTACAAGACGTTCGCCGACCTTTGCGTCCGCGCGCTGGCCTCGCGCAGCCTCGGCTCGCGCCTGCTGCTCCAAAGCTTCGACGTGCGCACGCTGAAATACGTACACGAACGCTGGCCCAACATACGCCTGCTGTACCTTGTGGACAAGTCGACGGGCAGCTACGACGAGGCCATGAGCCGCCTCGGCTTCACGCCCTACGCCATAAGCCCCGACTTCCCGATGATAAACGCGGACTTCGTAAAGAAGGCTCACGCCGACGGGATGCGCGTAATACCCTACACGGTAGACCGCGAAAAGGATGCCGTCAAGATGAAAGAGGCAGGCGTTGACGCCATCATAACCAACTATCCCGACCGCATGACTGAATGGCTTGACAGATAACTCACGGTCTTTTGCCTTCCAAAAGGCCATGTTTCACGCGCTAAAAGGCCGTCTTTTGCAATGCGAAAGACGGCCTTTTGCAAAGCCATTGATTATCAACGCGTTACAAAGGGGCGGCAATACGCCTGCCTGTCGGCCGTTTTAATATTCCGTTAAGATTTGCGTTGACAGGCCGTTTCGTTTCATTGTTACACCGAAAACGTGTATATTTGCAACACAGATTACAATAAACAGAAGAGATGAAAAGAAATTTATTGATTGCAAAAGCCATCCTTGCAGCCGTCATCCTGGCAGGTCTCGGATGCGCACGGGGCACGGCCGCGGGTGCGGACAGACCCAAGCTTGTTGTCGGAATAGTGGTAGACCAGATGCGCTGGGACTACCTTTACCGCTACTACGGCCTCTACGGCGAGGGCGGATTCAAGCGCATGATGCGCGAAGGATACAACTGCGAGAACACGATGATTAACTACGTGCCCACGGTTACGGCCGTAGGCCACACGTCGGTGTTCACGGGCTCGGTGCCTGCCATCCACGGCATAGCCGGCAACGACTTCATGATGGACGGCCGCATGGTGTACTGCTGCGAGGACGCGACGGTGAGCGGCGTTGGCACTGACGGCAAGGCCGGCTGCATGTCGCCGCGAAACATGCTCTCGACCACCATCGGCGACGAGCTGAAAATAGCCACCGGCTTCAAGGCTAAAGTGGTGGGCGTATCCATAAAAGACCGCGCCTCCATCCTGCCTGCAGGCCATTCAGCCGACGGGGCGTACTGGATTGACGGCTCCACGGGCAATTTCATAACAAGCACTTACTACATGAAAGAGCTGCCCGGATGGGTAAAGGCGTTCAACAAGAAGTACGGCGGACGCGGCGAGCGCGAAGTGTCATACTCCACCTACGGCAACCTCGTGACGGCGGAGATGGCGAAGGCCGCCGTTGAGGGTGAACACCTTGGCGAAGACGCGGTAACAGACATGCTCACGGTGAGCTTCTCCGTGACCGACAAAGTAGGCCACAAGGTGGCCACGCACAGCCCGGAGATACAAAAAATCTTCGTCGACCTCGACCAAAGGCTGGCCGACCTGTTCACTTATCTTGACAACAAGGTCGGCAAAGGGCAATACCTGGCCTTCCTAACAGCCGACCACGGCGCGGCCAACAACATACTGATGCTGCAGGAACACGGCATTCCGGCAGGCGGCTTCGTGGCCACAAAGGTTGCGCGCGAACTTGACACACACCTCAAGCAGAAATTCGGCGCAAGCCAAAGCATCGTGGCGTGCATCAGCAACTACAAGGTGTTCCTCGACCACAAGGCCGTAGCCTCGATGGGACTTGACCTCGACGACGTGAAGGCGGCGGCCGTCGAGTGGTTGAAGCGCGACCCACAGCTGGCCTATGTGGTTGACCTTGAGCACGCGGCGACAGCCACCCTGCCCTCCGTAATAAAGGAACGCATCATAAACGGCTACCACCGCCTGCGCAGCGGAGACATACAGATGGTGCTGAACCCTGCGAACTACGAAACGGGCGAAGGCCCCATCGACCGCGGAACGACGCACGGCGTATGGAACCCGTATGACTCCCACATACCGTTCCTGCTCATGGGATGGGGCGTGAAGCCCGGACGCACCGACGCCAAGACCACCATCAACGACATCGCCGCCACCGTGTGCGCACTAATCCACGTGCAGATGCCCAACGGATGTATAGGCAACGCGGTGGTGATGAGCCCCCACCCAACCTCCCCGAGGTGAGGAGAAAGATGACGGGAAACAGGCCTGCCCTCATCCACTCACTCCCCCTCGGGGGGGGGGGGGAGACGGAGGGGGCTGTAAGCTCGTTTTATCCGTAATATATATACACATTGTCTCGCCTTTTTTGTGTAATTTTGCACCGTGAAACAAGACAAAAGGCAATACAATATGAAACTTATAGCAAACACCGAGTTCGGCGGAGAGCGTCCGCTCTTCGCCTCGCACGACCTCCACATCGACAACGTGACCATCCGCGAGGGTGAATCGGCCATCAAGGAGTGCAGCAACATCGTGGCTACCAACTGCCGCTTCGAGGGCAACTACCCCTTCTGGCACGTCCACGGCTTCACCATCAAGGACTGTTACTTCGCCGTGGGAGGCCGCTCCGCCCTGTGGTATTCTGACCACCTGAAGATGCAGGACACGGTAATCGACGCTCCAAAGATGTTCCGCGAGATGAACGACATCGAGATAGAGAACGTCGAAATGAACGATGCCGACGAGGTGTTCTGGCGTTGCGAGCGAATAAACGTCAAGAACCTGAAGCTCCACGGTGGCACTTACCCCTTTATGTTCAGCACCGGCATCAGCGTAGACGGCCTCGAAAGCGACAGCAAATACGTGTTCCAGTACGTCAAGGACGTAGTCATCCGCAACGCGAAAATCACCACGAAGGACGCTTTCTGGGAAGTGGAGAACGTAACAATCTACGACTCCGAACTGAACGGAGAGTACCTTGGATGGCACTCTAAGAACCTGCGCCTCATCAATTGCCACATCTCCGGAGAGCAGCCTCTTTGCTATGCGCACGACCTGAAGCTGGAGAACTGCACCTTCGACGCATCATGCGACCGCGCATTTGAATACTCGACACTCGACGCCGACATACGCGGAGCAATAACGAACATAAAGAACCCCACATCGGGACGCATCGTGGCAGACTCCATCGGCTCAATAACAATCGACGAAAACATCAAGGCTCCGGCCGATTGCGAAATCAAAACGAGAAACAATAAATAAAGAGAAACCCCTCCTGACCTC
Organism: uncultured Prevotella sp.; assembly: GCA_937922435.1. Classification (GTDB taxonomy): domain Bacteria; phylum Bacteroidota; class Bacteroidia; order Bacteroidales; family Bacteroidaceae; genus Prevotella. The sequence goes on along the minus strand of CAKZVT010000021.1, from coordinate 2,126 downwards.
CCCAACGGGGAGGAACATTGAATACTTTGCTTGAAAGGTATCTTGTTCCTCCCCGTTGGGAAGGTCAGGAGGGGTTTTCTCATTAAGTTCCATGTCCGTCGCCATTGCATACTTCCTTATCTACGTAGTGTGGGGTTCCACCTACTTCTTCATCGGCCTTTGCCTGCGCGACTTGCCGCCGTTCGTGCTCGGCGCGGTGCGCTTCCTTGTGGCCGGAAGCATGCTATTGGGCGTTTGCAGGCTGCGCGGCGAGCATCTGTTAAAGACAAAACTCATCTTGAAGTCTGCCGTGAGCGGCATCATCCTGCTGTTTGTCGACCAGGCGGTCATCATGTTCGCGCAGCGTTTTGTCAGCAGCAGCCTCGTCGCAATCATAGCTTCGTCGACCGCGGTGTGGATAATGCTGCTCGACGTTCCCATGTGGCGGCGCAACTTCAAGAGCCTTTCCACCGTCTTGGGAGTCATATTCGGAGTGGTTGGTGTCGGCCTTTTGTACGTCGAACAGCTGCTTGACGACATGCAGACGGGCGCACATGCCGAGTACGGAGTGCTGTTACTGATAGGCGGTTGCGTATCGTGGGCATGCGGAACGCTTTACTCCAAGTACCGCAGTTCGGCCGAAGAGGACAGCAACGGGCTGGCCGGAGCGGCGTGGCAGATGGTCGCCGCAGGCGTTGTCTTTGCCGTTTGCGGCAGCATTACGGGAAGTTTCGCCGAGGTAAACGCCGCCTCCGTTTCTACGGTTACATGGCTTTCACTGGCTTACCTGATAACGTTCGGCTCGATGATGGCCTACACCGCATACGTATGGCTGCTCAAAGTGCGCCCTGCAACGGAAGTGGCGACCCACGCATACGTCAATCCCGTAGTGGCAGTTGCGCTCGGGGCAGGCATCGGAGGGGAAGTAGTAACGGCGGTGCAGCTGGCCGGACTGGCCGTAATATTGCTCAGCGTGATGAGCGTCAACAGAAGAAAGAAATGAACAAAAACAACCTTTCGCCCGTAAAACCTTCCGAGCGTTACGTCATTTTGGACGCTTTGAGGGGTTTTGCGCTTATCGGCATCATCCTTGCCAACTACCCGGAGTTCTCCCTTTACACGTTCAAGACAGCGGAAGAGGCCGCCGCAATGCCCACGGCAGGCATCGACCGGGTGGTCAGGTTCTTGCAATACGTACTGGTGGACGGCAAGTTCTACACGCTGTTCTCGCTCCTTTTCGGCATCGGCTTCTCAATCATCATCAGCCACGCGCAGGCCAAGGGCGTGGCAGGTTTCCGCCTGTTTTACCGCCGCATGGCCGTACTCATGCTGTTCGGCTTCGCCCATCTGATGCTGATTTGGAGCGGAGACATACTCATGCTGTACGCACTTATGGGCATGGCGCTGCCCTTGTTCAGGCACACAAGCGACAAGGCGTTGCTCCGCTGGGCTGCATTCTTCCTGCTGCTGCCCGTCGCCGTCGATGCGCTGACCGAACTTTCAGGCATCAGCCTGTCAGCCCCTGCGGTGCGTGCGCAGTGGCATTACTGCCGCATATACGGCATTACGGAGGCGAACTTCGGCTATTGGCTGCGCGATGCGGACACGTATCGGGAGGTGTTCGAGTTCCTCGTGCAGGGCGCATTGGTACGAGTGCAGGAGTTTGTCGACGGCAACCGCTACTTCAAGGTGATGGGATTGTTCATCATCGGCTTCTATATCGGGCGGCACAAGCTGTACGCCAACCTTGCCAATCATAAACGCCTGCTGCGCCGCGTGGTGCGTTTCGGCTTCGCAGTGGGGTTTCCCCTATCGGTGGTTTACGCTTGGAGCGCGACAAGCGGACATCCTTTCGGCCAAGCCGGGCACTCCATTCTTTACCTGACAAGCGTCTATCCGTTGGGCTTCGCATACATGGCCGGGCTGTGCCTGCTGTTCATCAAGAGCAAGGACGCTGCCCTGTGGCGGTGGCTGGCGGCACCGGGCAGGATGGCTTTGACCAACTACATAGGCCAGTCAGCCGTCGGAATGTTCATCTTTTACGGCATAGGCTTGGGACTTGGGGCAGACATCGGCCTGTCGGCAACAGAGCTTATGACACTGTCCAAAATTTTGTGTAAATGGAAACAGGATTCAGTTATAAGTTT
>CAKZVT010000020.1 GCA_937922435.1 uncultured Prevotella sp. | reverse complement strand
CCCTTCTCGCCATCTCGTCCCTTACGGTCTCTGCCTCCGAGGGCAGCAGCCGGGGTAGTTTCACTCTTGCGCCGTTTTCCGCTTGGTAAGCCTTCACCTCGTCTATGAGCAGCTGCCAGTCGTAAAGAAATTCCTCTGAACAGCCGTGGCGGCGGTAAATCTCCTTTGCGGCTTCAAGTATTTCGGGAGCGCACGAGTCGTCGCCCTGGAACACCACGGCCGGTATTTCATTGTATATGCAGGTCCTAAGCAGTCTCAACTGGTCTTTCATCTTCGTCTTTGTTTTGTCATTTGTCAGTATAAAGGACAAAGCCTTTTGTTAAAATAAAGCGCAATTTGGCATCCTTTTCATGGACGATTGCAATTAATTGACAATCAAACAGTTACGGGCGGCTCTGCAAAAGGCCGTCTTTTGCCTTTCGATTTGCCGTGTTTCAGGCGGTAAAAGACGGCATATAGCAGCGTCAAATGCCGCCTTTTGCAAAGCGGGCGTTTTGCCATTGTCTTGCAGGTGACTATTGCACCTGTGCAAAAGTAACCATTTTCATCCGTAATGTTGCGGTTTTGTCTGTGAAAAGAACATTGAAAACTGTTACCCGTAGCCGACGACGAGGCCGACATCAGAAGCGTAACCGAAGAAGTCCAGCGCGTCGCCGACGGCCAATGCCAGGCTGGCAAGGCCGCATCCGCGCTCGATGTTGACGCTCTTGACAGGCAGGCCGTAACCTCCGAGCAGGCAGAACTCCGAGTCTTTCCACTTCTCTTTGCGCAGTGCCGCTGCGCATTCGACCAGCTTTCCGTCAGTGTCGGCGTAGAGGTAAAGCTCCGCCTCCGTGCCGAAGTCCATCCGCATGATGTGCCGTGCAAGCGCATTTGCGTCCATAAGCATTATTGTCTCTTTCCCGCTCTCCGGTGTTTCAATTGCGAAACAAGGTGCAGTCGTTTCAGTATGTGTCATTTTCCTGTCCTACCTTTATGTCTTGTTTTGTCGTTGTTTGTCGTGCTTTCAAGCATCCTTGCGCCGTATTCACGCCTTCCCAATAAATGCGGATAGAGCCAACCGTAACCGGGGCAGTCGTCAAAGTCGTCCCACGGGTTTACCGATTGCCAGCCGTGTTCCTTGTGTTCGTGACGGCTGACGGTCTTGTGTGTGCGTATTATGTGCTTCACCAAGCGTTGGCATTTCAGCAGGTCGGCAATCACGGTGTACTCGTGGTCGGTGTGCGGCTCGTAATATCCGCACGACAGGTTCACGCACGACACGCCGAGACCTCTCCTCTTCAGCGCGTAAACGTCGGTGAAAAGGCCGTGCGCCGTCTTGTATCCGTGCCTGCGCAGTTGCGCCTTCGTTATGAAGTCGCGCGAGCATAGGACGGTGCCGCTGATATTGGTCACCATGTCCGAGTCGCCCTTGCGGTCGCACTCGATTACGAAGCGGCAGTCGGCGAAGAAACCCATGTCGGCCGCTCCGCTGCCCTTGCAGCCCGTTTCCTCCTGCACGAAGAAGGCGCATTTCATCACCTTGAAGTCCTTAAGGCATTCAAGGCACATCCACACGCCGTTTTTGTCGTCGGCCCCTATGCCGGTGACGCGCCTCTTCCTGTGGTCGTAGCCTACGATTATCGAGCCGGCCACGATGTGCGCCGAGTAAGACCCCGTGTGCCTGTTGT
>CAKZVT010000019.1 GCA_937922435.1 uncultured Prevotella sp. | reverse complement strand
TTGATTATGAACCAGTTTATGCTTATCTTTGAAAACAGAATCCAGATATAGGAAGAAACTTATAACTGAATCCTGTTTCCATTTACACAAAATTTTGGACAGTGTCTTTTTTCAATATCAGCATAACATCCAACAAACAGCCATTACATTCATATTTAATAATCATTTGTCTTTCTCTTCCAACATGCGTTGCAACCTAAGCAGTTCGTCGCGGAACTGCGCCGCCTGTATGAAGTCAAGCTCCTTGGCGGCCTTCTTCATCAGGCGTGTGGTGTTGGCAATGCTCTTCTCAAGCTGCTCGCGGCTCATAGTCTGCACGATGGGGTCGGCGGCGAAGGCCACGTGCTCCTCCTCTATGTATGGCTTGTACTTCGGCGAAGTCTTGGCCGCCTCCGCCTCGACGGGTGCTGTGCCGAGGGCGTTACGCTTGATGTCCTTGGTGATTTGGCGCGGAGTGATGTGGTGAAGTTCATTGTAATGCAGCTGCTTTTCGCGGCGGCGCAGGGTCTCGTCGATGGTAAGCTGCATGCTGGCCGTTATTTTGTCGGCATACATGATTACCTTGCCGTTAACGTTGCGGGCGGCGCGGCCAGCCGTCTGCGTCAGCGAGCGATGCGAGCGGAGGAAGCCCTCCTTGTCGGCATCGAGGATTGCCACGAGCGACACTTCGGGCAAATCCAAGCCCTCGCGCAGCAGGTTGACACCTACGAGCACGTCGAACAGCCCCTCGCGCAGGTCGTTCATGATTTTCACACGGTCGAGCGTGGCGACGTCGCTGTGTATGTAGTTGGCTCGGATGTCGTGGTTCAGCAGGTATTCGGTAAGCTCCTCGGCCATGCGTTTTGTAAGAGTGGTAACCAATGTGCGCTCTCCGCGCTCATTGCGCAGCAGTATTTCCTCCATGAGGTCGTCTATCTGGTTCTCGCTGGGGCGCACCTCTATTTCGGGGTCGAGCAGCCCCGTAGGGCGGATTACCTGCTCCACCACCACTCCGCCGGCCTCGGCCAGCTCGTAATCGGCAGGCGTAGCCGAGACATAGATTACCTGATGGAGCATCGAGTGGAACTCGTCGAAGGTCAGGGGGCGGTTGTCGAACGCCGCAGGAAGACGGAAACCATACTCTACGAGGTTTGTCTTGCGGGCGCGGTCGCCGCCGTACATCGCACTGATTTGAGGCACGCTGACATGGCTCTCGTCGATTACGAGCAGGTAGTCCTTCGGGAAAAAGTCGAGCAGGCAGTACGGCTTCTGCCCTGGCTGGCGGCCGTCGAAGTAGCGCGAATAGTTTTCAATGCCGGAGCAATGACCAAGCTCTTTAATCATCTCCATGTCATACTCCACACGTTCCTTAATGCGTTGAGCCTTAATGGTATCGCCAATTTCGTTGAAGTAATCTATCTGTTTTGTAAGGTCATCCTGTATTTCGCGTATGGCGATTTCCGTCTGCTCCTTGGATGTGACGAAGAGGTTGGCCGGATAGACCTGATATTCATCGAACGAAGCCAAGCGGTGGAAGCTGACGGAGTCGATTTCTTCGATTGAATCGACCTCGTCATCCCAGAACGACACACGCAGCACATTGTCGCTATACGCCATGAAGATGTCCACCGTGTCGCCCTTCACGCGGAAGTTGCCACGCTTCAGCTCTATGTCGTTGCGCACGTAAAGGGCGTTGACAAGGCTACGCAGGAAGGCGTTGCGGTCGAGCCGCTGGCCGCGTCTTACGGAAATAACACTCTTGGCCATCTCAACAGGGCCGCCCATGCCGTATATGCACGACACGGAAGACACAACTACAACATCCTTCCTGCCTGATAGCAGCGACGACACGGCCGACAGACGCAGGCGGTCAATCTCCTCGTTGATGGCAAGGTCTTTCTCTATGTACGTGTCGGTCTGCGGCAGGTACGCCTCGGGCTGGTAATAGTCATAGTAAGAAACGTAATACTCTACGGCGTTGTCGGGGAAAAACGACTTCATCTCGCTGTACAGCTGTGCGGCCAGCGTCTTGTTGTGGCTCAATATGAGCGTTGGTTTGTTCACATTGGCTATTACGTTCGCGATGGTGAACGTCTTGCCCGAACCGGTAACGCCGAGAAGCACCTGCGCGGCATCGCCTGCCAGCACGCCGTCAGTAAGCTGACGTATGGCCTCGGGCTGGTCGCCCGTGGGACTGTATTCGGATATAAGTTTGAAGTCGCTCATTGTTTTATTTTCAGTTGACAATCAGACGAGGGACAAGCGGACAAGTGCCATTCCGACAAGCTCTTGTAATATCCTGATGTTCAGAGCGTTACAAACCGTCTTGCAAAAGATGGCCTTTTGCATTGTAAAAGACGGCCTTTTACCGTCTGAAAGACAGCATATTGCAAGCCGAAAGGCCGTCTTTCACGGTGCAGCACGCCCTGTATATCGGCTGCAAAGTTAACCATTATTCCATTCATCGACAAAAAAGGCAAGTATAAAAACAATTTTTTCTTAAAATCGGGAACAAAGCTTTGCCAATTATAAGATAATGTGTATTTTTGCAGCCAAATGCGGAATTTTATGAAGAAGAAAGTTCTTATCCCGATATTGGCCGTAATATTGTTTTCAGGGTGCGCACACGAATTCAACCAAGTGTACAAATCCCAGAACTACGCTTACAAATACGAATATGCAAAAGAATGCTTCGCACGTGGCAAATATGCCCAAGCCATAGCACTATTGCAGGAACTGGTAACAATACAGAAAGGTACTGACAACGCCGAGGAAAGCCTTTACATGCTCGCCATGGCGCAGTATTGCGACATGGATTATGAAGGCGCGGCCATGACATTCAAAAAATACCGCCAGTCATATCCTAAAGGCATATACGCCGAAATGGCATCGTTTTATATAGGTGAAAGCCTATACATGAGCACGCCCGAGCCAAGGCTCGACCAGACGCAGACCGTAAACTCCATCGCGGCTTTCCAGGAATATCTTGACATTTACCCGGAAGCCAAGCTGAAGGACAAGGCGCAAGGCCGCCTGTTCGAACTGCAGGACAAGCTCGTGAAGAAAGAGCTGTACTCGGCGGAGCTGTACTACAATCTCGGCACTTACTTCGGCAACTGCACCAGCGGAGGCAGTAACTACGAGGCATGTATCATAACCGCGCAGAACGCCATCAACGACTATCCGTACAGCGCACTGCGCGAGGACTTCGCACTGCTCATAATGAAGAGCAAATTTGAACTGGCTGAACAGAGCGTCGAGGAAAAGAAACTTGACCGATACCGCGATGCCGAAGACGAATGCTACGGCTTCATAAACGAGTTCCCGGAGTCGAAAAACAAAAAACTGGCCGAGAAATATATTGCATCTTGCAAGAAATATACTGGTGAGTGATTACAAGAAAGCATAAAACTAATATAAGGAAATGGATTATAAGAAGTCAAAAGCCCCTACAAACACAGTGACCCACAACATCATGGAGCTGTGCGAGGAAACAGGAAACATCTACGAAAGTGTTGCCATCATCTCAAAACGCGCAAACCAGATTTCCGTTGAAATAAAGCAGGACTTGAGCAAAAAGCTCGCGGAATTTGCGTCTTACAACGACAGTCTTGAGGAAGTTTTCGAGAACAGGGAACAAATAGAAATATCAAGGTATTACGAAAAGCTGCCGAAACCTACGCTCCTGGCTACTCAAGAGTTTCTTGACGGCAACGTATACTGGCGCGACACGCAGAAGGACAACGTAAAAGAAGCGTGATGATACAGCGTAAACAGACATTGTTCTTGTTGCTGGCGGTAATCTCGGTTATTGTATGCCTGTGTCTGCCATTGGGACAATTCACGGCAGGAAACGCACTGGGAGGCAGTTCCATAATGTACAACCTGTGGATAGTACGCCCGGACGGTGTCCATGATTTTTCAGTATGGGCGCTGTTCGCCATACTGCTCGTAACTTGCCCTATATCGTTAATCGCGATATTCTCATACAAGAACAGGATGGTGCAAAGCCGCTTCTGCATGTTCAATATCCTGCTTCTTTTAGGATGGTATGTCGTTATGGCTGCCATGACGCTAAACACCAAAGAAGCCGCAGGCGGTTTCAATATCTTCATTCCGTCAGCCCTCCCGGCCGTATCAATGGTGCTTCACTTCATGGCAAGAAAGGCCATATTGGCCGACGAAGCACTTGTACGCTCAGCAGACCGCATAAGATAATATTTTCATATTACATACCCTAAAGCCGGTGGATGCAGAACAGACGCATCCACCGGCTTTTTATTTATAACGGTACATGCAAGCGGCACAACAACAAGAAGCCAATGTAATACGTATCTTTCCCGTATTTCCATACAAAACAGTTTATTTTCACACAAAAAACAAAGTTTTCTTGAAAAAAGACGGAAAAACATTTGGCAGTTACAAAAAAAACGCGTACCTTTGCATCGCAATTAAGGGAAAGGCCCCGTGGCTCAACTGAATAGAGCATCTGACTACGGATCAGAAGGTTACAGGTTTGAATCCTGTCGGGGTCACACAAATAAACGCTAAATAGTTATTAATCAACTATTTGGCGTTTATTTGTTTTCTATACTCACAACTGTAGCAAGCGGTTAGCCTCCATATAAAAAACCGACTTGGAAAGACAATGCCATAAGCAAAATCATCATCATCCAAGTCGGTCCTGTTAATTATACTATTTCCTAAATTACTACTTCTTCAACTTATTCTTCAATTTGGGAATTTTCAGTTTCATGCCTTCCTTTACTTCTGCTATGCCGTTATGCACCTGAACATAACACTCCATACCGTCACCAAGATAAAACTTGGAAATGCCCTTAAGGGTTTCACCTGGTTTTACCGTCACAACCCTATCAGTACCAATAATCCGGTATGCACCAGTATTGACCATAGCCTTGGCATTACGCAGTTCTTGCGAAACTACGGTTGGCATATCCTTGTCAACAACTTCCGCCGTCACGTCTTTCTTTGGCGTAGACACGTTCAAAGAGTCCTTTGATTGTCCAACCTTTACCGTATCTTGCACCGCTTTGACACGCGGCGTGTCAACCGTTGCCAAAGGCTTACTTGCAACAGATACAGTTTTGGGCCTTATCACAGGTTCAACAGACACAACTGAACCACGCCCAAAATAGAAACCGGCAGCAAAGGCAGCAACTCCTACAACAAAAGCTATAAGGACGGACAGCACCCACCAACGGCGAGGCTTACCGTTACAGTTGTCACTGTCTGAAGTTTCGGCAACATCTTCGTCTGTAACTGCTCTATCGTCAAAATCCTGTTTTTCGTCTTCAACAGCCTGTTCTGGTAAAGTTGGTATGTCAACCACAGGCTGTTCAGTTTTCAACGCGACATCTTCCACAGGATTTGAAGGTATGTCCACGCCGTCGTTGCTGCCAATAACATCAACAGTATCAGGTGCATCGTCTGCTGTTTCCTCTTCACTAACAGGCTGTACTGACCGCACTGTTTCAGCTAATTCTTGCTCCGCGTCATCTGTCAATGCGTCATTATCATCAGCCTCCAACACTTTACCCATTTCTTCCAAATCGACACCCTCGTTCAAAACAACAGTTTCAAACTGGGCAAAAGGTTTGTTGACCAAATCACGCATGACGGCATCCGGCGTGAAAGTTATCTTGTCATGACCTTCAATAACGACACGTTCACCTGTATTTACATTCACACTTTCACGGTCGCGCACGCCTATTACTTTAAACGTTCCCAGTCCTTTAACTTTGGCAACCTTGTCGCTATGCAGACCTTCGTTGACTATATCAAACAATGCTGAAACAAAATCCTCTGCTTCATTTTGCGACAAACCATATTTTGCAACTATGGCAAACGCCATATCTTGTATGGAAACCTTAGCCATCAATCTGTCCTCCTTTCTTCAACTTTTCCTTAATGGATGCCATTGGCTTAAAATTGAGGACTAATTTTGGAGGAACTAGCATACGCTGCTTTGTGGCTGGATTTACGACAATACGCTCAAAACGTTTCTTTACCTCAAAAGTACCGAACCTCGGTATAGACACGACATCACCGCGTTGAAAAGCATCGTTCATCGCATCAATAATGGTATTAACCATCTTTTGCGTATCATCCTGCGTGTATCCTGTCCGCCTGGACAATTCTGTAATAAGACCTTTATTGTTCATTATGGATAAAATATAAAAGCCAACATCACCTACTTATATAACAACCCCATATAAATCAAATTCCTCTGAATCTGTTATCCGCACATTATAGAATGAACCTGTACGCAACTTTTTCCCTGTTACAGGAATAAGTACCTCCGGGTCTACCTCTGGGGAACTAAACTCAGTTCTACCTATATAATAATCGCCTTCTTTCCTGTCGATTATGACCTTAAACACTTTGCCAACCTTTGAAGCTGCTATATCTGCGCTGATTTCCTGTTGCAAAGCCATCAGTTTATCCAAACGTTTCTGCTTGACTTCATGACTGATGTTGTCTGCATAATGGATGGCACTGTAAGTTCCTTCTTCCTCCGAATAAGCAAATGCTCCCATACGTTCGAAACGTGCCCATTTTGTAAACTCCATCAATTCGTTGAAGTCATCGTCGCTTTCATTAGGAAACCCAACCATCAATGTCGTACGCAAATGTATTCCCGGCACCTCTTTCCTTATTCGCTCTATCAATTTGTAAGTCTCGGCTTTAGTAATATGCCTCCTCATGGCGGTAAGCATGTTGTCTGAAATATGCTGCAATGCTATGTCCAAGTATTTGCAGACATTTGGTTTCTCACGAATGACATCCAGCAACTCATAAGGGAAATGTGTCGGATAAGCATAATGCAAACGTATCCATTTCACGCCAGGTATGTCGGCCATATCCGAAACCAACTCGGCGATATGCTGTTTACCGTCAAAGTCAACCCCATAATACGTCAACTCCTGCGCTATTATCTGGAATTCCTTTACTCCAATGGAAACCAAATATCTAACTTCTTCAAGTATCTCCGATTGCGGCCTGCTGACATGCTTGCCCGTTATCAAAGGGATAGCACAATAAGCACAATGGCGGTCACAGCCTTCACTTATCTTCACATAAGCATAATGACGGGGCGTAGTCTGCACCCTGTGGCCTCGACACGACGGAACTTCAGCCTTCCCCAAATCAGCCAAAAGCCGCTTATAGTCAAACTTTCCATAATACTTGTCTACTTGCGGTATTTCTTTCTCAAGTTCAGACTTGTATCTTTGCGAGAGGCATCCCATAACAAAAAGCTTCTTAAGTTTTCCTTTATCTTTCGCATCTGCAAACTCAAGAATTGTATTGATACTCTCTTCCTTTGCATCACCAATAAAACCGCAAGTATTTATAACAGCAATTTCACCTTGTGGGTTCTTGCTGTCATGAGTGCATTTATATCCGTTAACTTCAAACTGTTTCATCAAGACCTCCGTATCAACCAAGTTCTTGGAACAGCCTAAAGTAATAAAGTCTATCTGATTTTTCTTCACTTTTCCACGTTAAAAAGAGAATCGACAAATTGAGTCTTGTTGAACAACTGGAGGTCCTCCATCTTTTCGCCGAGACCAATATATTTTACAGGCACTTTCAACTGGTCTGATATGCCAATGACAACACCTCCCTTTGCAGTTCCGTCAAGCTTTGTTATCGCCAGGCTTGTTATCTGCGTCACAGCAGAGAACTGCTTGGCTTGTTCAAAAGCGTTCTGCCCGGTAGAACCATCAAGGACTAGCAACACTTCGTCGGGCGCCTGAGGAACGACTTTCTTCATTACATCCTTGATTTTCTTAAGCTCATTCATCAATCCGACCTTGTTGTGCAAGCGTCCTGCCGTATCAATCAATACCACATCAGCCGAATTGGCTTTCGCCGAACTTAATGTGTCAAACGCAACACTCGCCGGGTCTGCCCCCATTTGCTGCTTTACGACAGGCACACCTACCCGTTCGCCCCAAATGGACAGCTGCTCCACAGCCGCCGCACGGAACGTGTCAGCCGCTCCAAGATACACCTTCTTGCCTGCCTTCTTGAACTGGTATGCCAGCTTTCCTATTGTAGTAGTCTTACCAACACCATTCACTCCGACAACAAGTATGACATACGGAGAATGGTCTGAAGGCAAATCCCAATTCTCGTTATCTACAGAATTATTTTCTGTAAGCAAAGCCGCAATCTCGTCACGGAGTATAGCGTTCAGCTCTGATACAGAAACATACTTATCACGCGCAACCCTCTCTTCTATCCTTTTTATTATTTTCAATGTGGTGTCAACGCCAACATCTGACGTTATCAGCACTTCCTCCAAATTGTCCAGTACGTCATCGTCGACCTTTGACTTCCCAGCAACGGCTCTTGCAATCTTTGAAAAAACACTTTGCTTTGTTTTTTCAAGACCTTTGTCCAGTGTTTCTTTCTTATCCCTATTGAATAACCCGAATAATCCCATATCTATGTATTTTGCTACAAAATTAGTAAAATGAAACCATACTTACAACAAAAAAGGCCGCAAAATCATTGCGACCTTTTATTGATATATTGCCTTGATTAAATCAGTTCTTGAAAAAATCCTTCACTGCCTCATTGGGAACCATCTGCTCATCAAAGATGTAAGCTCCAGTCTTGGGGCTTTTTACCATCTTGATAACCTTTGTATATGCGCGACCATCCTTTGAACCTTCATGGAGGGTTGCGACGGTTTTCTTTGCCATGTCCTAATTATTTAATTATTATTTTATCTCCTTATGAAGAGTCATTTTCTTCAAAATAGGATTATACTTCATTAACTCCATTCTCTCAGGCGTGTTCTTACGGTTCTTAGTCGTCACGTAACGGCTTGTACCGGGAAGACCGCTGTTCTTCATCTCAGTGCACTCCAATATAACCTGCACCCTATTGCCTTTAGCCTTCTTTGCCATGGTTGATTATTCTCCTATTACTTTAATGTCTTTCCAATCACAGTAGCCTTTGGAAACAGCTTGCTTGAGAGCCGCATCCAAACCAACCTTGTTAATCAAACGCAGACCTGCCGCACTTATCTTCAAGCTTATCCAGCACTGCTCCTCTACATAGTAAAACTTCTTCCTGAAAAGGTTTACATCAAAGCTACGCTTTGTACGGTGCTTTGAATGTGAAACGTTATTTCCAATCTGAGCTTTCTTACCTGTTATTTGACAAATCTTAGACATCGCTATCTACCTTTTTTGTTTTAATTTTGATACTTATTCCAAACAGCGTGCAAAATTACAAACTTTTTCCGAATAATCAAAATATTCGCATCAATAATAATTCTTTTAATCTTTTTTAGTATTGACAACGAGCGAACTATATGACATCCAGCTTGTTCCTGAATAAGAACACGATATTTTTCAATCCTAACTCAGCTATTCTTCTTCGCTCTTCAGCCGTTCTGTAAGGTAGCCTAAAAACAGCTGGAGAGCCTGGGTTGTAGCATTGGACAAATTCAAATCGCGTCCCTTGTCCTCTTCAAGTTTCATTGTAACTATGTCGTCCGCCGTTCCGCAGGCCAACCAAATCGTGCCTACAGGAATGTCATGCGTACCGCCTGCCGGCCCGGCTATGCCTGTCGCAGAAATCGCATAATCCACTCCCAATGTTTTTATTGCGCCCTTTACCATCTCAATGGCGACTTCTTCACAAACTGCGGTTTTTTCCTCAAGAACATCATGACTGACCCCAAGGATTTTTTCCTTCACCTCGTTTGTATAAGAAACTATGCCACCCTTGAAATAATTTGATGCGCCTGGCATCAAAATTATCGCCTCGGCAATCCTTCCGCCGGTACAGCTCTCGGCTGTGCCAAGCGTCTTTCCCTTTTCCCAGATAAACTGGCTTATCTCCTTGCTTAATATTTTATTCTCGAAATCCATACTAATATATGTGTTTTTATTTGAATGTAACCTTTGAGAATGCAGGCTTGTCAATGGAACAGAAGTCCTTGTCGAGATACTTGTAATAGCCCGTTATGCCAATCATTGCAGCATTGTCGGTGGTGTAGCTGAACTTCGGAATGTATATTGTCCAGCCGTATTTTCCGGCATACTCATGAAAAGCGTTCCTCAATCCTGTGTTTGCACTTACTCCGCCTGCTACGGCGACATGCTTTATACCCGTCTGTTTTACCGCAAGCTTGAGCTTCTTCATCAGGATATCCACAATGGTAAATTCAAGGCTTGCCGCAAGGTCTTCCTTATGGTGCTCTACAAAATCGGGGTCTTCTTTGACCCAATCACGCAGACTATACAGGAAAGACGTCTTCAATCCGCTGAAGCTATAGTCCAGTCCGGGTATATGCGGTTCGGCGAATTTATACGCATTCGGGTTGCCCTGGCGCGCCAACTTGTCTATTATTGGCCCTCCTGGATACCCCAGCCCCATTACCTTCGAGCATTTGTCGATAGCTTCGCCGGCTGCGTCGTCGATTGTCTGGCCGAGCACTTCCATGTCATTATATGCGTTCACCTTTACTATCTGCGAATTGCCTCCGCTCACGAGCAGACAGATGAACGGCAACGGAGGTGCAGACGTGTCGTCGTCGCTCTCCTTGATAAAGTGCGCCATCACATGACCTTGCAGATGGTTTACATCTATAAGCGGAATGTTCAACGAACGGGCAAAGCCCTTGGCGAAGCTCACGCCTACAAGCAAAGACCCCATAAGGCCCGGGCCACGGGTGAAGGCTACGGCCGAAAGCTGCTCTTTGGCTATGCCGGCACGCTTCAACGCCTGGTCCACCACAGGCACTACGTTCTGCTGATGGGCGCGCGACGCCAGCTCGGGCACTACGCCGCCGTAAGCCTTGTGTACTTCTTGCGAAGCCGTAACGTTGCTCAGCAGCACGCCGTTGCGCAACACCGCAGCCGACGTATCGTCGCAACTGCTCTCAATACCTAATATATATACGTCTTCCATAAGGACTGTCTTTTTAAGCGGAAAGTATCTCCACGCCGTGCTCTGTCATGAGGAACGTGTGCTCCCACTGCGCGCTCGGCTTCTCGTCGCCGGTGATGACCTCCCATCCGTATGGGTCGTCGGCATCGATAAACACTTTCCATGTACCCATGTTTATCATCGGCTCTATGGTGAACACCATGCCAGGCACGAGCAGCATGCCCGTTCCCTTGTGCCCGAAGTGCATCACCTCCGGCTCTTCATGGAACTTAATGCCGACACCGTGGCCGCAAAGGTCGCGCACGATGCCGTAATGATACTTGTCAGCATGTTTCTGTATGGCATGGCCTATGTCGCCTACAAAGCCGTAAGGCTTGGCCGCCTCCGCGCCTATTTCAAGGCATTCTTTCGTCACACGCACAAGCTGTTCCTTCTCGGGGGTTGTCTTTCCGATTATGAACATGCGCGACGCGTCGGCGTAATAGCCGTCAAGTATCGTTGTGAAATCCACGTTTACGATGTCGCCTTCCTGCAATATGTCGGTCTCCTTCGGTATGCCGTGGCACACCACTTCGTTTATGCTTGTGCATACGCTTTTCGGGAAGCCCTCGTAATTAAGGCAGGCCGGCACCGCTCCATGCTCCGTACAATAATCATAGCAAATCTTGTCGATTTCGGCGGTGCTCATCCCGGCATGTATGCGTGCGGCCACTTCGTCGAGCACGCCGCTGTTAACAACGCCGCTCTTGCGTATGCCCTCGATTTGTTCGGGAGTCTTTATCAAGTCGCGCGTGGGCACAAGCTTGCCCTTGTTCTCCCAGTACATCACCTGCTTGTCCATCTCGGTAAGCGGCTGACCGGGCAGTGTATGCCATCTTCTCTTTTTCTTGAACATTGTTTTACAACATATAAACTATGTGCAAAAGTACAAACTTTATCGCAAAAAGCGTAGCCTATCGCCGTTTTTTATAGCATTTCAAGGCAAAAGCATACCTGTGCGGCAAACAGCCTTATTACAATATCACACCATTTTAACATCTGTACCTTCCATTGTGTAAAACGGCAAATGTCTGACAAAAACATCAAAACAGATAATTATACAAAAACAACTGATTAAATTATATTGAACTTTAAGTATAAATGATTATATAAAGGTATAAGTGATACCCAACCATACAATCATCAACTATCTTGGCGGAAGGTGAGGGATTCAAACCCCCGATACCCGCAATGGGTATACCGGATTTCGAGTCCAGCGCATTCGGTCACTCTGCCAACCTTCCTTTCCAGCCTGCGCCCCTTGCGGAGCCGTCCGCGGCCTTTGACGGGTGCAAAGGTAATACAAATATTTCACATGGCAAAGAAAAACGTCACTCAAATGAAAGTTTTTCGAGCCTCGCCCTAAGTTTTCCGGCTTCTGACCGCCTTATGGCGAGCCTAATCTCGCACGTGCCGCCATAATCCTGCGACACTATGCGCGGCTTCATCTCCTTCACCACGCGCATTACGGCGTTCATCATCACGTAGGGGAAGCTGTACGTGACGACGTCCTCCACCTGCCGCGTCACTATTTGGGCCGCGGCCAAGGCCTCTGCGGCCGCCGTCCTGTAAGCCACGATGAGGCCGCCCGTGCCGAGGTTGACCCCGCCGTAATAACGCACCACGACTACGAGCACGTCGGTCAGCCCCAGGCTGTTGATTTGCCCGAGGATTGGCTTGCCGGCCGTGCTGCTGGGCTCGCCGTCGTCATTGGCGCGCAGCTCGCCGCGCTCCGCGCCGAGCACGTAGGCGTAGCACACATGGCGCGCGTCGTAATAACGCTTGCGGTAATCCTGCAAGACGGCCCTGACCTCGGCTGCGCTCTCCACATGGTGGGCGAAGGCGAGGAACTTGCTCCTCTTCTCGGAGTAAGTACCCTCGCCTACGTTTGCAATGGTCCTGAACTCGTCCTGGCTCATCAAGCCCCCCATGCTCATGAAAGCTTGTGGATGACGAGGCCCGAGCGCAGCTTCGGCTCGAACCATGTAGCCTTCGGGGGCATTATCTTGCCGCTATCGGCTATGTCCATGATTTGCTTCATCGTTACGGGATAAAGGGCCAGCGCCATGCGCATTTCGCCGCTATCTACGCGGCGCTTCAGCTCGCCGAGGCCGCGCAGGCCGCCCACGAAGTCGATGCGCTTGTCTGAGCGGAGGTCTTTTATGCCAAGTATCTCGTCCAGTATGAGGCGGCTCGATATGTCAACGTCGAGCACCCCGATGGGGTCGGTGTCGTCAAACGTTCCCGGCTTGGCCATAAGGCTGTACCACCGGCCGTCCAAATAGAGCGAAAACTCGTGCAGGCGGCGTGGCCTGTACTCTGCTTCGCCCTTCTCCTCCACCTCGAAATTCTTGCCCAATGCGGCCAGGAACTCGGCGGAGGAAAGGCCGTTCAAATCCTTCACCACGCGGTTATAGTCAAGTATGGTGAGCTGGGATGCCTGGAAGCACACGGCCATGAAGTAGTTGTACTCCTCCGTGCCGTCACGGTTGGGGTCTTGCCGTGCCTTCTCCGCGCCCACGAGTGCGGCCGCGGCGGAGCGGTGGTGCCCGTCGGCGATGTAGAGCGAGGGCATCTTGGCGAACTCGGCGGTAACCGTAGCTATGTCGGCATCGTCGGAAATCACCCAGAACTGATGGCGGAATCCGTCCACCGGGGCTATGAAGTCATACTCGGGCGTGGTACCGGCGTAGCGCATGATGAGCGCGTCGAGCACGGCGTTGTCAGGATAAGCGAAGAATACAGGCTCTATGTTGGCGTTGTTCACGCGCACATGCTTCATACGGTCCTCCTCCTTGTCGCGTCGCGTAAGCTCGTGCTTCTTGATAACCCCGTTGAGATAGTCGTCAACGTAGGCGCACACCACGAGGCCGTACTGCGTCTTGCCGTTCATGGTCTGGGCATAGATGTAATACTGCTCCTTGCCGTCCTGCACGAGCCAGCCCTTGTCCTGGAACTTCTTAAAGTTCTCGGCCGCCTTCTCGTACACGCGCGGGTCATACTCGCTCGTGCCCGGGGCGAAGTCAATCTCGGGCTTTATTATATGGTAAAGGCTCTTCTCGTTATCGCCGGCTTCCCTGCGCGCTTCCTCCGAATCAAGCACGTCGTACGGCCGCGACTCTACGTCCTCCACATATTGGCGTGGCGGACGCACGCCCTTGAATGGTTTTATTTTAGCCATATCGTATTTACTCGTTACTTGTCAACTTGTCACTTGTTTACCTGATACTTTGTGCAGCCGTCCTTGAAGAAAGCGTTGATTTGCCTTGCGGCGGCAATTCCGGCGTTGATGTTGGCCTCCGCCGTCTGTGCGCCCATCTTCTTGGGCGTGCTGAAATAGCGCCCCTCGAACTTCGCGAAGTCGGCGTCGGCATCGGGCTTGATGTCGGTGATGTACTTCAGGTCGTCGCGCTCAGCCATGAGCTTGAGCAGTTCCGGCTCGTCCACCACTTCCTTGCGTGCCGTGTTTATAACGATGCCGCCCTTCTTCATCTTGCCCACCAGGGCGTAATTGATGCTCTGCCTGGTCTCCGGCGTGGCGGGGATGTGCAGGGAAACGATGTCGCACTGCTCGAAGAGTGCGTCCTGCGAGTCAACCACGTGCACTCCGGCCTGCTCTATCGCGTCCTTGGGGCAGAACGCGTCGTAGGCGTAAACGTCCATGCCGAAGCCCTTGGCTATGCGCGCCACGTTGCGCCCCACGTTGCCGAAAGCCAGTATGCCGAGCTTCTTGCCCATCAGCTCGGTGCCGGCCTTGCCGTTATAGAAATTGCGCACGGCGTACACCAGCAGGCCGAACACGAGCTCGGCTACGGCGTTCGAGTTCTGTCCGGGAGTGTTCTCTACGACCACGCCCTTCTGCTTTGCATACTCCGTGTCAATGTTGTCGTAACCGGCACCGGCGCGCACTGCGATTTTCAGTTTTGCCGCCGCGTCGAGAACGGCCGGCGTAACCTTGTCTGAACGTACTATGAGGGCATCGGCATCTTTCACCGCATCAAGCAGCTGCGCAGCGTCCGTATATTTCTCAAGGAGCACAAGCTCGTTGCCCGCACCTTCTATTTCCTTCCTTATACCGTCTACCGCAACGGCGGCAAACGGCTTCTCCGTTGCAACTAATACTTTCATATTATACAGATTTATTGGTTAATAGACATTTATGGCTTTATGAAAAGGAAAGGGAAGCACGCTTGTCCGCGATTACCTGCGGGTCAACCGCACCACGACATGCTCCCCCTTTGTATCGTATCAGGACGCGAACGGTCAGTGCTGCGCCTCAAAGTCCTTCATGCACTGGACGAGAGCCTGCACGCCCTCAACGGTCATGGCGTTGTAGCAGCTTGCGCGGAAACCGCCTACCGAGCGGTGGCCCTTGATGCCCACCATGCCCTGAGCCGTAGCATATTCCATGAACGGCTTTTCGAGCTCGGCGTATTCGGGGTTCATCACGAAGCATATGTTCATCACAGAGCGGTCTTCCTCGGCCACCGTGCCGCGGAACAGCTTGTTCCTGTCAATCTCCGAATAAAGCATGTCGGCACGCTCCAACGCCCGCTTGTCCATGGCCTCTACGCCGCCCATCTTCTTTATCCAGCGCAGATTCTCGAGAGCCGTATAGATAGGAACAACCGGAGGCGTGTTGAACATCGAGCCTTTGTCTACATGTGTCTTATAGTCAAGCATCGTCGGGATTGTGCGCGGAGCCTTGCCGAGGGCGTCGTCCTTTACGATTACCACCGTCACACCGGCCATGGAGAGGTTCTTCTGCGCGCCTGCGTAGATGCACATGTACTTAGAAACGTCCACCGGACGGCTGAAAATGTCTGATGACATGTCGGCTATCATCGGCACGGGCACGTCCATATCCTTGCGTATTTCCGTTCCGTAAATAGTGTTGTTGGTGGTTATATGCAGGTAATCCACGTCCGTCGGGCATGTCCAGTCCTTCGGGATGAACGTATAGTTGGCATCGGCCGACGATGCGACCTCAACCACTTCACCGAAGAGCTTGGCCTCCTTTATGGCCTTCTTCGCCCACGTTCCCGTGTTAAGGTAAGCGGCTTTCGTTATAAGGAAGTTGTATGGAACCATGCAGAATTCAAGTGAAGCACCTCCGCCGAGGAAGAGCACGGAATATCCTTCAGGCACACCAAGCAGCTCCTTGATGAGGGCTACCGCCTCGTCCACTACCGGCTGGAAGTCTTTTGCCCTGTGGCTGATTTCCGCCAACGACAAACCGCTTCCGTTAAAATCCAAAATCTGCTTTGCCGTATTCTCAATCACTTCACGCGGAAGTATTGAAGGGCCGGCGTTAAAGTTGTACTTCTTCATAATGAAACAAATTAAATCGGTTATTCATTTTTGCAGTTGCGAAGTTACATCTTTATCTCCGAACATACAAACATTTTACATTAAAAATAGTAAATTTTGTGACATTTTGCTATTTTACAAGCTCAACTACTGTCTTTATGCCTTTCAACTTAGCTCCTGACGCACGCCTTACGGCATCCTGCCATTTACCACTGTCGACAGCCACATACGCCCATCGCTCCTTTATGTCTATGCGGCCGATGTCCTTGCCGTCAAGTCCGCCCGTCTTGCAGAGGAAGCCTAAAACATCACCTCGCGATACCTTGTCCTTCTTGCCCTTACCTATATATAATGTAACCATGCGTGGCCGTGGCGGCACTTGGCCTCCATCGGGCACGGTGTAAACATCGGGTGAACCCGGCACATACGCCGGCAACTCCTCGTCGGGAGCAAGCAGGAAGAACGCTCTACCACGGGCATCCCAGCGAGCGGTGCGCCCTACACGGTGCACATACTCGTCCTCGCCTACAGGCAAGTGGTAATGCACGATGTTGTCAACGCCGGGCATGTCGAGCCCACGCGATGCCAAGTCTGTAGCAACGAGCACGTTGGCCGAACCGTTGGCAAACTTGTACACGGCAGCCTCGCGCTCCTTCTGCTCCATTCCGCCGTGGAAAGAGCTTACGACAAAGCCCTTATCCTTGAGAAAAGAACTCGCGCGCTCTACGCTGTCGCGGTAATTCAGGAACACTATGGTGCTGGCATCGCCAAACGAACAGAGCAAAGCGGCAAGCGTATCGAGCTTGTCCCTGTCGGGACTTTTCACCACATACTGCCCTATCCTGCCCTGCACGTCGCCGCCGTCAAGATAGTCAAGCCGCACGGCACGCCCTATATTGACGAACGAGGGAATTTCTGCAGCGTCGGTGGCCGACAGCAGGAAACGCCTGCGCACAGCCCCGAGCAGTTCCATCGCCCTTGACATTTCAGTGGCGAAACCCATCTTGAGGCACTTGTCGAACTCGTCAATCACGACATACCTTACCGCGCCGGCGGCAATGTTGCCTTTCTCCAAATGGTCGACAAGCCGTCCCGGAGTTACAAAAACCACCTGCGGCATGACGCGGCGCAGCTCCCTGTGCTCGTCCATAGCAGGCCGGCCGCCATAGAGGCACATCGACCTCAGGCCGCACGCCATGTTCCTGAACACCTCGTGTGACTGCAACGCAAGCTCACGACCGGGAACAATCACCACCGCTTGGACTTCATCCGACGAAGCATCAAGCATCCCGACCAACGGCAACAGGTACGCCAACGTCTTGCCCGTACCTGTAGGCGAGAGCAGCACAATGTCGTCAACGCCACCCAGCATGGCATCCTTCATGCCAAGCTGCATGCCGCTAAGGGAGTCTATTCCCAGCCGATGCAGTATCTCGTCCTCGTTATTTATAGCTGCAATGTTTTTCACAATCAATTGATTTACAAGCAAACAACCACCGCGCCACACACTTATATGAACGCGTCTTATCTTGGGCAAAGATACAAAACATAAGCGAAACCAACGAATAAAAATGTAAGAATAATGACGATTTGTCGCAACTTACATCATGACACACTTCCACCAACCATTACAACAACCGCCAAACGCATTGCGAAAGGCCACATTTCGCCGTATCAAAGACGGTCTTTTGCGTTGCAAAAGACGGCCTTTCATATTATAAGGAACCTCAACCATTTTGCTTGCAACCCATCCAAAATAAGCCCTGCGTATAAACAAACTCCTACTTTCAGAACTTGTATGCTTACAAATTCTCCCACACATGAATGACGGAAGAATAATAATAGAGCCTAATCTGCCTGTTTTTAATATTTTGATGTAACTTTGCAAACCGTAAACAATGGCGGGCGACACACCATAATAAACATAAAACTAAATAAACATGGGACAGTTTGACACTTACATATTCGACCTCGACGGCACCCTGCTGTACACCCTCGACGACCTGACGGCCAGCACCAACCACGCCATGCGTGCATACGGAATGGCAGAACACACTACGGAGGAGGTGAGAATGATGGTAGGTAACGGTATAAGGAAACTCATTGAAAGAGCCGTTCCCGGCGGAACTGACAATCCATTGTATGAAAACGTGTACAAGGAGTTCATTAACCACTACCTTGAGCACAGCCTCGACACCACACGCCCCTACCCCGGCATAATGAACATGTTGGCCGCGCTGAAAAACAGCGGCAAACAGATGGCCGTGGTAAGCAACAAGTATTGCAAGGCCACCGAGCATCTTTGCCGTACTTTTTTCGGCGAATACATCAACGTTGCCATCGGCGAAAGCGCGGACATACGCAAAAAACCTGCTCCCGACACCGTGTTCGAAGCCATGAAAAAGCTCGGTGCTGACAAGAAGAGCACGGTGTACGTGGGCGACAGCGAGGTTGACATAGCCACGGCGCGCAACTGCGGTCTGCCGTGCATCAGCGTGCTGTGGGGATTCAGGGACAAGTATTTCCTCGTGAAAAACGGCGGAACAATATTCGTGGAAAATCCAAATGACATTCTTTCCGTAATCAATCCACTTTCCCAAACAATGCCTGAAACGCCACTACCACACTGATATTGCGCATCAGTAAAACATCACTGGCCCATCTCTTTTTCCACCATATTGGTAAGACTGACAAACTGGCTTACGGAAAGTTGCTCCGGGCGGAGCGTCATCATATCGCCACTGAAAAATCCGCAATGGGCTTTCACGTCGGGAAAGAGCTGCCTTAACGACACACGCAACATTTTGCGGCGCTGGTTGAACACAGCCTTGACGACACGGCAGAACAGCGTCCAGCTGCACCCCAAATCTTCAACGCCATTGCGCGTCATGCGTATTACCGCGCTCTTCACCTTCGGCGGAGGGCTGAATACGCCTTCATCGACGGTAAACAGATATTCCACATCATACCACGCCTGTATCAATACGCTCAATATGCCATAAGCCTTAGTACCAGGCGCAGATGCTATACGCAATGCGACTTCACGCTGCACCATGCCTGTACAACAAGGTATTAGTTCCTTGTTGTCAAGCATCTTGAAGAATATCTGCGAAGATATGTCATAAGGATAATTGCCTGTAAGCACAAATTTGCGGTTTCCAAAAAGCTCGGACAAATCCATCCGAAGGAAATCACCACTGACAATGTCCTTTTTCAGGTCAGGATACTTCTCGTTAAGGTAAGCTACTGATTCTTTGTCTATTTCCACTACTTTCAGTTCCCGTCCCTTCGGCATGAGGTACTGGGTAAGGACTCCCATGCCGGGGCCAACCTCAAGCACAGGTATATCAGGACAAGCGTCAACTGTATCGGCTATAGCCTTGGCAATTCCAAGGTCTACCAAGAAGTGCTGTCCAAGATTTTTTTTTGGTCGTACTGTATTCACCAAATGTACAGATTTTAAAAGAGCTGAAGACGACTGACATTGCCTGCCTTAGCAGACAAGGCGTTCATCTTCAACTCTTTACCGTTATTTCAATATTTAAAACACCCGATTACTTGTACTCGCTCCACGACTTGATGTCGATGTCGTCAAGTTTTACGCGACAGAAAGCGTTGATGAACGCCGAGGCAAGACGACTGTTTGTAATGAGTGGAACGTTAAGGTCGATGGCCGCACGGCGTATCTTGTAGCCGTTTGAAAGCTCGCTCACCGTGAGGTCTTTGGGTATATTCACCACAAGGTCTATTTCATGGCGGTGGAGCATATCAAGAGCCTGCGGATGCTTGTCGGCATCAGACGGCCAGTAGACCATGGTGTTCTCTACTCCGTTCTCCGTTAGGAACTTGGAACTGCCGACCGTTGCAAAAATCTTGTAACCGTTCTTTACCAGCTGACGTGCGGCATCAAGCGTTTCAGCCTTCTGCTTCGGACCGCCAGTCGACAACAGGATGTTCTTCTCCGGGATGCGCTGGCCTACGGAAAGCATGCTCTTAAGCAGCGCGGTGTTTGTATCATCGCCAAGGCAACCAACCTCGCCCGTCGATGCCATGTCGACACCGAGCACCGGGTCTGCCTTCTGCAAACGGTTGAATGAGAACTGGCTGGCCTTTATTCCGACGTAATCAAGGTCGAACAAGTCTTTGTCCGGACGCTCGACAGGCAATCCAAGCATTACTTTAGTGGCAAGCTCTATAAGGTTGATTTTCAGCACCTTGCTGACAAATGGGAACGAGCGCGAAGCACGCAGGTTACACTCGATAACCTTAATGTCATTGTCACGGGCAAGGAACTGTATATTGAACGGACCGCTGATATGAAGTTCCTGGGCTATCTTGCGGCTTACGCGCTTGATACGGCGTATGGTCTCACAATATAGTTTCTGCGGTGGGAACTGAATAGTAGCATCACCCGAATGAACGCCGGCAAACTCGATATGTTCACTTATGGCGTAAGCTATGATTTCGCCGTCACGAGCAACAGCATCCATTTCTACTTCCTTGGCGTGCTCTATAAACTGACTTACAACAACAGGGTGGTCTTCTGATACATTGGCCGCCAATTTAAGGAAGCGCACCAACTCGTCATTGTTGGAACATACGTTCATTGCCGCTCCTGACAGCACGTATGACGGACGTACAAGAACAGGGAAGCCTACACGGTCGATAAACTTCTGAATGTCGTCCATTGACGTCAACGCGCTCCACTCCGGCTGGTCTATGCCGTTGCGTCCAAGCATCGACGAGAACTTTGCACGGTCCTCGGCATTGTCGATGTCCTTGGCCGACGTGCCAAGAATAGGAACATTCTGCGCGTCAAGGCGCATAGCCAGATTATTGGGAATTTGTCCTCCTGTAGAAACAATTACACCATGCGGACATTCAAGGTCGATTATATCCATGACACGCTCGAATGTAAGTTCGTCGAAATACAGACGGTCGCACATGTCATAATCCGTGGAAACTGTCTCAGGATTATAGTTTATCATGACCGAACGCCAGCCCTGCTTGCGTATGGTATTGAGAGCCTGCACACCGCACCAGTCAAACTCTACGGAGCTACCTATCCTGTAAGCACCAGAGCCAAGCACAATGATGGAACGCTTGTCACGCTCAAAGTTGATGTCGCTCTTCACACCAGCGTAAGTCACATACAGATAGTTTGTCTGCGCCGGATACTCGGCCGCCAGCGTATCGATTTGCTTTACAACTGGCAATATTCCATAATTCTTGCGCAACTGGCGTATTACAAGGCCGGCCTTGGTCATATTGCCAAGTTCGTTTTCAAGACCGACGGCACGGGCTATCTGGAAATCGGTAAAACCGTAAACCTTAGCCGTGCGCAGCAAGTCCTTGCCAAGCACGTTGACACTCTTGCAACGCTTCAACGCCTCGTCAATGTCAATAATATGCTGCAACTTGTAAAGGAACCACTTGTCTATCTTCGTCAGCTCGTGGATTTGGTCTATGGTATAACCACGGTGCATGGCCTTTGAGATAACGAATATGCGATTGTCCGTCGGGTCGCGCAGTGCCTCGTCGATGTCGGCGATTTCAAGTTCCTTGTTTTCAACAAAACCGTGCATTCCCTGCCCTATCATTCGCAAGCCCTTCTGTATGGCTTCCTCGAAGTTGCGCCCTATAGCCATCACTTCGCCGACAGACTTCATCGAAGAACCAAGCTCACGGTCAACCCCACGGAACTTGCTCAAGTCCCAACGCGGAATTTTACATACGACATAATCCAATGCCGGTTCAAAGAATGCGCTCGTGGTTTTCGTGACAGAGTTCTTCAGCTCAAACAGGCCATAGCCCAAGCCGAGCTTGGCGGCAACGAATGCAAGCGGATAGCCTGTAGCTTTTGAAGCGAGAGCCGAACTGCGGCTCAAACGGGCGTTGACCTCAATGACGCGGTAGTCCTCGCTCTTCGGGTCGAAAGCGTACTGCACGTTGCACTCACCTACAATTCCGATATGGCGTATGATTTTGATTGACAATGCACGGAGCTTATGATACTCGCTGTTTGTAAGAGTCTGCGACGGAGCGATAACGATACTCTCACCAGTGTGGATGCCGAGAGGGTCAAAGTTCTCCATGTTACATACAGTTATGCAATTGTCATAACGGTCACGCACCACCTCGTACTCTATTTCCTTCCAACCTTTCAAGCTCTTCTCGACCAATACCTGCGGAGAGAACGAAAAGGCTTTTTCAGCCAAGCGGTCAAGCTCTTCCTCGTTGTCACAGAAACCACTGCCAAGGCCACCCAAGGCATAAGCTGCACGGATGATTACGGGATAGCCCAATTCCGCAGCAGCCTTGCGTGCCTGCTCGATATTCTCACACGCCTCGCTCTTGATTGTCTTTACATCAATCTCGTTAAGACGCTCGACAAACAACTCGCGGTCTTCGGTATCCATTATGGCCTGTACAGGCGTACCAAGCACACGGACGCCGTATTTTTCAAGCACACCGCTTTTGTATAGTTCGACACCACAATTAAGAGCGGTTTGCCCTCCAAACGACAAGAGTATGCCGTCCGGGCGTTCCTTCTCGATTACACGCTCTACGAAATACGGCTGTACAGGAAGGAAGTATATTTGGTCGGCCACGCCTTCAGATGTCTGCACCGTGGCAATATTAGGATTAATAAGCACAGTCTCAATCCCTTCTTCCCTCAATGCTTTCAACGCCTGCGAACCAGAATAATCAAATTCGCCGGCCTCGCCTATCTTCAATGCTCCCGAACCAAGAAGCAACACTTTCTTTATATCGTTATATTTCATTTCAAAAAATTTAGGGGTTTGCCTTATAATGGATTTTTTAACAAGAAACGATTACTTCAGAGCATCGACAAACTTGTCGAACATAAATTCCGTATCAACAGGGCCAGAGCATGCCTCGGGATGGAACTGACTTGAGAACCAAGGATTTACCTTATGACGAATACCCTCATTACTGCCGTCGTTCATGTTTACGAACAACTCTTCCCAATCATTTCCAAGAGTTGAAGCGTCAACGGCATATCCGTGGTTCTGGCTCGTCACGTAGCAACGCTCTGTACCGACAAGGCGCACGGGCTGATTGTGAGAACGATGGCCATATTTCAACTTGTATATCTTAGCGCCACCAGCCTTTGCCAACAACTGATTACCCATACAGATACCACAAATAGGCTTTGTCGAGATATTCATCTGCTTGCGTATCACGTTGACGGCATCCTCACACATATCGGGGTCGCCAGGGCCATTGGCCAAGAACAATCCGTCAAAATCCATATCGGTATAATCGTAGTTCCAAGGAACGCGTATCACTTCAACTCCGCGATGAACCAAACACCTTATTATATTATTCTTCACGCCGCAGTCAACAAGCACGACCTTCTTTCCTGCTCCTTCGTTATAACGCATTATCTGCTTACAACTTACCTGGTCAACAAAATTAACACCCTCATAATCAGCCATAGGAATATTGTCCGGCTCGTCGTCGAACAAAATCTTACCCATCATAACACCGTGTTCACGCAGAACCTTAGTTAGTTCACGAGTATCAATGCCTGTAACCCCTGGCACATGTTCACGTTTCAACCAGTCTGCCAGACTTTCAACTGCATTCCAATGGCTATACTGCTCGCTGTAATCGGCTACGATTATGGCTGAGGCATAAATCTTGTCACTTTCCATGAATGTGGCTATGCCGTCAGGCTCTACAGTAAACGGAGGCACACCATAATTGCCAACAAGCGGATAAGTCAACACCATCAGCTGGCCAGCATAAGATGGGTCGGTAAGACTCTCGGGATATCCCATCATAGCTGTGTTGAACACCACTTCGCCAGCCACTGGACTGTCATACCCAAAGGACTTTCCATGAAACTTTGTTCCGTCTTCAAGTTCTAAAGTTACGTTTCTCATTTCTGTCGTGCTTAATGAATGTGTATTTTTATAAACCAAAGCTAAAAGGCATTTGCCTTAAAGCCCTATGCTGCCATAAAAAAGCCCAAGGACGGCACAAGTGCCTGCCGTGGGCTTCTATTTTGACATTGCTAAAATTTCTGTTCAAACTGATAAACCTTCTCCACATACCTGATAAACGCCTGATTGACAAGCTTCACACCGCCAGGCGTGGGATAATTGCCCGTAAAGTACCAATCCCCTTTATGGTCTGGTATGGCCTCGTGCAGACCTTCTATCGACTGGTAAACCAATTCTACTGGAGTAGTCATGCCTTCAGGACGGAGCATCTCTATGATTTTCTCGTTTATCTCGTTTACCGTAAACGGTTTGTATACATCACGTACACAGTTCTTCATCTCCGCCTTGGGCTTCTTAAGTTCCTCCTTACACCTATTGTAAGTGTCTTCAATCAACTGATACATGCCACGGTCCTTCAACAATTCTATAGTGGCCCGGAACACACAAAACTCTTCAAGGCTTGGCATGTCTATACCGTAATAATCAGGATAACGAATCTGAGGCGAACTGCTTACTATGACTATCTTCTTAGGGTGCAGGCGGTCAAGTATCTTCAATATACTTTCTTTCAATGTAGTACCGCGCACTATACTGTCGTCAATTATGACAAGGTTGTCCTTATAAGGTTCCAACGACTCGTAAGTAACATCGTAAACATGGGATGCCAAGTCATTACGCGAAGCTCCTTCGGTAATGAATGTGCGCAGCTTGATGTCCTTCCATGCGACCTTCTCACTTCTTACATACTGATGCAACAAATGCTCAAGCTCTTCATAAGAAGGCTTGTGGCCCATATTCATTATCAGGTTGATTTTCTGCTCGTTTATATAACGCTTGAAACCGCCAAGCATTCCGTAAAAAGCGACTTCTGCAGTATTGGGAATAAACGAGAACACAGTATGTTCAGTATCATAATCAACCGCTTGGAGTATAGAATCCGTCAGCTGCTCTCCTAATTTCTTACGTTCTTTATATATATCCCGGTCTGAACCGCGACTGAAATAAATACGTTCAAAAGAACATTTACAATCACCTCTTTGGTCAAGTATACGCTCTACCGCAGTTTCACAATTTTTATTTACTATCAATGCACAGCCTGGAGCTAATTCCTGAACATCATCACATTCTAAATCAAATGTAGTCTGCAACACAGGGCGCTCACTGGCAACTACCACCATCTCGTCATTTTTATACCAAAATGCCGGACGTATCCCCCATGGGTCACGCATAGAAAACATCTCACCACTGCCTGTTATTCCACACATAACATAACCTCCATCGAAATCTGTCATTGTAGATTTGAGCACATTGCTCATCTTTATATTGTTTTCGATATAACTGGTTATGTCTTGGTCTTTCAACCCACGGTTTTTACCTTCAACATAATTACGCTCTACCTCGCGGTCGAGCCTGTGCCCCATGAATTCAAGGGTAATATAACTATCACTATATATTCTCGGCGATTGCCCTTGTTTTACAAGTTTATCAAATATTTCATCTATATTAGTCATGTTGAAATTTCCACACAGGCACAAATTCTTAGCTCGCCAATTATTTCTCCGCAAAAATGGATGGACATAAGAAAGTCCGCTCTTGCCTGTAGTGGAATAACGAAGATGCCCCATATAAAGTTCTCCTGCAAAAGGCAAATTCTTCTTGGCAAAATCCACATCCGACAACTGTGCTTGGGTTAATCCCTTGAAATTCTTTTGCACATTGCCAAAAATCTCTGTTATGGCATTGGAACCTTCGGCACGCTCCCTAAACATATACTCTGAACCTGGTACAGCATCAAGATTGACACAAGCCATGCCTGCGCCTTCCTGTCCCCTGTTATGCTGCTTTTCCATCATCAAATAAAGCTTGTTCAGCCCAAACATCCAAGTTCCGTATTTCTGCTGATAGTACTCCAATGGTTTCAGAAGTCTCACCATTGCAATTCCACATTCATGCTTTAATGGTTCCATTTATATCAATAACGGTTTAAATCAACATTTTATATTCCAAAAGTTATTCCACTGTTACAGACTTTGCCAAATTCCTTGGCTGGTCGACATCCTTACCTTTACAAACTGCAATATGATAAGCCAGCAACTGCAAGGGGATAGTAGCCAACAATGGTTCGAGACACTCTCTTGTATCTGGCAACTCTATAACCTCATCCACAATGCTGCTTATAACATCATCACCTTTTGTAACCAGCGCTATAACTTTACCTTTACGCGCTTTTATCTCTTGTATATTGCTCAAAACCTTCTCGTACATGGAATTACGAGTAGCTATGACAACTACAGGCATATCTGAATCAATCAAGGCAATAGGTCCGTGCTTCATTTCTGCCGCAGGATATCCTTCAGCATGTATATAGCTTATTTCTTTCAACTTCAACGCCCCTTCCAAAGCTACAGGATAATTATACCCACGACCAAGATATAAAAAATTCTTCGCATAAGTAAAAATGCGGCTCAAAGAAGCAATACGGTCATTAAGAGCCAATGTTTCTTCCATTTTCTTTGGGATCAGGCTTAGCTCCTTTACTATTTCCAAATATGCATCTTCATCAATTGTACCTTTGGTCTTTGCCAATGACAGTGCCAACATGGTCAATACAGCAACCTGACCCGTAAACGCCTTGGTAGAAGCTACACCTATTTCCGGGCCAACGTGTATATATGAACCAGTATCTGTAGCACGCGGTATGCTTGAACCTATTACATTACAAATTCCATAAATAAAAGCCCCACTCTTTTTTGCAAGCTTCACGGCCGCCAAAGTGTCGGCAGTTTCACCACTCTGCGACAAGGCAATTACAACGTCTTCCGGTGTTATTACAGGGTTACGGTATCTAAACTCGCTTGCATATTCAACTTCTACTGGTATGCGGCAAAAACTTTCAATCATTTGCTTACCTATCAAGCCTGCATGCCACGAAGTTCCACACCCGACGATTATTATCCTCTTTGCAGAAAGCAAATGCTTGTTATAATCAATGACAGCACTTAAAGTAACGTTAGTCGCCTCAACATTAATACGGCCACGCATACAGTTGGTTAGACATTCCGGTTGCTCGAATATTTCCTTTAGCATGAAATGAGGATAACCACCTTTTTCAATCTGCCCCAAATCCAAGTCAACTGTCTGAATCTTCGGATAAAGTTCACGATTCAATACATTTACGACCTTGAGGTCTTCACCTCTTTTCATAACAGCTATACTGCCATCATCAAGATAAACAACCTTATCCGTATACTCTATTATCGGACTTGCGTCTGACGCCAAAAAAAAATCACCCTGGCCTACACCTATTACCAACGGGCTTTGCCTACAGGCTGCAATAACCTGGCTTGGTTCCCTTTTATCAAGCAATGCAACAGCATAAGCCCCAATGACCTCATGCAAAGCCAGCTGTACGGATGTAAGCAAATCCAGTCCTTTACGTGTTTGCACATATTCAATAAGCTGCACCAGCACCTCGGTATCCGTATCAGAACGGAACGTCAATCCTTTGGCTTGCAACTTTTTCTTCAAATCCGCATAATTCTCAATTATACCATTATGGATGATTGCTAGATTTTTCGATTCCGAATAATGCGGATGTGCATTTACCGCAGAAGGTTCTCCATGCGTGGCCCAACGTGTATGTGCTATACCTACTGTTCCTGAAATATCCTTACCGTGACAGTATGCATCCAAATCGGTCACTTTGCCTTTTGTCTTATATACACTCAGACCTCCGTCCTCGTTCAGCAAAGCGACACCAGCACTATCATATCCCCGATATTCAAGCCTTCCAAGACCTTTTATTAGGATAGGATACGCATCACGACATCCGATATAGCCTACAATGCCACACATAAACAGATTATACTTACTTTAAGACATTAACAACCAAAGATGCGACAGAAGTAACCACACTTAATACGGAAAACCAAATTGTCACGCTCGAACCAATAGCTGAATTCTGTGCTTGTACTTTATTCGGCTCTACATAAACATAATCATTCTGTTGCAAATAATAATAAGGAGAATTTATAAGGTTTGCATCATTAAGATTAAGGCGATGAAAAGTTTTCTGGCCTGTTGAATCTTCACGAATCAAAAGGACATTCTCTCGCCTGCCATATATGGTCAAGTCTCCAGCCCTTGCCAAAGCCTCTATCACGCTGATTTTCTCTTGGTCAACCGTATATACACCAGGCGATTTCACCTCGCCTCCTATTGCCACCTTGAAACTTGCCATCTTGACAGTTACTATCGGGTTTTCCGTCTTAGACATATAAGGAAGGATTTTCTCACGGATGTAACTCTCACACTCCCTCTTGGTCATGCCTCCTACTTTTAACTGTCCGACAACAGGGAAATTAATAAACCCGCCATTGTCTACGAGGTACGTTTGCAACGACCCTGCACCTGTATACAAGGTACCAGTGGCATTAAGCGTTTTTGAAACCGACAAGTTAAACGGCATTGCCACCTTGGGGTCTGTGGTGCTGACCGTTATCGTCAATAAGTCTTTAGGCATTATCCTTGCATCAAATAGTCCCTTCGACGCCTTAGTGTCAACAGTGTCCGAGTTTTGGAAATAAGCAATGTGTTTACTGCTGCCACAACCTGCCACAAACAGGCCAAGCGCAACGGATAATACCAAGTTTAGTATTTTCTTCATAAATTCAAGTGTTGTGATGAAATCGTAAAACTTTGCAAAAATACTTCTATTTTCCGAATATTACAAATATTTCAGTATTAATACATAAAAAAAGCCCCTCCTGCCAAATCACAAACGGCAAGAGAGGCCAACAAATATCTTTAGAATTAGAACTTAAAATAGTTCTTTGCGTTGTAATAACTGATGTCTTCAACCATCCTGTACAACGCTTCCTTGTCATCCGGCAAAAGACCTTTCTCGACGTCGTTGCCCAACAAGTTGCAGAGCAAACGGCGGAAATACTCATGACGCGGATACGACAAGAACGAACGGCTGTCGGTCAACATTCCGACAAAGCGGCTCAACAGTCCAAGAACAGACAACGCGTTCATCTGCCTCGTCATGCCGTCAAGCTGGTCGTTGAACCACCAGCCGCTACCAAACTGGATTTTACCGGGACAAGAGCCATCCTGGAAGTTGCCCAGCATCGTAGCGATAACCTCATTGGCGCACGGATTCAAAGTATATAATATGGTACGCGTGAGCTTGCCTTCCGCATTCAGATGGTCGAGGAAGTGGCTCATTGCCTTAGCTGTATTGAACTCGCCGATAGAATCAAAGCCCGTATCGGGGCCAAGTTTCTTGAACATCAGGCTGTTGTTGTCGCGTATCGCGCCGTAATGATACTGCTGCGTCCAGTCGCTGTCATAGTCCATTTCCGCAAACACGGTCAGCATGCAATGCTTGAACTGGCGTATTTCAAGTTGCGACAAATCTTGCCCACGCATCGCCTTTTCAAATATTGTCTCAATCTGGCTGTCTGTGTACGACTCGTCATAAAACTCCTCTATTCCGTGGTCTGACAGACGGCAACCGTTTTCGTTGAAAAAGTCGTGACGCTTCTGCAACGCATCAACCAAGTCCTGGAACTTTGAAATAGTAACGCCAGCCACTTCGCCGAGTTTGTTGACATACTCTGCAAAGTTCTTCGCATTGTCCACAGCCATGGCCTTGTCGGGACGCCATGCCGGTATCATCTTGATTTCAAAGCCGCTCTCACGTGTCTGCTTGTGGTAGCGCAAGTCGTCTATCGGGTCATCGGTTGTACAAACACATTCCACATTATATCGGCGCATGAATCCGCGTGCTGTATATCCTGGTTGCTGCAACTTCTCGTTACACTCGTCGTATATCTCACGTGCCGTTTGGGGACTTAACAGCTTGTCTATGCCAAAAGCGGTCTTCAATTCAAGGTGCGTCCAATGATAAAGCGGGTTGCGGAACGTGTATGGCACAGTCTCCGCCCATTTTTCAAACTTCTCCCAGTCGCTTGTTTCTGTGCCGGTGCAATACTTCTCGTCAACTCCATTGGTGCGCATAGCACGCCATTTGTAATGGTCTCCGCCAAGCCAAAGCTCCGTAATGCTCTTGAACTTGTGGTCGTTAGCCACCATTTCTGGTATAAGATGACAATGGTAATCGATGATAGGCATTTTCGCCGCATGATTATGAAATAAATCCTGTGCAGTAGCAGTTTCCAGCAGGAAGTTTTCATCCATAAATTTTTTCATGTCTTTGTTTTCTTAAAATAGTTAATAACAAATTGTAGTTCATTCTTTTTATTTATGCAAATATACGGCATTTTTTTTGATTTCAGATTAAATTAAGCTATATTTGCACAAAATAAAATACATAAACTATGCCCACTTTCGTCAATTCAACATCTGTCGTGCATAAAACAAACCGTGTCCTGTTGATTTATACCGGCGGAACCATAGGCATGGGTAAAAACCCCTCGACAGGAGTTCTCGAGCCTCTCGACATGAACCACCTGGTAAGTTGCATGCCCGAGTTCAACATGCTGAAGACGGGCATCGAGACTTACCAGTTTACGCAACCCATCGACTCAAGCGACATGTCGCCAAGACTGTGGTCGCAATTGGTAAGGATTATATCAGAAAGATATGACATGTATGACGGTTTCGTCATACTGCACGGCACTGACACCATGGCTTATACGGCGTCGGCCCTGTCGTTCATGCTTGAGAACCTTACAAAGCCCGTAATACTCACTGGCAGCCAACTGCCAATCAACCAGCTGCGCACCGACGGCAAGGAAAATCTCATTACCAGCATTGAAATAGCATCAGCTGTACATGACGACGGTACGGCTATTGTGCCCGAGGTATGCATATACTTTAGCGGAAAACTGCTTAGAGGCAACCGTGCGACAAAAACCAACGCCGACGGCTTCAACGCCTTCGAGTCGTTCAACTTTCCCCATCTTGCCGAAGCAGGCGTAAACATAGTGTACCACGAGGAATACATACTTAAGCCCGACTTCAGCAAACCGATGATTCCGCATACTGCAATCGACCCCAATGTAGTGGTTTTCTCATTGTTTCCAGGTTTGCAGGAAAACATCATACGGCACGTGCTCGACGCCCCAGAACTGCGTTCCATCGTAATGCGCAGCTTCGGCAGCGGCAACGCACCTAAGAAAACATGGCTTACACGGATATTACAGCAAGCCAGCCGCCGCGGAGTGACAATAGTCAACATCAGCCAATGTCTCGCCGGAACTGTCGAGATGAACCGCTACGACACCGGCTACCGCCTCAAAACCACAGGCGTAATCAGCGGACATGACAGTACTGTGGAATGTGCAGTAACCAAACTGATGTGCCTGCAAGGCAACTACACCGACAACAAGATAGTAAGAAACTTCATGAGCCGCCCCATCTGCGGCGAGATTACTATTTAATTAAAAAAGCACAATTAACTTGCACCCGTTCAATTTATTACTTATCTTTGCAGATAGTTTAGCAATCAAAAGGATTAAAACAATCAAATTTAAAGTTATAACATTATGGAACTTAAAGGAACAAAGACAGAAAAGAACCTGCAAGAAGCATTTGCAGGCGAGTCACAGGCACGCAACAAGTACACCTACTTTGCTTCAAAGGCAAGGAAAGAGGGCTACGAGCAGATAGCAGACATCTTCGAAGAGACTGCACGCAACGAGAAAGAGCACGCAAAACTGTGGTTCAAGTATCTTGAGGGCGGCGACATCAAGGACACCGCAAGCAACCTCGAGGCTGCCGCAGCCGGCGAAAACTACGAGTGGACTGACATGTACGACCGCATGGCTAAGGAAGCAGACGAGGAAGGCTTTAAGGAAATCGCAGCCAAATTCCGCATGGTAGGCGCTATCGAGAAGGCTCACGAAGAGCGTTACCGCAAGCTCCTCGGCAACGTGAAGGAGGAAAAGGTGTTCTCAAAGGACGGTGACTGCATCTGGCAATGCGCTAACTGCGGCCACATCGTCATCGGAAAGAAAGCTCCGAAAATCTGCCCCGTTTGCAACCATCCGCAGAGCTTCTTCCAGATTAAGGCAGAGAACTATTAATCAGTAAAAGCAACGGCGACAATTCGCAAAGCACACATCAAGGCGGCGTGACATTGTGTCACGCCGCCTTCTTTTTATATATCAAAAAACAAATAGCCGTCTTTTGCCTTGCGAAAGGCCGCATATTGCACGTTAAAAGGCCGTGTTTTACGCTGTAAAACACGGCCTTTTGCATGGCTGCGTATAAACTATTGGCAGTCAATGCGTTATCATCGGGAAAGCAATCTTGCGCTATTTTGCAGGCACGTAGCCGCTCTTCATCACAATCTGCTGGCCTTCGGGCGACAGGAGGAAGTCGATGAAAGGCTCTACTACCTTGGCCTTGTCTGCCGTGTAGTAATAATACAGCTCACGGATGATGGGGTAAATGTGGCGGCGGCCCATGTCCATGTTTGGATAAACGAAGTGCTTGCCGTCGTAAGAAACCTTTACGGCCTTGACGTTTTTATTTACATAGGCCATGCCGACGTAGCCGATTGCGCCCTTGGTCTGGCTTACCGACTGGATTACCGCGCCCGTCGCAGGCATTGAGAGCACGCCTGCCATATAGTTTTTCTCGTGCAGCACGCTCGTCTTAAAGAACTCGTATGTACCTGACGACGTCTCGCGCGAGTACACTATGATTTTCATGTCAGGGCCGTACTTGCCCGTATAATGGTCCTTTACCTGCTTCCAGTTCGTCACCTTGCCGCGGAATATCGCCTCAAGCTGCTCCCGGGTAAGGTGGGTTACGGGGTTCGAGGGGTTGACTATGACAGCCAGCGCATCGTATGCTACAACGGCCTCGCGCAGCTGCTTGCCGCTCTTGCTTAGCTTCACACGCTCGTTGAACTTGATTGAGCGCGACGACATGGCTATGTCCGTCGTACCGTCAACGAGCGCGGATATGCCCACGCCCGAGCCTCCGCCCGTCACGGTGACGCGCACCGACGGATTTTTTGCCATATAGGCTTCAGCCGCCTCTTGGGTTACAGGCAGCACGGTATCGCTGCCTTTTATCTTCTGTGCCGTAGCGCAAACGGCTGCCGCCAGCAGAAGCGCCATTGTTGTAATCCTTTGAAAGTGCATGTAATATCTTATTAAATGGTTTGCCATAATCAGCTTGATACTTTTCACGGCGCGAAGTAACACATTATCGTTTTCAAAACTGTTGCACACGTGTTACAAAACTGTTGCCCGGCGTCGGCCCGGCTGCATGTAACACCATTGTAACGCCCGTGTCACACGTTCGTCAAGCGGCAGCCTTAATTTTGCAGCGCAAACCAGTAATACAACGTACTAATTAGGATTATGAAAAGGTTTCTGGAAAAGATTGTCACAGGAGTGATAACGTGCAGCGGCTTCCTTAGCAGCTTCATAATACTGCTTATAGTGCTGTTCCTGTTCTCGGAGGGCTTTGGCTTGTTCTCGCAGAAGACAATTGAAGACGGTTACACGCTGCTTGTGAACAAGGACAACCCTGTCAACGAGCTTGACGCGAAACAAATAAAGGACATATTCGACGAAGACATCACCAACTGGAAACAAGTAGGCGGACACGACGAGGCAATCACGCTGATGCGCTTCGACGACCTGCCGAAACTGCTCTCTCCGTCGCAACTCGGAGAAAACTATGAACGCGCCGCCGTCTGCATCGACTCTTTGGTCAGCGCCAACCGCGGCATCATAGCCTTCGTGCCGTCAACCTTCGTTGAAAAAGACTTCAAAGGCAAAATCCTCGACGACCATGAAATCTCCGTAAGCGAAGTGTTTACGGGCAAAGAATGGTTCCCAACGGCAACGCCGGCACCGCAGTTCGGCTTCGTACCGCTAATCCTCGGCACAGTATGGGTTACAGTGTTCGCCATATTGTTCGCCTTGCCGTTCGGCCTTGCCGTGTCAATCTATATGTCCGAGGTGGCTTCGGAGCGCATGCGCAAGGTGCTGAAGCCAGTCATCGAGCTGCTTAACGGCATACCTTCGGTGGTTTACGGCTTCTTCGGACTTATCGTCATAGTGCCCCTGCTACAGGATGTCTTCGGCCTGCCTGTCGGCGAAAGCGGCCTGGCCGGCGCACTGGTGCTTGCCATCATGGCGCTGCCCACCATCATAACGGTGAGCCAGGACGCGATGATGAACTGTCCGCGCTCGCAGCGAGAGGCGAGCCTTGCGCTTGGGGCGACAAGGTGGCAGACCATATACAAGGTCGTTATGCCCTACTCCGTATCAGGCATCACGTCGGCCGTAGTGCTCGGCATAGGCCGCGCTTTCGGCGAGACGATGGCCGTATTGATGGTGACGGGCAACGCGGCGGTAATCCCGCTGTCGATAACCGACCCCCTGCGCACCATCCCGGCGACAATAGCCGCCGAACTGGGCGAAGCCCCTGCCGGCGGACCTCACTACCAGTCGCTCTTCCTGCTGGGCGTAGTACTCTTCTTCATCACGCTCATAATAAACTCAAGCGTAGAGTACATATCGTCGAGAAACAAGCAGAGGCAATAGCGGGGACGCACGGCGCACTCCGCACCGACCGCACATAGAACTACAAACCGAACTCATACAGACAATATGCCAAGCAACATGAACAATCCTGAAACGCCTAACGGAAAGGTAATAAAGCTCAACACTGCCGACAGGACAGGAATAGGCACAGCGTCAAACCACCGCCGCAAGGTGTTCGCCGAAAAGTCGGCGTTCGCCCTGTTCCGCCTGTTGAGCGGCGTGATTGTGACTGTGCTGTTCATCATCCTCGCCTTCATCATAGTCAAGGGGGCAACCGTGATTGACTGGAACTTCATCACTACGCCGCCAACCGACGGCATGAAGGGCGGCGGAATATGGCCGGCCATAGTAGGCACGTTCTACCTGATGGCGGGCAGCGCGCTGTTCGCCTTCCCCCTTGGGATAATGAGCGGCATCTACATGCACGAATACGCGAAGAGCGGCAAGCTGGTAAGGCTAATCCGCATGATGACAAACAATCTCGCCGGCATACCCTCGATAGTGTTCGGACTGTTCGGCATGTCGCTCTTTGTCAACTTCTTCGGCTTCGGCGACAGCATCCTCGCAGGCTCCCTGACGTTGGGGCTTCTCGCCCTGCCGCTTGTCATCAGGACTACCGAAGAGGCTCTGAAGGCCATCCCCGACACGTTCCGCGAGGGCAGCCTCGCCCTCGGCGCCACAAAGCTACAGACCATAAGGCGCGTCATTCTGCCGATGGCCATGCCCAATGTAATCACGGGACTCATCCTCGCCCTGGGCCGCGTGTCGGGCGAAACGGCGCCTATACTCTTCACATGCGCCGCATACTTCCTGCCGCAGTTGCCCGGAAGCGTATTCGACCAGTGCATGGCGCTGCCTTACCACCTGTACGTCCTCGCCACCAGCGGCACCGACATGGAGCGCCAGATACCCATAGCCTACGGCACGGCCCTTGTGCTCATAATCATTATACTCGCGGTCAACCTGCTTGCAAACGCCATGCGCAACTACTTCCAGAACAAGCTGAAAACCAATTAATCCATAATGAACAATGAATAATGAACAATGATGAATAGCCTTCATTCTTAATTTTTCATTCTTAATTCTTAATTTTTCATTTCAAAAGATATGGCAGATATAAAGATACAGGCACGCGACGTGAACTTCTACTACGGACAGTTCCACGCGCTGAAAGGCATCACGATGGACATCCGCAGCAACGAGGTAGTGGCCTTCATCGGCCCGTCGGGCTGCGGCAAGTCGACATTCCTAAGGCTGTTCAACCGCATGAACGACCTCATACCCGGCGCACGCATGGAAGGCAGCATCACCATCGACGGACACGACATCTACGACCGCTCGGTCAACGTTGACGAGCTGCGCAAGGACGTGGGCATGGTGTTCCAGCGCCCCAACCCCTTCCCCAAGAGCATTTACGAGAACGTGGCCTACGGCCTGCGCGTGAACGGAGTCAAAGACGAGGCGTTCATCGCCGAGCGCGTAGAGCGTTCGCTGCGCGGAGCCGCGCTGTGGGACGAGGTGAAGGACAAGCTCAAGAAGTCGGCCTACGCCCTCTCGGGCGGACAGCAGCAGCGCCTCTGCATCGCCAGGGCCATGGCCGTAAGCCCGTCGGTGCTGCTCATGGACGAGCCTGCATCTGCGCTCGACCCAATATCCACAGCCAAGGTGGAAGAGCTAATCCACGAGCTGAAAAGCGAATACACCATCGTCATCGTGACACACAACATGCAGCAGGCCACTCGTGTAAGCGACAAGACAGCCTTCTTCTACCTCGGCGAACTCATAGAGTTTGACAACACAAGCAAAATATTCACCAACCCGTCGAAGGAACAGACCCAGAACTACATAACGGGAAGGTTCGGATAAGGGTGAGAAAGTGAGAAGGTGAGAAGTAAAAAGTAAAACGGTAAAAAAGTAAAACGGTAAAAAGGTAAAACGGTAAAAAGGTAAAAGGGCTGTAAAGATGAAAAAGGCATTCGCCTTTACTTCTTTAACTACTATACTCCTTAATTACTAACAAACAGACAATATGGTAAAATTCGTTGAAGATGAACTGAAAGCCGTCCGCGACGAGGTGCTCCAGATGTGGGCGCTGGTAAGCGGACAGATGAGAACCGTGACCGAGGCGCTGCTCACAGCCGACAAGGAACGCGCATGGGAAGTGGTGGTGAGAGAGAAGAAGGTCAACGCCAGCGAGCTGAAGCTCGACTGCGACATAGAAGACTTCCTCGTGCTCTACAACCCCGTGGCCGTAGACATGCGCTTCATCGTGGCCATGCTCAAGGTGAACGCCGACCTTGAGCGCATAGGCGACTTCGCCGAAAACATGGCGCGCTTCGTCATCAGGCAAGAAGGCCAGCCCATCGACGCCGCCCTCCTTGAGGCCACGCGCCTGAAGGAGATGTGTGCCGCCGTGCTCGACATGATGGACACGGCATACGCCGCGCTCGAAGGCAACAACATCGACCTGGCCAACAGCATATTCGAGAAAGACAATCTCGTCGACGAAATCAACGCCGCCAGCACAGCCGCGCTGGCCGGCTACGTGGCCGAAAACCCCGACAAGGCCGCCTTCTGCCTCGACTTCAAGGGCGTGTTCCTGCGCTTGGAACGCGCCGGCGACCACATAACCAACCTTGCCGAGGAAATAATATTCTACATTGACGCCGTCGTGCTCAAGCATTCCGAGAAGAAGGGAAGCGTCAACCAAGCGTTGGCGCACAAGATGCAGGAAGGCAAGGAATAACCCCCTCAAAATACAAAAGGCCGTCAAACGCATTGCGAAAGACGGCCTTTTACTTTCTAAAAGGCCGTGTTTTACAATGTAAAATACGGCCTTTTGCAGTTATACACGTAACTCTTTGTAACACAAGTATTTACAAACACCGTCTACGCTGACGGCAATCACGCACTCAAACGGAAAGGCGGTGCGCCGTGAACCGGCGCACCGCCCCAATCATGCGGACTGCATTGCCTTAACGGCCATAGCCCTTGGCCTGGATTGTACGCACTTCAGAGTAGCACGACTTCTTGTAAGTGTCCTTGCAGCTGGCCGACACGCGCAGGAAGAGCTTTTGGTCGAACTCTATCTTGGCCTTCGACTTCAGCTCTATCTCCTGCCCCTCCATCTCGTTGGTTATGTTGACGGTGTTGTCGGTATAGCGGCCGTCGGCCTGGCAAGTCACCGTCGTTCCGATGATGAGCTGTGCATACTCGACGTCGGGCTTGGTAAAGCCTTCCTTCTCGTTGCGCGTGAACTTGAACGTGGCGTGCAGGAAACCGTCCTCGTCCTGCCACGGCTCTTTCACCCAGTCGATGGTTAGGTAAGGAGTAACGGTAAACTCCACGTGCGCGGTCTTGCCGTCCTTCAGCACTACGGTCTTCCTCTGCTCTTCCTCGCAAGGATAGCCGCAGGTCTCGTACGGCCACATCTCATACGTCCCGGCGAACAGCTTGGTGTTGCGGAACGAGCCGTCCATCATCATGTTCAGGTTCTGCTCGGTCACTACAACGTCGGGGTCGCCGTTGGCGTAGCTTATTTCTTTGATGCGTATTTTCATGTTGCCCTGACCCTGCGCGGTCTGTAGCGGCTTGCCGTTATGGTCGTACACC
Source organism: uncultured Prevotella sp. (assembly GCA_937922435.1). Taxonomy (GTDB): domain Bacteria; phylum Bacteroidota; class Bacteroidia; order Bacteroidales; family Bacteroidaceae; genus Prevotella. The sequence continues at coordinate 28,720 of CAKZVT010000019.1, read as the reverse complement.
TGTCCTTCCACAGCCGCCTTGGGCGAGTCGTAGTTGTCTATTTCACACGAAGTGAAACCGAAAGCTGTCAGCGACAGCAGCAATATGCTCAAAATCTTTTTCATGTCAGTATTTTTAATTAGTACCTGTTGTTCTGTTCAAGCAGAGGATTGATTGTGCGCTCCGCATCTGGAATCTTCTCGTAATAATACTTGTTGTCGAAGTTATGCTCACCTCCGTAGCTGTCTGACACACGCGTGTCGAAGATATACTTGCCGTGGGGAATCGGCGCACCGCTCGCGTCTTGGGTTACGGTAGCACCCTCTACAAAGAGGTACGGCGCAAGCATACGCCAGCGGAACTGGTGCATCTGCTGGTCGGCGGTGAACCAGCGGCGTATGTCCCAATACAGCTTGTGCTCTACGGCAAGCTCCTTGTAACGCTCGACGCGGACAATCTTCAAGCCCTTTGTCGGCGCCCATACCCACGACTTCGGGCCAAGGCCGAGACCGTTGGCAGGCTCTGTCTTGTCGGCAAGTTCGTCCTTGCTTGTCAACAGCGTGGCTCCTGCACGGTCGCGCACGGCGTTGATGCACTCGAAAGCATCCTGCAACAGGTCTATGCCTTCGTATGTCGACACGCCGTTCTGCGCCAGTTCGACAGCAGCCTCCGCACGTGAGAGCAGCACCTCGGCATAGCGTATGTCAATCCAAGGCTGCGTGCTGCGGTGGAGTTCGCCTCCTTCAAGGTCGCGTTGCAACCACTTCACACCGTAAATGCCTGTAGTACACATGTTTGACGCATTGGTGGCAGGGCCGTCGGCACCGCAGATTGGTATGCCAGTACCCTCATATTCCTCGCCATCCTGCGGACGCTGCGTAGTACGAACAGCAACTGTCTGGCCGTCAACTTGGAACGATGCGCAAATGTTATCCCATCCCGTGGTGGTCTTGCCGTCGTCGGGTATCATCTTCTTGATTTTCTTGTCGGGCGACGAAGTTATGAGGCCGGCGCGTAAGTCAACCTCGAAACCGCCCTTGTAAGAGTCTCCGGGCACCATGATGCTGGCCCTGAGACGCGGTTCGGCATTGTCAAACAGGGCGTGTGCGCTCTCGTAAACAATGTAGTTTCCGTCGTCGTCGGTAGTCTTCAGGTAGCCGGTATTCGGGTCGATGGGCAGTCCGTCAAACAGCTCTACCCAGTCAAGCGGCACAAAGTAACGGCCGCCGTAGCTGTAGCCTACCATGCGCTCTGGAGCCATCAGCTTGTCCCAGCTGTGCACGTAGTTGGTAATGTCGTACTCGCGGATGAACACCGACTCTTCCGACGATGCCGCGTTGTCGAACACTTCGTAGAAAGCCTGACGCTTGTCGCTGCCAGTATGCAGGGCATATCCGCCCTTCTCCACCTCGAGCGACGCTGCGAACGCCTGCTGGAAATAGTCGTTGGCACGCTCCTCTGGGATGCCGGTAAGCATAGTGCCGGTTTGCCCCGTGTAGTTGTAAGCCTGTCCGTAACGCGCCACAGAACCTGCATACAACGCTACACGCATCTTCACCGCTGCGGCCACATACTTGTTGGCGCGTCCGTTAACCTTGTCCGCAGTCATGTGCTGCATGGCATAATCAAGGTCTTCCAAGATGAAATCTACACAGTCCTCATGGCTGCTGCGCGCCACGTTCAATACAGACTGGTCGCTGGTCATTGGCTGTGGCTCGGCAAGCAACGGCACACCGCCATACCTCTTGACCAATGCGTAGTAGGTATATGCACGTATGAAACGCGCCTCGGCAATCCATTCCTCATACCCTGTAAGGTTTGAATAGTTTGGCAAGTCTTGGATGAGGACATTCGCCTCGCGGATAATCTGGTAGGCTTCCTTCCAATATCCCTTGTCGCCGTACACGCAAGAGTTACCGCATACGTTATTGGCGTATTCGCCGGTCGAACCGAGCGTGGTCTTTTCAGACAACCAGTTGTAGAAACCTCCGTGGTCAGCCCTGTCGCCCATGTTGAAGTCTTCCATAGGCAGATGGTTGTAAAGTCCGGCCATGTAGGCCGTTATTCCGCCCTCGTTATATATGTCTTCATTGGTAAGAATGTTCTTTGGCGGAATGTCCAAATCGGTACAACCGGCAAGAACAGTACCCAATGCCGCACACATCAGTATGTTTTTCAATGTCTTCATAATGCTGTCCTCCTTTTAGAATGTTATGTTAACGCCAAAGTTGTAAGTCTTGTTCAGCGGATACATGTATCCGTACAACTGCGTCGGACGCTCCGGGTCAACGCCCCTCACGCCTGTGATTGTGAACACGTTGTAGGCGTTGAAGTAAACGCGCAGGTTCTTGACATAGAGCGACTGCAGCCAGTTCTTCGGGAATGTATAGCCGATTTCCAAAGACTTCAGACGCAGATAGTCGCCTTTCTGTATCATGAACTCTGAGTTGGCGTCGGCTGTCGACTTCTCGCCTCCAAAGGCGTAATAACCCTTAATCCACTCACATGAAGGGTCGTATGGGTTCTGGTGCGGGTCAACCGGATGCCAACGGTCAAGGAACATGTCAAGAGCGTTGCCGTCGAACGCCAGCGGAGCTGACAGCTGTTCGCCGTAAGCGATGTATGACATGGCCGCTCCCTGGAACAGCATGCTAAGGTCGATACCCTTCCACTGTGCGCTTATCGAGAGTCCGAAGTTGAGCAACGGCTTGTTCTTTCGGTCCTGCCATTCTTTCGTAACGTCTGTTGTCGTGGCTATTGGATGGCGGTCCATGTCGTCGATGGTGCCGTCGCCGTTCCAGTCTTCATAGATATAGTCGCCAGGCAGAGTACCACTGTTGGAATAAACAGAGTTGGCAATCTGCTCATAACTCTCATAACGGCCTGCAGCTCCCCAACCGAACCAAATGTCATTATAACGGTTCAGGTTGCGGTTACGCCAGTAGTCATAAGAGTTTCCGGCTGGGTTCGTCTCATAATAACGTGTCTGGCTACGCGTCAAAGACACCTGTCCGCTGACATTGTAGCTGAAGTCGCCGATTTTGTTACGGTGGCGCAGCTCAAGCTCCAAGCCCTGCGTGCGGTCGCTGTTGAGGTTTTCCTGCGGCATCTTAGCTCCAAACGTACCGGGCATTGACACCAAACGGTCGGCCAAAAGGCCGTCGCGGTCGCGGCGGAACAGCTCGAACGTTACACCGAGAAGCCCGTTCCAGAAGTCTGCGTCGATACCGACGTTCAACGTCTTTACCGTATACCATGTGATATTCGGGTTTGCAACGGCGCGGAAACCAAGCGCGTTAAGGTAAGAGCCGCCGAAGAGATAACCCGTCGGGAATTTGTCGTAAGAGCCGCCGTCTGTGTTAGGATAGTTGTAACCTGTAAGGAACTGGTATTCCGAAGCGCTGTCGTCACCCATCTTACCGTATGACGCACGGAGCTTCAGGTTGTCTATAAAGTCGACGTTCTCCTTGATAAACGGTTCCTCGGACATACGCCATCCTATCGAACCTCCAGGGAAAAAGCCCCAACGGCTGTTTGCCGGGAACTTTGACGAACCGTCGTAACGGAACGAGAATTCAGCCAGGTAACGGCCTTTGTAATCATAGTTGAAGCGGCCGACAAAACCCTTTGAGGCCGTCTCCGGCATTCCGTTGGGGTCGGCACTGCCAACCTGCTCGGCACTGTTGCCGGCAAACAGGTAAGGTATTGGTATGGAGAAGTTGCGCTGGGCGTAGAAGTTGTCCCCCACGTTGTGAGCCTCTTCGTACAGCAAAAGACCAGAAACATGATGGTCGCCGAAGGTATTATCATAGCTTACCGACGCCTGCCACAGCGTGCTCCAAGCAGTATTGTAGTTGCGGCGGAGGTTGGTCGGACCTTTACGCGACGACTCCGCATAAGTGTCACCGGCCTCGTTGTAGGTGTACATCTTGTACTCCTTGTTCCATATTGTCTCGTCGTCTACATTGGTGTCATAGCTGAACAGTCCCTTTACCTTCAAGCCCTTCACCCACGGCAGTTCCCACTCGGCGTCGAAGGTCGAAGTAAACAGTTTCTTGCCCCGCTTCTTGTAACCGGTCAAATCCTTGTCAATCAGAGCCAAGGGATTGTCGTCCGCGCTCTGCGGTTTCTGCAAATAAGGATATGTGTTGTTTGCATACAAGGGGTCGTCTGGAGCCGAACGCCACAAGTTCTTGAACACTTCCCACGAGTCTGTGGAGTTTCCGTTGCGGTTGTCGAGCATTCCAGCCAGCTTAATCCCTACGTTCAGTCCCTTTGCAAGGTTGATGTTCAAGTTTGCACGCAGGTTATAACGGCTGTAGTCCAAAGCGTTTTTCTTGAAGAAACCCTCCTGGTTCAAATAGCTGAAGTTGACATAATAGTCAACCTTCTCACCGCCGCCACTTATTGAAACGCTGTGCGACTGCTGCGGAGCAGCCCCTCTCATCACGGCGTCATACCAGTCGGTAGACTTGCGCGTACCGTTAAGGAACTCGTCGATGGTCTCCTGCGGATACTTCCAGCTGGGGTTCACCGCGTCGCGCATCTGCTCGTCGTTGAACAGCGTCATGCGGCCTACGGCATCGACAGGCTTCAATATGTCGGCCGGAGTCTGGAATCCGTAATACATGTTGTAGTCAATCTTGATGGAATTCCTTGCACCGCGCTTCGTCGTTATAAGCACAACGCCGTTTGCCGCACGCACACCGTAGATGGCCGCCGACGCATCCTTCAGCACGGAAATCGACTCGATTTCGTTCGGGTCAAGGCGTTCCATGTTGCCACGGGGCACTCCGTCTACGACGATGAGCGGCGTACCGAAACCGCGGATGTCGAACTCGTTGTTGAATTCGCCCGGCTCCGACGTCTTCTGGATTACGCGCACGCCAGGCACTTTGCCCGTAAGCATGTTCTGTACGTTCTGGTTCTTTGTGGTCTCAAGCTGCTCGCTGGTAATCGACGATACGGCACCGGTAAGGTTTACCTTCTTCTGCGTACCGTAACCTACCACTACGACCTCGTTAAGCTCGCCTACGTCTTCCCTCAACACTATGCGGTAAGAAGGCTTGCCCGTAACCTTGAACTTGTAACTTGCGTACCCGATATAGCTTACTTCGAGCATCGCGCCCTGCGGCGCATCCAATGTAAACGCTCCGTCTATATCGGTCACGGCACCCGTCTTGCCTTCGCCTGCCAACATGACACTCGCTCCGATAACCGGCTCTCCGGCCTCGTCAACGACAACGCCTTTGACCGTTGCATTCTGTGCGAACGCAGGGAAAACGGCAAAAAGCAGCATAGCAAACATAAGCGCATAACGCCATGTGCTGCATTTTGTTCTGACTTTCTTTTGTTTCATGATATTGATTTATTCGTTGATGATTAATAAAACTACCTCAACTGTGTAAATTTTATAGAATTACACTTCAAGCCATGCTACATTTTATAACGGCCTGTAAAAAGACATTCACTTTTAACTTTATTCTCAACTCGTATTCATAATGCATTAAATTCGTTATAAAATTCATGTTTTCACATAGTAGACACAAGACCCAGCCAAGCCTTGCAATTCAAGTTCTATTAACAAATATTGCGCAAAATTAAGTAGGGGGGGGGTAAATATTTACTTAAATTCATAATTAACATCCAATTAAAAAGCAATTAATCGGACTGTTTATGCGAAAACAGTACACAAAATACGGCGTTCCACATATCAATATCCGCCCAACAATGTTTTAACAACCCTAAAAACAAAACACGGTCTTTTACACTGCAAAAGGCCATGTTTCATCTATCAAAAGGCCACCTTTTGAAGGTCAAAAGGTGGCCTTTTGCTTTACCATATTTAACTTATTGATTATCAACCGGTTACAAAACCGCACAAAACAAGCCGTCAAAGCTGACGGCTTTAACGCTCCAAACGTGTCGTTCCAACCGTCCTGCCGGTGCGTCCGGGCCGTTCCCTTTCCGTGGTTTCAGTTCTTTATTATGCCCGTGTCACCGCCGCGTTTCACGGCGTTTCGGCTTACGGCCTTGCGCCCACGCCCTTTCGAGAGCCGCCACGAGAGGCTGAGGGTGAGCATATTGCCCATGTCGCCGCTATACATGCGCAGCGTTTTGTGCACATAGCGGTTAAGCAGTTCGGAGTGGTTGGTCTCAACGCGGTTCTGGAAACAGTGCTGCCAGTAGAGCGAAACGTTGAAATTGCCGATGCGGTAGGATGCCGTAAGATACCAGGCGTACGTGCCTATGCCCTTGGTCTCGCCCTCGAGGAAGCTCCAGCCGTTGTCCACATGGGCCGACAGAGACAGGCGGCCGAGGTACGCGTCGGCACCTGCACCCCAGTTGAAGGCGGACGAATGGTGTGTGTAATCGTCGCCGTAATTGAAGCAGCGGTACAGTCCGCCAAAGAACATGAGCGAGAGTTTGCCGGGCAACGGGTCGTAACGGGTGTAGTTGTCAACGTAGAACATGCTGACGCGCCGCTGGTTTGCGCGCGAGAATAGGAAGTATGCGCCGCCGTCGTCTGCGGCGACGCGCTCTATTTTCTGCATCCATGTATTTATATGAGAGCGGTAATGCGTTGACACAGAAGTATATAACAACGGCAACTGAAGCGACGCTGTAAACGTCTGCTCAATGACTTTGTTGGGGCGGATGTCGGGGTTGCCGACGGTCAGTTCCATCGCGTTGTTCCTCACCACGGCGTCGCCGAGGTAGGCAAGGCGCGGCGCTTCCTGCCTCATTTGCAGGTTGTAGTTCAGCCGGAACGGCCGCCACGGCGCCCAGGAGAGCTGCACCTCGGGCCGCCACAGCCAGTAGCCGTAACGCTCCGCGCCCTGACGGTAGTGCAGGTAGCTGACGCCCGTGCCTGCCGTATATGACAAGCCGGCCAGCCGCCCCTTAACCTGAGCGAAGGCGTAGAGGCTCTGCGTGAGTATGTTGTTGTCGGCATCGGTGTCTCCGCGGTAGGTTATGCCGGTATGGTTATGGTCGAACGTCAGCCCGGCCGACAGGGTGAAAGGGCGCAGGCGGTTCTCGTATATGGCCTCGGCGAAGAGCGTGCGCACAGTGCTCCGCGACTTATAGGCGTATGGCGACATGCCGCCGTAGGTGTAATCGTAGTCTGACAGGGTGTAGTTTCCGTTCGCGTTGACGGTAAGGCTCTGGCGTTTCGTCAGGTTGTAGTTGAAATACATGTCGGCCAAGGCTGCCTTGGTATCATCCGTAGAGCCTATTGAAAACGCCTCGCCCGTGCCGCCCTGCGTCTCGGTGCGCGTCCTCGTGTCGCGCGGTATGCGTGAGAGCGTGCCGCCGAGGGTGGCTTGCAGGGTGTAGCGCGACGTGTCGGCCTGGCTGTATTGCAGCTGCAGGTCGTGCGTTATGTTACGTCTGCGCCAGTCGTTGTCCGTGCGCTGTATTGTATAAGTGGAATTGTCGGGCATCAGGTAGTCGGCCGTCTCCTCGTATTCCAGCTTCTTCATGTCGGCAAAACCGAACGAATAGTGTACGCCAAGCTCGCTTTTCCCATGGTTCAGCTTGGCAAACGCCTCGCCGTTGGTGCGCTCCGAGGTGAGCGTCTGCATAAGTTCCGCGCCGACGGTGTAGCCAAATTCGGGCTTGCTTGTAACGATGTTGACCACAAATGTGACGCCTTGGCCGTAGCGCACGCCCGGGTTTTGGACGAAGTCAACCGACCTGACGGTCTTCGGGTCGAGCGCGGTCAGGTCGCGCCTGTCGGCCACTATGTCGTTGATGCGCACCTGGAGCTGCCCCATGTTTGGCGGCACGGTGATGCTCTTGGCCACCTCGTCCACCGTGACATACGGCAAAGCGAGGCGCGAAAGCAGGCCGTAGCCGGTGGCGGATGCCTCCTTCTGCTCCTGCGTGGGCAGCAGGCGGAGGGTGTTGTCGCGGTTCATTACGCGCTCGCCCTTCACCACAACCCCTTTTAACGACACCGTGTCGCTTGCCGCCTTGCCGTCATTGCCATTGTCTCCCTTGGTCTGCGCCATTACGGATAATGGCAGAATGATGTACAATGAAAATAAAAACAGTCTCTTCATCTTTTGCTTTTTCGTGCAAAAGTAAGAGACTGTTATGTGTAATCGACAAAATTATTACTGACAACTCCCTGACATTTGGCTGACATCTGCCGTCAGTCTGTACGCCCGTCCGCGCTCTGACTCAATCCTGATGCCGGTATTCGGCTCTATGACTTGCTTCAATCGGCGGATTAAGGTGTAAAGAGTCTCGCTGGCATCAGGCTTGCCCGGCCACAAGGCAGAGCAGATTTCGTCCTTCGACAGCTTGTGCCCGTCGGCGCGGAAGAACATCCGCATCAGCTCGTGTTGCATCGGAGTGAAACGCATCTCTTCGTTTCCTGCATTGTAAAAAGTGTTGAGCGAAGCGTCGAAACGCAATCCGCCGATTGTCATTCCGCATGCTTTCATCATGCGGTTTGCGCCATGTCTCCGCATATAAAGTATTGACAATACGCCCCAAAGCATGGCAGCCATCATCAGGCTGACGGGCAGACGCTGGTCTGACAAGCCCAACACGGTTGCAAACGAGCAGTCGGCATTGCCGCGGAAAGCCACCTCCACATCGTCCGCCTGCGCCATACCGGGCTTCAAGAGAACGGTGTCGCCGCTCACTCCGGCCGCGTCGTTCCACTCGAACGCTCCCTTTCCGCCCTGCGGAACTACGGCAAACGAGACGTAAGACATGCCGCGAAGCTCGGGTATTGATAGGCTTTCGATAAAGCAGTCGTCACGTATTAGCATGGCTACAACATCCGTAGATTGCGCCTGAAGCTGCCGGCAGACGCGCACGGTGTCTTCCGTAACCCACTCGCCGCCCTTCTCCGCCAGCGCGCGGACGAGCGCCCGGTTGAGGTCAGACGCTATACGCTCCTTCGCGTCGATATAGTTACCCGTGCCGGTAACGACCGACGACAACGCCAGCACGGCGAAAACGATGATTGATAGATATGCTTTCATGTGTCGATACAAATACGTTCTACCGGGCAAAGGTAACATTTTCACGGAGAACGGACAATAAAACAAAACTTAAATATACAAAAACAATAATCCCCGACGGCAACGCGTGCCGTCGGGGACGTGTATAATAAACTTGCTTTACAGGGCAAAAATTACTCTGCTGCGGGAGCTTCTTCAGCCTTGGGAGCCTCTTCTGCAACAGGAGCCTCGGCCGGAGCGTCCTCCGCCTTGGGTGCTTCCTCTGCCTTGTCGGCGCCTTCAGCAACTACCTTTACAGGCACTTCTACAAGCACTTCTTTGTGGAAGTGAACGGTAGCGACATAGTCGCCCACCTTCTTTGCGTCGTGCATGGTGACGATTTTGCGGTCGATGTCGAAGCCCTTAGCCTGCAACTCGGCTGCAACGGTAGCCGCGGTAACAGCTCCGTAAGCAACGCCGTTTGCGCTGACCTTTACGGGTATTACGAGGGCAACGTCCTTCAGAGCCTCGCCCTTCTTCTCGGCCTCGGCCTTGATGGCAGCCAGCTTGAGAGCCTGCTGCTTCAAGTTCTCCGCCAAAACCTTCTTTGCAGAAGCTGAAGCGATGACGCCCTTGCCTGTGGGGATAAGATAGTTGCGGCCGTAACCGTCCTTAACAGTAACTATATCGTTCTTGAATCCCAAGCCGATAATGTCTTCTTTCAGTATTATTTCCATCGTGTATCCTCCTTCTTTTTACTTCAACAGGTCAGTTACATACGGAAGCAGCGCAATCTGGCGTGCACGCTTAACGGCCTGAGCCACGCGGCGCTGATACTTAAGAGACGTGCCAGTAATGCGGCGGGGCAGGATTTTGCCCTGCTCGTTCAAAAACTTCTTAAGGAACTCGGGGTCCTTGTAGTCGATGTACTTGATGCCGCTCTTCTTGAAACGGCAGTATTTCTTCCTCTTCGTGTCAACCGAAGGAGGAGTCAAATATCTGATTTCTGATTCTGCCATGGTTTATGCCTCCTCTTTTTTAGCTAATTTGTTCCTTCTCTTCTCGGCGTACTCTACGGCGTACTTGTCGAGCTTAACTGTCATGAAGCGGATAACCTTCTCGTCGCGGCGGTATCCTGTCTCCAATGTCTTGATAACTTCCGGCTCAGCCTTGAACTCGAGCAGGCAGTAGAAACCTGTCGATTTCTTCTGAATAGCGTAAGCCATCTTCTTCAATCCCCAGGTCTCTTCGTTCAGGATTTCCGCACCTTTGTCGGTAAGCAGAGTCTTGAATTTTGCGACCGTTTCCTTCATCTGTTCATCAGACAAAACGGGAGTCAAAATGAAAACGGTTTCGTATTGATTCATACTACTTAAATGATTAATTTGTTTATGATTTTGCAAAATGCGGTGCAAAGGTACGCTTTTCCGCTGACATATAGGTTATTTATAATGTATGCAACCGTAAGTTTTAACTTCTTTTTACCTTTATCGGCTCGTAATAGATGACATTTTATGTAATTATTGCCTGCGGTTTTATTTTTTATCCGTATTTTTGCAGGCACATGGACACATTATTCATAAAAAAACACATCCGCAACTCGGGCTTCGCCATGCTCTGCTTAGGCGTCGTCCTGCTGCTTCTCGGCTACGCGTTCGGCTGGACCGACCATAACGCCTTCACCCTTTCGGCCGCCGCACTGATACTGCTCGGGGCGGCATTGCACGTGTATTTCATGAAGAAAGAAAGCAAGTATTAAGCCCGTACATAACCGGGCGTTTTGCAATATGCCACCTTTTGCATTGTAAAAGGTGGCATATTGCGTTGTAAAAGGCCGTCTTTTAGCTTCTAAAAGACGGCCTTTTACAACGCATTGGATATCAACCGATTACGCCATACATCCTAAAGCTGGCTGCAATCCCCTATAACCAGCACACACATGGTTCAAACAAGCGTGTGTCTGTCAACATATTCCTGCACCTGTTCCTTATAGCTTTCAGATACAGGAATGAACGTATCGCCTGCCACTATGCGGCCACGGTCTATCATTTCCGCCGCCGACATGTTGACTATGAACGAGCGGTGCACACGCATGAACTGCGACTTCGGCAGGTAATCCTCAAGCTTTTTCATGTTCATGAGCGACATGACCGGCTTGTGCCCGTCACGGAAATAGATTTTGACATAGTCTTTCACACCTTCCACATAAAGGATGTTGTCAAACTCTACCTTGACGAGCTTATACTCGCTCTTGACGTACACGAACCTGTCGGCCGACGCCGCTTCATGCCCGGCAATACCCTTGAACAGCTCCACGACCTTATTCACCGACAGCACGAAGCGGTCGTAACTAATAGGTTTCAGCAGGTAGTCTACGGCGTTGACCTTGTAGCCGTCGATTGCATAGCGGTCGAACGCCGTAGTAAAAATCACCTTTGTCTGCTTAGGCAATATGCTTGCAAACTCCAGTCCGCTAAGTTCGGGCATCTGTATGTCAAGGAAAAGCAAGTCTACAGGGTTGTTCCTCAACTCCTTCATAGCCTCGACCGCACTTCCATATACACCGACAAGGTACAGTTCGGGCACTTTCTTGACATAACTGGCAAGAAGTCCGGCAGCCAAAGGCTCGTCATCTATTATCGCACAATTCAGTATCATAAATCGTTATTTTTGAGTAATAAGTATTAGTTTCGTCGTCCACGCCCCTGCTCCACTCATATTTCCCCGAATATGCAAGGTCCAAGCGTTTTGCCACCTGCTCAAGCCCTATGCCATGACCGCTGCGGTCCGTGTCGGCCTTCGGGTAATTACTGTTCTTTATTTCACATTCTATCTTGCCGCCATATGAAGCGATGCGTATGGAAACGAAGCTCGGCCTTACAGGGCTGACGCCGTGCTTGAACGCGTTTTCGACAAGCGAAATGAATATGAACGGAGCCACACGCACATCCCGGTCGGCAGGGATGTCGGCTTGAAAGTCGATGCTCACATTCTTGTTAAGCCTCAGCTGCATCAGCTCAACATAATTACGCAGGAACTCGACTTCATCCCGAAGAGCCGTGGCGTTGCCCCGTCCGCCATAAAGCATCTGGCGCAACAGCGTGCTTAGCGACAGCACCGCCTTCTGCGCCTTGTCGCTGTCAAACGAAATAAGGGCGTATATATTGTTAAGGGTGTTGAGCAAGAAATGAGGATTTATCTGGCTGCGCAGATTGTTAAGCTCCGCCCTCGCCTTCTGTATCTCCATCTCCTTGCGCAGCTCCTCTGCACTCTGCCACCTCGTAGCCAAACGCAACGACGTGCCCAACGCCGCCGACAGCACAAACGGAAGCACATCCTTCATGAACCCCATGACGGCCATGCCAGCATTGGGAGGCATCCTCTCAAACTTAGGATGAGGAGGAGGCCATACGCTGGCATCCATAGAACGGATGATGTCCATCACCCAATCCATACAGAACGAGAACAGCAATATTGCGGCAAAATTCACGCATACATAAGCCCACCAACGCTTTTTCTCAAAGAAATTGGGCACAAACCAAAAATAATTAAGATAGAAAACCGCACACAGCAACAGTGGGAAAAACAGCCTTAGGACATACATCCACGGTGTTTGCAAGGCGTGTTCGGGAACGAAAACCAGTGCCGGCAAAGCCACCAATGCCCAGCACACGATGTGGATTAAGACTACATAAACGTTCTTCCTTGCCATATCCTATTCATATCTTATAGCCTCGATGGGGTCGAGCATGGCCGCCTTCTTAGCCGGATACCAGCCGAAAAACACACCTGTAGCCGTACAAACAAAGAAGCTAAGCAACACACTCCAAGGCTGTATGAACACAGGCCACTTGGCAAAAATATTCACGCCGTAAGTAGCCCCTATGCCTATCAACACACCTATCAAGCCGCCCGTAACGCTCAAAAGTATCGACTCGATGAGGAACTGGCTCAATATGTCGACGCCCATTGCACCGACACTCATGCGCAAACCGATTTCACGCGTGCGCTCGGTCACGCTGACATACATTATGTTCATGATGCCTATGCCGCCCACAACCAATGATATGCCGGCTATACAGGCAAGAAGGATTGTCATAAGGTCGGTCGTGGAGTTCATCATGCTTGCCAGTTCTTCCTGCGAACGGATGTTGAAGTCGTCTTCGTCGCCGTCGCTTTCGTCGGTCGCATCCTTCAGCTTGTGCTGCGACCTCAATATGTTGGTGATTTCGTCTGTTGCCTTGTCGGTCAAACCTTCAGTCAAAGCGGAGCAGTTTATGCTCTGAAGATAGTTGACTGCCAATATTCGCTTCATTACGGCAGAATACGGCGCAAGCACAAGGTCGTCCTGGTCCATGCCCATTGAGTTGTACCCCTTGCTCTTCAATACGCCGACAATACGGAAAGGTATAGTGTTGAACCTTATTACTTTACCCACGGGGTCTGACCCGTCAGGAAACAGATTGTCTGCCACAGTCTTACCCACGACACACACCTTGGCACTCGCCTTGATGTCTTCGTCCGTGAACATCTCACCATCCTCTACCGACAACTGGCGTATTTCAAGGTAATCCCTGTTGACACCGTAAATTGTCGAAGGTGTATTGTTGTTGCCGTTGATGAACTGCCCGGAACTGTTTACTACAGGACTGATTGCGCTGATATACTGGCATTGGTCGGCCAACGCCTCATAATCCACAAGCTTCAGCGTCTCCATCTCGTCGGCGTCACGGCGTACTCCGCCGCGCATATCCTGACCGGGCATAATCATTATCATGTTAGACCCCATCTCGGAAATCTGCTTCTGTATGCTCTTCTTACTGCCCTGCCCTATGGCAAGCATCGTAATAACCGACGCCACACCTATTATTATACCAAGCATGGTAAGGAACGAACGCAGCTTGTTGGCGGCAATCGCCCGTAGAGCTATTTTGAAAAGATTGGCTATACTCATGTATTCAAACTAATAACATAAAAGTCTCAATCATCCCTTGACGGCGGAAGTTCCGCCAACGAACGTGCGGCCGACAGTATTTCATCGTTCAAGGTGTCACTCCTTACCTTGCCGTCACGCAGCACAATGTTGCGGCTCGAATACCTTGCGATGTCGGGATTGTGGGTGACGAATATGATTGTACGGCCTTCTTTGTGCAGTTTTTGGAACAAGACAAGTATTTCAAACGACGTGCGCGTGTCGAGATTTCCTGTTGCCTCGTCGGCCAAAAGCACCGCAGGATTGTTAACCAAGGCACGCGCAATAGCCACACGCTGCATCTGTCCGCCCGACATTTGGTTGGACTTGTGGTAAAGGCGGTCGCCCAATCCCACGGCCTCAAGCGCCCTGACGGCACGTTCACGGCGTTCTTTCGCATTGACATCAGGATTGTACATCAACGGCAGTTCAACGTTTTCTATGCTCGTGGTCTTCGGCAACAAGTTGTAATTCTGGAACACAAAACCGATTTTCCGATTACGGAGCACGGCGCGTTCGGGCTTCTTCATGTTGCGTACCGATATTCCGTCAAGATAATACTCGCCCCTGCTTGGCGTATCAAGGCAGCCCAACTGGTTAAGCAAGGTTGACTTGCCTGAGCCTGACTTTCCCATGATTGTGACAAACTCGCCCTCACATATCTTGAACGATACGCCGCGCAAGGCATGCACCGTCTCATCCCCGACACGGAAATCACGGTGTACGTCTCGTAACTCTATCACTACCTTTCTTTCATCCATGATATTTTTACTTACCAGTCTGTCACTTCTTTTTCTTCTTGTCCTGCCCCGGGCCTTTCGGCGCGAACGGACTCGACTCCTGCACTCCTCCTGCTTCAAACTGCGGCATACCGCCTCCATCAACCTTGACTTCCGTGACAATCCTTGTACCTTTGCTTATACCACCAAGCAACTCGGTATTGACCCCGTCGCTAATGCCGACAGTTACAGGATGAGCCTGAAACACATTGTTGCTGAACGTCCATACTTTGCTGTTGGCCTTACAATCCTTCACCTGCGCATCACCAATGAGTTCCTTTGTCGGAGTGAACCTCAGCGCCTTGTTAGGCACACTTAGCACACCCTGTTTGTCAAGAGTATAGATGGTAACGTTTGCCGTAAGCCCTGGCTTTAGTTTCAAATCCTTGTTGGGCGCACTTATCACAACCTCGTAAGTTACGACGTTGTCTTCCGTGTTACCTTCCTGCCTAACCTGCGTAACCGAACCTCTGAACGTGTCGTCGGGATACGCGTCCACGGTAAAAGTAACACGCTCGCCTTCCCTTACTTCACCTATGTCGGCCTCGTCAACATCAGCTATGACGCGCATGTCAGTCAAGTCCTTGGCTATTGTGAACAACGTAGGGGTCTCGAAGCTCGAAGCTACAGTCTGCCCTTCCTCAACTTCACGCGACAAGACCACACCGTCTACAGGTGAAGTAATTGTCGCATAACCCAAATTCGTCTGCGCCTGCTGCAAACTTTCACGCTGCTGCGCCACCGCGTCCTGCGCCTGACGGTAAGAAAGCAGCGCCGTCTCGTACTCGTCGGCACTTACCAGCCCTTTATCATAAAGTGTCTTGTAACGCTGGTAATTGGCCTTTTGATATGTCAACTGACTCTCTGCGTTGTTTAGCGCGGCCTTCGCAGTGTTCACCTGGCTTATCAGGTTAGTCTTGTCAAGCTCGGCTATCACCTGCCCTTTCTTCACCACGCTGTTGTAGTCTACATAAATATTAGCCACAATGCCAGATACCTGCGTACCGACATCTACAGACGTTACAGGCTCTATCGTGCCTGTCGCCGTGACGCTGTTGGAAATGTCGCTTATGCCGACTACGGCAGTTTCAAAGGAAATTTCATGCTTGTCATTACTGCAAAACGCAAGACAATAGCAAACGACAGCAACTACTACGGCCGTCGAGATGAGGATTATATTCTTTTTCTTCATAAACATATTATAAGATATTCATTTCTTCACCGCTGTAAAAGCCAAGCAACTGTAGATAAAGTATGGCGGTATACTTGCTCTCAAGGCGGCTCTGTTGCGCATTGAGGAGTGTGGTCTTAGCATTAGTCAGCTCCACTATGTTCTTCAAGCCCAGGCGGAACTGCTCGCCAAGAAGGTCATAGCTGGCTTGTGCGCTCTCCACACTTGCAATGGCAGCGCGGAACCGCTGCTGACTGGTAGTAGCGTCAATCCAATACCCTTGCACGGTAAGAGCAAGGCTGCTCTTGGCGTCATCCATTTCCGCCTTAGACTGCATAAGGCTCAATTCCGCCTTGTTTATTGATGTTTTAGCCGAACGTTTGTCGAAAATCGGCACGCTAAGTGTCACGCCTATCGAACCGTTCAAATTGCTTTTTATCTGATTACTCCATGAAGAGCTTACTCCCATTTGCGTGTGCGTGCCACTAACCGTACTCGTTCCAATGCCGCCGGATATGCTCACAGTAGGCATACGCCCGGCCTTGGCTATGTCTACACCGATATTGCTATAGTCTACACCGAGCGACGCGCTCCTGATTTCGGGCCGTTTGGCCAATGCACTTTCCAACACGGTGTTTACCGGCGGCACAATGGCAAGGGCCTGCTCGTCGGTGGATGACGGGACGGCGATGTCGAAACTGTCATCATAATCCAGCCTCAAAAGATATTTCAGCTGCTGCTTGTAGTTCTCAAGCTGCCCCTCCATATTCACAAGGTTGTATTCGTCAGTCGCCACCTGGGCGTCAAGTTGTGACAAATCCGCCTTCGACAGCGAACCGACATTGTACATCTCCGCTCCCCGTTCCGCATTCCGCCGGCTTATCTCAAGTATTTGCCCGTTGACTTTCACCGCTTCCGAGACATACAATATCTGCACGTACAGGTTCAAGATTTGCTCCTGTATGCTGTTTACGCTCTTCTCAAGCTCCAGTTCCTGCCGCTCGCCGGCTATCTTCTGTTGCTTCAGCGTGTTGCGGTTGGCGTTGCCGTTCCATACCGTCCAGCTCGCATTCAGCCCGTAATCGCCAGAATAACTGATGTCGTCCTTGTAATCGCCAGAACCGTCGGCAAACGGCCTGTACCCACCCTGATGTGTGGTAGAGAACGACAATGACGGAAACAACTGCGCCTTGGCTTCCTTGACATCCTCTTGCGCAGAAAGCACTGACAGCTTGCCTTCCGTCACCGTTATGTTATGTTCAATGGCATAATCTATACAATCCTTCAAAGTCCATTGGCGTCCACCGCCGGCAAATGCGCAACTTGCCGTCAGCAGCAATCCACAGACTGCTATATTCCTATTTTTCTTTGACATACAGCTACTTTATATTTCACCATGCAAATGTACAAAGAATGGATTTCACAATAAAACAAAATGGATATATGTCGCCCGTTAGTAGAGACATATATCCATTTTGTCGATGTCGGTGTTTACCCTTAACAAATATTTGCTGTTCGGTGCTGTCGCGCCGCATCAATTGAAATGGCTCAACCTTGCAATATACTTGCCAAGTATGTCGAACTCGATGTTTACTTTTGTTCCTATGCGTATGCAACTGAAGTTGGTATGCTCAAACGTGTAGGGAATGATGGCTACGGTAAAAGAGTCGTCGGTTGGCTCGCACACTGTCAAGGAAACGCCGTTGACAGTGACGCTGCCCTTGTCGACGGTGAAGTATCCGCGGCGCGCCATCTCCCTGTCAAACACATACCTGAACGTAAAATATGTGCTGCCGTCGGCATCGCGCATATCCACACACTCCGCAGTCATGTCCACATGCCCCTGCACTATGTGTCCGTCAAGCCGCCCGTTCATCATCATCGAGCGCTCTACATTGACCTTGTCGCCCACCTGCAACAGGCCGAGGTTAGAGCGGTCGAGTGTCTCTTTCATCGCCGTAACGGTATAACACCCGTCGCCGAGACGCACAACAGTAAGGCATACGCCATTGTGCGACACGCTTTGGTCTATCTTCAACTCGCCGGCAAACGAACATCCCAATGTAAGGTCGACATTGCCGCCATACTTGTCTACGGCCAATACGACAGCCGTCTCTTCAACTATTCCGGAAAACATTTGTATTATTACACCTTATATTAGACAAATGGGCAGGAATGTTCCTGCCCGTATTTTTGTAAAAAGACCGTACCAGTGATGTGATGAAAACTCCGAGCTATATAAGATTTGAGAGCTCTCCGCCTTTGTAATCCACCGGCTTTACAGCTATGTCTCACGACATCGTGGCCCGCCATCAGCAAGAGAAGTCATCCCGGTTTTTCGTTTTATTTTGATGAGTATCCCTATCGAACCAATACGGTCTGTATGTCTTCATCTTTCTTTGTGCAAAGATAGGCATTTATTTCAAACCACGCAAATATTTCCTTGGAAAATTCAAATAATGCGGACCTGCATGCGCGTTCCCTGCGGACATTACTGCAAACAACGGCAAAACGCAGTATAAAAGACCGTCTTTTGCGCTGCAAAAGGCCGCATTTCAGTACGCGAAACACGGCCTTTTGAAACGCTGTCTGCAACATCCTCATATCCAAGAAGATACAGTCCGGCAAGTATTCAGTGCGCACGACAAGACCCCTTGCCGTTAAAAACAAGAAAATATTGCAGGTTTTTCAAATATAATCAGTATTTTTGCAATGCAGCCTCGGCCACGACCTTCTGCACGAAACGATACGGCTATACGATAAAACAACAATGAGATATGGAAAACATTACTATCAACATCAATGTAAAGTCATATAAATACGACGAGCTGGACGACGCAGCCAGGCAGCTTGCCGAATGCGCCAAAGAAGCGACAGACAACTCTTACTCGCCATATTCAGGCTTCCGCGTAGGCGCAGCAATAATGCTTGACGACAGGACTATAATAAAAGGAGCGAACCAGGAAAACGCCGCTTTCTCCGTAACGATGTGCGCCGAACGGGCGGCGGTATTCAACGCACAGTCAAACTGTCCGCAGAAAGCCATAACCGGCATAGCCATTGCGGCGAGAAACGCCAACGGCTTCGTAGACGAGCCTGTCTCGCCCTGTGGCTCATGCAGGCAAGCCCTGCTGGAGATGGAGCAACGCTACAACCGCGACATAAGGGTCTACCTTTGCGGCGCAGACCGCGTCTACATGCTTGACAGCGTGAAAAACCTCCTCCCCTTGTCGTTCGTCGACAAGTCAATGCGCTGACAGCCTTCCGCATAATGCGGCATAAGGACACAACGAGCATATAGACTTGTCGTCTACCGGGCTGAAAGGCTTGCCGGGGTCGAATATGTCGGAAACGACAGACGTCAGGCCATTGACAAAATCCTCTTCAACCTCCGCAATGTCAGCCACACGGTCTTTACCGATTACAAGCGTAGGGTCATACCCGTCTTCAGCCGTATGCTGGATGAAAAGCAAAGCAGGACTGACGGGCAGACCTTGCGGATTGAGTGTCCGGTCATGCCTTACCGCCATGGCGTAAAGCATCGTCTGCAAATAATAATCTGCATGTTTGCCCTGCTCTATCGGCATAGAGAAAATCTCACCTACGGTATTTATCTTTTTCTTAGGGAAACGTCCTGTCTTATAGTCAATGACCCTAAGCCGCTCGCAGCAAGCCGCCTTGTCGAACACCTGGTCAAGGCGGTCTATGCGTCCGCCTATGTTTATCCGCCGTTCACCGGCGCTTGTCGACAATGTCAACTCCGCATATACAGACGTTTCGACATCGGTTATCTTGAACGGAGCCAACTCCCTGTCAATCTCCAGCAAACGACAGAGGTATCTTATAATCACCTCACGGTTAATCAGTTGCAGGCCATTATAGTCTACACGCTTCTTCGTGTCCTTCTCAAACACGGCCTCGGCGAACGCTTCATCGACAATACGGCCAATCAGTTCCTTATGCTTCACGGCATAATCGATACTGTCAGCCGTGACCGTCCCGTCCGCACTGCCAAGCGACTTGTACAAAAACTCGGAAGCGGCATGGAATACATTGCCGAATATGCGGCTTCCCATTTCATCAAAATCGTCGTCCTCTGGTTCTTTAATCCCGGCCACATTACTATAATAAAACTGCAACGGGCAACGCATGTAGCGGTTGATTGATGTAGGTGAAATATATTCCATGCCATCCAACACCTCCATGACAGCCGCATTCTTGGCTATGTAGGCAGCCTTTGACGGCATCAGGCTCTGCCCCGTCTGCAACGACAGCCGCCTTATGTCGAAACCGCTTTCCACCATCAGCTGCAACATAAAACGGCTCATCTCGCCCGTATGGCCGTTCTCTGTCGAATTGTTGTAAACCAATGTCACATCTGAAGCCCTTTGGATAAGGTTGTAAAAATAATAAGCGTAGACGGAGACTTTGTTGTCGACGGTTGTCAGTCCATGCACCTTTCTTATGGAATAGGGAATAAAGGACGAGTCGTTGATGCCCTTTGGCATGTTGCCTTCGTTGCACGAAAGCACCAAGACGTGGTCAAAATCTATGTTCCTCGTCTCCAATATGCCCATCACCTGCACGCCTTCGGCCGGTTCGCCATGGAAAGGAATTGTCGTGGCGTTCACAAGTTGGACTATCAGCTTTTGCAACGTAACAATGTCTACATCCAAATCGCCGGCCTTTACAAGCTCGTTTAACCTGTTGCACAAAGTGTACATCCTGAACAACGACTCCTGCAAAATAGGTTCTTTCTCATCATTTCCACAACCTTCAGCGATAATCTTCAGTACATCCAATATCCACTGCACCAACGTCTTGTTGTCTATGGAGGCATCGAAAAGGACGGTCATGTTGGCGTCGATGCCAAGAATTGCCGCCGAAGGTCTGAATATACGTTCGGCTTTAAGCTTTTCAACAAGTTTCGGGCAATCGGCCGAAACATATTTGGAATACGGATGTTGCAGAACCTGCATTACATGCTTTACCCTGAACGTTCCGTTTGCCAGGCTAAAGCCGTTGAGCCTCAAGTCGAGAAGCAGGATGACAAGCGACGCTATTGCCGTCTGGAAAAGCGGATACCCTGTAGTTATATTGACGCTTCCTGCTTCTCCGGGAATGTAGTGTATGACTGACGGCAAAAGCGATTCGTCGCAAAGGACTATGGCTGTATTGCGGCCATCCTTGTACCTGCAACCGTCTTTCAGCCAGTCGTTTACGTACCTTGCCTGGACATTCTCGGTAGACGCGCTTATATATGTTATCTTCTTGCGGCTGTTAAGATTGCGGTATATCGAGGCATCGGAACAATCCAATTCGTTCGGGAAGACTTTTAGGTATTGCGAAACATAGTGCCCAGCTTCGTTAGCCGCCGAAGACAAGCCGTGCTTCGGCATATAATAATCGTCAAAATCCCAGTAAAAACGCGCCCTTCCCTCATCTTGCAAGTGCTTGAAGACCTGTTGCTCTACTTTATTAAGCACATTGAAACCGACAAAGACATACATGTCGTAATAGCAATCGACAGAAAAATCCGTAGCAACATCCCTGTAAAGCATGCCTTCGTAAGCCAGGGACTGGCTTCGCAGACGTTCACGGAAATCGTTATAAACATCCTCAATGTGGCTCCATAAGCGCAAAAAACGCATTTTCAATTCAGACTCCCTGTCGTCAGAGAAACTGCTGAAAAACTTTTTCAATACATCCTTCTGTTCCTCGTCAAGGTATGAGACATCGTCAAGTTCGTGTACGTTTTTTACGTTTTTGAACACCATTGAGGCATCAGCCATGTTTTTATCTATATCGTCAAAATCGGAAATAAGCAGTTGTCCCCATCCCCAAAAGTGGTCTAAAGTTTCATCTATCCCAGTACATTTGACAAAACTTTTATACACGTCACAGACCAATTTTATAGGGTCGGCAACAGCAAGTGACGAATTTTGGCGGAAAAACTCACTGATTGTAACATATGCAGGAGACCAAATCGGTCGGTCGGCCTTCTGCGCCAAGATGTCATTCAAGAACAACGACGCACGCTTGTTGGGGAATACGACCGCAATACGTGACAAATCTGTTCCGTATTTCCGCAATATGTCTTCAGCCACATGCTCCAGAAAACTCTTCATCCTAATTACAAATTAAGTAAACATACGATGCAAAAATACAACATTTTTTCATTTAATAAGAACAATGTACAACGCTTTCTGCCAAATGAAAAGAACATAAAAAAATCCCCACACGCCTGAAACGGCTGTGGGGATTTGCATGGATGAAAATCCAATATTTACTTTTCTCCTTTTTCCATCTTGGCTTTCAACTCTGCAAGTGCATCGATATCGCCCAGCGTTGTTCCAGCTGCAATATTGTTGATGGCAGGAGTCTCTTCTTTCTTAACTTTCTTGCGTACAGACTTCTTTGGCTCGTCTTTTACGTCCTCGAATGTACGGCTATGCGAAAGGATTATCCTCTTGGTCTCTTTTACAAACTCGATTACCTTGAACTGGAGTTCTTCACCAAGCTGTGCCTGGCTTCCATCTTCCTTGACAAGATGCTTGGGAGTTGCAAATCCTTCACCGCCTTCATTGAGAGCGATGACTGCACCCTTATCCATTATCTCGGTTATCTTTCCTGTATGGATAGAACCCGGAGTATAGATTGTCTCGTATGTATCCCATGGATTCTCCTCCAACTGCTTGTGACCGAGGCTAAGACGGCGGTTTTCCTTATCTATCTCCAAAACGACCACATCGATGTCAGCACCAACCTGGGTAAACTCTGAAGGATGCTTAACCTTCTTTGTCCAAGACAAATCGCTGATGTGGATAAGGCCATCTACACCTTCTTCAAGCTCTACAAAGATTCCAAAGTTTGTAAAATTGCGGACCTTGGCAGTATGCTTGCTGCCTATTGGATATTTAACTTCGATTGTCTCCCATGGGTCTTCCTTGAGTTGCTTGATACCAAGAGACATCTTGCGCTCCTCGCGGTCGAGCGTAAGTATTACAGCCTCAACCTCGTCGCCTACATGCAAGAACTCTTGTGCGCTGCGCAAATGCTGGCTCCAGCTCATCTCTGAAACATGGATAAGTCCTTCTACTCCAGGGCCAATCTCTACAAAAGCGCCATAATCAGCTATGACAACAACCTTTCCTTTGACATGGTCGCCAACCTTGAGATTCGGATCAAGAGCGTCCCATGGGTGCGGAGTAAGCTGCTTCAAGCCAAGGGCGATACGCTTCTTGTCATCATCAAAATCAAGAATAACAACGTTGATTTTCTGATCCAAAGAAACTACTTCATGCGGGTCGCTTACACGTCCCCATGAAAGGTCTGTAATATGGATGAGTCCGTCAACGCCGCCCAAATCAACAAATACGCCATAAGTAGTGATGTTCTTGACTGTTCCTTCAAGAATTTGGCCTTTTTCAAGCTTGCTGATGATTTCCTTCTTCTGTGCTTCGAGTTCAGCCTCAATAAGAGCCTTATGAGAAACGACAACATTACGGAATTCCTGATTGATTTTTACAACCTTGAATTCCATTGTCTTGCCGACAAAAACATCATAATCACGTATTGGATGAACATCGATTTGGCTTCCAGGCAGAAACGCCTCAATACCAAACACATCCACAATCATGCCACCCTTTGTACGGCACTTGATGTATCCTTGTATAACTTCTTCGTTCTCAAGAGCTGCATTAACACGCTCCCAGCTCTTGCTCAAACGAGCCTTCTTATGCGAAAGTAGAAGTTGTCCCTTCTTATCCTCTTGATTCTCAACATATACTTCAACAGTATCGCCAACTTTCAACTCCGGATTGTAACGGAACTCACTTGCAGGAATAACACCATCGCTCTTGTAACCTATATTGACAACAACTTCCTTCTTGTCAATAGAAATCACAGTTCCGTCAACAACCTGATGTTCGCTGACTTTGTTGAGGGTTTCATCGTAAGCTTTTTCAATTTCTTCTTTGCTTACGTTTACACTACTTCCATTTTCAAACTCTTCCCAATTAAAGTCTGCCAATGGCTGCACGTTTTTTAAATCTGACATAAATTAAATTTTAAGAAATTAATAAAGTTCGACTTTATATTGTACAAAATCGGGCGCAAAGATACTACCTTTTAATTCAAGTCGGAAAAATACAGACCATGAAAATTCACAACTGCCTCAATATTTAATATAGTTTAACTATTAATCGCGGTAAAACAAAAGAGACTTATACGTCTTCGGTATTACATGCCCTTAAAATAATACTGGTCGCTCCTATCGTAAACAACGTCCCATCAAAAATAACACGTTTCTCGCGATTTCCCAATATCTCATTATCAACAAATGTTCCAGTGTTGCTCGGCCCGTCTCTCAATACATATGTTATATTGCCTTTTTTATCCTTTGACACGTTAATTACACAATGGCTTATGTCTATACTCGGGTCATTGGTTTCAATAGGAGTATTCACATTGGAACCTTTCATGTAACGCCCTATGACATTGTCCCCATACTGCAAAGGGATTACCTGCTTATAATGGAACACATTTTCTATAACGACTATCGAACCATAACCATTTTCATTGGCGTTCTCGTCAATGACTTCTTCCTTGCGGACATCCCTCAACTTGGACTTGCCTATCTTTATCCCAAATTGCTTTCCACACCTTTGGCATTCGAACACCAACGCCTGGCCATCATTATATTTAGTCTCATCAAATGTGACAAACTCGTCACATTTAGGACACCTGACTCTCTTCATGCCTAATTCTTTACTTGGTAAACCCAAGCTTCATAAAAATATTCATTGCTACGCAGATTGTTCAGTTCATTATAAGCATCATTTTGACTGCCATAACAACCATAGACAACCTTTACAGACCGGCTTGCACCGACATAAACCCGAGCATCGTCAAATCCGTCATCCTTTAATTGTGCCACAAACGCTTGTGCGTTCTTCTTTGATACCTGACTCGCCAGCACAATGCAATAATACTTGTCCTTATCCAACTTGCGAGCATTTGTTTTTGTAACAGCTTTGCCTGACGAAACACGCAAACTGGCCTTAGCGGCTTTCACATTGGCAGACGCTGTATCTTTCAACAATACCGTCGGACGTGTTCGGTTGGCGCTCTTTACAACATTATTATATCCGTCGTGCACAATCCTATCCACAACAGAACCTACCACGCTGTTGGCGTTTACACTTTCTGCACCTTCGTTTACCGGAGTGCCCAACACCAAGAACAAAACAACAGCTATAACTGCAGCCACAAGATTGCGCAACGCGCTTATCTTTATCTGCACACTCCTATCACTATCTTGCTTGCCTGCACTTGTCTTGCCACCCATAGCATCAACCGCCGTTTCGTGCCTAAGGCTCATTCCACAATAGTTGGATGCGAATTCCACTGATACGCATGGATTGTCGTCAACATGAACACGCTCCTCCATATCAAAAGAACTTAAGCCATACAACCCCGGAGTCAGAATACCGGCTTCGCAAGGTTTGAATTCTATACGCCCCTCGTCATTGTGATACAACAAGCCGATGTTATTCAATTCATATGAACCAGTATTCTGCAAATGCTGCTTCAACTCCTCAACTTCCCCCTCTATCCTGGAAAAAGCATCTGGAAAACTAATGTCATACGCA
This sequence comes from uncultured Prevotella sp., assembly GCA_937922435.1. Classification (GTDB taxonomy): domain Bacteria; phylum Bacteroidota; class Bacteroidia; order Bacteroidales; family Bacteroidaceae; genus Prevotella. The sequence goes on along the minus strand of CAKZVT010000019.1, from coordinate 3,206 downwards.
TCTGAATACGACTGAACCAGCAAAGAATCGTTTATACTCAACTTTGGATTGAATCCAAGCGTCCTCAATGGAGGTATGAACATACGGTCACCATCATCGTATCTGGCCGCAACGTGCCTTGCGACAAATCCGCCCAAACCAGGCACAATGACGCAATCGCTTTTCAGCAGCAAAATCTCTATATGTCTTCCTAATTCTATCACGAGTGCAAAATTAACGCTTTAAATTTGAAAAAGCAAATATATAAGAACTGATGTAATAATTGACCGGGAATTTTCTTTAATTGCAATCCAAATAGCGAATGCAAAATTAGTCAAAGAATTTGAAATACCGTATTTAGGAGTGCCAAAATTTAACATGTATTACCCGTTGGCGGAATTATTTGCGAGCCATCAAGGCAAGTTCTTTCAGTTTGTTGCATTTCAACGGCTTTTACTTACGGTTTTCACTCGCTTCCGGCAATTTTGCAATAGCTATCCTTTCATAGTGTGAAAGGCCGTCTTTCAAAAGGCAAAAAGCCATGTCTTGAAGGTTAAAAGGACACCATTTAAAATAGTAATCATCACCGTGCAAATAAAACAATTCCGCCAACCGGATGCTTATATCAACCCGCTTGCGTTGATATGGACCTGGGGTTCTTACCAGATGCATATTCATTAAACAATTATGATTAGTTTAACAAATCACGGTAAAATAGTGTAATATTTTGATTTTTTTAGCTAACAAGTTTGATTATACAATATTTTTTAGTATTTTTGCAGAAACAATATAAGCGCGTGGTGAGGAATATATATATTCTGCTGACTGTGGCATTGCTCGTTTTTGCGGCGTGCGACATGAAACTCAAGCCGTTTGACGACGGCGGCGAGCACCGTATAGAGGTGTGCCGGTACGACCGTCTGGAGAGCCAGTATCTCACGACCGGTGACTTTTCCGCATTGCAGCAAATGAACATGGACTACCCCATGGAGACGCGCACGCTTATAGAAGACGTATTGAGGCTGGGCGAAGTGAACGACCCAGAAATAAGCCACAAGTTCCTTGCCTTTTTCCAAGATTCTACGTTGCAGGCCATAGTGTCCGACGCGGAGTCGCAGTACGCCAACATGGACGACATAAACACAAAACTGGACAACGCCTTCATGAAACTGAAGGAGCATATCCCCGACATGCCGCTGCCAAACGTCTATTCGCAGATAGGCGCGCTAGACCAAAGCATCGTTGTAGGAAACCAGTCGATAGGCATATCGCTTGACAAGTATCTGGGCAAAGATTATCCTATGTACAAAAAATATTACTTGCCGTCACAACGGGAGACTATGACGCGAGAACATATCGTGCCCGACTGTCTCAGCTTTTACCTGCTCGGGCTTTACCCGATGCACGACTTCGAGGGACGCACCCAGCTGGAACGCGACGTGCACATGGGCAAAATCATGTGGGTATGCAATGCCGTGTTGGGCCACAGGTTTTTCAAGTCGCAATATGTCGACTTGGTAGGCAAGTACATGGAAGCCAATAAACATGTGGGCATTGAGCAGTTATTGAAGGATAACAACTGCCAAAGTATCATCAAGACAATGAAGTGACGGAAAGAAGCCGCTTTTTGCGCCCGTTTTAGGCTTTGGCATGCAATATAGGCGGCTGTGGGGCGTTATATAAGCGATGAATAAGAATTTGTTTATATTATGCGCAACGGTGTCTTTATTGGCGTTCTGTGCCTGTACAGATGACGATTCTTTCAGTACTTCACGTTCCAATGTACTGACTTTTTCAACTGATACGGTACGTTTTGACACATTGTTTGCCACAGTTCCCTCTTCCAAAAGAACTTTTTGGGTCTACAACAAGTCGGGTGATGGCATCCGTTGTTCCACTGTACGTTTGGCCGGCGGCAACCAATTCGGCTACCGGGTCAACGTCGACGGAGAGTATCTAAGTCCTGAAACTGGCTATCAGGTGCGTGGCTTGGAGATAAGGAAAAATGACAGTGTCTTAGTAGTTGTTGAAATGACAGCTCCTGAAAACTCCCTGGAAGGGCCGCAACTGGTGGAAGACGAACTCGTCTTCGGCTTGGAAAGCGGAGTGGAGCAGAAAGTCGCCCTAAACGCCTATGCGTGGAATGCCACATTGTTGAAAAATGTAGTAGTGAGCGGCGAGGAGACGCTCGACGGCAGGGACAAGCCTATAGTGATATACGGAGGCTTGAAAGTGGACAGCTTGGCAACGTTGCGCATCACGCCGGGAACAACGCTTTATTTCCATTCCGACGCCAGAATTGATGTCTACGGCCGGCTGTTATCGGAAGGAACTGCCAATGAGGAGGTAACCCTGCGCGGCGACAGGACGGACTGGATGTTCGACTATCTGCCTTATGACATGGTTAGCGGACAGTGGCGTGGGATAAGGTTTCACGGCTCTTCTTATGGCAACAAGCTCACGTTCACGGATGTGCATGGAACGTTTGACGGGATAGTGTGTGACTCTTCGGACGTTTCGCAGATGAAATTAGAGCTGTACAACAGCACGGTGCACAATTGTCAAGGCGACGGTCTGCGCATGGTATCGAGCAAAGTGGATGCGAGAAATTGTCAGTTTACAAACACGCTTGGCAATTGTGTAGCCGTATATGGCGGCGACGTTACGCTAACGCATTGCACGCTGGCACAGTTCTATCCTTTCGATTCTAACCGTGGCGCGGCCCTGATGTTTACCAACGTGTATGGCGGCACCAAGATACCTCTACACAGGATGGACTGTGTGAACAGCATTGTTACGGGATACGGTAACGACATGTTCAGTGGAGTCAAGGCCGATGACGAGACGGAGTTCAATTACAAGTTTGTAAGTTCGCTTGTCAGGACACCAGAACCGGATGACGACGAGAATTTCATTGACGTGAAGTTTGATGATTCCACAGACGGGGAAACTGTGAGCGGCGATGAGAACTTCAGACTGGTAGATATAGACATGCAGCACTATGATTTCCATCTTGAAGCCGGGTCACCAGCCATCAACGCTGCCAACAAGGACTATTCTTTGCCTGAAGACCGCGACGGAACGCTCCGTGACGACGCTCCAGATATAGGTTGTTATGAATATCATGGCAACGACGATAATCAGACTGGCGAATAAGATGATAAACGGAACGTATCGACAAATTGGTGGCTATGTACCTCTTCAAGTTGCTGGGCGAAGCATTCCGC
>CAKZVT010000018.1 GCA_937922435.1 uncultured Prevotella sp. | reverse complement strand
GAGCGCGGAATGACAGATACCAGCCGACCACTTGGGGCGAAAGAAAAGGCAAGTTTTTCTTTATTAGTAAAATTGTTCCTTATACCGAACTCACGTTAATATAAGGATTTGCAATCCGCTCAAACCACGCAGTCATGAGGTAAATGTTTGGGCATGTGCGGATTGCAAATCCGCAATTAGAAACCGCGCTATCCTCCCGTTGGTCAGAAATTGAAATTACTTTGCTCTTTCCTTGCGGCTTCCCACCCGATAATGGCGGTCTTACGGACATCACCCCAATGATAATTACCCAATTCACCTGTGGAACGGATAACGCGATGGCAGGGAATCAGGAGAGCTACGGGATTCTCACCTACGGCAGTCCCCACAGCTCGGCAAGCCTTCGGGTGGTTGATACCGGCAGCAATATCGCCATAGGTGGTCAATCCTCCCATCGGGATTTTGAGCAATGCTTCCCACACTTTCAGTTGGAAGTCCGTTCCTTTCAAGTGCAGTTTTATCTCCTTGAGTTTGCTCCAATCCTGCGTGAAAATGAATAGGGCGTTCTGTTGCAGTTCGTCTACAATCTGTTTGTACTTTGCATTAGGAAACTTTCGTTTCAAGTTATCAATGCTGACCGGGTGGTTATCCGTAAATTCCAAGCAGCAGATGCCTTTATCGGTGGATGCCACAAAGATTTCCCCGAAAGGGCTTTCCGCGAAGCTGTAATGGATGGCCAGATTTTCTCCGCCATTCTTGTACTCGCCGGGCGTCATCCCCTCAATATTGACAAACAGGTCGTAAAGCCTGCCTGTGCCCGAAAGTCCGACTTCACACGCTGTGTCGAACAGCGATGCGTGCGTCTCTTGCAAGATGCGTTTGGCATATTCCACGTTCAGGTATTGCAGGAAATGCTTGGGAGATGTTCCTGCCCATTCCTGAAATGTCCGTTGGAAGTGGTACGGACTCATGTGTACGTGTTCCGCCACTTCTTCCAGCTTCGGTTGCTCCCGCCTGTTTTCCTTGATGAAACGGATGGCTGATGCGATGCGCTCATAGTTCAGTTGCTGTTGTGTATGCATAAGCTATCTCCTTTTATTTTTTGGCGCATAATCCTTCATGCCCTCTATGGCACCGCCTGCCACAGCCCACAGATAGAGGCTGGCAACACTATTGTAAGGGGAGAAACGGTGTCGGTATTTCTCGAACAGTTCACGGGTGATTTTCCGATGATGATAGACCATGCGCAATCCCCGTTGTATGGCCAAGTCGCCGAAGCTGAGAATGTCCGGGCGTTGCATGGAGAAAAGCATCAGCATCTCCGCACTCCATACGCCGATGCCGTCCAGTTCCGAGAGCCGGGCGCAGACTTCATCGTCACTCATCGTATAAAGTGCCTGAATATCGAATGTTCCGTCCATCACTTTTCGCGTGGCATTGCGGATATAAGCCGCTTTCTTGAACGTGATGCCAAAGCCTTGCAGCTCCTCCACAGGAAGGCGGTCGATAGCTTCGGGCGTTACTTTCCCCAAGGCATTCTCTATCCGTCTCCAAATCGTTTCGTGCGCTTTGGTGGAAATCTGTTGTCCTACGATGGAGTGTACCAAGGCAGCGAAAAGGTCGGGAATGACCCGCCTTTCCACCTTGCCAATCCGGTCAATGACTTCCGCCAACCGCTTGTCCGCCTGTTTCAGATAGGCTATCTCCGTTTCGCCATATTGAAAGAAGTTCTCCATCCGGTTTTACTTTATTCCCAAGAATTGGTTTGAATCTGCCGGAGCTTCCTTGCGGTCATCCTGCGTGTATTCGCGGATAATGAATGCCACCGAGATATGGTAACGCTCAAACAACGCATCATGCCCTTTCTTCTGGCTGCCCCGATGGTTGAGTTGGTTGCGCCATGCAGCGGCTGCATCCTCATTCTCCCATACCGAGAGGCTCAACAGTTTACCTTCCTCATTCAAGCTGGCGAACCGCTCCACGCGGATGAATCCTGGCATCTTTGCCAATTCCGTTTTCAATGCCGCAGCCAGTTTGAGATATTCCTCTTTCCCCTCCGTTTTGGGCTTCACTTCAAACAAAACGGCAACTTTGGGAGATTCAGCCGAAACACCTGACATTCTGTTCAGTTCATCAAGGCTCATTGTATCATCATAGATACCTGCACATACCGTATAACGGAGACCGGGAACTGGATAAATATAAGAAATCTTGCGTACTCCTTCTGTTGTACCCGGTTTCGGCCATACAAACTCTATCCAACCGCCGCCTTGCATAGCCACATCGCACAATTCTATGCCATAATGTTTTCCTGCCCAATCCAGATGCTCACGAATGTTACCGCCATTACGTTCAGGAAACCTTGGATTGGAAACCACAAGGCTTTCTTCTACATCAATGATAAAGATGTAGGCATCGCCAGTGTTAAGTTCATACTGAGGGTCACGCAAAATCCCAATGCCCTCTTTCCCTTGGGTTTTAAGCAATTCTGCCGCCTTATGGACGTTTTCAACCACTTCTTGCGGCGTTACTGTTTTCTTTATTTCCATACCTTGTGAAAATACATTAGTATTGCTTGCAGCCACTAATAGAGCTGTCATTATTAAAACTTTTATTCTCATGTCGTTTTGCTTTTAGATTGATGGTGCAAAGTTACTGCACTATCTTCTAAACAACGACCCGAAAATTGCTATTCTAACAATTCAAATGCAATTTCACTACAAAAATAAGAAATTGATTACACCTTGATTCATTCTTAATGTGTATATTTGCAGTATAAAGAGTTGTTTTGACAGAAATGTACGGCAAATCGTAGAATTTAAGTCTGTTGCCAAGTCATTACCTCACTCTCTGAGAAAGGCTCATAAGTAGCTTATTTCCAATATATTCTTATTCTTTTATCGAATTTTAGCGAAAAAACACGCGGCAAAGTATAATAAAAGGCTGCGCACCCGACGACAGGGCGGCAGCCTTCTTGACTGAATTTCTGATTAAAAAGAGAACGTGCGCGTAAGCGTTCCGCCGTAAGTCTCGATGTCGATGCTCACCTCGTCGCCTGCGGCAGGCTCGATGGGTAGGCGCGACACGGCTATGCTTACGTATGCCGTAGCCGTATAATACTCTGGAACTCCGGCCTGGTCGTGGTACAGGGCGAGACGCACAAGGCGCGTACCGTCGCTCTGTTCGTCAACGCCAAGGCATACAAGGCCGAGCGTCTGCGTGCCATACGAGCCGTCAACCGCGCCCGTCTTGATGCCAAGTTCAAGGTTGAGATACTTGCCATTGGCGCTCTTCCACGAGCTGACAAACTCCAAGTGGTCGGCCTTCAAGCCGTCATTCACGTCAGCAATGTCGGTCACCGGCGGCACAAGCACCTGCGTAAGGCCGAGCGGCTCGGCGCGGTACGTGCCGCCGTCGGCCTCCACCTTATTATAATATAGCAGCGCACGGTACACGGTGTCGGGGCGTTCCATCCAGCCTACGGTCACCGCGCCGGTAAGGTAAAGCCGCTCGCCGTCGTCGGTCTCAACGCTTACCATGCGCGCGTCGGCATCAGTCTGCGCCTCGACAAAGTCGGCACGCATGTCAGAGAGAGGGCCGTCGCCGGTGTCATACGCCTCGTTTTCACACGCAAAAAGCGCGAAAACGAGCGGCAGGAGAATGTATTTCAGGCAGTGTTTCATCGCGTGGCGTTAAGATAGTTGACGGCTGGGTTGGCGTACATTGTGAGCATGCGCTCCATAAGATACGGCTCGTCCTTCGACGGAATGTCGATTTTTGCAAGCTGTCCAGCAAGGTATTTCTCAAACGCGGCCTTCTCTTCAGCCGTGTATTTACCGCTGAAAGCGCTGTCACCGTGCAGCATATCGAGGGCTGCATAGTTGCAGGGATAAAGGCGATAGTTGCTGTGTATGCCCTGGTCTATGTGTGCAGCAATCACGTCAAACACCTCTGTCTTAGGCGTTGAAGGGTCGAGCGAGTCGAGCCAGGCGTCGATGCACGGCGCACACTGGTAATGCACACGCCCCTTGTAGCCTGTTATTCCGGTGCGCATACTCACGATGTCGTCCTCGGCCGACTTCTTCCAGTCGGCGTTGTCGCGCTTCAATTGGAACTCGCGCGCCTTCAGGTAGTCGCAGGGGTCATACTCATACGATATGGCAAGCGGCACTATGTGCAGGCGGCGCAGCTTTTCCACAACGTCGCCGCGGCCTCCGCCCATTGCCATCATCTTCAGGATGGCAGGCTGGGTGCGGTCGTCGGAATCCTTGGCGCGCCCTTCGCGCTGGGCAATCCAGATGTTGTCGTGCTTCTGCTCGATTACGAAGTGCATGTAATCGGAGAGCAGACGGCTTGCCATAAGCGTCTCACGGGGCGACAATCCGCGCCTTACGATGAACGACTTGTTCACCCTTACAAGGTCTTTCACCCACGGAAGGGCGAGCAGGTTGTCGCCGATTGCGATTTCACAGGTAGTATTGAAGCCGCTGTCTATCAGAAGTTTGTCAAGGAAACCCGAATCAAGCACGATGTCGCGGTGGTTGCTTACAAACGTGTAACGCCCCGTATTGTCTACCGCCGAAGCGTCCATGTCGCAGCCGGTGGTGAGCTTGTCGACCAAAGCCTGCACGAAACCGTAACAGAACGAGACCTGAAACTCAAGGTTTGTCTTGCACGAAAGCATCTTCTCGCGCACCTTCTCAAAAGGCAAACCGGGCACGGCGTATGCCAAAACCTGCCTGAACTGCCCGTCGGCAAGCAACCGCTCGAACACCTGCGGCAGCTCTTCCGGCTCGAAAGGACGGATGCTGTCAAATTCAACGGGAACTTTCATAGATGTCAAGATTTAATATTACAAGTAATTAAAAACGTCAAGGGAATAAATGAAGACCTTATCCCCTTGACGTCTTAAACTCAATAAAGATTTATCGGAACTGGTTTTCCACGATGTCGGTAAGCACGTCGGTCATGCTAAGGCCGGCCGCCTTGACCTGCTGCGGAATGAAGCTCGTGGCCGTCATGCCGGGAGTGGTGTTGATTTCAATCATGTTCACCTTGTCCACTTCCTGCCCGTCGCTGCCTTTGCCGCAGCTGATGATGTAGTCGATGCGGATGATTCCGTTGCAGTGCAGTATGTCATAAATTTGGCTCGTGATTTCCTCGACGCGCTTGGTCGTTTCAGGAGAAAGGCGCGCCGGCGTGATTTCCTGCACCTGTCCGTTGTACTTCGCGTCATAATCAAAGAACTCACGCTGCGTAACAACTTCCGTAGCAGGCAGCACTACGCTCTTTTCGTGCGTCTTGTAACAGCCGATTGAGATTTCAGTTCCTTGTATAAACTGCTCTACCATTACGTCCTCACTCTCAAGCATGGCCTTGCGTATGGCCGGGGCAAGCTGGTCCTTGTTTTTCACTTTGGACACGCCGAAGCTGCTGCCGTCGGCCGCAGGCTTGACGAAACACGGCATCCCGATGCGCTCCTCGATTTCGTCGTCGCTGACAATCTCCTCGTATCCCTTGCGGATGAGCAGGCTGTCGGCCACGCGGACACCGTAGCCGCGAAGGTATTGGTTGAGCACGAACTTGTTGAAAGTCAACGCCTCCACAAGCACTCCGCTTGTAGAGTAAGGCAAATGCACAAGCTCGAAATAGCCCTGAAGTATGCCGTTCTCACCCGGCGTGCCGTGTATTGTGATGTAAGCGTAGTCGAATTGCACCAATTTGCCGTTCTCCATGAACGAGAAGTCGTTGCGGTCAATAGGCGCGGTTGTGCCGTCAGACAGCTCCACGTGCCAGTCAAGATTCTTCACAACGACGATATAGACATTGTATCTTTCCTTGTCAAAGAAAGAATAAAGCCCTTGGGCCGAACGCAAAGAGACGCCATACTCGGAAGAATTACCTCCGCACACTATGGCAACGGTTCTCTTGAGATTTTTCATAAAGTATGCTTATTTAAATTCATTTCCTTTTATATAAACCCTCCACTTGTCTATAAGCCGCTCCATGTCGTCGGGAAGCGGAGAGGTGAAGTCCATCTGCTCGCCTGTAGCCGGATGCACGAAGCCCAGCGTCTTGGCATGAAGCGCCTGCCGCGGACATGTCTTGAAGCAGTTTTCGATGAACTGGCGGTAGCTGCCCGTGCGGTTGCCGCGCAGTATCTCGGTGCCTCCGTAACGCTCGTCGGCAAAGAGCGGATGGCCGATATGCCGCATGTGCGCCCTTATCTGGTGCGTGCGTCCCGTCTCAAGGATGCACTCAACAAGAGTGACATACCCGAAACGCTCGATTACGCGGTAATGAGTCACGGCCGGTTTGCCTGTTTCCGAATCAGGAGGGAACACCGCCATGCGCATACGTTCCCTCGGGTCGCGCCCTATATTGCCCTCAATGCGGCCTTCATCTTCGGTGAAATTTCCCCATACAAGGGCGTTATAGCTACGGTGAGTGGTCTTGTTGAAGAACTGTAGTCCGAGCTTTGTCTTTGCATTTGGCGTCTTTGCTACGACCAACAGGCCGCTCGTATCTTTGTCGATACGGTGGACCAGCCCCACTTCCGGGTCGTTCGGGTCATACGTCGGGACGTCTTTCATGTGCCAGGCCACGGCGTTCACAAGCGTGCCGTGCCAGTTTCCGCACCCTGGATGCACAACAAGTCCGGCAGGCTTGTTTATCACCATAAGCTCCGGGTCTTCGTAAACGATGTCAAGAGGGATGTCTTCCGGCTCAATGGTATTGTCGTATTGCGGCCTGTCAAGCATCAACGTGATGACATCAAGTGGACGAACGCGGTAATTGCTCTTAACCGGACGGTCGTTGACATGTACGAAACCAGCATCGGCCGCACGCTGTATGCGGTTGCGGCTGGTGTGCTGCAATTTCTTCAACATGAACTTGTCGATGCGCAGCGGCTCCTGGCCCTTGTCTACGACGACGCGCAGATGCTCATACAACTGCTGCCCTTCGTCATCGTCAAAACCTATGTCGTCGATGTAATCTTCTGCCATGAATGTATTGATGCGAATGACATTGGAGTGAAAGACTTACTGTTCCGGCCCTGTGACAACTTCAAACTCGTCAACTTCGCCGTTCTGTTCCGGCCCGGTGTACAGGACACCGTCTGACGGCGGAACGACCTCGACCGAATCGCCGAACTCGTCATAAAACTCTGGTTCGGCATATACGATGGAGTCGTTCATGTCGCGCATGCCGTCACCCACCTGCATTATGATGACATCGTTCACAGACACCTTCTGCCCGTTATGCAGCAACTGTCCCTTCGACTTTAGCCCGTACAGCCAGTCGCCTTCGCCTGGTATATACTCGGTTGTCCCGACCTTGAAGCCCATCGCAACCAGTTTGGCGCGAGCCTCGCGGTAAGAGCAATTGTCGATTATGTCGGGAATGGTGAGCATCGGCGAATGGGAAGAGTTGATGACAACATACACCACACGCCCCGACTTCACCACCTTGCCCGGCTCCGGCGACTGTTCAAGGATGCAGTCCGGCGGCAAAGTCTTGACATAGCCTGTATCGCTGACCACGACTCCAAGCTCCTTCCCTGTCAAAATGTGTTCCGCGTCGGCAAAAGACTTTTGCCTAACGTCGGGCACGGTTATCTCCTCGCCGTGATGGGTGTATATGTCAAGCCCCACCTTCACACCCCAGCACAACAAGACGACGACAACCAGCATGGAGACCAGGTTCAACCAAAGCCTCAAACTGAAGATTTTTCTAAAGAAATCCCTCGTCTTCATTCCTGTCGTATGTTTTCCTGCAAAGGTATGAAAAAAACAGAAAGAAGCAAAGACATCGCTTTACTTCTTTCCTTTTCTCGTCCAATTTCTTACGGGCTGGCTGTTATTTGCCGTGATGCTCGTCCGAAACAGTAAGCTTCTTGCGCCCCTTTGCGCGACGCGCAGCAAGCACGCGGCGGCCGTTTTTAGTTGCCATTCTCTCACGGAAACCGTGCTTGTTCACCCTACGCCTGTTGTGCGGCTGAAATGTTCTTTTCATATTCTTATTTTATTTTGTTGTTTATTCGTTTCCACGCTTTGGGCTGCAAAAGTACACATTTCTTTTCAAACGACAAAGGATAATGCGTTTTTTAGCCTTTTGTTTTATGCTTTTTTCTAAAAAAATAGTAACTTTGCAGCCTGAAAGTCAACTTTTTAGGAATACATGGCGTAACAAACCGATGAAGCAGAGGCTTCCAAGTGCAGCCTTGTACGGACATTACATACAGGAAACAACAATTTAATAAACATACAAAAATGATTAACTCACAGGAAATAAAGAAAGGCACCTGCATCCGCATGGACAACCAGGTGTGGATTTGCATCGACTTCCAGCACGTGAAGCCGGGAAAAGGCAACACGGTGATGCGTACAAAGCTTAAGAACGTAACCGACGGACGAGTTCTCGAACGTACATTCCAGATTGGCTTCAAGCTCGAGGACGTACGCATCGAACACCGTCCCTACCAATACCTGTATGAAGACCCCACGGGACTGATTTTCATGAACCAGGAGACATTCGAGCAGCTTCCCATCAGCCGCGACAACATCATAGGCGTCGACTACATGAAGGAAGGCGACGTTGTGGAAGTAGTTACCGACACTACCGACGGCACAATACTGTACGCTGAAATGCCGGTGAAGACCAACCTGCGCGTAACCCACAGCGAGCCGGGCATAAAGGGCGACACCGCAACCAACGCCACGAAGCCCGCAACGCTTGAAACAGGCGTAGAAGTACGCGTTCCGCTGTTCATCAACGAGGGCGACCTCATCCAGATAGACACGCGCGACGGCAGCTACCTCAACCGCGTAAAGGAATAATCCTCCTTACTGGGAGTTAAAGAAATAAAGGGAGCCAAGGGAGTTAAAGACAACAGCTTTCAGGGTCAGGCACGACAATAAAGCATGCGTCTTCAACTCCCTTGGTTCCCTTTATTTCTTTGATTATATCGGATTTTGAGGCAAGACACTCGCCTCAAACACCTTCAAACACCTTAATCCCTTTAACAACCTACTGCTATGAAATACTCTTTCATCGTTCCAGTGTACAACCGCCCCGACGAGGTTGACGAACTCCTTGCCAGCCTTACCACGCAAACGCTTAAAGACTTCGAGGTCATCATCGTTGAAGACGGCAGCACGACGCCATGCAAGAACGTATGCGACAAATACGCCGACAGGCTCGACCTGCACTACTACGCCAAGCCGAACAGCGGCCCGGGGCAGAGCCGCAACTACGGCGCGGAACGCTCGAAAGGCGAATATCTAATCGTTCTCGACTCGGACGTGGTAGTGCCTGAAGGCTACCTTCAAGCCGTCGACGACGAGCTTGGACGCGAACCGGCCGACGCCTTCGGCGGTCCTGACCGTGCGCACGCCTCGTTCACCGACACGCAGAAGGCCATAAGCTACTCCATGACGAGCTTCTTCACCACGGGCGGAATACGCGGAGGCAAGAAAAAGCTTGACAAATTTTACCCACGTTCTTACAACATGGGCATACGCCGCGACATCTACCTGCGCCTCGGAGGCTTCTCCAAGATGCGCTTCGGCGAAGACATCGACTTCAGCATACGCATATTCAAGGCTGGATGCCACTGCCGCCTGTTCCCAGAGGCGTGGGTTTGGCACAAGCGGCGCACCGACTTCCGCAAGTTCTTCCGCCAGGTGTACAACAGCGGCATAGCGCGCATCAACCTCTACAAGAAATACCCCGAGTCGCTCAAGCTCGTCCACATGCTGCCTACGGTGTTCACCGTCGGCGTGTGTGCGCTCGTGCTCACGTCGGCCATAGGGCGCGTCCTGATGGAGTATGACGACATACACCGCTGGTACTGGCTGTGCGCCGGCCCGTGGCTGCCCATCCTGCTGTACTGCCTGCTCATCGCCGCCGACTCCACCGCCGCCAACAAGAGCCTCAAGGTGGGGCTGCTAAGCGTCCCTGCGGCCTTCGTGCAGCTCTTCGGCTACGGCTGCGGCTTCATCGAAGCGTGGTGGAAACGCTGTGTAAGGGGTCAGGACGAGTTCCAGGCTTTTGAGAAAAACTTTTATAATTGAAAATTGGGAATTGGGAATTGAAAATTATGATTACCTCTGTTCAATAACAGCCATACGACATTTTCCCGATAAAGACAGACGGACTGATTAAAGGAACAAATACTAACAATGCTGCGTCGGAAAGAAAACATAATACAAACAAAGACGGAAGCTTACGCCTCAAGGATTGTAAAGCTATATAAATACCTTAGAGACGTTAAGCGCGAGCAGACACTTTCCAAACAAATACTACGTAGCGGCACAAGCATCGGAGCAAATACCGCCGAAAGCAGAAACGCCCAAAGCAAAGCGGACTTCATCAACAAACTTGGCATTGCACTAAAAGAAGCCGACGAAACCCTCTTTTGGCTGAAAACATTGCACAGCGGCAACTACATTACGGAAAAACAAATGAAATCAATGATAAGCGACAATGAGGAAATAATACGCATACTCGTCAAGATAATAAAAACATCAAAAGAGAACATGCAGCCGTAAATACGATATCCAACGCTTAACATAAGAAGGTAATCATAATTATCAATTCCCAATTCTAAATTCTCAATCAAAGGATAATGAACAAACTTTCCATCAACCAATGGGCGGAGGAAGACCGGCCGCGCGAAAAACTGATGAAGCACGGCGCGGCGGCGCTGACCAACGCCGAACTGCTGGCAATACTCATAGGCTCGGGCTCGCAGGACGAAAGCGCGGTAGACCTGATGAAGCGCGTGCTCGCCGACTGCGGCAACAACCTCAACACCCTTGGCAAACATACCATCGACGAGCTGGCCGGAGGCCGCTACAAAGGTCTCGGCCCGGCCAAGGCCGTGACAATAATCGCGGCCTGCGAACTGGGCAAACGGCGGCAGGCAGAGAAAGCCGTTGAGCGCGACAAGCTCGATTCAGCCGCCGCAATCTACGAATACATGCTGCCGAAAATGCAGGACTTGCCTGAAGAAGAGGCGTGGGTGGTGCTGTTGAACCAGAACTTCAAGCTAATAAAAAGCGTCATGCTCTCGCACGGAGGCATAACGGAGACCGCCGTTGACATACGCCTCGCCGTGAAGCACGCGCTGCTCTGCAACGCTACCGTCATAGCACTATGCCACAACCATCCCAGCGGCAGCCCGCGCCCCAGCGCGGACGACGACCGCCTGACGCAGCGGATGAAGAAAGCCTGCGAACTGATGCGCCTGCACTTCCTCGACCACATAATCGTCACCGACGGCCGGTATTACAGCTACTCCGAAGAGGGCAGGCTCTAAAACGGCCTCAACACGAGGCGGCTGACATATTGCATCGCACCCTGTCCACAGCCTGCTCCGCTCCGTCGCAGCTCAACAGGTAGGTGCGGCCGCCGCGCAGCCTGATGTAAAAGGCGTCGTCGTAACTGCCTACATACTCGAAGTGAGTGCCGAGACCGCTGCCGGAAAACCAGCCGATGAAGCCGCAGAACGCTCCGCTGCCCCAGCAACGGAACATGTCGGACGGCTTGCCCGTCCACAGTCCGGCCTCGGCTATGTCGGCGTAACGGAACACCTTGCGCCCCACGACGCGGTGAAGCACGAGCGCGCCGTCGGTCAGCTCTACGCTTTTCGGCGAAATAAACCAATAATATAGCACCACGCCCAAGGCAAAGAGCGTAGCCGCCGACATTATAATAAACGCCGTGAGGTTGAACGGCTCGCACAGAAACATATACCACACGGGCACGAACACCGCCACGAGAAGAAACCACATGCCGGAGGTAATCATGCGCACCGTCTTCGACTTAGTTACCTTGTACACCTTGTCCGAAACATTTTCCATAGCGCTTTTTTGTTTATTCAATTCCTGCAAAGACAAGGCCGACAGGCGGGAAGCAGACCTGATTGCAACTTCCCGAACGCAGCTTGGCCAATGCAAATATACTGACTTTTATCCGAAACGGCAAGAGGCGGCTTTCAAAAGGCCATGTTTTGCGCCGCAAAAGGCCATGAATTGCAATGTAAAATGCCGCCTTTCGCAGTGCAAAAGGCGGCATTTTGCAGTTCATCACAAATACGCTCCACAAATAAGGGCGCGCCGCTCACGCGGCACGCCCTTGGCTTTTTACCCAAATAACACTTATGAAACACTCCTGTCTCATCGTGTACTGTAAGGCAATCTGCCTATATTGCCATAGTTTTCAAACATGTAGAAACAATTGAAAGCCAAACTTGTCATTCCGTGACAATAGCTATCACCTTCTCGCCGTCAATCCCTTCTACCCTTACACGCACATACATCGTGCCGGTTTTCCGCGTTGACTGCACTACGGCCTGCGCCCTGCCGAAGTACGACTTTACCGTGCCTGCCGTAAGAAGGGCCTTGCGGCGTGTCTCCCCAGTGTCGATGCCGCGCATCACGCCGTCGCCTTCAACGGTCACGGTGATGTTGCGGTCGTCTACCTCCACAGGGTTGCCGTCCTTGTCTTGCAGTCCTATTCTTATGAAAGACAAGTCTTGCCCGTCGGCCTTGAGCCTCGTGCGGTCGGCCTTAGCCGCAAAGGCTTCGGCCTTGTATGCGGTGACGAGCCTTGACGAAGCGACGAGGCTGTCGCCGTTGTAAGCGTTGGCAACGATGGTTCCCGGGTTGAACGGCACGTTCCATTCTATCGTATTGTTGGGGAAGTCGGCTGTAGTGTACACTCCCATCTGCTTGTCGTTGCACACCAGCTCCACCCTCTCGCAGTTTGTCGTGGTGCGTACCACCATCATAAGCCCCCTGTAACGCGGAGGGAAGCTCCAGTGCGACGCCATCAAAGGCCACTGCCACAGGTCGCGGCCGTGGTCTATGTCGAGCGAGTTGTCCATCACGGCTATCCCCACGACGGGCTTGTCGGGATTCCACATGGCGCGGTGGAACACGGCACGCGGCTTCTCCGTCATGGCCATGTCAAACAGCCCGTTGGGCCAGCCGTTGCTGTCGCCGCCGGCTTCGCCCCAATAATCCACGCCCGACCAGATGAATCCGCCGGCTATGAAATCATGCGCGGCCACGGTGTTCCACGGATTGTCGGTAAGGTAAGCGCGTATGTTGCCTTCAGCCCCTTGGAAATAGGGCAGCTCCTCGGATATGAAATAGCAGTGCGTAGGGTTCTTTGCGCGGTCGGCAAGCAGCCTCGCCTCAAGGTAATTGTAGCCTGTCACGTCGACCACGGCGGAGAACTTGCCGTTGTGGTTGTTCTGCCCTGCAAGCGTAGTAGGCCGGGTAGGCTCGAGCTTGTGCACGAAGTCATTTAGCATCTTGGCACGCTCTATGCCTTCGTCGCCTTCGTCCCAAGCCTCCTGCACCTCGTTGCCTATGCTCCAGAGGATTATTGACGGATGGTTGCGGTCGCGCAAAATCATGTCGGCAAGGTCGCGTTGCCACCACTCGTCAAAGTACTTAGCATAATAGCCCGACTTCCATTTGTCGAACGCCTCGTCGATGACAAGCAGCCCCATGCGGTCGCACAAGTCCAGCAATTCCGGCGAAGGCTGGTTGTGGGCGCAGCGTATGGCGTTGCAGCCGTACTCCTTAAGAATCTCGAGGCGGTACTCGTAGCCGCGGTCGGGCACGGCGGTGCCGAGCACGCCCATGTCCTGATGCAGGCACAAGCCTTTCAGCTTGACCTGCTTGCCGTTAAGCATGAAGCCGCGCTCGGGGTCGAACTTGAACGTGCGCACACCGAACGTGGTGCGGTATGTGTCAACGGTCTTGCCGCCGGCCTTCACCGTTGTCTCCATGACATACAGGTACGGGTTGTCCTGCGACCACAGTATCGGGTTGCCTATGGCCAGTGTCTGTTTCACGTCTACAGAGTCTCCGGCAGCCAAGCTGCGTTTGAGGGTTTTGCTTTTAGCTACGGTTTTCCCTCCGGCGTCTATTATCCGTTGTGCCACGGTTACGCTTTGTTGCTTCCCGCTTTTGTTTGCCAGCGTAGTCACAATGTCTACGTCGGCCTGCGCTTCGGTGACACGCGGCGTGGTGACATACGTGCCGTATGTAGGTATGTGTACCGGGTTGCGCACTATGAGCCAGGCATGGCGGTAAATGCCGGAGCCTGTATACCAGCGGCATACATCCTGCTTCTCTTTCCTGTCGACCCTTACGGCTATGACGTTTTTGCCCCCAAAGACTATATAAGGTGTCAAATCGTACTCTATGCTGCAAAAGCCGTATGGCCTGAACCCGAGGTGACGGCCGTTTACGTAGACGTCGCTCTGATGGTATATCCCGTCAAAAAGTATGGATATGCGCTTGCCTTTGTAAGAAGATGGTACGTCAAACGTCTTCCTGTACCATCCTATTCCGCCGGGCAAATGAGCGGCAGAGCCGCTTACGGTAGGGTCCCATGCCAGCGTTGTGCTCCAGTCGTGTGGCAACTGGACGTCGCTCCACGCGCTTTCATCTACAGCAGAACCAGAATAAGCGGAGTTGTCGTCAAGGATGAATTTCCAGTCAAAGTCGAAGTTCTGCTTCCTTCCAATGGCTTCCGCATGACAGGAAAAAACAAAGCCCAAAAGCAGAGACAAAAATGCAACAGTCCTTTTCATTCTTCTTATATGCTTGTTAAATCAACGGGAGTGGACATGCCCGTGTAATCTTACCGTATTACAACAACACCCACTCCCGTGAAAGTTTCAGATTATACAGCTACATTGAAACCGCATCACCACCTGTACGCCGGGTTCTGATACTCGTTCCTCTCGGCGTCGGTCATCTCCATTCCGTCAAGCTGCGCCTGCGGAATCGGGCGGAGATAGTAGCCGTCGGGAATGTCGCGTGTAAATGTTTCAGGCGTGTGGTCCTCTGTAGCAGGGCCTGCGATGGTGAACTTCTCGGCGCGCTCACGCCATGTCTGCGTGCGCACAAGGTCGTACCAGCGGCGGCCTTCGCCAAAGTATTCGCGGCTAAGCTCGTCAACAAGGTAGTCGATTGTGATTGTCTGCGGCGTGGCATTCGTCATGTCAGTGCTGTGGTCGACTATGTATTCGGTATTCGTTACCCTGTTGAAGCGCCACTTACCGGCGCGGCCACGGATGACATTGATAAGGTCGCGTGCCGAATAGCCGGGCTGTGCAGTAGCTCCTTTCACTGCGGCCTCGGCTCCGATGAAGTAAAGCTCGGAGAACTTGATGGCCGGATACGGACGCGTGATACAGCCGTTAGGAGAGCCTAAGCCGTCACCGTTGTCTGTACGGTACATCGCGATTTTCCACAGAGCAGGATACTTGCGGCGGCTGATGGCTGACAATGGCACCACATAATCCGAACGTCCGGGCGCCTCAAAACCGCCTACGGTGTTTTCGGTCGTGTATGTGGAACCTGCCGGAGCGTCATAATCCGTAATGAAAGTCAAGACAGGGTCGCCCGGGCTTATGTGCATGTCATTGGCGTTAATCAGCGTTGCAGGGGAATTGTCGGCATGGGCAAGGTCCCAGTTAGCGCGGTACACGGTTGTGAAAGTTCCGTCGAAGCGCGAGTCGTTCACCTTGTCGGCAAACGTGTTCGTAAACACCTCATGCGGCGGAGCCATGCACTTCCAGGGGCGGCCGCCGTCCTGGATTGCGATACGCTGTACTGGGTTGTACGATTCACCCGTGTCGGGTCTCTTCGCGGTCTGCAGCGTATAGTCCCACGTTACCATCCACGCGGCAAAGTTCTCCCCTGTAGAACCGTTGGCCCAGCTCAATGAACCGCCGTTGTACTGCTCGCTTTCCTGCGTGTGGTCGGCATAAAGTACTATTTCGTTGTTGCGGTCGTTAGAGCCTACATTGACGTCATAGAATGTCGGCTGAAGCCCAAACGGACCATGATTCTGTATTCCTTCGAGAGCCAAGTCGTATGCAGCCTGGAAATACCATTGCTTGTCATGGCCGTCAGGGTCAACGCGGTCACACTCCGGATAGGTGGGGATGTTGTTCGGATTCTCAAGCCACCAGCCGTAGGTAAGGTAAGCCCATGCCAACGTAATACGTGCGGCGGTCTTCGTAACGCCACCGGTTATGCGGCCGGTTTCGGGCAGGTTCTCGATAGCTGTGAGCAAATCGGGGAATATTGCCTTGGTATAAACCTCGGGTACGGTGTTGCGTACGGAGAGGCGTGACGGCGAGTTGTTGAACTTAAGCTCGCCTGCTCCAAGGTCAAGGGGCACGCCTCCGAATGTCTGCACAAGACGGAAATAGTCGAACGCACGGAAGAAGCGTGCCTCGCTGACAAGCGATTCGTCCATGCCTGCCGCCGTACCGTTCTCAATGATGCCGCTCGCAGTATTGATATATGT
Organism: uncultured Prevotella sp.; assembly: GCA_937922435.1. Lineage (GTDB taxonomy): Bacteria > Bacteroidota > Bacteroidia > Bacteroidales > Bacteroidaceae > Prevotella. Next base: position 11,923 of record CAKZVT010000018.1, on the reverse strand, counting down.
GAACGCGTTGTTCCAAAGCGCGTCGGCACGGCAAGTCTCGGCGTTGAGAGAACCTACTCCGGAAAGGTCGCCGTTCTTATAGTTTGAGTCTGCGTCATGGCCCCAAGTATATTCGTCGGTACCTGTCTCATAGGCGTTTAGATAGTAGCCGTTGCCGTAAGTGTCACGCAGGTGGGCGTAAAGCGCTGTCAATCCGCCCATGATGCCTTCCTCCTCTTGGAAGAAACCAGGCTCGTAAATGGTACGCGGCTGCTCGTCAAGGATGTCGGAGCACGAACTTAGCATAAGCAATCCGACTGAAGCTATGCCTAAGTTCCTTATTTTATTATAAAAGGTATTCATAGTTATTTGTTTTTAGAATGTCAGATTTATGCCGAATAAGAAATTACGTGTAGCCGGAGTATTGTAGCCCACGATAGGCAGCGTGTGCGCGCCGGTATATCCTTCCATCGACACGGCCGTAATGCCGTCGTTGGTTATAGAGTTGGTCTCCGGGTCAAGTCCGCACTCGTTGGTGAACGGGGAGAAGAGCACAAACGGGTTTTGCACAGTGAAGTAAGCGCGCAGCTTGCTGATGCCGAAATCCTTTACAGCCTTGAAGCGTGCGAAATCATAACCGAGAGTGATGGCACGCACCTTAAGGTAGCCGGCGTCGAAGTAACCGAGCGTGCTGCCGTACTTCGGGTTGTTGCTTGACGATGTGCCGCCCGGCCTCGGGTACTTGGCATCCGTATTGGTTTCAGTCCAATAGTCAACGTCGATTTGTCCTCGGCGTCCGTCCAAAGAGTTCAGGTAACCGATGTTGGAGTGCAAGGCGCTGATGAGCGTGCCGCCGATTTGGAATGCTCCGATGAGAGAGAAGTCGAAACCTTTATAATATACGTTGGTGTTGAAACCTCCGACAAGGTCAGGCTCCATGTCCATTATCTGCCTGTCGTCCGTGTTGATTTGGCGTACAGGCTTGCCGTTTTCGTCATATTCACCAGTGTACTCAACCTTAATCATGCCGACGTTGCCGCCCGGTTCGTAGTCTAGGAGATACGGGTCGCCTTCCTGCCAGAGACCGATTTTCTTGTAATCATAGATTACGTCGATAGGATGGCCTACAAACCAACGGTTGTTGATATCCTGCTTTGCGCCTGAAGCCAAAGCCACGAGTTCGTTGCGGTTGAAATAGAAGTTGATTCCGGCATCCCATGTCCAGCCGTTCTTGTTGTCAAGGATTACACCGTTGAGGCTGAACTCGAAACCGGTGTTGCGTGTCTTTCCGACGTTGGCCATATAGCTGCTTGCGCCCGATGTCGCAGGCAACGATACGCTAAGGAGCAAGTCCTTGGTGTTCTGGATGTAATATTCCATCGTACCGCTCAGCCTGCCGCTGAAGAACGAGAAGTCAACACCGACGTTCCATGTTGACGAATACTCCCATCCAAGGTCCTTATTTGGAAGCGAAGCGACATAGTATCCTTGGTTGAAGTTTGACGAGCCGAAGTTGTACGGACGGGTGCTCAATGCACCGAGGGTGGAATACGGGTCGATACTTTGGTTTGACGTCTCACCGTAGCCTACGCGCAGCTTGATGTTGTCAATCCACTTGACATCCTTCAGGAAACTCTCGCGCGAGATGTTCCAACCTGCCGACACTGCGGGATATGTGTGCCACTGGTGTCCCTTTGCCAGGCGTGAAGAACCGTCCGAACGGACAGCCGCTGAAATCATATACTTGTTGTCGTAGGTGTACATGATACGTCCCATCCATGACATAAGGCCGCTCTGCCAGTAGTTCTGCTTGGACGGGTCAACCGCAAGATTCTGCGTCGCCGCTCCTATATTGTAATACTGGAAGTACTCCGCCGGAATGCTCTGTCCTGACATGTACGTGCGCTCGAACGTAGTCTGCTCGGCAGAGTAGAGGCCGGTGAAGTTGACGTGGTGCTTATCAGCGAAGGTGCGGTCGTAAGTGAGAAGGTTCTCCACCACCCAGTTCTTCGTGATATCCTGCTGAACTGACGCGCTGTTGGGGTTGTCAGCATTGCTGCTGCCCACGCCTGTGCCGGTGAACACGCCTTGCTTTGACGAACGGTAGTTCAAACCTACGTTCACGCGGTAGCTAAGCCCCTCAATCCAAGGGCACTTTACCTCTGCGAACATTGTGTTGTACGTGCCGAGGCCCTTTTCCTCGTTCAGCCAGTTGTCCTTGTGGCTTTCAATCACATCCTTGGTTACAAGGTAAATGTCGTCGGCCGGCATCCTCACCCTTTCCTTCATGTTGCCGTCGGCATCGTAGGGATTGATAAGCGGAGACTGCGACAGGACGCTGTACATATTGATGTTCTGGCCGGTGGTCTCGTGGTAGTTGGTATTGGTGGAAAGTCCGAAGCGGAAGTACTTGCCTACGCTCTGGTCGAAGTTACCGCGTATTGAAACACGGTCGTAACCCTGTGTCGGGACGACGGCCTCGTCATGGTAGTAGCTTGCTCCGAAGCTGTAGCTTCCGCCGTTAGTGCCTCCGGCAACGCTTACGTCATGGCTGTGCGAGATGCCCGTGCGGTAGAACAGGTCTTGCCAGTCGGTATTCATGTCGTCGCTCTCGTCTACAGAGTTCTGATATCCGCCGGTATTCCACTGCGCGTACTTACGCATTTCCGAATAATCCTTGCCGTTCATCATCGGGAACTTGTGGAAAATAGTCTTGAAGCCCACGTAAGCGTTGTAGCTTACCTTCGCCGGCGTGCCTTGCATGCCCTTCACCGTGGTGATGAGTATTACGCCGTTGGCACCGCGGCTACCGTAGATGGCGGTTGCGGAGGCGTCCTTCAGGATGTCCATCGACTTGATGTCGCCGGGGTTGATGTCAGAGAGCTTACCCATGAAGGGAATTCCGTCGAGCACGATGAGCGGGTCGTTGCTCGCGTTGAGCGAACGCTGGCCGCGGATGCGGATTTGCATTTCCGCGCCAGGCTTTGAAGAGGTCTGCGTCATGAGCACGCCGGCAACGCGTCCCTGGAGCGCCTGGGCTGCGTTGGTGGCGGCAATCTGGTTCAGCTCTGAACCGCTAATGTTGGCCACAGAACCGGTAACGGCCTCGCGCCTCTGCGTACCGTAACCGATGACAACCACTTCGTTGAGGTTGTGCTTCTCTTCTTCGAGCTTGATTGTGAGTTTAGTCTTGTTGCCGACCGTCACCTCCTGCGTGACGTAACCGATGTATGAAATCTCAAGCACATCGGAAGGGTTGGCCTGGATACTGAAGCGTCCGTCCATGTCGGCCACGACACCTGTGGACGAACCCTTTACTTTAATTGTGGCGCCGATGAGCGGACCTGCCGCATCACTGACGGTACCAGTCACTGTCACCTTCTGCTGCACAGCCATAGTGGGGGGGGTAAAATTGCCCCTTTCCCCTGCCGGAGCCTCCAGTGAAACTGCAAAAGCGTTAGAAGCGGCGCAAACCATGCCCAATGCAAGCACCACGCCCTTCAAGTTTTGTTTTGGTCTTGAATAATCCATAGTCTTTTGAGTTACCAAAGTTAAACAATTATAGTATTAGAAAAATGCATCACTTTTTATACTTATATATATACATCATGCATGACACTCCGGCACACCTGTCCGCATCACAACGAATCCAGTCAGGGCTATTTCCATTTGCCACACGCTTTCCGGCATATCCGGCAAAAAACACATACGTAAAGGTTGTCAAACACCTTTTTTAACACTGCCAAACTTGATTTTCACAGGCAGTAAACATTAATTCACTTAAAGCAAAGTTTTCTTTCGGTTACAAAATTATACACTTACGGTTAACGTTATAGTCAAAATTGTCTCATTTCAATTTCAATTTGTCTCATACGCCCAAAATAAGTGTATTTTTAACAATTTCAACGGCTGTCTGAAGGGGATTTGTGTGTCATTTGACACCCAACAGGGCAGTAAAACTCAAACTAAAAAAAACGTAAAAAAACACATCGGTACAAAACCGCCTGACTGCTCAAAATAAAACAAACTGCCAAGCGATGACAGTTACCAAGAACCTTGCATAAAGACATCATGGCATTATCGGATGGCCTCACATCCCAGCAGGCAGCATTGACGGCAACCTGAAAGACGGTTCATCCGCAGTTCAGGTGTATGGAATATAAAGCCAATAAACATATACATCCTACTGTAATTCAGGCGGAGGGTAATATTTTTAGGCGGATTTGCAATCCGCCTAAATTTACTATAAGGATTTGTAATCCGCTCAAACCGCACATCTATAAAATGATGTATGTTGGTGAGCGGATTGCAAATCCACACTTAGAAACCGCCGGATTGCAAATCCGGCAGAACAAGTATGCTTACACCTGAACTGCGGATGAACCCCGAAAGGTGGCCTTTTACAAAGCAAAAGGCCGTCTTTCAGAAGCCAAAAAGCCGTCTTTCGCAATGCGAAAGACGGCTTTTTACAACACGCCTGGCTATCAGCCGGTTACAGCGTTACGGCCTTACTTTTCGGAATAGAGCACCTGCACGACCGTCTGCCCTACCGCTCCAAGCGTGGCGCGGTCGATGTGCTCCATGTCGTCGCTGACCGTATGCCATGTAGGACCGAAGGTGCTGCTGGTGCAGTCAGGGTAATACGCCACAATGTCGATGGTCGGTATTTTGGCCTTCTCGTTCACGGGGATGTGGTCGTCGGTGACGTATCCGCCGTCACGGTTGACGAAATAGCTGCCGAAGCCCAGCACGTCGGCCGCCGCCCACACCTTCTTCACTATGTCGGGGGCGTACTGCATCGACATGCCTTCGCGCCAGAACTGCGAGCCTTGGCCGCCCACCATGTCGAGCAGGATGCCGAAACGCGCCTTGTAGCCCGGCTTGTGGGGATTGGAAGACCAGTGCTGTGCGCCCAATGCCCACGAGTCGCCGGTGTCGGAAACGTCGCTCCACGCCGGCACTCCCCAGTCCTCGGCGTCGAAGCAGACAAAATCCACGCCCACGGCGAGCTTCGCCGTGTCGGCTTGGAGCAGCCTCGCCACCTCCAGCATCACGGCAACGCCGCTCGCACCGTCGTTAGCCCCAAGCACGGGTTTGCGCCAGTTGGCGCTGTCGGGGTCGTTGTCCGCCCATGGACGGGTGTCCCAGTGGGCGCAGAGCAGTATGCGCTCGGCCAGCTCGGGACGGTAGCTGGCTATAATGTTGTTGGCCTTCAGCGGTGTGCCGTCATAGCCGTTGAGCGTAACGCGCTGCTCGGTCACGCCGAGTCCGTACTGCTTGAACTTGCCTACAAGCCACGCGCCGCACCGCTCGTGAGCCTCGCTGTTCATCGTCCTGGGGCCGAAGTCGCACTGCGCCGCGCAAAAGGCGTATGCGCTGTCGGCGTTGAACGTGGGGCCTACGGGCTGCATGGCGATGCCTTCGCCGCCGGCCGAAGCCGCCTTCTTGTTGCTGTTGCACGCTGCAAAAAGAGACAAAAAGGAAAATAAAATGATGGATTTCAAGATATTCATAATTAGGATTTATTCGTTTACAGAAGCCTTGCTTTCTGCACTTCGGCCATTACTCGCAGCCAGTTGCCGCCCCAGATACGGGCTATGTCCTCCTCGCGGTAATGGCGGCGGAGCAGGTTCATGGTGAAGCTTAGCATCTCCGACGAGTCCGCGAAGCCGCGGATGCCGCCGTCGCCGTCGAAGTCTGTGCCTATGCCTACATGCTCTATGCCCATCACGTGGGCCGCATGCTCAAGGTGGGCGATGGCATCCAAGACTGTCGCTTCTTGCTCGTCGCTGCGCAGGAAGCCGTGATACAGCGTCACGTGCATCACTCCGCCCTTGGCCGCGAGCGCACGCATCTGGTCGTCAGAGAGGTTGCGCGGCACGTCGCACAGGGCCTTGCAGCAACTGTGGCTGCACACTATGGGCTGCGTACTGATGTCGAGCGCGTCGTAAAAGCTCTTCTCCGAGGCATGGCTCATGTCCACCATCACGCCGAGCCGGTTCATCTCGCCGATTACCTGTATGCCAAACTCGCTCACGCCGCCGTGCGTCCCAGTGCCACGGGCACTGTCGCAGATGTCGTTGTCGCCGTTGTGGCAGAGCGTGATGTACACCACTCCGCGCCTTGCAAAGTGCTCAACGTTGGCAAGGTCGTGCTCAAGGGCGATGCCGTTCTCTATTCCGAACATTATGCTTCGGCATCCGCCGCGCTTGTTTTCATACAGTTCGGCTGGCGTTTGGGCAATGCCGAGATAAGCACCGTTCTCGTCCACGATGCCTTCAAACGTGTCGAAGATGTGGTCGGCGTATGCTTTCGGACTGTCAAACCTCGGCTCCACCTTGTCGGCGAACGTCTCTCCGGGCTTGGGTTGTGGCAGATAGGCGGCCATGATGACAGCATCCTGCCGCCCGTCGGCCATCTTGTGCAGGTCGACGAGTATGCGCGGGTCGCGCCGGTCGAAGTGAATGCCTTGGGGAAAGAACATCGGCGTGTCGCAATGTGTGTCCAAAACGAGCGTGCGCCGGTGTATTCTCTTGGCTTGTATGAACGTCTGCGCCTCTCCGACAAGCCAGCGGAACAAGGGCAGGCCGTCGTCGCCAAGCCATTCGGGATGCCACTGCACGCCCATGATTGGCTTGAACTCGCTGCTCTCTATGGCCTCGATTACACCGTCGGGCGACACGGCCGACACGGTGAAACGTGCTCCGCAATATCGCACCGCCTGGTGATGGAACGAGTTGACGGCCATCCTCTCCTTATTATATAGGGTGTAAAGGGTGGAGTCTTTGGCTATTTTCACCGTGTGGGTAGGCTCGCTGCGGTCGGCGTCCTGACTGTGTTTCAACAGCGCATGGCGGCCTTCCGCCCCGTCGACAGGCTTCAGCCGTCCCGTTGAAAAGCCTTCGGCAATGTCTTGCTCCACCTCTCCACCGAGCGCGGCGGCCAACACCTGTATGCCGCGGCATATCCCGAGCACGGGCAACTGGCGGTTGCAGGCAAGGCGGACGGTCATCAGTTCCGCCTTGTCGCGCTCGCGGTTGACCGCATGGAGGCTTGGCGACGGCTCCTCGCCGACCCACAACGGGTTGACATCACCGCCGCCGGTAAGCAGCAGTCCGTCAATTCTGTCAAGCGTGTTGATGATTGCGTCGGCGTCAGCCAACGGCGGAATAATCACTGGTACGCCACCGGCTGCCGCCACAGACTTGTAGTAACGGTCGGCCAGACGCGTCTCGCCGTCGGCGAAATTGCCAGTAACGCCAATCAAAGGCTTGCGCTCCGCCTCGGGGAAACGTGAATAAACACCGGCCAGGCAACCGTCAATGTCAAATTGTCTCATCGCAAAATCCGCACCGTTACTTCCTCAGTTCCTGCGGCACGGGCACTTCCCTCTTGATGCTCTGCTCAAGGGATATGAGCGTCTCGGTGGCTACAACACCAGGAATGCCCTGCATCTGGTTGTTCAGCAAGTCCATAAGCTGCTCGTTGTCGCGTGCATACAGCTTTACGAGCATTGTGTAAGGGCCTGTCGTGAAGTGGCATTCCACGATTTCGGGGATGTGCTCCAGCCGCTCCACAACCGACTTGTACATATTGCCCCTTTCAAGGGTTATGCCTACGTATGTACACGTAGAGTAGCCAAGGCTTTTCGCATTGACGTCAAATCCGCTGCCGGTGATTACGCCGTTTTCAATCAGATGCTGTACACGCTGGTGTATAGCGGCGCGCGATACGCCACACTCCGCAGCCACATCCTTGAACGGTATGCGCGCGTTCTTAGACAATATGCTAAGAATTTTCCTGTCAAGACTGTCTATTTTATCCATTCCTAAAGGTTTATGTTTTTGTTTTTCTTATTAAATCCGGCTTATTGTGACATTATAATTAATGCGAGCAAATATAGTGATTAAAAATGACACGCGCAACATTTTGACAGTATTTTTCGTTGATTTAAGGCATTATGAAATAAAAAAGGGAAGCTTTTGACAGCTTCCCTCCTGATTTATTGACAAACAAGTGTTATTTGTCAGCCTTGCCTTTTACCGTATTTTCAGGCTTGGCCACACCCACCCTTGACATCCCCGTGGTGGCTTTTGGACGGGCCTTCGCGGTTTCAGCCTTCTTGACTCCTACCACTTCGACGGTGAACACCAGCGTGCTGTAGGGCTTGATTTTACCCGCCTGGCGTTCGCCGTAAGCCAAGTTGTAAGGTATGTACAGTTCCCACTTGCTGCCTACGGGCATCATCGTGAGCGCCTCAGTCCATCCCTTGATTACCTGGTCGGGGCGGAACTTCGTCACGGGGTCTTTCCTTTCATAGCTGCTGTCAAACACTGTGCCGTCCAAGAGGCGGCCTTCATACTTGACTGACACCTCGTCTTTCTCCGTGGCAACGTCGCCTGTGCCCTTCACGAGCACCTTATATTGCAGTCCGCTGGGCGTAGTCACCACGCCGGGCTTCCGCTTGTTGGCGGCAAGAAAGTCCTCGCCGGCCTTCTTGGTGGCGGCGTTGCGCTCGTCGATTGCCTGCTCGAAAGCCTTGTTGAAGTAAGCCTGCGCCTCCTTTTCGGTCATCAGGCCGCCTTTGCCTTGCAGCGCACTGACAAAGCCTTCGTTGAAAACACGCTCGTCGATGGAGTCCTTGCGGCCTGCGAACTCGTCCTTGAGGAAGGGCAGCATGCGCTGGCTTACCATCATGGCGATTTGTTCTCCGGCGTAATAAGCCTTGTAGTTCTCGCCAAAACCTTTGGCCATTGCGTCGCGGTAGCCGCGTATGAAGTCGGCCATGTAGGCCGTGTCTACGCCAAGGCTTTGCTTCAGGTAAGGTATAAGGCCGTCAGTCCGCACAACGCCTGCGGCGTAGCTCAACGAGTCTGCCGGCGTTTTCAGCGTCACGACACCGCCGCGCACGTCGCCGCCGCCGACCTGCAAGCCTTTGCCATTGATTTCAGCTGCGTTTGAAGCGTTGAAAAATACGCCCGCCATGACGGCGAGCGTAAATATGTGTTTGATGTTCATTTCAGTCAGAAACTATTTATTTCCTTCCCAAACCAACAAGTTCGATTTTGAAGATAAGCGTAGAGAAGGGCTTGATTTGCGGTGTCTCGCGGTCGCCGTAAGCCTTGTCGTAAGGTATTACGACTTCCCATGTGCTGCCTACGGGCATGTGGGTGAGGGCCGTAGTCCATCCGGGGATTACCTGGTTGGCGCGCAGCTGTACAGGCTCTTTGCGCTTGTAAGAGCTGTCGAACACCTTGCCGTCGATGGTCTTTCCTTCATAATGTACGCGCACGAGCGATGTGTCTTTCGGCATTTCGCCCTTGCCTTCCTTGATTACGCGGTAGAGCACGCCGCCGTCGAGCTTCTTGACGCCGGCTTTCTTTGCGTAGTCTGCAAGGTATTTCGCGCCCTTCTTCTTGTTATCGCCGTACTGCTGCTCCATCGCCTTCGACTTGATGGCCTGCGACTTTGTCTGCCATACCATCTGCGCCTGCTCGGCGTTCATGATGGTCTTCTCGCCCTTCACGCCGCCGATGAGCGCGGCCATGAGGTTCTTCATCGATATGCTCTTGGTCGAGTCTTCGCCGAAGAGGTCGTGGTTGATGGCCTTTACCATCTGGTTGGAAATCTGCTGGCCGATTTGCACGCCTGCGTAGTAAGCCGACTTCTTCTTGTCGTCGCCGGCGTTTACGCCCACGTTGAGACCCTTGATGAACTCGTCAACGTATGCGGTGTCGATGCCCATGCCCCTTGTGATGTATTCCTTGAGGCTCTGTCCCTGCATTACACCCATGGCGTAGCTCACGGTGTCGATTTCGCTTTTAAGGCTTGCCTTGGGCGTAGAGTTGCCGCAAGACACGAACATTGCGGCTGCTACCACCGCAAATGCTGCAAATGTAAATTTTTTCATTGGTTATTGATGTATTAATAAATTATTTCTCACATTACCTCTATAAGCTCAACGTCGAACACGAGCGTTGCGAACGGAGGTATGGTAGAGCCTGTTCCGCGCTCGCCGTAGCCGAGATGATAAGGAATGAAGAAGCGGTATTTAGCGCCTTCCTGCATCAGCTGCAGGCCCTCGGTCCATCCGGCGATTACCTGGTTGAGGGGGAACACCGCCGGTTCGCCGCGCTGCACGCTGCTGTCGAACACCGTACCGTCGATGAGGAAGCCCTCGTAGTGGCACTTCACCTTGTCCGTTGCCTTGGGCTTCTGTCCGTTGCCTTCCTTGAGCACCTTGTATTGCAGTCCGCTGGGCAGTGTCACCACGCCTTCCTTCGTTGCGTTCTCGGCGAGATACTGCTCGCCCTCGGCCTTCGCCTTCTTGCCCTTCTCGGCCATCTCGGCGTTGGCTTTCTCCTCCTGCTGGCGGAAAAACTCCTGCACTATCGTCTGCGCCTCACGGTCGGCTACTTTCGGTTCAACGCCTGCCAGCACGTCCTTGATGGCTGTAGCGAAATCGTCTATGTCAAGACCCGTGGCTCCCATCTGCGCCAACTGGCGGCCGATGCCGAGACCCAAAGCGTAACTTAACTTGTCCATTCTTCTAATTTTTGTAATTCTTTTATACCTTATTAAAAACCGTGCAAAGGTAATGTTTTTATCCGATTACGGCTTCATTATTATGGAATTTTCACTAATTTTGTGGGGAAGAAGTATTTATAAGGAGAAAAGGAGTAAGGAGAGAAGGAGTAAGTAAAAATGACTTGCATTCAGAACTTTAACGCCTTACATATAATCCGACAAGACATTTCTACTTACTCCTTCTCTCCTTACTCCTCCACTCCTGTGCAAAAATTAGAAAGCCAATGAAAAAACTTTTCGTACTTACCGGTGCTGGAATGTCCGTAGAAAGCGGACTGAGCACCTTCCGCGACGCCGGCGGACTGTGGGACAACTACCCGGTGGAACGAGTTGCCACGCATGAGGCGTGGCTGAATGACCCCGACTTCGTAAACAACTTCTACAACATACGGCGCAAGGAGCTTGTAGGGGTGAAACCGAACGAGGGACACCGCCTCGTGGCCGCGCTCGAACAGCGGTACGACGTGACCGTGGTGACACAGAACGTAGACAACCTGCACGAGGCGGCCGGCAGCTCGCGCGTAATCCATCTGCACGGAGAACTGATGAAGACGTGCTCCAGCCGCGACGTGGACGACCCTCGCTACTGGCGCACGATGAAGCTGGGCGACCTCGACGTGCATCCCGGCGAGAAGGCCGGCGACGGCTCGCTGCTCCGCCCCTACATAGTGTTTTTCGGCGAGGCAGTGCCCAACATCAGCGTGGCGGCCGACTACGCGCGGCAGGCCGACCTGTTCGTCATCATCGGCACGTCGCTCAACGTCTACCCGGCGGCAGGCCTGGTACAATACGCGCAGCCGCAGACGCCCGTCTACCTCATCGACCCAAAGCCCGTGATGGCCGCCGGGCGGCACGACGTGCGCCACATAATGAAGGGCGCGTCGGAGGGCATGCGCGAGCTGTCGGCCATCCTTCTTGGAGACGAATAGCGGCTTGGCGTTATGCCGTTTGTAACCGACTGAATTTCAATATGTTACAAACAGTCCTGCAAAAGGCCGTCTTTTGGAATCCAAAAGACGGCCTTTTAGCGTGTCAAAGACGGCCTTTTGCATTGCAATCAACCGTGTTTTGAGTTGAGAGTTGAGAATTGGGAATGGAAAATTATGATTACCTCAGAAGCTGCCTGATAACAAGGCTAATCATAATTCTCCATTCCCAATTCTCAACTCTCAATTAAAAAGCGTACTTAAAATCTCCCGTTTCTCTTCACCGTGTGCGATATTTTTGGTTCATCCGCAAACCTTTTGGATGGCACAAAAATATTTACCCTTTATTTTATTCATACACCCAATGGATACACTCTACCTTAAGCCAGGCGGTCGGTAACTGTCATTCCGCGCTCCGACGCGGAATCCAG
>CAKZVT010000017.1 GCA_937922435.1 uncultured Prevotella sp. | reverse complement strand
CGACTTGCCTCCGTCGAGCACGTAGATTTTCTCGCGCTGCTTCTCGGCGAAACGGAACGCGCCCCAGAGGGCGAAACCCGTAACCAATGTGCAGCAGCATACGAAGGCCACAAGCATGGCCCTGATGCGGCGGAAGCCGCTCTCGATGTTTGTAAGTGACTTGAATTCCATTGTCTTTCGTCATTTCATGTTTTTTTTGCGTTACTTTCCGCGCAGCCTTCCGCCGACGTTGCCGAGCAGCGAGCCCGCGCTTCCGGCGGCGAGTCCTCCGCCCTTGACGGCGCTGCGGTTGATGTTGCGGCTGTAGTTGCCGGCTCCTCCGGCCTGCACTATCCAGTTCGCCACGGTCGGGACGGTGAAATAGCCGATTATGCCGATGAGCATGAACACTATGTACACGCTGTTCGAGTTGTCGATTGAATACTCCGGGTTGCTTTGCAGCTCGGCGATGTCATTTTGGAGCATCAACACTTGGATTTTTGCGAGCATACAACTGAACAGGTCGCTCACGGGCAGCCACAGGTAGACGGAGATGTAGCGCGCGAACCATTGGGTTAGGGTTGACTGGAAACCGTCCCACACGCTGAAGGCGAAGGCCAGCGGCCCGAGGATTGACAGCACGACGAGGAAGAACGTCCTCACGGTGTCTATGAGCAGCGAGGCGGCCGCGAAAAGCAGCTCAAGCAGGCTGCGGAAGGCGTCGCGGATTTTCTTCTCCATGTTGAACATCCCCACTTCGACGTACATTCCGAGCCTTGTCGCCATGTCGCCCGGAGTCCATCCAAGCTCGTCGAGCTGCCGGTCGAACTCCTCGTCGCTCACGAGGAAGGCCGTCTCGGGGCTCCGCATCATGGCCTCGCGCTCCAGCTCGTCCTTCTGTGCACGGTAACGCTCCATGTCGAGGGTCTGTTCCTCCACCATCGTATGCGTGCCCTGGACTATCAGGCCGAGCCCCTCGTTGAGCGTGCCCAGCACAAGCGTCGGGAACAGCAGTATGCAGACGCCTATGGCGAAGGGGCGCAACAGCGGGTAGACGTCTATCGGCTCCGCCCTCGCCAGCGACTGCCACACCCTCGACGCAACGTAGAACAGCGCGCCGAGGCCGGCAAGCCCCTTGCCGACGTCGAGCATGTCCTCGCAGAGCGGCATCATCTCGTCGTACAGACCCTCCAGCACGGTGTGGAGGTTGGTGAAGTCTATTGCAAGCAGCAGTTCCATAGGCTACCAGTATCTTGACGCCGCGTCGCCGTAAAGGGCCATCACGCGGTCGGTGTCGGCCTTCTTCCTCGCGCGCAGGAAGCTCACGGCGATATTCTTGTTCGTATAATAACCCACGAGGTTGCGGTAGCGGCGCATACTGCGGTGACAGGCGTCAACAACGTCCATGCGGTCCTTGTCGGTCATGGACAGGGTGCTTACGTTGATTACCTGCCTCAAGTCCTGAAGCACGCCGTTGCTCTCCTGCATCAGCTTGGCGTAGCCCGTGGCTATTACGTCAAGCTCCTTGGCGGAGAAACTGGCGTCGCCGAGCATCTTGCGGAAGTTGGTAACGTAGATTTCTGACACCTCGCCGACCATGAGCAGCACCTCTTGCACCTTCCTTGCGTCGCGGACGAGGTTGTTGACGCTCTTCAGCGCGTCGTAATAACGCTTGGCCTGCTCATAAATCTTGACCGTCTCGGCGAAGTTCTGCGCCGTGTTCACGGCGGTCTTCGACGTGTGGGCGATGTTGTCGGACATGTTTATTATGCCCTG
>CAKZVT010000016.1 GCA_937922435.1 uncultured Prevotella sp. | reverse complement strand
AGGCGCGGACTTTCCAAATTGCTGGTATATCCGCTAATGGTGCTGTTGTTCGCCGGAAGCCTGTGGCTGATTTTCTGTCCGTCAGAAGACGGAACGGAAACCGTAGGCGGAAGCGGAGGCTTCAACACCGAAATGCCCTCGCCTGAAAGCAAGGGACTTCCGGGCAGCAAGGTGGACGCTTACCGCGACGGAGAAATGGCGGAGAAGGCCGAACGGCGCAAAGGCTCGCTGATAGAGATAGCGGAAATGCTCGACACTGATACAACAGGAAAGGTGGCTTTGCCGGACGTTCCGATGACGGGCAAACCTGCTGCGGAAAATGAAAACGAGGAAGGCACTCCACAGTCATCCGTTGCGGCGTATCAGGACATGAACAGGACGCTGGCCGGTTTTTACTCGCCTGCGGCAGTGTCGCAGGACGATGAGGTATCACGCAGGATAGCGGAGATAGAACGGCGGCTGGACAGCGAGCCTGAAAAGGAAAGTTCCTTTGACGAGAAGGTCGCCCTTATGGAGAAGTCATACGAGCTGGCGGCCCGCTTTGGCGGCAACGCTATGGCAAAAACGACGGAAACAAGCAATGCTTCTGAAAAGCCGAAAGCCGAGCCAGTGGCGGCTGAACGGCCATGTGTGGTGTCGCGGCTCGGACAAAAGGAAGGTGCGGACAGCATTGTTGAAGACCGCTTCAACACCGCAGTCGGAACGCAGAAGACCGTGGAAAAGAACACCATTGCTGCGTGCGTACACGGCACGCAGACTGTTACCGACGGACAGGCGTTGCGCTTAAGGCTGCTCGAACCGATGCGCGTAGGCGGCCGCCTCGTGCCGGAAGGGACGGTGATAACAGGCTTGACGCGTCTTCAGGGAGAGCGCATGGAGGTGGAAATCGAGGCCGTAAGCCACAACGGCAGCGTGCTGCCAGTGGAGCTTGAGGTGTACTCCACCGACGGGCAGAAAGGTATACTCGTGCCCAACTCGCTTGAAAACGACGCTGTAAAAGAGATTGCCGCAGGCATGGGCGGTGCCGTGGAAAGCGGCATAAGCATATCCACCGACGCCGGGGCGCAGATAGTTTCCGACGTGGGACGCGGACTGATACGCGGCGTGTCGCAGTATTTCACGAAAAAGGCGCGCACCGTAAAGATAACCGTAAAGGCCGGGTACCGGCTGCTGTTGCATTCGCCGGAGAAGTGAACGACGGCGGAGCTAAAAGCGTAAGAACCTTAAATTTTAGCACGAATATAAACACTTGTAAATCAAGGTGCTACGGAACAACTCGCAAAATATGGCCTTTCAGCTTCCGATTTGCCGTCTTTTGGAATGTAAAAAGCCGTGTTTTGGAACGTGAAAGGGCGTCTTTTGTAAACTTGGATATTTGATACGGACTTATGACAGTCAATTAATGTGAAGATGAATAAGCAAATGACAGAAAAGAAAACGAATGGAACAATGCAAAAAACGAGCAAGAAAATGAAGTTTATGGAAAAGAAGATGTTTTTATTTTGCACCCTGCTTATAGGTGCAGTCGCGGCCATGGCGCAGCCAAGCAGCGGCGACAGGTTCGAGGGACTGACGCGGAAAATCGGTTTCAGCCGCATGATTCCGCCGCACGGACTTGAAATAACGTATGACAAGACCGTACACGTGATTTTTCCGTCGCCCGTAAGATACGTAGACCTCGGCTCTGAAAACCTGATTGCAGGGAAGGCCGACGGGGCGGAGAACGTAATCCGCGTGAAGGCCGTGAAAAAGAATTTCCGCGGTGAGACGAACATGAGCGTAATAACGGAGAGCGGCGACTTTTACAGTTTCAACGTGAAATACGCCGACGAACCGCTGTTGCTCAACGTTGAGATGTGCGACTTCATACACGACGGCGAGGCGGTGAACCGCCCCAACAATGCGATGGAAATCTACCTTAAGGAGCTTGACGGCGAGTCGCCGCGCTTGGTGAGGATGATTATGAAGTCAATCCACAAGGAGGACAAGAGGCGCGTGCGCCACATCGGGAGCCGCCGTTTCGGGGTGCAGTTCCTGCTGAAAGGGCTTTACGTCCACGGCGACCTGCTTTATTTCCACATCGAGACGAGGAACAAGGGCAACATACCTTTCGACGTGGACTTCGTCACGTTCAAGATTGTCGACAAGAAGGTCGTCAAGCGCACTGCCATGCAGGAACAGGTGATTTATCCGCTCAGGGCGTACAACTACGCCACGCGCGTTGACGGCGGGCAGGCCGAATGCACGGTGTTCGCCCTGCCCAAGTTCACCATTCCGGACGGTAAGATGCTCGTTGTGGAGATGAACGAGAAGCAGGGAGGACGTCACCAGCGGTTCGAGGTGCAGGGAGAGGACGTGGCCAATGCCGAAACCATTGACGAGGTGCGCGTGTTATGACAAAATTTAGGTTATTGTTATTGACGTTACTGCTTGCCGTAACGGCTGGCAGGACGGTGGCGCAACGCTGTCTGCCGGGCATGAAGGGTGTGCAGTTCTCGGCCGACATGGTTGACGGCTTTTATTCGACCAAAGCCGGTGACGGCACAGGTTACGCATTCTCGCTGGCCTTTTTCAATTACGTGAAAGGAGGCAATAAATGGGTTTACGGCGTGGAATACATGAGGAGGAATTGCCGTTACCGCACCGTCGGTGTGCCGCTTGAACAATATACCGCCGATGCCGGATATTTTCTCAACCTGCTGTCGTCGCCCGGCAAGGTGTTCTTCCTTAACGCAGGGCTGTCGGGCGTGATTGGTTACGAGGAGGTGAACGGCGGCAGGAGGACGCTTGACGACGGGGCGTCGCTCTCCAAGTGCAGCGCCTTCATATACGGATGCGCCGCCACGTTGGAGGCAGAGGTGTTCGTTACGGATAACATTGCCGCTGCGGCAAGGCTGTGCGGGCGCGCCCTGTGGGGCGGAGCTTCGGGAGTGTTCCATTGCCTTTACGGCGTTTCATTGAAGTATGTTTTCTAACCGCAAACGAGTATTTACATGAAAAGAAAAGCGAAGTTTTTATTTATCTGTTGCTGTGTAATTACAGCATTGTTATCCACAATGTCATGCGATGATGGCCTTGACGTCACGCAAGAGTACCCGTTCACGGTGGAGGCCATGCCCGCGCAGGACGAAGTGGCCTACGGCGAAACCGTCGAGTTGCGCCTCTCCATCGTGGAGGACGGCGGCTTCGACGGCACGGTGTACACCCTGCGCTACTTCCAGACGGACGGCAAGGGCAGGCTGGAGATGGAGGACGGCACGGTGATGAAGCCCAACGACCGCTACCTGCTGGGCAAAAAGGAGTTCCGCCTGTATTATACCTCTTTGAGCGTCGGCGACGCGCAGTCAATCGACTTGTACGTCGAGAACAACTGGGGCGGGGTGGAGAAGCTGACGTTCGACTTCAACGCAGACGACGGGGATGATGAAGAAGGCGGAGGGCTGATATTACGCCCTGTAATTACGGTAGTTGAAGATGCGCCATGATGAGCTATGTCAAAAATTAAAACGTGCGATTTGCATGAAGATTTTGTTTGTTTTGTTGTTGGTGCTCGTCAGTCTTACGTCTAAGGCGGAACTGCCGCCGTCTATTGCAAGGCTGCCGTTGTTCGAGAGGGCTGTGGCCGTTGTAAGGCATTTCGAGGGCTGGCACGGGCCGCGCCACCATCCTTACGTCGGCTACGGCCACAGGCTCCTGCCTGGCGAGAGGTACAGCCACCGCATGACGAAACGGCAGGCCGAGGCGTTGTTGAGGAAAGACCTCATGGAGCGTTGTGCCGTGTTCCGCCGCTTCGGCAAGGACTCGGTATTGCTCGCCGCCCTCTCTTACAATGTCGGGGTGTACCGGTTGCTCGGCGGCGGACGCCAGAAGAAAAGCTGCTTGGTACGCAAGCTGGAGGCCGGTGACAGGGACATCTACCGTGAATATGTGTCGTTCAGGATGTATCGCGGCAAGGTCCTCAAAGGACTTGAGACAAGGCGCAAAGTTGAGTTCGCCCTGCTGTTCGTGCCGTAGGCAGGCTCCTACCCACAATTCCAAATCCTCCGAAGGCCGTTTCGGGGGATTTTATTTACCTTATCATATATGTTCTCTTCATTATGGATATTGAAACTGCAAAACGTATCGCGCTTGACGATTTCCTTGAAAGCCTTGGGCACAGTTCCGTAAGGCGCAAGGGTAATGTTCTTTGGTATCTGTCGCCGCTGCGCGAGGAGCGCACTGCATCGTTCAAGGTTGACATCGGGCTTAATTGCTGGTACGACTTCGGGCTTGGCCGGGGCGGAGGGATAATAGCGTTGGCAAGGGAACTGTACCGCTCCAACGACATTAAATACCTTTTGGAATGTATCGGCAGGTCCGCGCCAGGCTCAATACGTCGTTTTGTTCCAAATGTAAAGAAACAAGAACTGCCGCCAGTGTTTTCCGACATAAGCGTTGTTCCGTTACATTCTACAGCTTTGTTGACATATTTACGTGAAAGGAAGATAGACACGAATGTTGCAAGGAATGAGTGCGTGGAGGTGCATTACGCTTGTAACTGCAAGCGTTATTACGCCATAGGATTTCGCAATCGGTCGGGCGGTTACGAACTCCGCAACCGCTGGTTCAAGGGATGTATTGCGCCGAAGGACATATCATATATAAAGTCCAATGCCGGCAAAGTGAACGCAACCTGCCTTGTTTTCGAGGGATTTATCGACTATCTGTCTTTCCTGACATTGAAAAACACGGTCGTTTGCAATGCCTTGGTACAATGGAAAGTGATTTCATCGTCCTTAATTCCATCACGAATATATGCAAGGCGTTGCAAATATTACAAGAATACGGCAAGACGGTGTGCGTACTTGACAACGATGCGGCCGGCCGTAATGCGTTTGCCTTGCTTTACAAGGCATTGAACGGTAATGCGGAAGATATGTCGTCCTTGTACAATGGTTTTAAGGATTTGAATGATTATCTGAAAGGCGGATAAGCGTTTCAAGCCCTGGAGCGTTAAATGATGAATATGCTTTTTGCTTGTTTCGTATAGTGTTAGGGTATTAGACCGCTTGGACTGTCATTTACTGTCAGTTTTGAGTTTAACTCTTATGAATAAATATCAATGAAAAACCGTCCGATATTTTAACACGCATCCGCCTTAAATTAACTCTGATTTCCGTATCTTTGCATCCGTTTTCAAAAAACATCAAGCAATGATAATAACAATAGCAAGGCAGTGCGGATGCGGCGCACTGCACATCGGCGAACAGCTTGCCGTCCGCTACGGCATACCCTTCTACACCCGGAAGTGCCTTCTGGAGATGGCACGGGCCAAAGGCGTGCTGGACGAAATGGACGACTTCTTTGAGGAGCGGCCCGTGGACGAGCTTCAGTTCGCCATCTCGGCCCTGGGCCACGACGAGGGGCCGTTGCACAGCCGCGCGCTCGACATCCTCTCCGACATGATAGGCCAGAGCGAATGCATCATCGTGGGGCGCTGCGGCAACTACATCTTCCGCCACCGCAGCGACCTGGTGTCGGTGTTCCTGAAAGGGCGCGAGGCCGACCGCATCCGCGCGGTGGCTGCCGAGGAGGGTGTCACGCCGCGCAAGGCGGCCGCCATCGTGCACTACATGGACGACAGCCGCGTGAGGTACCACATGTATTACACCCACCTGCAATGGGGCAACTCGGCCGACTACGACCTGTGCTTCGACAGCGTGAGGCTCGGCACGGAGAAGTCGGTGGCCCTCATCGGGCAGTACATCGAGGGGCTGGGCATAAGGCGGAAGGAGGCTTGATATGAAGTTCATCACACAGTTCCTTCTGATCCTCGCCTTCTCCTTTGCCGGCGAGCTGCTGCACTGGCTGCTGCCGCTGCCTGTGCCGGCGAGCATATACGGCATAGCGCTGCTCTTCGCCGCCCTGCTCAAGGGCTGGGTGCGGGTGAGCGACGTGCGCGAGGTGAGCACATTCCTGATAGCCGTGATGCCCGTGATGTTCATCCCCGCCGCCGTGGGGTTGGTGGACTCGTGGCCCGACATCTCGGGTCACCTTGTAGCCTACGTGGCCGTGACCGTGGTCAGCACGTTTGTGGTGATGGGTGTGGCCGGAGCCGTCACCCAGCACATGATACGCAAAGGGAGGGAGGACAAATGACCGACGGACTTTTCGAGGGCTCGGTATACTTCGGTGTCTGCGTCAGCCTGGCGGCCTACGCCGCCGGCGTGTGGCTGCGCAAGAAGACCGGCTGGAGCTTCATAAACCCACTGCTCGTGTCGATAGTGCTGGTCATCGCGGCGTTGTTGGTGTGCGGCATCGATTACGGCACGTATAACGAAAGCGCGTCGTGGCTCAGCTACCTGCTCACCCCGGCCACCGTCTGCCTGGCCGTTCCGCTCTACCAACAGGTGGATCTGCTCAGGAAGAACTCGCGGGCCATCATCTGCGGCATAGTGGGCGGCGCGCTGTCGGGCATGACCACGGTGCTGCTGCTCGCGCTGCTGTTCGGATTCTCACACGAGGCTTACGTCACGTTCCTGCCCAAATCCATCACCACGGCCATAGGCATGGGCGTGTCTGAGGAGCTCGGCGGCATCGTGTCGGTGACGGTGGTGTCGATAATAGTCACCGGCGTGCTCGGCAACATCATGGCAGAGAAAGTGTTCGCGTGGCTAAAGATCGATGAGCCCGTGGCCAAAGGCATAGCCATAGGCAGCAGCTCGCACGCCATCGGCACGGCCAAGGCCATGGAGATGGGCGTGGTGGAGGGCGCCACCAGCGGACTGTCCATCGTGGTGAGCGGCATACTGACCGTAGTGGGCGCGTCGCTGTTCGCGCTGTTCCTTTAACTCGAATCGGTCATTAGACTTTAGCCAGATTTCGTGCTGCCAGACGGATTGCGTTCAGTCTTTGTCAAAGATGTAGCGGGCTACATCGAGAAAAAGCGTGGACAAGATGGCATCAGCAGTGCGGAAGATGGTTGAAGAGCCGACAAATGACAGCAAATGACGGCTTAGACGGTCTAATGAAAGATTCGGGTTTATTCATTCTAACTCATCCTGCCTGTCTATGAACTTGTCAAATACCATCTTTTCCTTCCTAAGTTATAAATGAGAAAGATTATCTGCGACAAATATAATAATCTGTCAAATGGAAAATAAAAGAGCTTGATATTTGTAATAAAATCAGCTGGTCTTGTTTAATTCATTTTCAGATAAGAGCAGTATTTGGCAAGCAAGTTCTCCAATGGCAAGTCGCCTCTGCCGAACCGTTCCGCATCCAATGGCAAAACCCTTTCGCATACCGGTGTCTTGCCTTTGTACAGTGCTTTAAGATAGAAACGGCCATTCTCATCTTCAACACGAACTTCGGAAAAGAGTGCCGTGAGGTCATCAGGGTCGTAAATGATGGAATAGCTTGGGCGTTTGGCTCCGGGTATGTCCTCACGCAAGATACCTTTTCCTACAAGGTCGTGTATGTCGCGCAGGGCCGTATCCGTGGAACATTTCGCCAGCGACGCCCATGTCTTGGTCGTAATCTTCGCCTCATAACCGTCAAGGAATAGGTTTAGTATGTCCGTTTGCCTTTGGCTTAACGCCACGGAAGAAGCTTTCTGCCAGAAAAGACTTTTGTTCAAGACGGTGCTGACTATGCTTTCCGCCTCGTCAAGAGCCACGGACAACGTATTGGAATACCACAATATCCATTCGGTAATGTCTCCGTCGCCGTGTTGCGTCTTTTCCAAAATGTCATAATAATGCTTCTTGTCTTTGTTTATCATTGAGGAGATGTTGTAGAACCGGAATTCACTCCTGTCGCCGCGTGCCAGAATCATGTCCGACAGAATACGGGCAAGCCGTCCGTTGCCGTCCTCAAAGGGATGGATGCTGACAAACCAGAAATGGGCTATGGCAGACCTGACGACATAACTTACGTTCTCCGTGCCGTTGAACCAGTCAAGGAATTTCTCCATTTCTGCATCCAACCGCTCCGGCGAAGGGGCAACATAATGAATCCTCTCTCTCCCGAACATGCCCGAAACGATATGTTCTTCATGAGTGCGGTATCGGCCCACTTCTATATGTGAACCGTCGCTGGAACCTGACGGAAAGAACGCTGCCTGCCATGCGCAGATTATCTCTTTCGTAAGTGGTTGGCCATAGTGGCCGACCGCATCGAGCATGACGGATACAACGGAATCAACGTAATGTGAGGGGGCGGTCTGCCTGACATTTTCAATTCCCAGTTTACGGGTTATGGACGAGCGAACATCGTCCATATTCATACGTATTCCCTCGATTTCTGATGAACATACCACATCGTGCGTCAAATTCTCGGCCATAGCCTTAATTTTGCTGTCAAAACCCAACGAGGAAAGCCTGCCATACAGCAAGCCCTGTTTGCGGCCGACTTCTTCAAGTATCGATGTAAGCACGGACGCATCCCATTTGAATGAAGTCCAATTATCTCTTTCGTGTATGTACATAATTCTTCAATTTTTGATTATGCGGCATTGAACGCAAAAAAAACGCCGCAGAATATGCGGCAAATATAGCTATTTTTTACCGCATAATCAAGCATAAGCAAAAAAACACCGCACCATTTGCGGCGTAATATGACTTAAACGCCTTATTATTGAAAAGTAAATTTACTATTGCATGATGCCGAACTCATACATGAATTTAAAGTCATGCTTTCACCTTTATTACGTCATCTATGTTGGTCGTGTATTTCCCGGATTCGTGTTCGTGCTTCATGCGCCAGCTGGTGTCCGTACCCTGCACGGCCACTTTTACCGTGTTGTAGCCGTTCTTGCGGTTTATGGCGTCGATTGCGGCGGCAAGGCGGGCTTGCTTAGCGCGGTCGACGGTGTCGAAAAGGTCGCCCTGCACTGCGCCGGTAGGGCAGATGTCCCAGACTATCACGCCAGCCTTCTTGTAGAAAAACGTGGCGGACGCGTCCCATTGCGAGTGCAACGCGCTGACTGCCACGGACACAAGCTCGCGCAGGTCGTTTGTCGGTACGGTGAGGGTTACGGTTCGGTTGATTGCGCTGCTTGGCGCGTCTGTGTGGAAACGGCTGGTATAGGCGAACACCGTTACGGCGCGGCAACAGCTGTCCTGCTCCTTCAGCTTGCGCGAGCAGGAAGATGCGAAGTGGGCGACTGCCTCCTCCAACGGCCCTAATTGTGACAATCCTTGGTCGGGAAAGCTGCGACTTGTGCAGATGCTCTTTTTCTGCGGCAGTTCCTCTATGTCGATGCAACTCTCGCCTTGTAGTTCGCGCCACGTCCTCACGCCCGTAACGGTAAGCTCGCGGCGCACCCAACTCTCGCTCCTTTGCGTGAAGTCCCATGCCGTATGCACACCGTGGTATTCAAGTTTTCCGACAGTCCTGCGGCCTATTCCCCACACGTCGGCCACGGGCAGGCCCTTCAACGCCTTTATGCGCTTTTCCTCCGTGTCGATAAGGCACACTCCGCCGTAGCCCTTGTAACGCTTGCCGTATTTTGCGGCGACCTTCGCCAAGGTTTTCGTCGGCGCAATGCCGAGCGTCACGGGTATGCCCGTGCCACGGCCGATTGTGCATACTATTTGCCTGCCATAGCTTCTTAAGGCTTCGCCCTCGCCGAAACCCGACAGGTCGATGAACGCCTCGTCGATGGAGTATTGCGTCAGTGCAGGGGTGAAACCGGCAAGAAGCATCATCACGCGGCGGCTCATGTCGCCGTAAA
>CAKZVT010000015.1 GCA_937922435.1 uncultured Prevotella sp. | reverse complement strand
GGCGGATTGCAAATCCGCCAAAACACATTACCGACAGCATGACTTGCAGCAGGGTAATCAAGCTCCCTCCCTTCGGGAGGGCTGGGGTGGGTGTCAAAAATGCAACTTGGTTGCATTCAAAAATCCTTATTTTTGCGCCTAAAAACAAAAACACTGTGATTTTATGAAGCATTACACACTCTTCACCGCGGCCTGCGGCGCACTGCTGCTGGCGGCCTGCGGCCACGGCGGAGGACACGCCGAAGACGCCGACGGGCACGCCGACGAGGCCAAGGAGCACTCTGACGAAATAGTAATCGACACGGCCGAGGCACGCGCCTCGGGCATTGCCGTGGAGACGGTACAGCCGGGCGAGTTCAGCGGAGTAATCCCCTGCGGCGGCAAAATCTTGGCGGCGCAGGGCGACGAGGCCACCGTCACGGCCACCGTGGCAGGCATAGTGAGGCTCGTGCGCGGCGTGGCCGAAGGCTCGCCCGTGGGCCGCGGCGCAGCCGTGTTCACCATATCGTCGCGCAATTTGCAGGACGACCCTGCGCGACAGGCCGCCATCGCTTACCAGAAAGCCAAGAACGAGTATGACCGCGCGGCAAAGCTCGTCAAGGACAGGATTGTCACCCAAAAGGACTTCAACCAAATCCGTGCCGACTACGAGGCCGCAAAGACGGTTTACGACGCCTTCAAGCAGGACGGCGCGGCCGGCGGCGGAGTGGCCGTGAAGTCGCCCATCGGCGGCTATGTGAAGACGTGCCTGGTGAAGGAGGGCGACTATGTGGCCGTGGGCCAGCCGATGATGACCGTCACGCAGACGCGCTCGCTCTACCTGCGCGCCAACGTTCCAGAGCGTTATTACGCGCAGATGGGCACCATAAGCTCGGCCAAATTCAAGACGGCTCACGGCAGCCGCGTGTACAGTCTCGCGCAGATGGACGGCCGCCTCGTGGCCACCGGCAAGCAAACAGGCGACGGCTCGCCTTACATACCCGTGACCTTCGAGTTCAGCAACCGTGCCGACGTAGCTCCCGGTTCGTTCGTAGAGACCTACCTGCTCACCGCTCCGAGGCAAGGCGTAGTGACGGTTCCCGTATCGGCTCTGACCGACGAGCAGGGCCTCAACTTCGTCTACATACAGACCGACCCCACGTGCTATGAGCGGCGCGAGGTAGTCATCGGCCAGACCGACGGCGAGCGCGTGGAAATCAAGAGCGGACTGAAGGCCGGCGAGAAGGTGGTGACAAAGGGCGCGGTACAGGTGCGCCTGGCAGGCGCAAGCACCGCAATCCCGGGACATACGCATAACCATTAAACTTTAGAGAAAGTTAAAGGAGTTAAAGAAGTTATCGCTTCACTACGCTCGCTGAGAAGTTAAAGACGAATGTCTTGCATCTTCCAGACAAGGTGTAGGTCTTATATTATTTGACAGCTTGACTTATAACAAAAAGGCATTTGTCCTTAACTCCTTTAACTTCTTTAACTCCTTTAACTCCTAAAAAACATGCTCAACAAAATAATCCATTTCTCCCTGCACAACCGCCTGCTCGTACTCGTGGCGGCGGTGCTGCTCACCGTGGCCGGAATAGTGGCCACGCAACGCACGGAAGTAGACGTATTCCCCGACCTTAACGCGCCTACGGTAGTCGTAATGACCGAGGCCGGAGGCATGGCCGCCGAAGAGGTGGAGCAGCTTGTGACGTTTCCCATAGAGACGGCGGTCAACGGCGCGACCCACGTGCGCCGCGTGCGCTCCTCTTCGGCGACGGGTTTCTCCGTCGTTTGGGTGGAGTTCGACTGGGACACCGACATCTACCTGGCACGCCAGATAGTGTCGGAGAAGCTGGCGGCGGTAACAGAGACGCTGCCGGAGAACGTAGGCAAGCCCACGCTCGGCCCCCAGTCGTCAATCCTCGGCGAGGTGCTTATCGTGGGATTGACCGCCGACAGCACGTCGATGATGGACCTCCGCACCATAGCCGACTGGACTATACGCCCCCGACTGATGTCAACGGGCGGCGTGTCGCAGGTGGCCGTGCTCGGCGGCGACATCAAGGAGTACCAAATACTGCTGCATCCTGGGCGCATGGCGCACTACGGCGTAACGCTCTTGGAGGTGCTTTCGGCCACCGGACAGATGAACCGCAACACCAACGGAGGCGTGATTTATGAGTACGGCAACGAGTACATAGTGCGCGGAGTGGTGTCGACCGACGACGTAAGGCAGATGGCCGACGTGGTGGTGAAGACCAATGGCGGCGACGCTGTTACCCTTGGCGACGTCGCCGACGTGCAAATCGGGGCGCAGTTGCCGCGCCTCGGTCTCGCGTCAGAGAAGGGACGGCCCGCCGTGTTGCTCACAGTCACCAAGCAGCCGGGCACCGGCACCATCGAGCTTACCCACCGCCTGGAGGCCGCCTTGAAGGACTTGGAGAAGAATTTGCCCAAGGACGTGCACGTAAGCACCGACGCATTCCGCCAGTCGCGCTTCATTGAAAGCTCCATAAACAACGTCGAACACTCGCTTTACGAGGGTGCGCTGTTCGTCGTAATCATACTCTTCCTCTTCCTTGCGAACGTCCGCACCACCATAATTTCACTCATCACGCTGCCCGTCTCGCTGCTGATGTCGCTCTTGGTGCTGCACTATTTCGGCATGAGCGTCAACACGATGAGCCTCGGCGGACTGGCAATAGCCATCGGTTCGCTCGTGGACGACGCAATAGTCGACGTGGAGAACGTGTGGAAACACTTACGGGAGAACCGCCTGCTGCCCAAGGACGAGCGGCTACCAGTGCTCGACGTGGTGTTCAACGCGTCGCGGGAGGTGCGCATGCCAATACTCAACTCAACGGCAATAATCATCGTCAGCTTCGTCCCCTTGTTCTATCTTAGCGGCATGGAGGGGCGCATGCTCATACCGCTTGGCGTGGCCTTCATCGTCGCCTTGGCGGCTTCCACCATAGTTGCGCTCACCCTTACGCCCGTGCTTTGCAGCTACCTGCTTGGCGGAGGAAAGGAAGGCGGCGTGCCGAAGGAGGCTTTTGTGGCGCGATGGATGAAGAAACATTATGAAAAAGGACTGCTCTGGGCGTTGGAACACAAGCGTCCCGTGGTGGCGGCGACCGTCGTCCTGTTCGCCGCAGCCGTCGGATTGTTCTTCACTTTGGGGCACAGCTTCCTGCCGAAGTTCAACGAAGGCTCGTTCACCATCAACATAAGCTCGATGCCTGGAATATCGCTTGAAGAGTCAGACCGCATCGGCCGCCGCGCCGAGGAAATCCTTTTGTCAATCCCCGAGATACAGACTGTGGCGCGAAAGACCGGCCGAGCCGAGCTTGACGAGCACGCTTTGGGCGTGAACGTGTCGGAAATCGAGGCTCCGTTCGAGCTGAAAGACCGCTCGCACGAGGAGCTTCTGGACGACATAAGGCACAAGCTCGCCGCCATAAAGGGCGCGAACATCGAAATAGGCCAGCCCATAAGCCACCGCATCGACGCAATGCTTAGCGGCACGCAGGCCGGAATAGCCATCAAGCTCTTCGGCGACGACCTCAACCGAATGTACTCAATAGCCAACCAAATCAAGGCTTCCATCGCCGACGTTGACGGCCTGGCCGACCTCAACGTGGAGCAACAGGTGGAGCGGCCGGAGCTTGAAATAAAGCCGAAACGCGAGATGCTGAAGATGTACGGCATACCGATGGCCGACTTCAACACGTTTGTCCGCGTGAACATGGCTGGCGAAACGGTGTCGCAGGTGTACGAGAAGGGCGGCAGCTTCAACCTCGTTGTGCGCGCCGCCGAGCACGACCGCTGCGACATGGAGCGCATACGCGACCTCATGCTCGACACTCCCGACGGGCGGAAAGTGCCCCTGGCGAGCGTGGCGGAGGTGAAATCGAGCATGGGTCCGAACACAATCAACCGCGAGAACGTGAAGCGCAAGCTCGTAATATCGGCCAACGCAAGCGGCAGGGACATGCGAAGCGTGGTGAACGACATACGCCGACGCATCGACGCTGAAATAAAACTGCCCGAAGGTTACCACGTGGAATACGGCGGCCAGTTCGAGAGCGAGCAGGCGGCCAGCCGCACGCTGACGCTCGCCTCGGCGTTGAGCATAGTGGTGATTTTCCTCCTTTTGTACATGCAATTCAAGAATACGCTTGAAAGCGCGGTAATACTTATCAACCTGCCGCTGGCCCTCATCGGCGGCGTATTCACCCTTGTGTTCACCACCGGGGAAGTAAGCATACCGGCAATCATCGGCTTCATATCGCTGTTCGGCATCGCCACGCGCAACGGAATGCTGCTCGTGAGCCATTACAACACGCTGCGCGGCGAGGGCGCAGGCACGCTGCGGCAGTGCGTGGTGCGCGGTTCGCTCGACCGACTGAACCCCATCCTCATGACGGCTCTCTGCTCCGCGCTCGCCTTAATACCGCTGGCGATGCGCGGCGGACTGCCCGGCAACGAAATACAAAGTCCCATGGCGAAGGTCATCTTGGGCGGACTGCTCACCTCGACGTTCCTCAACGGGTTCATCATTCCTATCGTGTATGAATTTATAAGTAGTAAGGAGGGAAGGAGAGAAGGAGTAAGGAGGGAAGAAGTAAAGGAGTAAGTAGATTTGCCTTTTTGGCTTCTGCCACGGCGTATCAGTCTAATTAGGCTCATTGGCCTTATTCTCCCATCCAGCCAATTCGGCCTATTAGGCTCATTAGTCTTATCAAACAATAATAAATGATGAAATCAACAATCCTCACAATAGCGGCCTTCGTCGCCGCGACAAGCCTCCAGGCGCAGAGCCTGACGGACGTGCTGGCCAGCGTGGAGCACAACAACACCGAACTGAAAGCCCTTCAGAAGGGCAACGAGGCGGCGCGTCTCGACCTCAAGCAGGCGAACAACCTGGAGGGGCTTTCGGTGGAATACAGCCCGTTCTTCAACTCCGCAGCACGCGGCATAGCCTCGTCAGAGCTTGTGGTTACGCAGGGCTTCGACTTCCCCACGCTGTACGGCGCACGGCGGAAGGCCGCCCGCCTGCAAGGCGAGGCCATCGACATGCAGTACCGCACGGCGCGGCGCGACATCCTTCTCGGCGCGAAGCAGCTCTGCCTCGACCTAATCCACATGAACAAGCGGCGCGCCCTGCTCGACGGACGGCGGCGTGCGGCCGACGAACTGCTGGCCATGTACACCGAGAAATACGACGGCGGCGAGGCCACGGCCATCGAACTGAACAAGGTGAAGATGGAGCGCATGAACCTCGAAACCGAACTGGCGCAGGCCGAAGGCGACCGCGCCGCGGCCTTGCAGCAGCTCCGCGCCATAAACGGCGGACAGCCCATAGAATGCACCGACACGCTCTATCCGCCACTGCCGGCCGGAGGCTACGAGGCGATGTACGCCCAGGCGGTCAGCGCCGACCTGCCTGCGATGGCCGCAGAGGCAGCCGTCAAGGCCGCCGAGCAGGACGTGAAGGTGAACCGCCAGGGATGGATGCCCAAGCTCGAAATAGGCTACCGCCGCAACACCGACGGCACGGACGCCTCAAACGGCTTCCTCATAGGCGGCTCAATACCACTCTTCGCCAACAAGCACAAGGTGAAGGCGGCCAAGGCGCGGCAGGAAGAGGCACGCATGATGCAGGACGACGCACGCATAAAGGCCGAAACGGCGGCGCGCACGGCGGTGGCTGACATGACGCGGCTGCGCCGCAGCATGGCGGCGTATGACATGCCCCTGATGCGCCAGACGCTCGCGCTGCTGCGCACGGCGGTGGAGAACGGCGAGCTGTCGGTGACCGACTACTACGTGGAAGCCGACAACGTGTACCGCAACATGTTGACGTACATCGGCCTGGAACGCCAGTACCACGGCGCGGCGGCCGAACTGACAAAGAACGGGCTGTAAGGGGAAACAAAAACATACACCCTAATCCCAACAGACACCCACCCCAACCCTAACAGACACCCACCCCAACCCTCCCGAAGGGAGGGGGCTTGGAATGACTTGATTGCTTGACTGCAATATAACGCCTTAATACCCAACGCTTTACAAAAGGCCGCCTTTTAGCTTGTAAAAGGCGGCCTTTTGCATTGCAATTAACGGCCTTTTGGAAGGCGAAAGGCCATGACTTGCAAAATGCCCATTGGGCTTATCCGTTTTATTAGCCCAATGGGCTAATAAAACGGATAAGCCCAATGAGCCTGACAGGCCAAATAAGCCCAATCAGCCGAGTGCGAAATTGCGCGGTGCAGATGGCCTTTTGCCATATTTTTCTTAACTTTGCACCCGACAGACAATCACCGAACATGATGGCAGACAACGATTTCGACATACGCAGCAACGCGCTATCGTCGGCCGAAAAGGAGTTTGAGAACGCCCTAAGGCCGCTGCGCTTCAGCGACTTCAGCGGCCAGCAGAAGGTCGTGGAGAACCTTGAGGTGTTCGTCGAGGCGGCCAAATACCGCGGCGAACCGCTCGACCACACCCTGCTGCACGGCCCTCCCGGACTGGGCAAGACCACGCTTAGCAACATCATCGCCAACGAGCTAGGCGTAGGCTTCAAGCTGACCAGCGGCCCGGTGCTTGACAAGCCCGGCGACCTGGCAGGCATACTGACCTCATTGGAGCCTAACGACGTGCTCTTCATAGACGAAATACACCGCCTGTCGCCCGTCGTCGAGGAATACCTTTACTCGGCCATGGAGGACTACCGCATCGACATAATGATTGACAAAGGGCCGTCGGCACGCTCCATACAAATCGACCTCAACCCCTTCACCCTCGTAGGGGCGACCACCCGGAGCGGACTGCTCACCGCGCCGCTGCGCGCCCGCTTCGGCATCAACCTGCACCTGGAATACTACGAGCCGGAGACGCTTACGCGCATACTGCGCCGCTCCGCCTCCATACTGAAAGTGCCCATCGATGACGACGCGGCCATAGAAATAGCACGACGCAGCCGCGGAACGCCCCGTATAGCCAACGCCTTGCTGCGCCGAGTGAGGGACTTCGCCCAGGTGAAGGGCACCGGCCGCATCGACACGGCCATCGCACGCGTTGCCCTGACCGCGCTGAACATCGACCAGTACGGCCTCGACGAAATCGACAACAAAATCCTCTTGACCATCATCGACAAGTTCCGCGGCGGCCCGGTGGGCGTCACCACCATCGCCACCGCCATCGGCGAGGACGCCGGAACGGTGGAAGAGGTCTACGAGCCTTACCTCATCATGGAGGGCTTCATCAAGCGCACGCCGCGCGGACGCATGGCCACCGAGCTGGCCTACAGCCACTTCGGCCGCAACATGTACGGCCAAGGAGCAGGCGAACGAGACCTTTTTGCTAATTCATAATGCACAATGCACAATTCATAATCGGGCTGCCGCCGCTATTCCTTATAAAAACATGGCAATCAGAAAGGCCGGTTATGAATTGTGCATTATGCATTATGAATTGAAAAAATTATGCATTGTGAATTATGAATTATGAATTAAAAACAGCCGTTTTCCCGGGCAGCTTCGACCCGTTTACCGTAGGCCACGACGCAATAGTGCGCCGCGTACTGCCCCTGTTCGACAAAATCATCATAGGAGTGGGCGTGAACGTGCATAAGAAATACCTCTTCAGCGCCGACAAGCGCGTGGCAGACATTGCCCGGCTCTACGCCGACGAGCCGAAAATCGAGGTCAAGGCGTACAGCGGACTGCTGGTAGACTTCGCCCGTGAGGAGGGCGCACGCTTCATCATAAAGGGCGTGCGCAGCGTAAAAGACTTTGAATACGAGCGCGAGCAGGCCGACATCAACCTCAAAATAGGCGGCCTCGACACCCTCCTGCTCTACTCCGAACCGCAGTACCAGAGCGTGTCGTCGAGCATGGTGCGCGAGCTGCTGCACTTCGGCAGGGACGTATCGGAGTTCCTGCCATAGGCCGCACGCCACCACGACAACCAACATCACCACGCACAATGAAGCCAAGACACATAGCCATAACAGCCGCCGTAGGCTGCATCGCACTGCTAAGCGCGGTGTGCCTCGGCACAAGCACTGACGGCAAATACACGCAGTTCATAAGCGACGTGTCGACAATGCAGCCACAGAAGGTGCTCCGCATGGCCGACTCGTGCGCCATGCTGGGGCAGGCCGACAGCGCCCTCGTGCTATACACGGCGGCGGCAAGCCTCGCCGCCGAGGGCAAGGGCGACGACGCCAGGGAGCTGTGCGCCGCGGCGCAGCTCAAGGCCGGCGACATATACTACCACCGCGGCGACTACACCAGTGCGCTGTACTCATACGTGGAGGGGCTCAAGGCGTGCGAGCAGAGCAGCCGCAAGGCACACCTGGCGCAGTTTTTCAAGAACATAGGCCGCGTGTACTGCGTGTTCGACGACTACGAGAAGGGCTACGAATACTACCGCAAGGGCTACGACGCATGCGCCAAGCACCCCGACGACGACACCCGGCGCAAGCTGCTAATCAACCTTACCGGACTGTGCCTGCACATGGGCAAGACGGCGGAAGCCGCCCGGTGGCACGCCGCAGCAATGCGGATGAAGGGCGCGGCCGACCCCGAAATAGCCTTCATGGCGAAGCTCAACCAAGGCATGATATGGGAAGCCGGCGGCCAGCGGAGCAAGGCCATAGCCTGTTTCAAGCTGCTCGCCGCCGAGGAAGGCCGCAAGGCCGGTACCAAATACGTATGCTCGGCCTACCAGCAGGTGTACAGGGCGTACATGGAAGAGGGCAAGGCGGACTCCGCACTGACGTACATCGACAGGTGTTGGGACACCGCCCACGGCGAAGGACTTGATTACATGTTCGTCGAGGCGCTAAAAGACTACTCCACGGTGTACACCATGAAGGGGCGCAAGGCACTGGCGCAGGAGTACAAGGCGCAGTACCTTGACATGCGCGACTCCATCTTCGACACGCAGAAATTCGACATGGCGCGCAACGCCCAGACGCGCTACGAGATGCAGAAGGCCGACAAGGAAATAGCCGAACTGCGCTACAGCCAGCGCAACCGCGAGCAGACAATATTCTTCCAGCGCGTGATGCTGGGCGCGGCGGCCGTCGTAGCGGCCGTGGTGACGGCCTTCCTCATAGTGACGCTAAGGCAGAAGAGGCGGCTGCGACGCAGCTACGCCGACCTGTACGCCCTCAACCGCAAGCTGACCGACAACTACGAGGAGCTGAAGGCGAGCCGCAACGCGGGGGCGCAGGAGGCCGAACGCAAGTACAAGTCGAGCAGCCTGAACGACACCGGGCGGCGCGCGCTGGCCGAGGCCATCACCTCCGTGATGGAGAACGGCGACGAATACTGCAGCGCCGACTTCTCGCTGGAACGGCTGGCGCAGCTCACCGGCTCGAACAGCAAGTACGTATCGCAGGTAATCAACGACACGTTCGGCAAGAACTTCCGCACATACGTGAACGACTACCGCGTCAACCTGGCACGCCAGAGGCTGGCCGACCTCGAACACTACGGCAACTACACCACCAAGGCCATAGGCGAGAGCCTGGGCTTCAGCTCGCACGCCTCGTTCATAAACGTGTTCCGCAACGCCACGGGACTTACCCCGTCGCAATACCAGAAAATGTCGATGCAGGAGCGGCAGTAACCCACTCATTTACAGCATACTTGCAAGCCGCCGTGCAAAAGGCCGTCTTTCGGCCTGCAAAAGACGGCAAAACGCAACGCAAAAGGCGGCCTTTCACACGGTGAAAGGCCGCCTTTTGCAATACATGCCGCCAAGAGCGGAAACGCCGCCAGAGGCATTACGAGGCGCGGCAGAGGGCGCAACAAACTACAAATTCAAGAATTTTGAACAACCCGATTTGCAATTCCTAAGACAGATACGTATATTTGCGACAGATTTCAAATCATACGTTAACTAATATAATCAATCAAAAGTCATGAAGAAATTATACATCTTGATTGTCACCCTGCTGTCAGGCGCAGGAGTGATGGCGGCCAGCGGCGACGCATTGACGCAGAAGCTGACCGCTCCGCGCACGCTGCTCAAGGCGGTGGACATGGGCAAATACGACGTGAAGAACCCGAGGAAGGCCGCGCTGAAGACGGCCGCAAAGGCCGGGGCCGACGCCCCGGTGCGCCTGCTGACACCGCGCATGGAGGCGTCAGGACAGAAGAAGACGCTCGACAAGGTGGAGTGCACATACAGCTCTACGGGCGAGCCTTACAGCCTGCAAGAGTTCAAGTTCGACGGCCACGGATGGCCGGTGAAGCGCGTGAACAGCCTCTACGACGCTGCGACGGAGCAGTACGTGGCGGTGGAGGAGTATGTCTTCGAGTGGAACGAGGACGGCCTCTGCACCTCGCAGTGGCAGACCAGCGCCATGTACAACATGGGTCTGCGCTACGACTACAAGTACAACGAGCAGGGACTCGGCATAGAACAGGTGTACTACGAGTACGACTTCAGCGGCACGGGCAAGTGGGTGGCCCTTCAGAAAAACGAATACGAGTATGACGACCGCGGCAACATAACCAAGGAAACCGTCTACCAGACAGGCTTGCAGGAAGGCCAGTGGACGCCTTATTCGACGTCTGACGCCACATGGTACGACGACGGCCAGATGAAGTCTTACGCCTATTACCTGTGGGACGGCTCGCAGTGGCAGGGCGTAGACGAGAAGTACGAGTACGCATGGGCGGCCAAGGACATGATGACGCACTGCAAGAGCTACACTTGGCAGAACGGTGAATGGGTATGGTACGTAGACCTCGTGCAGGAGTTCGACAAGAACCTGAAGCAGACACTGCGCGAAAAGAGGTTCTACAACGCCGAGCTCGGCAACTGGAACGGCTGCTGCACGTGGAACGGCTCGACCTACACCAACGAGCGCACGGTGAACACATACGACGACTTAGGGCACATGCTGACCAGCCACGCCTACGGCATGAGCAACGCGCAGACGGGCGAATGGGAGCTCGGAGCATGGGAGATAGACACATGGACGCAGACCGACGACGGCGGATGGCGCAACGACTATGCCGGATACCTCGGCAACGAGACAGACTACACCGACAGCTACGCCGGCACGGAGCTGTACGACAAGAACGGCTGGCAGACCTACTCGTTAGACAAGATGTACAACTACATGTACGGCAAGCTGTTCAACGACCAGGAAATAATCTATACGTACAACGAGAACGGCGACGTGCTGACGGAGAAATCATACACCTTTGACAGCGACGAGGCCAACACACGCCAGGGCAACCTGTGGGTGGAGAACGAGTACGACGAGTTCTACAACATCACGGGCACGGTGAACCGCATGCCCGGCTCCATCGGCATACCCCTCGGCTCGGCAGGCACGAGAGCCGGAGAGGACAGCGAGGATGACGGCATAAACTGGCAATACACCACCAAGTTCGAATACTTCTACGAGAATGACACCGTCCGCGTGAAGAAACTGGGCTACAGGTGGCAGAACGAAGACTGGACGATGAACCAGGGCGAGACCACCACTTACGACTATGACACGCCCGTGGAGGACATCATAGCATGGCCGGGCTACGACACATACCACACCATAGCGCAGACGAGCAGCCTGGACTACAACAACAGCGGCGACTGGCTTGTGTTCAACTATGTGTACTCCGACTTCACGTCGGGCATCAACAAGCCTGCCGCAGGCGGCGAGGAAGGCATCCGCGTATGGCCTACGCTGGTTGACGACGGCTTCAACGTGGAAGCTCCCGAAGGCACTGCGGTGCGCGTCTACTCGATGTCGGGCGCATGCGTTACGGAGACCCGTCCCGGCTACGTCGGCATGTCGGGCATGCCCAAGGGTGTGTACATCGTGACGGCAGGCGGCGTAAAGACCAAGATTGTGAAGAAGTGACACGCTGACTTCCAGTCCTTGCCGCCATGCGGCGGCAAGGACAAGGACGCGATATGCGGTTCATCCGCAAACCTGTTGAATGAAATACAAAGTCTATTAATGAAAGCATTTGTTCCGCCGGATTTGCAATCCGGCGGTTTC
>CAKZVT010000014.1 GCA_937922435.1 uncultured Prevotella sp. | reverse complement strand
GTTCCGCTTCGCTCCACATGCGGTTAAGCATAGTTGGACCTCTTCGAGGCCCTATGTATGTTATAGCCCTTACGCCGAAACACGGAGGCTGAACCCCAAGAGATGGCTTTTTGCGTTGTAAAAGGTCGTGTTTTACCGCATGAAAGGCCGTGTTTTGCAGTGTAAAAGATGGCATATTGGTAAGTGGCTGACTGTCAGGCGATTGGCGTTTGGCGGTTATGCGGTGCTTGTCGGGTGGATGACAAGGATGTGCCTGATATGTCAAATAGGTATGAATAAGTAGGAGAAAACCGAAATTTTGGATAAATTTCTTACGCTCATGAAAGCAAAAACAATTTTGCTTTCATTTCGCTTAACCGAAATTTTGCATTATCTTTAACGCGAGTTCGGTATAACAGTAATTTTTTACAAGCAGCGGAAATAGCCTTTGTAGGGACATAATTCATTATGTCCGCACGCCGCGAAGAGGCGTATTATACAAGCGCAGCAAATGAAAAACGTTCTTTCAGAACGTGCGGACATAATGAATTATGTCCCTACAAAGGATGTTTTCTTATACCGAACTCACGTATATTTAGATAAGATAAGCTGCGTTTCGGCAATAAAAATAAAAAGCGACTGAAAAGAGCTTTTATTTTGTATTGCGCTCGACTTGGATAAATTTCTTACGCTCATGCAAGCAAAAACAATTTTGCTTTCATTTCGCTCAACCGAAATTTTGCATTATCTTTGTGCCCATGTAGGCCGCTTTTTGAAAAATGGAAAGGCGGCTGTTGACCTTACGATGAGAAAGATTATACTTGTTACAGGTGGGCAGCGTTCGGGCAAGAGCGTGTATGCCGAGCGGCTGGCGTTGAGCCTGTCGGCTGCGCCTGTGTACATAGCTACGGCGCATGTGTGGGACGACGAGTTCGCGGAGCGCGTCAGGCGGCACAAGCAGAGGCGCGGCCCGCAGTGGGAGAACATTGAGGAGGAGAAGCGGCTGAGCCGCCACAGCATAGAGGGCAGGGTGGCTGTCATCGACTGCGTGACGCTGTGGTGCACCAACTTCTTCTTCGAGCGCGACGGCGGCGAGCGTCAGCCTACGGTTGACGAGGCGTTGGCGGAGATGAAAAAGGAGTTTGACAGGTTTGTCAGCCAGGACGCTACGTTCATCTTCGTGACCAACGAAATAGGCAGCGGAGAGGTTAGCGGCAACGCCGTGCAGCGGCGCTTCACCGACTTGCAGGGGTGGATGAACCAGTATGTGGCCGCCCGTGCCGACGAGGTGGTGCTCATGGTGTGCGGCATTCCCGTGCACGTAAAGGGCGGAGGCGCGGCCGGCAGGGCTGTTTCAGATACATTGTGAGTATCTGTGTAAGGACGCATCCCTACAAAGGATGTTTACTCTTGTCCGTAAAAAATAAATGTCACGCCGAAACGTTAATACATTGTGAGATTATGGAAACGAGGACTTTTGACATAAAACCGGTAGGCGACGACATGCGCCAGGCCGTGCAGGATAAAATAGACAACCTCAACAAGCCCAAAGGTTCGCTGGGCAGGCTTGAGACGCTGGCCATGCAGCTGTGCCTTGTGCAGCAGACGCTAAGCCCGAGGCTGGCGCATCCGTGCCACCTGCTCTTCGCCGCCGACCACGGCATAGAGCGCGAGGGGGTGAGCGTGTCGCCGCGCGACATCACGTGGCAGCAGATGCTCAACTTCGCCAACGGCGGCGGAGGGGTCAACATGTTTTGCCGCCAGCACGGCTTCAGGCTGTATCTTGTTGATGTGGGCGTGGACTATGACCTGTCAGCTTGTCCTGACATATTCAACCGTAAAATAGCACGCGGCACGCGCGACTTCCTCTATGGCCCGGCCATGAGCGTGGAGGAATACGCCCGGGCGTTGGATGTAGGCGCGGAGTTCGTTGACATGTGCCATGCCGACGGCTGCAACATAGTGTGCATAGGCGAGATGGGCATAGCCAACACGTCGCCTTCGAGCGTGTGGATGAGCCTTTTAGGCGGCGTGCCTCTTGCCGAATGCGTGGGCGCGGGGGCAGGGCTTGACGATGAAGGAGTTAACCATAAGTTTGAGGTTCTTGCCCAAGCCGTTGAGCATTTCATAGAGACCGTGCCCTGCTGTGACGACTTCGACACAATAATACGCTACTTCGGAGGCTTCGAGATGGTGGCCGCCGTGGGCGCGATGCTGCGCGCCGCCGAGTTGAGAATGGTGGTTTTGGTGGACGGCTTCATAATGACGGCCTGCGCACTGGCCGCCGTAATGAAGCATCCCGAAGCCATAGACTACATGGTTTTCGGCCATGTCGGCGACGAGAGCGGCCACCGCAGGCTGCTCGAAATGCTTGGTGCAGAGCCCCTGTTGAGCCTCGGCCTGCGCCTCGGCGAGGGCACCGGCGCACTCTGCGCGTACCCCATTGTCGAGAGTGCGGTGAGGATGTTGAACGAAATGAACAACTTTCAGAATGCGCATATCACTAAATACTTCTAAATGGTACGACCCCGTCTGGGCGGCGTTCATCTTCTTTACGCGCCTGCCCTTGTGGCGTCTGCACGAGCCGCCGCGCGAGAGTTACCGCGCTGTTGTAGAGTTCTGGCCGCTTACGGGCTGGCTTACCGGCGCGGTGATGGCCGCCGTTATTTACTTCGGAAGCATGGTCTTGCCGTATTCGGTGGCCGTAATCCTCGCCCTCGCGGCGCGTGTGCTGCTCACCGGGGCGCTGCATGAGGACGGCCTGGCCGACTTCTTCGACGGCTTCGGTGGCGGCGGAGGCGACCGCAGGCGCACGCTCGACATCATGAAAGACTCGCGCATCGGCACTTACGGGGTAATCGGACTGGGGCTGTACGGCCTGCTCTTGTTCTTTGCCTTGTCGTCAATGCCTGCGCCGCTGGCCGCGCTGGCCGTGCTGGCAGGCGACCCGTTCTGCAAGATGGTGTCGTCGCAGGTGGTGTCGATGATGCCTTACGCCAGGACGGAAGACGAGGCAAAGTCGGGCGTGGTGTACCGTAAAATCACGTTGAAGGCCGGCATCCTGCTCTTCATCCAGGGCATCTTGCCGCTCGCCTTGCTGCTTTACATGACGGACGGAATGCTCCGCTGGGACGTGCTCATCTTCGCCCCGTGCTTGGTTATGTACTTCATGTACCTTTATATATGGCGAAGGCTGCGCGGATATACTGGCGACTGCTGCGGCGCGATGTTCCTGCTGACCGAGCTTTCGTTCTATCTTTGCATGTCATACCTGTTTTTCAACAATAACGCGTTATGGAGATTGTTTTAGTAAGGCATACTAGCGTGGGCGTGCCCAAGGGCACTTGCTACGGCTGGAGCGACGTGCCTGTGGCGGCGACGTTCGAGAGCGAGGCCGCGGAGACCAAGCGGCGGCTCGGCGCAGAGCCGTTTGACGCGGTGTATTCGTCGCCCCTTACGAGGGCGCGTAAGCTCGCGGCTTACTGCGGATGGCCGTCGCCCGTGGTAGACGACCGCCTGAAGGAGATGAACATGGGCGACTGGGAGATGAAGCTCTTTGACGAGATTGAGGACGAAAACCTGCAACGCTGGTATGACGACTACATGCACCTGGCGGCTACGGGAGGCGAGAGTTTCCCTGATTTGTTCGCCCGCGTGTCGTCGTTCCTTGACGAGCTGAAGACAAAGCCGTACCGCCGCGTGGCCGTGTTCGCGCATGGCGGCGTGCTCATCTGTGCCGGGATATACGGCGGATTGTTCCCGGAGGAAGACTGCTTCAAGCATCTTGTGCCTTACGGGGGGACGGAAAGGATTGTAATCTAATTCAACACGTTCTTAATTCTTAATTAAAAAACTTCCAGTTTTTATGACCGACAGCGAACTTCTGGCATTCTCTGAAAGCCGCCAACGCCGTGCGTGGGACATCGTGCGGCGGTCAAGGCTGATGGAGATATGGGCTGACGCCGGGGCGGAAGCCCATGTGGTAGGCTCGTTGGCGATGGGACTTATGATGACGCACCGCGACATCGACCTGCATGTCTACTCCTCGCCGCTGACCGTAGAGGGCAGTTTCGCGGCTATGGCGAGGCTCGCCGAAGATGCGGCGGTGAAGAAAATCGAGTGCCGCAACCTGCTTGATACCGACGAGGCGTGCATCGAATGGCACGCGTGGTATGACGACGGGCAGGACGGCGAATGGCAAATAGACATCATACACATACTCAAAGGCTCGCGCTACGACGGCTATTTCGAGCGCATGGCGGAACGCGTGAAGGCTGCATTG
Organism: uncultured Prevotella sp.; assembly: GCA_937922435.1. GTDB lineage: Bacteria > Bacteroidota > Bacteroidia > Bacteroidales > Bacteroidaceae > Prevotella. Next base: position 41,987 of record CAKZVT010000014.1, on the reverse strand, counting down.
ACCGACGATACACGCCTCGCAATACTCCGTCTGAAGGCCGGAACGCCTGAAAACGAGCACGTAATGGGCGTAGAATACTATCAGGCCGTGCTGCGCGACGGGGTCAGGACGATGGCCGACTTCAAGCGATGGCGTGCGGAACATCCGGTAAACGGCGTGATGGAATGGATGCCGTGACGGCTGTTTGATTGACTTTGTGTAACCAAGTAAACAATAACGTTATGAAAATAGACCACATTGCCATGTATGTAAAAGACCTTGAAGGGGGCAAGGCGTTTTTCGTAAAATACTTTGGAGCGACGGCAAACGACATGTACCATAATCCGAGAACCGGCTTGCGGACATATTTCCTGTCGTTCGGCGACGGCGCAAGGCTTGAACTCATGGCGCGTCCTGACACCGTTGAGCGTCAACGGTGTGCGTTGTTCACGGGGTATATACACGTCTCGTTCAACGTGGGAGGCCGTGAGGCGGTAGACCGTTTGACCGCGACGCTGCGCCATGACGGCTATGCTGTGATGGACGGACCGCGCGTAACGGGCGACGGATATTATGAAAGCTGTGTGGCGGGGCCTGAAGGTTGCCTTATAGAAATAACTGAATGACATGCCACTATGCAGCCCTTCAAGTGTAGGGTGGTGATGTTTGGTTTTGTAAAAGGTGGTCTTTCGGCATGCGAAAGGCCACCTTTTACTGCATGAAAGGCCGTCTTTTGCATGATGAAAGACGGCCTTTCGCAAGAAGATTCGTAATGTATTGATTGTCAATGCCTTATGTTATGTAAAATAAAATGGTTCATCCGCAAACCTTTTGGATGACAACAAAGCGCAGCAGGGCGTCGAAGACGTCCAACTATGCTTAACCGCATGTGGAGCGAAGCGGAACTTGCGGTATATATGTAACTGATAACATCGTCCTCGAAGAGGGCGAATCGCTGCCTGCTGTTCGCCCCCCTTCGGGGACGGTCGGGGTGGTTTCGGTTTACCGCAAGTTCCGTTCCCTTCGGTCACTACGCATGCGGTTAAGCATAGTTCGCCCCTTTCGGGGACGGCATGTTTGCGGTGGATGCCGACATGGAGGTTTAATTTTTCATTGTTAATTGTTAATTTCCGCGAAGCGGTTTTACCCCTTCGGGGATGGGATTTGGTATATATTTCTATCCAAAAAGTTTGCGGATGAACCAATAAAACGCCTCCGTCAGCATTGCTGACGGAGGCGTTTGGTATGTATTCAACCCGTTTTAGGGAATATGCTTATTGCTTCTCGATGATGTCACGACCGGCCTTTATTGCTTCCATGTTAAGCGGAATGAGGCCGTGGTGACGCTCCGGCAGGGTCTTGTAGAGAGCTTTCTCCACGCCGCCGTCGCTCACTACGGGGCATACGTTGAGCAGTCCGCCGAGTACAATCATGTTGAACACTTTTGAGTTTTTAAGCTCCGCGGCCTTGTCCATGGCGTCGATGCGGTAGACGGTAATGTCCTTTCGCGTGGGCGGATTTATTATTCCGTAGCCGTCGTAGATAAGGATGCCGCCCTCTTTTACCTTCGGCTCGAACTTGTCAAGCGACGGTTGGTTGAGCACTATGGCTATGTCGTACTTGCTTAGGATGGGCGACGATATGCGCTCGTCGCTCACGATGACGGTCACGTTGGCCGTTCCGCCGCGCTGCTCGGGGCCGTAAGCCGGCATCCATGTGACTTCCTTGCCTTCCATGAGTCCCGAATAGGCCAGGATTTTGCCCATTGAGAGCACGCCTTGGCCGCCGAAGCCTGCTATTATTATTTCTGTTTTCATAGTGGTTTTGTTTTTAATGGGAGAACCGGGAGATGTGGGAGGATTGGGATTTTCAGGTTGATAATACCATATCCAGCATACATCCCCTTTAATTCTTCACTCTTAATTCTTCACTCTTCACTCTCCCGTGGTGTCCTTGAGGTCGCCTTTCGGATAGAACTTGAACATGTTTTCCTTCATCCATTCGTTGGCCTTGACGGGTGACAGCTTCCATCCGCTGTTGCAGGTGCTGACGAACTCTACCAGGCTTGAGCCTTTGCCTGCCATAGAAGCCTCGAACGCCTTGCGCAAAGCCTTCTTCGCCGCGCGTATGGATGCCACGCTTTCGACGCTCTGTCGTGTCACGTAGCATGTGCCTTCGAGCATTGCCGCCATCTCGGTGATTTTCAACGGGTAGCCGTGCAGGTGAGGGTCACGTCCATAAGGGCAGGTGGATGTCTTCTGTCCGATGAGCGTCGTCGGCGCCATCTGTCCGCCGGTCATGCCGTAGATGGCGTTGTTGATGAATATGATGACGATGTTCTCGCCGCGGTTAAGCGCGTGTATGGTCTCGCATGTGCCGATGCAGGCCAGGTCGCCGTCGCCCTGGTAGGTGAATACGAGGCGGTCGGGCCAGCAGCGCTTGATGGCCGTAGCTACGGCTGGTGCGCGTCCGTGGGCGGCCTCCTGCCAGTCAATGTCAAGGTAACGGTAGGCGAACACGGCGCATCCTACGGGCGAAACGCCCACGGCCTTGTCCTCCATGCCCATTTCCTCGATTACTTCAGCCACCAGCTTGTGTACCACACCGTGCGAACATCCCGGGCAATAGTGCATCTGGACGTCGTTCATCAGTTCCGGTTTCTTGTAGACCAAGTTCTCCGGAGATATTATATCTGTGTTCATGTTATTGACGATTTAAGTGCTGTTCAAAACTTTTCCTTCAGTGCCTTTACTATTTCGTCAGGCTCGGGCACGATGCCTCCCAGTCGTCCGAAGTGCTCAACGGGCACACGTCCGTTCACGGCAAGGCGTATGTCCTCGACCATTTGGCCTGCGTTTATTTCCACGGAGAGCACTCCCTTCTTGCCTTCGGCCATTGCGGCAACTTCTTTTGTCGGGAACGGCCACAACGTAATGGGGCGCAGCAGTCCTACCTTTATACCCTCCTTGCGTGCCAGCTCGATGGCTTTCTCCGATATTCGGGCAGCGCTTCCGAAAGCTACTATCAGGTAGTCGGCGTCTTCGCAGTGCTTCGTCTCATACCTTACCTCGTTCTCTTGGATGGTCTTGTACTTCTCTTGCAGGTGCAAATTACGCTTCTCCATCTCCTCGGGCTGCAGCTCAAGAGACGTCAGAATGTTGGGTTTGCGGTCCTTTGTGCGTCCGAAAGTAGCCCAAGGACACTCCTTCTTGATTTCCTCCTCGGTGCGGCGCGGCTTGTACGGAGGCAGCACAACGCGCTCCATCATCTGTCCGATGACGCCGTCGCTAAGCAGCATCGCCGGTGTGCGGTATTTGAATGCAAGCTCGAAGGCCAAGTCCATGAAGTCGGCCATCTCCTGAACGGAAGCCGGTGCCAGCACAATTACGTAGTAGTCGCCGTTGCCTCCGCCGCGTGTAGCCTGGAAATAGTCGCTCTGTGACGGCTGGATTGTGCCCAATCCAGGACCTCCGCGCTGCACGTTGACGATAACGCCGGGCAGCTCCGCTCCGGCCATATATGATATGCCTTCCTGCATCAAGGCCACACCTGGGCTTGAAGACGAGGTGAACACTTTTTTACCGGCACCCGCTCCGCCGTACACCATGTTGATTGACGCAACCTCGCTCTCGGCCTGAAGCACCACCATACCAGTGGTTTCCCAAGGCTTCAGTTCGGCCAGCGTCTCGATGATTTCGCTCTGCGGTGTGATAGGATATCCGAAAAACGCATCGGCTCCGCAACGAATGGCAGCATGGGCTATCGCCTCGTTGCCCTTCAATAAAGTAACTTCTTGTTCTGCCATAACTCTTAGTCCTCCATTCGTTTTTTGTAAACAGTGATACATCCGTCAGGACACACGATGGCGCACGATGCGCATCCGATGCAGTCTTCCGGGTTAACGGCTTCCACATAGGGGTAGCCGTGGACGTTGACTTTCTTCGCCAGTGCGATAACTTTCTTCGGGCAAGCCTCCACGCACAAGGCGCAGCCCTTGCACCTGTCGGTGTTTACCACAATGGCTCCTCTGATTTTACCCATAGCTTATTTGTTTTAGGTTAACAGGACGGCTGTCGGCTGGAGGCCGCAGCCAGTCCAATGATAGATGGTTCTAAGGATTGTACATGTCCTTGCAGTAGTATGCAAGTATGTCGTCGAGCATCTTCTTGGCCTCCACGGCAGGGCTGTCAGGGTCAAGCTCGATGGCCTTGATGTAGCTGTTTAGCGCCTCCTGCCAGTTGCCTTCCTTGCGGTAGCGGTTGCCTTGCTTGTAAAACTCTTCGGCTGTCATTACTTGTAGTATTCCTTTTTGCCTGCCGCCAAGGTGTTCTTCATAAGCGAGCAGATTGTCATAGGCCCTACGCCGCCCGGTACGGGGGTGATGAACGAGCACTTGGGGGCTACCTCGCTGAACTTCACATCGCCGTTGAGGCGGAAGCCGCTCTTCTTGCTTGCGTCGGGAACGCGCGTCGTGCCGACGTCGATTACCACCGCTCCGTCCTTCACCATGTCGGCCGTTACGAAGTCGGGACGGCCTATTGCGGCGATGATTATGTCTGCTTCACGGCATTCCTGTTTGAGGGTTGCCGAGTGACTGTGGCACACCGTGACGGTAGAGTCGCCGTACTGCTTCTGCATCATGAGCTGCGCCATCGGCTTGCCCACGATGTTGCTGCGGCCGAGTATTACGCACTTCTTGCCCGATGTCTCTATGCCGTAGCGGCGTAGGAGGGTGAGTATGCCGAGCGGTGTTGCCGAAATGAAGCACGGCAGGCCGATGGCCATGCGGCCTACGTTGACCGGATGGAAGCCGTCAACGTCCTTGCGGTAGTCTATAGCCATTATGATTTTCTGCTCGTCGATGTGCTTCGGCAGGGGCAGCTGCACTATGTAGCCGTCAATGTCGGGGTCTTCGTTCAGCTCCTTTACCTTTGCAAGCAGTTCGTCTTCGGTCACATCGTCCTCAAAACGGATAAGAGTGCTCTTGAAGCCGCACGTCTCGCAGGCTATAACCTTGTTCTTAACGTAAGTCTCGCTGCCGCCGTCGTGGCCTACGAGGATTGCCGCAAGGTGGGGGCGTTTGCCGCCTGCGGCCACTATTTGCTTCACCTCTTCGGCTATTTCTTCCTTTATTTTGGCGGCTGTGGCCTTGCCGTCTATTAATTCATAATTCATAATTCACAATTCATAATAAATATAAGTGCCGTTTGGCAAGTCATTCCAAGCTCCCTCCCTTGGGGAGGGTTGGGGAGGGTTGGGGTGGGTGTGGGCTGTGCTTGGGGTGGGTGTTACATCCTCCTCATTCCCTTCATCGCGCCCATCATCTGGCTCATCTTCGACCCTGTGACCATCTTCATCATCTTGCGGGTCTGGTCGAACTGCTTGAGCAGGCGGTTTACGTCCTGCAAGTTGGTGCCCGAACCTTTGGCTATGCGAGCCTTGCGGCTTGTGTTCAGTATTTCGGGGTTGGTGCGTTCCTTGGGCGTCATGCTCAATATGATGGCTTCAATGCCCTTGAACGCGTTGTCGTCAATGTCGATGTCCTTGATGGCTTTGCCCACGCCGGGTATCATCGAAGCCAAATCCTTGATGTTGCCCATCTTCTTTATTTGCTGGATTTGGTTGAGGAAGTCGTTGAAGTCGAACTTGTTTTTCTGTATTTTCTTCTGAAGTCGGCGCGCCTCTTCCTCGTCAAACTGTTCCTGCGCACGCTCTACGAGGCTCACGATGTCGCCCATGCCGAGTATTCGGTCGGCCATGCGCGAGGGGTGGAACGCGTCGATGGCCTCCATCTTCTCGCCCGTACCGATGAACTTGATAGGCTTCGTCACCACGGTGCGTATGCTTATGGCCGCACCGCCGCGTGTATCGCCGTCGAGCTTGGTCAGCACTACGCCGTCGAAGTCGAGCCTGTCGTTGAACTCCTTGGCCGTGTTCACCGCGTCCTGACCCGTCATCGAGTCAACCACGAACAGCGTCTCGTCGGGGTTTACCGAGTTCTTCAGCGTCTCGATTTCGTCCATCATCTCCTCGTCTACGGCCAGTCGGCCCGCCGTATCGATGATTACCACGTCGTAGCCCTTGGCCTTCGCCTCCTTGATGGCGTTCTGCGCTATGGCTACAACGTCCTTGCTTTCAGGCTCGGAGTAGACGGGTATGCCGATTTGTTCGCCGACAACCTTAAGCTGTTCTATGGCCGCGGGGCGGTAAACGTCGCACGCCACGAGCAGCGGGTTCTTCCTCTGCTTGTTCTTCAGCATGTTTGCCAGTTTGCCGCTGAAGGTGGTCTTACCCGAGCCTTGCAGACCTGACATGAGTATGATGGCCGGCTTGCCTTCGAGCTTCAGCCCCACGCTTTCGCCTCCCATCAGTTCGGCCAGCTCGTCGTGCACGAGCTTCACCATCATCTGCCCCGGCTTCACAGCCGTGAGCACGTTCATTCCGAGGGCTTTCTGCTTCACCGTGTCGGTAAACGTCTTCGCCACTTTGTAGTTCACGTCGGCGTCCAATAGGGCGCGCCTTACGTCCTTCAAGGTTTCGGCTACGTTGATTTCGGTGATTTTACCCTCGCCCTTGAGTATTTTAAAAGAGCGTTCAAGCCTGTCGCTTAGATTTTCAAACATATTATATTTATGTATATTAAACAAAATGTAAGCAGAACGTCCGCAAACCGGCATTTACTTGTTATCATCCTGCATTATTATCCCTGCAAATATAGTCATTAAATGACAAAAAAGGTTGTAACGCTCTTTGTATTTAAAATATTTTAAAACTGCAACCCTTAAAAATGCGCACACCGTGGCAGAGTGTGCATTTTTGCCGTTGTGGTGGAAACTTGTTGCCTGAACTATAGGAGATACCTGCTGATTTTACGGCTTGTTAACAAAAATGCGCCACGTAATGTTAACGCGTGGATTTTGTGGAGGCCGTCGCTGCGAAAAGTTTTGACCGAGGTTCGGAATACGCAAAAACGAGGCGTTTTATAAGTGCTTGCCAGCCAGCGTGTTACGGCCTATGTCCGTTTTGTAAGCCATGAAATGCCGTGCAAAAGGTGGTTTTCGGGCATGCAAAAGACGGTCTTTCAACTTGTCAAAGGCCGTCTTCGGCGTTGTCAAAGACTGTCTTTGGGAATGGCTTTGGCGGCCTGCGGCGTGAATGGCGGCTGTTGGCTCCACGGACGAAGGCCATTCGCACCGCAGTATGTTAACGCCGTTAACAGATTGTTTCCATATCATCTGGTCGTGAAGTGTTAACCAGTGACAACCGTACTGTTAATGAAACATAATGGGCACGGCGTTTGCTTGTGGCTGCGGCGTGTACGGCCTGCCGTCCGTTGCGGCGAGCCTGTAATGGCGTGCCTGTGTCAGTCTTGATGAAAAACAGATAAAAAACACGGTGAAAAGTGTTCTTTTAATCGTAAAAATCCCTATCTTTGCAGGCAAAACAACCTTATATCAAATTGTAACCATGTTCAGTAAAGATACTTACATACGCCGCCGCGCCGAGCTGAAGAGGCTCGTAGGGGGTGGTGTCATCCTGCTGTTCGGCAACAACGACTCGCCGGCCAACTATCCGGCCAACGCCTATTCGCCGTTCAGGCAGGACTCGTCGTTCCTGTATTATTTCGGGCTTAACCGCGACGGACTGGTGGGCGTAATCGACGTTGACGCCGACGAGGAGACGCTCGTGGGCAACGACATCGACATAGACGACATCGTGTGGTTCGGTTCGGTTGACAGCGTGGCCGACATGGCCGCCTCCACGGGCGTGGTACACACCGCTCCGATGCGTCAGTTGCAGGCCATCTGCAACGAGGCGTTGCGCCTGCACAGGCAAATACACTTCCTGCCGCCTTACAGGTACGACACGAAGCTGCAGCTCTTCGACCTGCTCGGCATACATCCCAACCAGCAGAAGGAGTCGGCCTCGATGCCGCTCATACGCGCGGTGGTGAAGATGCGCTCTACCAAAGAGCCGCAGGAGATAGCCGAAATAGAGGACGCCTGCGCCATAGGCTACAAGATGCACACCACCGCCATGCGCCTTACGCGGCCCGGACTGACCGAGAAGTACATCGGCGGACAGGTGGACGGCACGGCCAACTCGTATGGCGCGATGGTGAGCTTCGCCACCATCTTCACCCAGCACGGCGAAATCATGCACGGCTGCCCGTCGTGGAACGAGCTTGAGGGCGGCCGCCTGGTGCTCTGTGACGCCGGCGCGGAGAACCGCAACGGCTACTGCTCTGACAACACGCGCACGTATCCCGTCAGCGGAAAGTTCACGCAGAAGCAGCTCGACATTTATTCCATAGTTGAAGCCTGCCACGACTACGCGCTCGAAGTGGCGCGTCCCGGCGTAAGGTGGATGGACGTACACCTTGGAGTGTGCCGCCTGATGGCAAGCCGCCTGAAAGAACTCGGCCTGATGACGGGCGACGTTGACGAGGCCGTGGCCGCCGGAGCGCACGCCCTCTTCCTGCCACACGGACTGGGACACATGATGGGCATGGACGTGCACGACATGGAAGGACTGGGCCAGGTCAACGTAGGCTACGACGAGGAGACGCGCCCCTCCACGCAGTTCGGCACCAACGCGCTGCGCATGGGACGCCGCCTTGAGGAAGGATTTGTAGTCACCGACGAGCCGGGAATATATTTCATACCCGCCCTGATTGACGAGTGGAAGGCCAAGGGGCTGCACACCGGCTTCATCAACTACGCCGCGCTCGACGCTTACCGCGACTTCGGCGGCATACGCATAGAAGACGACGTGCTCATAACGGCTACGGGCTGCCGCTTCCTCGGCGAGGAGCGCATACCCTACCATCCGAAGGATGTCGAGGAGTTTATGGCAAACAATAATTCAAACCAATAAAAAAGAGACAAGATGAAAAAGTTACTTACAATGTGCCTCTTGGCCTGCTTCGTTGCCGGAGCTTATGCGCAAGACAAGAAAGAGGCGAAGAAGAACGTTCCTGTGTTCACAACGGTGAAGGAAAACCCCATCACGAGCATCAAGGACCAGAACCGCAGCGGTACATGCTGGGCTTATTCCACGCTCAGCTTCCTTGAGAGCGAAATACTGAAAGCCACGGGCAAGACCTACAACCTGTGCGAGATGTTCATCGCAAACAAAGACTACATGGACCGCGCCATCGTGAAGGTGAGGATGCACGGCGACAGCCAGTTCTCACAGGGCGGCAGCTTCGAGGACGTTGTAACCATCATGCAGAACTACGGCATCTGCCCCGAGGAGGCCATGCCGGCTCCCGGTACGCTTACGGGCGACTCGCTTGCCAACTTCGGCGAGTTCTTTGCCGTTATGGAACCGTATGTCGACGCCATCGCAAAGACCAACGCCAAGAAAATATCAAAGCAGTGGCGCGTTGGCCTTCAGGGCATTCTCGACGCTTACCTCGGCAAGTGCCCCGAGAAGTTTGTGTATGAAGGAAAGGAATATACGCCGAAGACATTTGCGCAGAGCCTCGGCATCAACCTTGACGACTACGTGTCAATAACCAGCTACACGCACCATCCGTTCTATACGCAGTTCGCCCTCGAAATACAGGACAACTGGCGTTGGGCGCTGTCATACAACGTTCCCATGGACGAACTGATGGCTATCATCGACAATGCTGTAAACGAAGGCTACACCGTAGCATGGGGTGGCGACGTTACAGAGGATGGCTTCACACGTACAGGTCTCGGCCTGGCTTACGACGTGAAGAAGGCGCGCAGCATGGCAGGCACCGACGCCGACCGCTGGTTCAACCTGTCTGCATCGGAGAAGCGCAGCAAGCTCGACTCGCTCGGCGTTGACGCTCCCGAAATCACTCCTACCCAGCAGATGAGGCAGGACGCATTCGACAGCTGGGAGACTACCGACGACCACGGCATGCACCTTTACGGAATAGCCAAGGACAAGAACGGCCGCGAATACTACATGGTCAAGAACTCTTGGGGCTATCACGGCGACTACAAGGGCATCTGGTACATGTCTAAGAACTACGTGGCTTACAAGACGATGAACATCATGGTCAACAAGAATGCCATTCCGAAGGATATCCGCAAGAAACTGGGCATCTGATATTTGACTTGTAACATATAATTAAGGTATTGAAGGCATCCTCCCAGAGTCTGCACGGCGTGCAGGCATGGTGGGGATGCCTTCTTTTGTTTTGTTTGCCGGTAATGGGTTGGCCGTGGCACAAACCTATTTTCTGAACTTTTCCATTGGAAAACGCCGTTTTATTGTTTTTTCTTTGTAACTTTACACGCTCTTAACCGCAAGGCAGGTTGTACCTGTATGGTTTACGGACGGTTACGGGCCGGGCTCTTTGCAATGTTAACCCTTTGTGCAAGTGCCCTACGGATGGAAAAATAAAAGAACAATATAATGCATTTCAAATGGAATTACGAGGAACCGACATCAGAACAAACGCAGGCGGCTGAAGAACTTGGCGCGAAGGTGGGGATAAGCCCCATACTCGCCGGAATACTAATCCGGCGTGGCATTACGACGGAATCGGCCGCCAAACGCTTCTTCCGTCCGCAGCTGAACGACCTCATAAACCCATTCCTGATGAAGGATATGGACGTGGCTGTGGACAGGCTCAACGACGCGATGGGCCGCAAGGAGCGCATCATGGTGTACGGCGATTATGATGTGGACGGGTGCACTGCCGTTGCGCTTGTCTACAAGTTTCTGCAACAATTCTATTCAAACATCGACTATTACATTCCCGACCGTTACGACGAAGGCTACGGCGTAAGCTACAAGGGGATAGAATATGCGAGGCAGACTGGTGTGAAGCTCATCATCATCCTTGATTGCGGAATCAAGGCTATGGAAGAAGTCGCATACGCCAAGAGCCTTGGCATAGACTTCATCATCTGCGACCACCATGTCCCTGACGAGGCAATGCCCGACGCTGTGGCTATTCTTAACCCAAAACGTGAGGACGACCCTTATCCGTTCAAGCACCTTTGCGGTTGCGGTGTGGGCTTTAAGTTCATGCAGGCGTTTGCAAAGAACAACGGCATACCTTTCTCGCGGCTTATCCCTTTGCTTGATTTCTGCGCGGTAAGTATCGCCGCCGACATCGTGCCCGTTGTCGAGGAGAACCGTATATTGGCTTATCATGGCCTAAAGCAGCTCAACCAAAACCCCAGCATAGGGCTTAAGGCTATCATCGACATTTGCGGACTTAGCGGACGTACTCTGTCGATGAGCGACATCGTTTTCAAAATAGGGCCGCGCATAAATGCGTCGGGCAGGATGGAGAACGGGCGCGAAAGCGTCGACTTGCTTGTTGAAAAGGATTTCAGCCATGCGCTTGAGGCTGCCAAACACATCAACGAATACAACGAGCAACGCAAGGACATAGACAAGCAGATGACCGATGAGGCCAACCAGATAATATCGAGGATTGAGAGCCAAAAGCGCCATTCAAGCATCGTGTTGTATGACGAGAACTGGAAAAAGGGCGTCATCGGCATCGTGGCCTCACGCCTTACGGAGATTTATTTCAGGCCGACCATCGTGCTGACACGCGACAATGACCTTGCCACGGGGTCGGCACGGAGCGTGACGGGCTTCGATGTTTACTCGGCAATCAAGAGCTGCCGTGACATGCTGATTAACTTCGGAGGCCATACGTATGCCGCCGGACTGACGCTGAAATGGGACGATGTGCCCGAGTTCAGGCGGCGTTTCCAAAAGTATGTTGACGAGCATATACAGCCTGAACAGACTGAAGCGACGCTCAATATAGATGCGGTGATTGACTTTAAGGACATCACACGCAAGCTGCACGCCGACATAAGGAAGTTCGGTCCGTTTGGTCCGATGAACCAAAAGCCGCTGTTCTGCACGACAGATGTTTATGATTTCGGCACGAGCAAGGTGGTAGGCAGGGAGCAGGAGCACATAAAGCTGGAGCTTGTAGACTCCAAATCGAACAACGTGATGAACGGCATCGCCTTCGGACAGAGCGGTTCCGCCCGTTACATAAAGTCCAAACGGAGCTTTGACATAGCATATACCATTGAGGACAACGTGTTCAAACACAACGGCATCCAGCTTCAGATAGAAGATATAAGACCGTCGGAGGAGTGAAAAATTAAAAGTGAAAAGTGAGAAATCCACATGCAAAACCATACTTGAAAGTGATGGATTTTTCACTTTTCACTTTTCACTTTTAATTTATTTACATGTATGGACAAGTATCAACAGATACTCCGTGAATATTGGGGATTTGACGATTTCCGCGGCATTCAGCGCGAAATAATCGACAGCATCTGTTCCGGGCGCGATACGCTTGGCCTCATGCCTACGGGCGGAGGCAAGTCATTGACGTTCCAAGTGCCGGCTTTGTCCATGCCGGGCGTATGTCTTGTCATAACGCCTCTGATTGCTTTGATGAAAGACCAGGTGCAGCATCTGCGCCGGAAAGGTGTCAAGGCGGCGGCGGTTTATTCTGGAATGATGCACGCCGACGTGATAACCACGCTTGAAAACGCCATCTTCGGGGGCGTGAAAATATTGTATGTATCGCCCGAAAGACTGTCATCCGAGCTTTTTTTAAAGAAATTCAGCCACATGAAGGTGAGCTTTGTCACCGTAGACGAGGCTCACTGCATCAGCCAATGGGGGTATGACTTTCGTCCGTCGTACCTTAAAATCAGCGACATACGCCGCATAAAGCCCGACATTCCGATACTTGCGCTTACGGCGACGGCCACACCGCGCGTGGTGGACGACATCCAGGAGCAGCTTGGCTTCAAGCAGAAGAACGTCTACAGGATGAGCTTTGAGCGCAAGAACCTTGCCTATATTGTGCGTAAAACCAGCGACAAGGATAACGACACTGTGCGCCTTCTTAACCGCGTTGACGGCTCGGCCATCGTTTATGCACGGAGCAGGAAGCGCACGAAGGAAGTAGCCAAGATGCTCAACGACAACGGCATAAGCGCCACTTTCTATAATGCCGGACTTGAAGACGCTGTAAGGGACGAGCGGCAGAAGCAGTGGCAGGCCGACAAAGTGAGGGTTATGGTGGCTACAAACGCCTTCGGCATGGGCATAGACAAGCCTGACGTAAGGCTCGTAGTGCATGTAGACAGTCCCGACTCCATAGAGGCTTACTTTCAGGAGGCTGGCCGTGCCGGGCGCGACGGCGGCCGTTCATACGCCGTTTTGCTGTATGACGGCAACGACGGGGCGAAGCTTAAACGGCGCATAAGCGACACTTTTCCTGACAAAGACTTCATACGCACGGTGTACGAGCACCTTGCTTACTTCTACCAAATAGGCATTGGCAGCGGCGGAGGATGCCGTTTCGAGTTCAATATAGACAAGTTCTGCATGTATTTCAAGCATTTCCCCGTACAGGTAAATTCGGCCTTGGCAATATTGTCGAGAGCCGGTTACATAGAGTATGAGGACGAGCGCGACAACATGGCGCAGCTAAGGATGCTGCTGGGGCGTGAGGATTTGTACCGGCTTGACAGCCTTGTGGAGAATGAAAGCAACGTGGTAACGGCTTTGTTGAGGAACTACGGTGGCCTGTTCACCGACTACTGCTATATCGACGAGAGCCTTATTGCCATGCAGACGGGCTTGGAGCGCGAAGCGGTTTACGCCATATTGAAGGACTTGAGCGAGCGGCGCATCCTGCATTTCATACCCCGTAAGAAAATCCCTCACATACGTTACACCCAGCGTAGGGAAGAGATGGAGCGGCTGGTGTTTCCTCATGAGGTGTACGACGACCGCAAGGCGGAGTATGAGGAGCGCATAAACGCGATGATAGCATACGCCGAGAACGACGACATTTGCCGCAGCCGCCAGCTTCTGCGGTACTTTGGAGAGGAAAGGTCTACGGACTGTGGCCAGTGCGACGTGTGCCGTGCGCATGGCGGAAAGGCTACCGGCAAGGACGCGCTCGCCGCCGCACAGCAGGAAATATTGAACCTCTTGGCTGACGGAAAGCCGCACAGTGTGGCCGAACTTGCCCGATGCAAGGCCGACAAGGACGTGTGCAAGGAGGCCGTGGAGTACCTTATGGCGGAAGAGAAGATATGTTGCCGTGACGGGATGCTGTATCTTTGAGTGTGTTTACTTGTACTTATAATAACCTGAGTTCTGGATAAGAACGTTAGGTTGTAATCATGTTTCAATCGGTCAGTTGGTAACTGTCATTCCGCGCTCCGACGCGGAATCCAGTACAAATGACATAGAAAGAACAGATTGTTTACACTGGATTCCGCGTCGGAGCGCGGAATGACAGTTACCAACTGACTACTTTAAATGAGATTATTTTAACACTATCCATATACCGAACTCGACGTTATAATTAGCAGAAAGTCCGCATTTCACACGGTGAAATGCGGACTTTAGCGTTATGTAACGCCTGTAGGGCAGGGCGCATTATGCCTGCTCGCCGGTCACTTTCTCTATGTATTCGTCCATCGGGATGTACTTCGGCGACGGGCCGTATTTGTTTGTTTCAGGCTTGCCGTCACGTACGCAGAATACAAAGATGCAGATGTTCACTATGAGCGAAGCCAGTCCGGTCAATGCGAAAACAGGACTGCTTAGCACTTTTGTTGCTTCTTCTATGTCAGGGTTTACCGACGACATAATTTCATAATATCCGCTTCCTGCAATATAGATGTTGGCGAACACACCTATCAGTATGGCCGCCGTTACCCACCATCCGCTGTGTCCGCGGTCGTGCAGGCGGCGCACGGTGACGGCCCATAACGAAAGTTGAAGCAAGAGGCTGATGATAGTCAAGATTAATGGGAAGCCGGTTAGTGCCAGTCCGGCAATGATTGCCACGACGGCATACGCCACCCAATACCACCACAGCTCGCTGCGGCGTGCGCGTCCTTTGAAGTTTGTCAGGTTGGTAAGCACTGATTTTACCGACTCGCCGAAGCCCATTGAGGGCAGTTTCTTTATTCCTTCCATGTTCATATGTGTTTTTATTGGTTAATATTGTTCTGTCTTTTTACTTTTTCACCCTTTTACCTTTTTACTTTTTTATCTTTCATTTCAGCAGGTCGGGGCGCAGGCGCTTGGTGCGCTCATAGCTCTGCTCTATTTCCCAGTCCTTTATTTTCGCCTCGTTTCCGCTAAGCAGGATGTCAGGCACGCGCCAACCCTTATACTCGGCAGGGCGCGTATAGATGGGAGCGGAGAGCATGTCGTCCTGGAAGCAGTCGGACAGGGCGCTCTGCTCGTCGCTGATTACGCCCGGCACGAGCCTCACAATGGCGTCGGCCATTACGGCGGCGGCCAGTTCGCCGCCCGTCAGCACGTAGTCGCCTATGCTTATTTCGCGCGTTATCAGGTGGTCGCGCACGCGCTGGTCTATGCCCTTGTAGTGGCCGCAGAGTATGATTAGGTTGCCTTTCAGCGACAGGTCGTTGGCCATGTGCTGGTCAAACTGCTCGCCGTCGGGCGATGTGAAGATTACCTCGTCGTATACCCTTTCGGCCTTCAGCGCACTTATGGCGCGGTCAATCGGCTCGCACTGCATCACCATGCCGGCGAAGCCGCCGTATGGATAGTCGTCTACGCGCCGCCACTTGTCCGTGGAGTAGTCGCGCAGGTTGTGCAAGTGGATTTCCGCAAGACCTTTCTTCTGGGCGCGCGCAAGTATTGATTCGTGCACAAAGCCCTCAAGCATTTCGGGCAATACGGTGATGATGTCTATTCGCATGATAAAAATGTTGACACCCATCACAACTCTTCCAAGAGTAGGTAGCTTATGTACGCCTATTGAAATAGGCAAGGCATTCCAAGCTCCCTCCCTTTGGAAGGGGTGGGGTGGGTGTTTGGTTTTATAGTTCCTTCTTCAGTTTCTCGGCCATGTCGGCATACTCCTCGTCGGTGAGGTACACCTCCTGCGGATTCATGCGGAACACTCCGCCGAAGTCGGGGCCGCCCACATACTTGGGCACGAGGTGGAAATGCAGGTGCGACAGGGTGTCGGAGTAAGCTCCGTAGTTGATTTTGTCGGGGTTGAACACCTTTTGCATGGCGCGCGTAGTGCGTGCAACGTCGGCCATGAAGGCGTTGCGCTCATCGTCGGAGAGCAGGTTGAGGTCGTCCACATGACCGTCGTAGGCCACGAGGCAACGCCCCCGGTATGTCTGTTCCTTGAATATGAACAGGCGCGAAACGCTTAGTTTCGCCACTTCGAGCATCAGGTTGTGCTGTGTCTCGTTGTTCTGGCAGTAGAGACAGTCCTTAGGGTCGCTTTTCATTTTTCTGACTGTTTTATAGTTCATGTATGTGCCGTAACGCATTGTGCAATGCGCGGCAATTTGCCTACAAAGATAGTATATAATTGTTAAAATGGCAAGTAAAGCGGCGTTTATTTTGTAAAACTGATATTTTCATGCCTCGTTGCGATACAGTCGGACAGCTTTCTCGGGCAGCGTTTGGTAGATGGTTTTACTATGTGTTTATATCAGTTGCATAATGTCTTGGTGCTCAATGCGTTATGAAAGGCCGTCTTTTGGCTTGCGAAAGACGGCATATTGTAATGTAAAAGGCCACCTTTCGCAACACGAAAGGTGGCCTTTGGGGTTCATCCGCAGTTTGTTTGGATTGCGTAAAAGTATCTATACGTTATTTTGTCCCTACCATTAACAGACTCATCATACTTTAATCCAGGCAGTTGGTATCCGTCATTCCGCGCTCCGACGCGGAATCCAGAAAACATCCAGGGCTTTGAACAATATTGGCTGCATACACTGGATTCCGCGTCGGAGCGCGGAATGACGGATACCGACTGCCTGGATTATAGCAAAGTGTATTCGTTAACATGCTTAATATTCCATCCAAACAAACTGCGGATGAACCGGCTTTTGGCGTTTTGTCTGATATTCGCCTACATTCCCGTCAGCCCATAAGCAGCTCGGCGATGGTGGGGTGTATGTGCGTGATTTCGTTCAACAGGCCGACGGTGCAGCCCATGTTCATTAGTGCGGTGGCCTCCTGCACCATGTCGGCGGCGTGCTGTCCGCATGCGTGGCAGCCGATGAGCCTGCCGTCGCCGTCGGTGAGCAGCTTTAGCAGTCCGCCGTCGGCTTCGTCGGCTACGGCTCGTCCGTTTGCGCGGTAAGGCGTCTTGCGCACGGTGTATTCCATGCCCGCGTCCTTGCATTGGCTTTCGGTCAGTCCCACGGCGGCAGCCTCCGGGTTGGTGAATACCGCCGAAGGCATGATGTCGAGACGGATGTTGTCGGCGTGGCCGAGTATGTGGTTGACGCAGCGCATGCCCTGCATTATGGCCGCATGGGCGAGCATGCAGCGGCCGTTGACATCGCCTATGGCGTAAATGCCGCCGACGTTGGTCTGCATGTTGTCGTCAACGGCGATGCAGCCGCGCTCTGTCTTTATACCTAAAGTTTCTAATCCGATGCCCTCTATGTTGGCCGCGCGCCCAGTGGCAACGAGCACCGTGTCGGCGACGATTGTGCCCGGCTTGCCCTTGCATGTGTAGTCCACCTGCAAACCGTCGTCGGTCTCGCTGATGCCGGTCACTCCAGCCTGCATCGTGAACTTCACTCCGCGCTTCTCCATGGCCTTGCGCACGCGGCGCGATATGTCGGCATCGTATGGCGGCAGGCACTCTTTCATGTACTCTATGACGCTGACTTCGCAGCCGAAACTTCTGAACACCGAGGCGAACTCGAGACCTATTACGCCTGCGCCGATGATGCAGAGCCGCCTGGGCAGGGTGTCAATGGCGAGCAGTCCGGTAGAGTCGAGCACGCCGGGCAGGCCGATGCCTTCAATTGGAGGCAGCTTCGGACGTGACCCGGTGGCTATGATGATGTTGTCGGCGGTGTATTCCTCGCCGCCAGCCGACACCGTATTGGCACTTGTCAGTACGCCGTCTGCGCGCACGAGGGTTATGCCCGGCTGCGCCATGAGCGTCTCGACATCGCCGCGCAGCTTGTCAACAACATTGCGTTTGCGCTCCGAAATCCTTGCGAAGTCAACCTGTACGCCGTCTCCGCACACCCTTTTGGCAGCTTCAATGGCCTCCGCGTCGTGGCAGAGCGCTTTCGTGGGGATGCACCCTTGGTTGAGGCATGTGCCGCCGACGTCGGCCTTTTCCACTATCGTTACGGTCAGCCCGTGGCGTGCGGCGTATGCCGCCGTGTGGTAGCCGCCCGGTCCTGCGCCTATGATTATCAAGTCTGTCTTCATTGTTTTGCGGCTTATGTGTATTTCAGGACAGGGTTCTTTGCCGCCAAAACGTCGTCAACGCGCCCTATCGGGGCGTTGTGCGGTGCGCTTTTCACGGTGTCAGGTTCGTCCTTCGCTTCCCTTGCTATTTCACGCATCACGCTTATGAAGCCGTCGATGGTTTCCTTGCTCTCGTTCTCGGTCGGCTCGAGCATCATTGCTTCGTGGAAGAGTAGGGGGAAGTAGATGGTCGGGGCGTGGTAGCCGAAGTCGAGCAGGCGCTTTGCTACGTCCATTGTGGTTACGCCTGTACTCTTGTCGCGCAGGCCGTCGAACACGAACTCGTGCTTGCACAAGCCCTTGATGGGCAGTTCGTACACGTCCTTCAGACACTCCTTTATGTAGTTGGCGTTGAGCGTTGCGAGCGGCCCTACCATCTTCAGGTTCTCCCTTCCGAGCGTCAGGATGTAGGTGTATGCCTTCACGTCAACGCAGAAGTTGCCGAGGAACGCGCCCACGCTGATGTCGCCTTCGCCGCCTGTCTCAACGTCATATTTGTCCCCGTTTTTCACCACTCGTGGCTTGGGCAGGAATTGTTCCAGTCCGCTCCTTACGCCGACAGGGCCGCTTCCCGGGCCGCCTCCGCCGTGAGGGGTGGAGAAGGTCTTGTGCAGGTTGATGTGCATCACGTCGAAGCCCATGTCGCCCGGGCGGCATACGCCGAGCATGGGGTTGAGGTTTGCCCCGTCGTAGTACATCAGTGCGCCGCACTTGTGCACCATTTCGGCTATCTCTGGTATGCCCGGCTCGAACAGTCCGAGCGTGTTGGGATTGGTCATCATCATCGCTGCCACGGTGTCGTCGAGCAGTCCGCGCAGGTGCTCGATGTCAACCGTGCCGTCGGCGGTGCTCTTCACCTCGACCACCTCAAGTCCGCAGACCGCAGCCGAGGCTGGGTTTGTGCCATGGGCGGAGTCGGGCACGATGACCTTCGTCCTCTTCATGTCGCCGCGGCTCTCGTGGTAGGCGCGGATGACCATCAGTCCCGTCAGCTCGCCGTGCGCCCCGGCAAAGGGGTTGAGGGTGAACTCGGCCAGGCCGGTGATGGCCGACAGCGACCTTTGCAGGTTGTAGTAGACGGCCAGCGCGCCCTGGCAGGTGTCCGTGGGCTGCGCCGGATGTACTTCAGTAAACTCCTTCCTTGCGGCCATTTCCTCGTCGATGTAGGGGTTGTACTTCATCGTGCAGCTGCCAAGAGGGTAGAAGCCGTTGTCCACTCCGAAGTTGTTGCCGCTCATGTTGGTGTAGTGGCGCACTACGGTAAGCTCGTCGCATTCGGGCAGGTCTGCGTCTTCCTTGCGCCTCATGTCCGCCGGCAGCTCGTAGCCGCCGTATGTGTTTTCAGGCAAAGAGCAAGCCCTGCGCCCCTCGTGAGATAGCTCGAATATCAGTTTGCCATACAGTTTGTTGTTCATCTTCTTACGGTTAAGGGTTTGTAACCTTGTCTTTTATCACTTGCACAGCTCTACAAGACGGTCGATTTCGTCCTTGGTGCGCTTCTCGGTCACGGCGAACATTATTTCGTCCTGTGCCGTCTTGACACCTCCGAGTATGCCGTTGTCTGCAAGTTTTTGCCGCAAAGCGTCCACGTCGCCGTCGTATTTCACGCAGAACTCGTTGAAGAACGGACGGTCGAAAGACAGCCGGAAGCGGCCTGTCTTCATGAGTTCGTCGCAGAGGTAGTGCGCCCCTGCATACGAGAGTTGCGCCGCCTCCTTCAGTCCCTGCTTGCCCATTACCGACATGTAGATTGTCACATACAACGCCATCAGGCTCTCGTTGGAGCAGATGTTCGACGTTGCTTTCTGTCGGCGGATGTGCTGTTCGCGTGCCTGAAGCGTCAAAACGAACGCGCGGTTGCCATTGGTGTCGCGCGTCTGGCCGACAATTCGTCCCGGCATCTTGCGCATCAGCTTCTCCGTGCAGCACATGTAGCCGAGCGAAGGGCCGCCGAACGACATCGGTATGCCGAGCGACTGGCCGTCGCCTACTGCAATGTCGGCTCCCCACTCGCCGGGAGTCTTAAGCAATGCAAGGTCTGCGGCTACGGAGTTCATTATGAGCAACGCCTTGTTCTCATGGCAGGCGTCGGCCAGTCCGCCGTAGTCTTCAATGATACCGTAGCGGTTTGGCTGTTGCACTACCACTCCGGCAATGCCGCCCTGGCCGAGCCTTTGTTTCATTGCGGCCATGTCTGTAGCGCCTTCTGCTTGTTTTACGGCTTCGATGTTTATGCCGTGGAAGTGGGCGTAGGTCTTGATTACAGCCGTGGTCTTTGGGTCTACAGTGTCTGAAACGAGCATGGTGTCGGCCTTCTTTGTCGCCGCCTTGGCCATCATTACCGCCTCTGCGGTGGCTGTCGTGCCGTCATACATCGAGGCGTTGGATATATCCATGCCTGTAAGGCGCGCCATCATCGTTTGGTATTCGAAGATGTAGTGCAGCGTGCCTTGCGATATTTCCGCCTGGTAGGGGGTGTAGCTTGTAAGGAACTCGGAGCGTTCCACGATGTAGGGAATGAGCGACGGGGTGTAATGGTCGTACACGCCTGCACCGGCGAAGCATACGGGCTGCCTGTCGTTGCGGCACAGCCTGTCGAAGAAACGCCTTACCTCCATCTCGCTCATGGCCTCGGGCAGGTTGTAGTCTCCTTGCAAACGGATTTGCCGCGGCACGTCGGCGTACAGGTCGTCGAGCGTCTTTACGCCTATGCGCGCCAGCATCCCCTCGATGTCTTCAGGCGTATGGGGAAAATACTTGAATGTCATTTGCGGTTATACGGTTATGGGGTTATGAGGTTATACGGTTTTTGCGGTTATGGGGTTCGGGGCCGTTTATTTGTTGCAGAACTCCTCGTAAGCCTTTGCGTCCATGAGGTTGTCAAGCTCGGACGTGTCGGCCAGCTCCACCTTTATAATCCAGTTGGCGTATGCGTCCTGGTTTACAAGCTCGGGTGCGTCCTCCAAAGCCTCGTTCACCTCTACCACCTTGCCGCTTACGGGGGCGTTGAGGTCGCTGGCCGCCTTGACGCTTTCCACTGCGCCAAACTCTTCGCCGGCCTCGATTTCGTCGTCAACTTCGGGCATGTCGACGTACACTATGTTGCCAAGGGCGTTCTGTGCGTAGTCCGTTATGCCAATGTAGCCGTAACCGCCTTCTACCTTTACATACTCGTGCGACTCTGAATAATAGAGTCCTTCAATAACTTTTGCCATGATGTTTGTTGTTTTTTAGTTATGAGTGAAGAGGGAAGAGTGAAGAATTCATTTGCCGTTGCATGATAATTCTTCGTTCTTCACTCTTCGTTCTTCATTTCTTATAATGCTTTTCGTAAAATCTCTTCTTTACCACGGTGCCTGGGAATGTCTTTTTGCGTATTTGCACGTCGAGCCGCGTGCCGAGTTTGGCGTATGCCGCGTCGACCAAAGCCATGCAGACGCTCCGCCCCGTGGATATTGACTGGTAGCCCGTAGTCACCGTGCCCACCTCCTTGCCGTCGGCAAGCACTGTGTAGCCGTGGCGCGGCACGGCATGGCCTTGTAGCTCGATGCCCACCACCTTGCGGCTCGCTCCGTCCGCCTTCTGCGCGGCAACGGCTTCCTTGCCAATGAACTCCGCCTTGTCAAGCTTGCAGAACATGCCGAGACCAGCCATCACCGGGCTTATGTCGGCGCTCAGTTCGTTGCCGTAGAGCGGCAGGCCGACCTCGAAGCGCAGCGTGTCGCGGCATCCCAAGCCGCACGGCTTGCACCGTCCGCTCTCCATGAGCCTGTCCCAATAACGGTTTATGGTGTCGGCGTCGGCGTATATTTCAAAGCCGTCCTCGCCGGTATAGCCCGTGCGGCTTACGATGATTTCCTTTCCGCTGGCCGCCGTCACGGTCTTGAATGTGTAGAAAGTAAGCTCCTTGCACCCGATGCCAAGTACCTGTTCAACCACTGTTTCGGCTTCAGGCCCTTGCACGGCGAGCTGCGAGTAGCGCGGCGAAGCGTCCTCAATGCACACGTCGAAGCCTTCGGCGTTCTGACGCATCCACGCCAGGTCCTTGTCGGTATTGGCGGCGTTGATTACCAAGAAATACTTGTCGCCGGCCATCTTGTACACTAGCAGGTCGTCCACCGTGCCGCCGTCGGGGTAGAGCATCATGCCGTAGAGCACCTGGCCTGCGCCGATTGCGCCTACGTCGTTGGTGAAGATGTGGTTGACGTAGCGTTCCGCGTCCTTGCCGGTGACGACGGCCTCGCCCATGTGCGACACGTCGAACACGCCGCACGCCGTGCGCACGGCCTCATGCTCGTCGATGATTGACGAATACTGTATTGGCATGTCGTACCCTGCGAAGGGCTGCATCAGCGCCCCCAAGGCCACATGCTTGCCGTAAAGGCAGGTTCTCTTGTTTTCCATACGTTATTTTAATTCATAATTCACAATTCATAATTCATAATAGCCGTCCGGCTCTTCATTCACTTTTCTTCATGTAATATTTTTGGCGTATGCCCGATTATGCATTATGCATTGTGCATTATGCATTGACAATCAGGCTCACCAGCTCCTCCTTGCCGAGGTTCATGATTACGCCGCCTGCGCTTTCGGGCAACGCCGCCGATACCGCCTCACGGCTCATCCTTACGCCCTTGAGGCTGTCGAGCACGGCCTCCACGTCGCCCGTGGCGAAGAAATCGCCTGTCAGCTCCACGCTCCTTATTACTCCGCCCTTCACCTCGACGTGCGCCTCCAGGCAGCCCGCGCCGTCGAGCCTGCGGCGGCGCACGAGCGTGTGCCTCGGGTCTTTGCCCAGTATGAACGCCTGCGAGAGGTACACATCCTCCTCGCCGCGTTCTATCGCGGCCACGTCTTCGGCCGTCAGGGCGTATTCTCCGCCGCACAGCGCACGGCGCATGTGCGCGGTCAGTCCGTCTGTACCCACGCCAGTATAGTCTTTCAGCAGGGCTATGCGCTGGCGCACGCTCTCCACGCCCTTGCTCCGCAGCTTGTCGCCCGGCGGTGTCAGCGCGTGTGTCATGTTGTTCATGTCAGTGTCGTAGAGCAACGTGCCGTGTACTATGTTGCGCCCGGGCAGGCGGTAAAAGGCGCTGCCCGACACCTTGCGGCCGTCAACCACGATGTCGTTCCTGCCCGTGGCCGATGCGGCTATGCCCATCTGCCTTAGCATGAGCACAACGGTCGAGACGTAGCGGTTGAACGTAAGGGCCACGTCGCCGCCGCCGGTGACGAACGACAGCATCACGTTGCCACGGTCGGCGTATATGCAGCCGCCGCCGCTCTTGCGGCGGAACATGCCTATGCCCTTATCCCGGCAGTAAGCCGTGTCGACCTCGGCGGCCGCCACCTGGTTGCGCCCGAACACCACGGACGGCCCTACCTGCCAGCAGAAGAAGTAGTCGCCGCGCGGCGCGCGGCGCGCCACGTATTCCTCCATTGCCAGGTAAAACGACGCCCGTCGTGTCTTTTCGTCGGGAAGAGTGACGTATAGCATTGCGTTTTTCAGGTTTTCAGTCGTGTCAGGTGTCAAAAGGTCGGCGCGCGGTCAGCGCCGCGCTCGTTTCTTACTGACAAAGATAGTGCAAATCGAGTGAAATGCAAAATAAAATCGATTGAAATGAGTTTTTATTTTCATTTTCGAGATGCAGTCTATCTGAACAAAAGATAATGCAAACGGGCGGAACGGCAAAACAAACGCGAAAGAAAATCTTTCTTATTTTAATTCGTGGCATTTCGCATTCCAAAAGGCCATGAATTGCAACGCAAAAGGCCGTCTTTTAGCGTCTAAAAGACGGCCTTTTACAAGGCGTTGAGTATCAATGTGTTATGAAAAAAGATAAAGGCGGTTGTAAAACGAGCGTGAAAACAGAGGTGAAATGTAGCGTAATGCGGCTTTGATAATGATGTCTTTCGGTGTTACAAATCTGTTTAATAAGTGATACATATGTAACTAATGCAAATCTAAGGATTATTCCGTAAGGTTTAAAATATTTATATATAAAAATGTATTGAGCGGCGTTCTTTTAACAAAAACCATTATGTGGATAACAAATTTATACATCTTTTACAAAACATGATATATGCTCCTGTTACACGGAAAGTGTTTGTTTCACATTAAAAACAGCCTAAACAGGCCGATATTAAAGCTATTATTGTCACTTATTAAACAGATTAATTATGAAGAAAAACATTTTACTCATTGTTTCATCGTTCATTTTTGCGTCGGCTGGCGCACAGGTGTGGGACGGTACGTCGGCTGCTTGGACTGAAGGTTCAGGCTCTCCACAAGACCCTTATATCATTTCCACTCCGCAGCATCTTGCGTACCTTAACGAGCAGGTTGACGCGGGGGAGACATACGAGGGCAAGTATTTCAAACTGGCGAACGACCTTGACATGGGCTACAGCGAAGGACAGAAGTTTGACCCGATAGGGTTCTTTGACGAAGGTTTTGACACGGAGCAGCAAATACAGGTTGACGACTCAAAATATTTCTTAGGTATTTTTGACGGCAATAACAAGACCATCGACAACATACATATATATTATGCAGACCCGAACAGCTCTATCGGAGGCACAGGATTGTTTGCTTGCATATCAAAGAATGCCGAGGTTAAGAACCTGACAATAGGCGAGAACTCGACAGTCGAGGGCATAACCGCGTCTGGAGCAGTGGTTGGCGCGATGACAGGAGGCAAGGTTTATAATTGCGTTAACAATTCAAGTTTCACCATAACGATGGATTTGGGACAAGCAGGTATTGTCGGTGCTGCTTATGGCGGTACGGTCTCATGTTGTGTGAACAACGGAGACATTATGGGAAGTACTAATGTCGGCGGTGTTGTAGGTTATGTAGACCGTGGCGCAACAGTAGAGAATTGTTACAATACGGGAAGTGTCGGCTTTTCAGGTTATTATGCTGGAGGCATCGTCGGGTATTTGGTCGATGGAGCTGTGAGGAACTGTTACAATGTGGGCAAGGTTTCTACGGACTATAGTGGATGTGCCGTTATAGGAACGACAGACTTTGGTGTGACAATCGAGAACTGCTATTATCTCACTCTTCCCGACGGAGCTACCGACGAGAACACCGGCGTTACGGCCAAGACAGAGGACGAGATGAAGGGCACCGACTTCCTTGCCGCCCTTGACAACGGCCAGGGCGTGTGGGTGGCTGACGACAAAGGCATTAACAACGGCTATCCGATATTGAAGTGGCAGGCCGATGTGGCTTCGTCAATCAATAATGTCGCGGCTGCGCAGACGGGCGAAATCACGGTTGACGGACATTATGTTTCGACTACTGACGGCGGTCAGTGCCGCATCGTTGTGACAAGCCTTGGTGGCAGCATCGTGGCAGAAGGCACGGCTGACGGCGGCGGAGTGTACGTCGCAGGCAGCGGTATATACGTGGCAACCGTATATAAGGACGGAGCGAAGTATAGCGCGAAAGTCGTTATCAGATAATGCGATTTAGGCAAACAGAAGTCCACAATGCCGCAGTAATGTGTGCATTGTGGACTTTTTCAAACATCATGATGCTATGAGAAAAACATTGTTCATATCAGCGTTACTGCTCTGTTCGGCTGTCGTTTTCGGGCAGGTCAGGGTCAAGGACTATAGTCCGAAGCTCTCGGCGCAGACTGTAAGCCTTATTGACGGTGCGGTACAGACGCGCACCGCGCAGGCGGAAAAGAAGGCAAGCGTGTACGTCCGTCTTGCCGCCGATGCCGATACGGCGCGCCTTGCGGCTGCTTACGAGGTGAAGTTCAACGTAATGTGCGGCGATGTGTGTACGGCCTTGGTGCCCGTTACGATGCTTGAAGCCTTGGCGGCAGATGCCGATGTCGAGGCGGTGGATGTGGGTCAGGAAGTCCATACGATGATGGACGAGGCGCGTAGGCTGGCCAATGTCGATGCGGCACACGCCGGATTGCAGCTCGATATGCCGTATAAAGGCGAAGGCGTGCTGGTAGGCGTGATTGACGCAGGCTTCGATTTCGACCATCCCAACTTCCGTGATGGGGACGGAGAGTGTCGCATCATTGCTGCATGGGACCAAAACAACTTCTTCACGACGTCGAGCAGTTACGGATACGGTGTGGAATATGCGACGACGGAAGCCGTCGTAAACGCCGGTCGCGACATGGAACTGACTGGCGACACGCACGGCACCCATGTGGCTGGTATTGCAGCCGGCAGCTATGACGGGCCGTACGTTGGGGTAGCCCCAAAGGCTGACATCGTGCTCGTGTCAACCAACAAGACAGAGCAGGGGATAATAGACGGACTGGATTATCTGCTTAAATTCGCGGAAAAGGCAGGCCGCCCGATGGCCATAAACCTTAGTATCGGCACGGTGTTGGGATATAAGGACGGTACTGACGACTTTACCGTGATGGTAGACCAGCTTATGGATGGCAGGCAAGGGTGCATCCTTTCCATTGCGGCAGGCAACGAGGGCGACCGCCACTCGACACTGCATGGAACGTTTGGCGATGGTATTACCGAGGTTAAAAGCCTTTGGACGCAGCCCGACTATGGACGGGACAACCTCTTCATTCAGGGCGAGAAGGGCGCGGAATACCGCCTTACGCTAACATTGCGCAATGTGGAGAGCGGCGCAGTGCTTTTCAGCGAGACGTTCGACAGCGGCGACAAGCGGTCGCAAAGTTTTGAGAATTTTGGCTCGTCGGCTGACGACTCCGGGAGCATGAGCGTGTCAGTATCGGAAAATCCATCCAACGGCAATCCCTGCATTCGCGTGTCACTTACTTATGCAACGCCCAATACGGAGCGTTGGGAATTGTCCCTTCAGGCTGAACACGGTGCATATATGGTAAACAGTGACTACGGAGAATTTTCATCAGGCGGTCTTGATGGCTATGTGGACGGCACGGACGAATGCACAATCGCCGCTACGGCTACCGGGCACAACGCTGTCTCCGTAGGAGCGTTTGTGTCTAAAAACGAGTATACAGACCTTTCTGGTGGTTTACACAAGCAACCGTGGACAGTGGAAGACATATACCCCCTGTCGGGCAAAGGCCCTACGTATGACGGCAGACTCAAGCCTGATGTCACCGCACCGGGGGCTGTCGTGGTGTCGTCATACAATTCTTATGCAGGCAGTCATTATGTAAAGCCGGAGGATAAAGTGACAGAGGTGTCCGACGAAAACGGCGGACGCAAGTATTCATGGGGCGTACTTAGCGGCACGTCGATGGCTACGCCAGTGGTTACGGGCACTGTGGCTTTGTGGCTTCAGGCTGACAACACGCTCACCGTAGACGATGTGTTGGATGTAATACAGGCTACAGCTGTCCGCGATGTGTATACAGGCGGTGAGGCAAGCGGTGTCTTCGGGCATGGTAAGATTGACGCGCGTGCCGGTCTGGAATATTTGGTACGTTCGACAGGGATAAGCAGCAATGCCCTTGCTGGCGTAAAGTGTACTTATAATAATGGAAAACTGATTGTGTCAAGCAGTCACGGCGTTAGCCGCGTAGCCATTTACCGCATTGACGGGACGCTGGTTAGTACAGTTGAGGTGCATGGAGGTGAAGCGCTTATAGACGTTCCACGCCGTGGCGTTTATTTGGTCAAGGTGATTACAGGCAGCGGTCAGCAAACATTGAAACTTGCCTTATAACCTATTCAGTGAGAGTGAGTGTGAATGTAAAATGAAGGGTTCGTCGGCAGTACGCTTGACTGCTTGCGAACCCTGTTTTCATTATGCTGTGTTCATACACATTCTATATAGTCCGTGACTTCCTATTGCCTCTGCCTTCTCCTGAACTCGGCGCAGACCACGGCCGTGGCCACGGCTACGTTGAGGCTGTCAGGCCCTCCGGGCGCGCCGTATGAGGGTATGAGCAGCGTGTGGCCGGCCAGACGCATCACCTCGGGCGACACGCCCGTGCCTTCGTTGCCCATTACGATGACTCCGCGCGGCTCCAACGGGCTGGCGTAGATGTCGGCGCCGCCGAGGGCCGTAGCGTACACTGGCGTGCCCTTGGGCAGGGCGGCGAGCGTTTGCGGCAGGGAGGCCTCCACTACGGCCACGCGCGCCAGGCTGCCCATGGTGGCCTGCACGGCTTTGGGCGAGTAGGCGTCGGCTGTGCCTTCGCCGCAGATCACGGTAGATATGCCGAACCAGTCGGCCAGCCGGATGATTGTGCCGAGGTTGCCTGGGTCTTGCACCCTGTCGAGGGCGAGGACGAGGCCGCTGGCGCAGGCTTCGGGGGAGAACTCCGTCCGGGGCAGGGGAAAGAGCGCGAGCACCTGCTGCGGATGCTGCATGAAGCTGACCCGGCGCAGCCCGTCGGCCGTGACCTCGTCGCAGCGCGCCGCCGAGGCGGCCAGGGCTGGGTTGGCTGCAAGCCATTCGGCTGTGGCGGCCACGTATTCGGGCGGCCGCGCGGCGGCAAGGCTCTCTACGGCCTTTGGCCCTTCGGCCACGAAGAGCCCCGTGCGCAGGCGGTGCTTTCTGCTCTCGAGCGAGCGTATCAGCTTGGCTGTATTCTTGCTAATCATGCTGTTTTTATGGTTTGTGACGGCAAAAATACTAAATTATTATTACTTTTGCACGAAAAAGAGGTTGCAAAGTGGTGAAAGGCGTTACATATACGGCGGTGCGGCTGCTGTGTGCGGTCATGGTGGCAGCGCTCCTTGCAGGGTGCAGCGCGGCCAAGTTTGTGCCCGACGGCCGCTACATGCTGGACGGCGTGGAGCTGGTGGCGGATACCGGCGCGGTGGACGCCTCGCGCTTCGAGCCCTACGTAAGACAGAGGGGCAACTCCAAGTGGCTGTCGCTGGCGAAGGTGCCGCTCGGGGTGTACGCCATGTCGGGGCGCGACACGACGAAGTGGCTCAACCGCCGCCTGCAGGCGCTGGGCGAGGCGCCCGTGCTGCTTGATACGGCGCAGGCTTCGCTTACCTGTGCCGACCTGGCCGCCGCCCTGCGCAGCGAGGGCTACCTGAGGGGCACGGCCGACTACTCGCTGGAATACGGAAGGAGAAAGAAGGTGAAGGTGGTTTACAGCTTGCACCCAGGACGGCGTTACACCATAGGCGGCGTAGACTGCGACATAGCCGACGCGCGCATAGACTCGCTGCTCGAGGCCAAGGGATGGCGCACCGCGCTGCGCGAGGGCGCGCCCTTCGAGACGGCCTCGCTCGAGGCGGAGCGCACGCGGCTGGCCTCGCTGCTCAACGACAACGGGTACATGAACTTCCACAAGGACTTCGTAACCTTCACGGCCGACACAGTGGCCGGCAGCTCTACGGTCGACCTGACGCTACACTTGCACAATCCAGTGGCGCCCGACGGCGGCGAGGGCGCGCACAGGCGCTACACCGTTGGTTCGGTAAGCTACAGTAGGGCAGGAGGCGGCGGCAGGGTGCCGCTGCGCAGGGCCGTGCTCGAGGAGAACACGCTGGTAAGGCCGGGAGGGCTGTACAATGCTTCCGACTTGCAGGAGACTTACAACAGGTTTGGCCGTCTGCCCATCGTGAGGTACACCAACATTCGTTTCAGCGAGCGCGGCGGCAGCGACACTCTCGACTGCGACATTGCAGTAAGCACCAACAAAATAAACAGCATAAGTTTCCAGCCCGAGGGGACAAACACCGCAGGCGACCTCGGTGCGGCGGCCTCGCTTACGTACGAGAACCGCAACCTGTTCAACGGTGCGGAGAGTTTCAGCGTGAAGCTGCGTGGCGCGTTCGAGGCCATCACGGGACTGGAGGGATACCAGAACCAGGACTACGAGGAGTACAGCCTAGAGGCGAGGCTGGTGTTTCCGCGCTTCCTGGCGCCGCTGGTATCGAGGAATTTCAGGAGGAGGCAGACAGCCGTGTCGGAACTGTCGGTAAGCTACAACATGCAGAACCGTCCCGAGTTTCACCGCCGCGTGTTCTCGGCGGCGTGGCGCTACAGATGGAACGATGCGAGGGGGCGGCGCAGTTACAAGCTCGACCTGCTCGACCTTAATTATATATACATGCCGTGGATATCGGACACGTTCAGGGAGGGTTATCTCGACGACGTGGACAACATCAACTCCATACTGCGCTACAACTACGAGGACCTGTTCATAATGAAGCTGGGCTTCGGCATGTCGTACAACGGCGGCAACGAGGCGTTCAAGCTGAACGTAGAGACCGCCGGCAACCTGCTTGGCGGCATATCGTCGGCTATCGGCGGCAGGCGCAACGCCGAGGGGCAGTACACGCTGTTCAACATTGCTTTTGCGCAGTACGTAAAAGGCGACTTCGACTATACTCGCCTGTTCGCCATCGACCGCAACAACAGCTTGGCCTTCCACTTCGGCTTTGGCATAGCTTATCCCTACGGCAACAGCAAGGTGCTGCCGTTCGAGAAGCGTTACTTCTCGGGCGGGGCGAACTCTGTGAGGGGGTGGAGCGTAAGGGGGCTCGGCCCGGGCGGCTTCAAGGGGACGAATGGCGCAATCGACTTCATCAACCAGACTGGCGACATGAAGCTCGACATCAACTTGGAGCTGCGCTCGTTCCTGTTCTGGAAGGTGTACGGCGCACTGTTCGTGGATGCCGGCAACATCTGGACGCTGCGCGCCTATGAGGAGCAGCCCGGGGGACAGTTCCGCTTCAAGGACTTCTACAAGCAAATCGCCGTGTCCTACGGGCTTGGCATAAGGTTCAACTTCGACTTCTTCATATTACGCTTCGACATGGGCATGAAGGCCATAAACCCGGCATACTCCACGAAGGAGGAGCACTATGCGCTGCTGCATCCCGACTTCAGCCGCGACTTTGCCTTTCACTTCGCAGTGGGCCTTCCATTCTAACCTTCCACTTACCGCCGCGCTTCACCAGCGTTATGGGGAAGTCGGCATGCTCTACAATCCTGCCCGGCCTGCCAAGCGTGTCGGCCAGCAGGAAATTGCTCACGCGGTAGACGGCCAAGGCCGTGGTGTCGCTGGTAATGTCGATGTCAAGGGCTTCGGCCGTGGCCTCTTCGGACTGGCTGTTGAGCAGGTCGACATCTTCCTGGGTGACGTTGCTGGCCGCTAAGCGTAGCCAGACGGTAGACTCATCCGTGCAGAAGCCGCTTGAACGTTCGAACCTATAGTTGAAGTAACTCTCGGCGAAGGCGTCGGCCGTCGCCTGGGCAGCCTGCTTCTCCCTCTCTTCTGGAGACGTAGAGCAAGAGGCGGAAATGATGATGGCGGTCAGGCATACGACGGCCGCAAGAAGGGTTTTCATATACATCGTATTTCTTGATTTTTTGCAAAGATACGCTTTTATTTTGCTGAACACCAGTTTTATTTGTAATTTTGCAGCCAAAAACATATAGGTGATGTTTGAATTAATGTCTTTCGGCAGCGGAAGCTGCGGCAACTGCTATTACCTTCGGTCGGGCGCACGCGCCATATTGATAGACGCAGGCATCGGCATCCGCAAGATGAAGAAGTATTTTTCAGACTACGGCTTGAGCTTCAGCCACTTGGAGGGCATACTTGTAACCCACGACCATGCCGACCATGTGAAGGCCGCCGGGGTGATGAGCGGCGCTTACGGCCTGCCTGTGTACGCCACGGCTAAGGTGCACGAGGGCATACGGCGCAACTACTGCGTGCAGAAGAAGGTGGACGAGGCCAACGTAAGGGTGTTTGAGAAGGGCGAGTCGTTCATGCTCGGCGGTTTCAGCGTCAATGCCTTCACCGTGCCCCACGACAGCCTTGACAACGTGGGCTATATGATAAAGTGTGCAGGGACGACACTCTGCCTGATGACAGACATAGGACACGTCACCGACGAGATGGCGCAGGCCATAGGGCAAGCTGACTACCTCGTAATCGAGGCCAACTACGATGAGGAAATGCTATGGTCGGGCGTATATCCCGACTACCTCAAGAAGCGCGTGTCGGGAGGCATGGGACACCTGTCGAACACACTGTGCGCCCACGCCATAAGGGACTTTGCTTCCGACAGGCTCAAGCGTGTATGGCTGTGCCACCTCAGCCAGGAGAACAACCACCCGGAGCTTGCACGCAAGACGGTGGAGACGGTACTTTCGGAACAGGGAGCGGAAAGAGCAGGCGTTGCGGTGGATGTGTTCCGCAGGAATGCTCCGAGCCTGTTGTTTGGACTTGAATGATTCACTAACAATTATTTATACCATTACACAATGAAGAAGATTATTGCAAAAAGCGCATTGGTATGCGCTCTTTTAGCTGTCGGCATGCAGGCTGACGCGCAAATCAATCTTGGCAACATGCTGAAGAAGGTGGTGTCTGGCAACAAGGAAAAGACCACAGACGAAAATTCCGGCGAGGACAAGAAGGGTGGCCTTCTGTCGGCTCTTACCAACGTGTTCTCGAATAGCTTGGTGGCTACCAAGGACAAAATTGTGGGCACATGGGTGTATGAAGGCCCGGCCGTGGTGCTTTCGAGTGACAACGCGCTGAAGAACATAGGCGGCAAGCTGGCCACTGCGACAGTGGAAAGCAAGCTCGGGAG
Organism: uncultured Prevotella sp.; assembly: GCA_937922435.1. GTDB lineage: Bacteria > Bacteroidota > Bacteroidia > Bacteroidales > Bacteroidaceae > Prevotella. The sequence goes on along the minus strand of CAKZVT010000014.1, from coordinate 9,224 downwards.
CAAGCTTGAGGGGCTCGGCTTCAAGAAGGGCAGCGTCAAGATGACCTTCGACAAGGATGGCAACTTCACACAGGCGTTGCTGGGCAAGGAAATCAAGGGCACGTACACAATAGACGGCAAGGACATCGTACTGAAGTACGGAGGCAAGGTGTCGCAGGTGATAGGGACGACACAGCTCGACGGCAACAACCTGCTCATCGTCATGGACGCTTCCAAGTTGCTCAAGTTTGTCAATGTGCTTGGCGGCATCACGCAGAACTCCACGTTGAAGTCGGCTACCTCGTTGCTTGGCAGCATGGACGGACTGGAGTGCGGACTGAAGCTTGTAAAGCAGTGATTTTCATCAAAAAGAGTTAAAAAACGAGGATAAAGCATTGGAACCACCGTACTTGTTGCGGAAAAGTGTTACCTTTGCAGCCGCTATCACGAGATGGTAGCATAATGTAAAAACTTAACAACAACCAAAATTAATGGCAACAAAAATCAGATTGCAGCGTGGCGGACGTAAAGGCTATGCCTTCTACCGCATCGTCATAGCTGATGTAAGGGCGCCACGCGATGGCAAGTTTACAGAGAAAATCGGAACGTACAACCCCAACACCAATCCTGCAACGGTTGACCTGAACTTCGACCGTGCATTGTATTGGGTTGAAGTGGGAGCACAGCCGACGGACACAGTCCGCAACATCCTCAAGCGCGAAGGCGTGTATTTGATGAAGCACCTGCGCGGAGGTGTGAAGAAGGGTGCGTTCGACGAAGCTGCCGCCCAGGCCAAGTTCGAAGCTTGGAAGGCTGGCAAGGAGAAAGGTCTTGAGCAAATCCGTGAGAACGAGGCAAAGAGCAAGAAGGAGGCTTACGCCAAGAACTTGGAGGCCGAGAAGAAGACTAATGAGTCGATAGCCAAGAAGGTGGCCGACAAGAAAGCGGCTTTGGCTGCCGAGAAGGCCGCAAGCGAAGCTGCAGAGCAGGCTTCTGAAGCACAGACGGAGGAAACTCCGGCCGAGGCTTGACATCGAGTTTCGTAACAGTGTATATACATGCAGGTGCATCGCCGACGGCGATGCACCTGCTGTTTTTTTGTATGACGCTCGTGTCGTTCTGTTGTATTGTTGTTATTTTGAAGGTTGCGGTATGGTGTCTTTTTTCCTTTTCAGGCCGAACAACTCCATCAGTGAGTTGAAGTCCTTTTTCAGGATTAGTCCTATCCCCTGCGTGTTGAGCGACGATTTTGTGAAGTATCGGTCGTTGGTTTGGTTGTACACCTTCAGCGCAATGTTGCCGTTGGGCAGGAGCAGGTAGCTGATGTCGAAGTCGCCGATGAACGACGTGGTGGCGTTCTCGTTGTCGCGGTAGCCGAATTGCCCGTTAATTATGAGGCGGTTGTTAAGCAGGCGGCCCGACAGCAGCCCTTCGTATTCGGCGTTGTTGAAGCCCTCGTCGCCGGTGCTGATGTTTGCACCGAACGTCCAGTTGTTGTTTTTCACGAGGTTGCCAAGTATCGTGTTGATTTGCTGGCTTATGGTGCCGCTTAGCAGGCTTTGCATGGCGAGGCTTGTTTGGTTCTGCCTGTCCTGGTCGGCAGAGTTGTTGTTGCCAGGCGTGTAGAATCGTCCCACGCCGAGCAGGTAGACCACCTGCTGGTTCATCTCCTGTTCGCTGTTGATGACAGTGCGCACCATCTGCTCGGCGTCTTCGCTTACAGTGGGCATGTCGATGTTGAAGTCGACATGCGGCGACTGCGGCGTGCCGCTGATGTCCATGAGGCAGTCCACCCTGACGTTGTTGCTCGTGAAACTGTTGCCCAGCTGCAGGTCTGACAGCGGCACGCTGTTCACCGTGTAAACGGCTTGCAGGTCAAGTTGTGCGTCGTAGGGGTCGCCTCCGAATACGATTGTACCTCCTTGCCTGAACTGGAATGCCTTTTTTATGATGTTCTGTATTGTCAGCGTATATGTACCGTGGTCGATGAGGAACGAGCCGAACATGTCGAACGGGCCTTTGTTGAAATATTCCGCCCGTATTGTTCCGCTGCCGTAAAGTGATATGCGGTCGTTGGTGTTCTTGTCCATCAGAACGCGCAGTGATGCTTCGGGTGTCATGTTGACAAGGAAATTTATGCGTATGTCCGAAGGTATGTCGGCGGCCGTAGGTGTGGTGTCGGGCTTGTCGGTGTTTACAGTGGTTGTGTCTGTGCCGGCAGCTTGTGGTGTCTTGTCCCTCCATGTGATGAACTGTTGGTCGGATATGGCTTCGGGGCTTGTGGCGTTGTATTCTATGAACGAGTCTTTTCCCGGCGTTACGTCGATGTCAATGTCTATCCTGCCGCTGCGTCCGCTTATGGCGCATGTCCCGGTGCCGTATGCCGTGCCGTAGAAGGCGTCGTTGCCGTAGCTTTTTGTGTCGTAGCACAACAGGTTGCGTGCGTCGATGCTTATGTCGTATGTGAGATGACTGAGGTTTTTGTGGTGTAACGCGCCGTTGACTATGCCGATGTTGCCGTTGCGGTCGCGTATGGTGTCAGAGCGGAACACAATGTTGTCGGGTAGGAAGTGTATAGTGTCGTTGGCCAGCGTGTATTCCACATTGACCGGTGTTATGAGTGCCCTGCCATCGGCTACAAGGGTGCCGGTCAGGTTGATTGCGTTCAGTGGCCCGTGTACCCTGACTTTACCGTTAGCCTTTGCATTTATGTTGTCCATGAAGCTGCCGCAAAAGCTTTTGAGGAATTCAATGTTTGTGTCCTCAGCCGTTATGCCGAGGTCTATGCGGTTGTTGGCTGGCGATACGTATCCGTTTATTATGGTGCGTGCACCTCCGGTGTCGTCGGCGCAGGCGTCTATGTCAATTCGTTTGCCTTCCTTGTCCCATCTCACTCCGGCGCGCAACTTTCCGAGGCGTCCTTGTTCGAAGGTGAAATCGTTTACTGTTATGCCGGCATATGCGTCAGGCTCGTAGAATACTGATTTTACGGAGGCTTTTCCAGTCATGTGGCCGCCGAATTCTACAGAATGGAAGTTTATGAGGTTGAGCATGTAGTTGACGTCTACATCCTGCATGTCTATAGTTATGGAGTCGTTTGTGTTTTTCGTCGCCTTCCCGTTAATTTTTATGTATTGCCTGTTATGCTCAATGGCGAAATTGTCAATGGTAAGGTCGCCGCCGCTATATAGAATTTTGGCCGGCAGTACGTTCCATACTGTGTCGTTAACCAGCACGTCAGACGGTTTCACTTCGATGGCTATGTCGTGTTTCCCGTCTTCTCTGCCTATGAAGCTTGTCTCGGCGTTCAGTTGTCCTCTCACGGGTTTGGGCTGGTTGTTGTCCCATACCGCCGATGTGGCGAGTTTGTCGTCCGCCGCGTCAGCAAGCAGCGTAAGGTCAAGTTTGTGTCCGTTGGCCATAACTTTCCTTACCATGCCCCTTGCTGTTATTGCGCCTCCGTCGGCTGTTGATGATATTGAAATGTCTTCATACGGGCTGCCGTCATATGTCAGTTTGTCCGCTGTGCATGTCAAGCTCATAGTTTCCAGCCTGTCGTTAAGTTCGGCCGAGACGCGTAGCGGAGAGCCGAGCTCTACGGGTATGCCAAGCAGCGTGTCGAGCCAGTCAGATTTTGTGATTTCCGCCGTCAAGGTGAATTCGTTGTCAGCTTTGCCGCCAGCCTTGAATACGGATGGAATCTTTGAGTGCAGCAGGTTGTTTATGCTTTGTGGCAAGGTGCTTAGTTTGTATTTTCCGGCCAGGTTTGCTTGCCCGAAGTCGCTGTGCATTACGAGAATGCCGCTGGCAGCTGTTACGGTGAGGCTGTCGAGGGTATATGCTTTCTCGGCTGAATGCATTGCGAGGTTCTTTATGCTTACGCGTCCCCTAAACAAGTTGTCCTCCTTGTCGGATACGTGTGTGTCTGCCGTGATGTCAAGGTCAAATTTTGCGTCTTTCCACTTGTCTGTTATTTTCATGGCGGTAGGGTCGAGCTTTCTTATCTCGGCTTTTATGTCTGCTGTATTGGAGTTGCTTCCCAACTGTATGTCGCCGCTGACGCTGATTTGCCCGTTGGGGTCGTCCATAGCGAGTGTGCCGTTGAACGATGTCTTGTCATATACGCCTTTTGCCGTTATGTTGGTATACGGGTATCCGTTGTAATCTATACGTGGAAATTTGCCGTCTACGCGTATGCCGGTGATGCTCTTGCCGCTGTAACTGCAGCTTATGCTTGTCGTTGCGGCGAGCATTCCCAGTTTGTCATTGCCTGTCAGCCTGCCAATGTCGAGTCCGTCGGTGTCCACATGAGCGTTGATGTGTTTGCCGTCGCGTTTGAACCTGAAGTCCGCCCTGCCTATGCCGCAGGCCAGTGTCCCTTCGGCGTGCAGACTGTTGCCTGCTCCGCCCATGTTACCATTGAGCGTTATGTCGCCGAGACTTGCCAGTGTTTCTAGCAGTTTACCGTTGGCTTCGGGCATTTTACTGACGGTTTGCATTATGCTGACAGCTTTACAGTCGAACTTGTCTATTTCTGCTCCCCATGCCAGGCTGCGTCCAGTGTGTGCGAGCCAGCCGTGCCCTTTAAGGCTAACGCCGCCGTCGGCAGCGTGTATACCAGCGTCTCTGACGTATGTTTGTTTGGACGTGCCGTCTACTGTGGCGTTTATTTGCAACGGGGTAGTGAAGGCTTTTAGCTTAGGGATGAAGCATGCCAGGTCGGCTGGCGTTATGGATGATTGGCGCATTGAGCCTTGGTAGCTTAGCGTCTGCATGTCGGGCTTGCCGTTGCGGCTCTTAAACTTGGCTTCCAGGCGGTCTATGTTTACATCTGTGCCCGGCAGTGACAGGTTGAAGTCTGTCAGCAGTGCATGTTGTGCGTCGTATTCCAAGCTGAAGCCCAACTTGCGCAGGTTAAGCCCTGACGCCTCTTTCAGTGACAGCTTCTTCAGCGATACCGCCGCGCTGTCGGCTGTATAATAAGGTATTATGATGTGCGCGCTGATGTCGCTCACGTCCATGTGTGCCGTGTTGAAGCGTGAAGGCGTGGCTGGTATGTCGTAACGGTCGAACTTTACAGAGCCGTGCCTTATTATCAGCGAGTTTACGCTCAGTTCTATGTCTGTTTTCTTTTTCTTGTCTTTCGAAGCGAGTGAGTCGAGCACGAACTGGAAGTTTGGCTTCGACCTGCTGTCTTTTTGGTAGAAAACGCCTTTGAATCCGAACACCTGTGCCGACGAAACGAGTACTCGTCCGTCGCCTATGAGCTGCATTACATCGAGCCTTGCGGCCATGCGCGATGCGGAGGCCATCAGGCAGCCTTGCTGGTCGTACACGTTTATGCCGTCAACTACGAGCCTGTTCATCAGTCCCAGCCTCACCTTCTCTACCGTAACCTTCGTGCCGAGTTTGCCGCCTATGGTTGCGGCCACCCTGTCGCCCAGCCACTGCTGCACGGAGGGCATGCGCACCATGACAACTGCCGCGAGGTATAACCCGACGACCGTCCATATCGTGACCTTTATGATGCGCTTCGCTAATCTCATATTTATATATAAGGTGAGAAGGTGAGAGTGTGAAACGGTGAAAACTGTTATTCAGTGAAACTTTTGGTAGTAAAGGGAAGCTAAGGCTTTTATTTTACCGTTTTACCTTTTCACTGTTTTACCTTTTGTCTTTTACCCTTACCGTTACTTCCACTGGTTTCTCCATTTCCTTTTTCCACTCCGAGAGGTAGCTGAACCACTCCTCACGGCTGTGATATCCGAATGTCTCGTTGTCGCTGCCGAATGTTATCCAGTAATTCAGCTTGCCGTCTATGGGCTTTACCGTGTATGCGTAATTGTGCTTGTCGGCAGGTTCTTCGCTCGCGATGTATTCTTCCGGGATGTATATGCCCAGCCCAACGGTTTCGCGCTTGTGCCCCACGCTGTCCTTGGCCGACACAGGCCAGTCTGTACCCCAGCATCCGCGCAGTCCATGGCGGTCGGAATACTCTGTAGAACCTTTTACGTTGATGAAGCCTGTAGCCAGCCTCGTGCTTTCATCTGCTCCTTCAAGCTTGGCTGCAATATGGCACTCACGCCGTCCGACATATAGCGTGTACAGTGTTGTCATGTCCACCGGTGCGGCTGCGCCCTGCGGTGTCCAGCCTTCGTCCTTCACCTCGATGATTGTACGCACCGGGCCGCGCGCTATTATTTTCTGGCTACGCCGTTCAACGTTGTCAAGCATAGTGGGTTTTACACCGTCCCATCCGCGCAGCGTGCCAAGTCCCAGCGTCGAGCCGACCCAGAGCACGTCGTCTCCGTAACCGGCCGCCTTCTGCCCGGCATCGGGGTAAAACTGCGTTTGCTTCAGCTCCAGACCTTTTCTGTATTTGCCGTATATGTCCACCGTTTGTCTGTGGTCGAAGTAAATGCGGTAGGCCACCAGTTCGTTCTCGAAAGCGGCCCCGTGGTGGTGCAGCTGCCAATAAGGGTTCGTTCCACGGTCTACGGTCAGTGCTGATATGTACAGGTCTTGCTTGTTCTCCGCCTTTATTTTCTTGTTCTTCAGCAGCATCTCGGCGTACACTTGCGGTACGTATTCCTGTGGCCGGCCGGTAGAGTATAATGTTACGGTGTACTGGCGTGCCGACCTTGCCTCCACGTCAGCCATGAAGCATAATTCGTCAGCTCGCCCGTCCTGGTCGATGTCGTCCAGTTGGCATGGCGTTTCTACGCCGTCCGCCGTTACTATGGCGCGGCGCACGTTCATGTCTGTTTTGTCGAGCTGTATTACTACTGGCGCATGTCTGCGAGCCTTGTCGCTGTTGTTGGCTACTGTCACACCGGCCGTTTTCTGTGCTGCGGCAGCCGCGCATGTCAGCAGCGCTATGATGCTTGTAGTCAGTTTGTTGTGCATATTGTGTTTGAGTTTTAGTTTATACAATGTAAGGCGGGCGTTACGCTGAAACCGCCTTCGCCTTGCAAATATACGCATAAAAAAGGAATAGACTGACACACTGATGCTGTTTTTTGATGATATTGGGTATATGGATGAGCGGAAAGAAAAACAGCTTGCTACAGTTTGGCTGATGCGTAAGCTAATTGAAATGAGTGTATGTGTCTTTCTTCATGGCGTTTATGCCGCTGAAATGAATTGTTGCCGATATGTAGTGAAACATAGCATTCTGATTTTGCTTGGCGCTGTACAACAGCTTTGTTGGGTAATAATTAGTTGTCGTGCGCAAACAAGTGAATATGGAGTGTGCAACGGTAAAGGTTTTCAAACCAAACAGTTACATCAGATTCAGTTCGATGTGTGCAACTTGAATGGTTGTTATAAGCCGCGAAAGCAGTTGTTTGGGATATGGAAAGCCGTCTTTTCCAACGGCAATAATGGTCTTTTAGAAGACGAAAGACGCTAAACAACTTCATTATAGTTGGTTCTAATTCGTTGCAGTCAGTTGCGTTCTTTTACTTTCCTTAACTTGACTTTATTGTCCGCATATATATGTGCGGCTTTAAAGTCAAGTAACAGGAATGTATGGATGTGTTTCTTTTGGCTAGCAAGTATTCTCGGGAGTAAACCATTATTTTTGATGTAAACCTATCATTAAATAAATAAAAAGCATTATCTTTGCATATTATATGATAAGTTATGGCTAAGAATACAATGGGCACCAAGTTGCCACGGAAATTGGAGCAAAAGATGCAAGTGGTGGGAGAGCAGATAAAGTTGGCTCGGTTGCGCAGGAATCTGAGCGTGGCTCAGGTGGCGGAACGGGCAACCTGTTCTCCACTAACCGTGTCACGTATAGAGAAAGGCGCACCAACGGTAGCCATCGGCATTTATCTTCGGGTGCTTTACGCCCTGCAATTGGATGATGATATTCTGTGGCTGGCCAAGGAAGACAAGTTGGGAAAAGCTTTGCAGGATTTGAGCCTGAAGACAAGGGAACGGGCATCTAAAAAGGAATAGGCGATGAAGAAACTTTATGTGTATGCCGATTTTGACTGGCTCAAGGAAATAGAACTTGTCGGAGAATTGGGGTATGAATCGCTCCGTGGTTCCGACAGCTATAGCTTCTCGTTCCATGATGAGTGGTTGAGGAGGCATGGCGATTTGTTCCTGAGCGAGGACTTGAACAATTATCCGGGGATGCAATATACGCAGCCGGGGAAAGATATGTTCGGATGCTTTTCGGATGCTTTGCCAGACCGTTGGGGGCGTACCTTGCTTTTGCGACGGGAGCAGATAGCTGCGTCGGAAGAAGGCAGGCCGGTACGTCGGTTGTCATCGTTTGACTTTCTGACGGGCATAGACGATTTCTCACGTATGGGAGGTTTCCGTTTCAAGGAAGAGAAGAATGGGGATTTCATCAACGTGTACGAATTCTTGAAGATTCCTCCTTTGGCGGATGTGCGAGAATTGATAGCGGCCAGTATGGAGATTGAGAAAAGCGAGGAAGAAAACCTGCTTCCAGCCAAGAAATGGATAAACCAGCTTGTGATGCCAGGCTCTTCCTTGGGTGGTGCGAGACCGAAAGCCAGTGTCATAGGTGATGACAAGACGCTATATATCGCCAAATTTCCTTCACGCAAGGATGACTATGATGCCGGGTTATGGGAGCATTTTGCCCATCTGCTTGCGAAGAAGGCAGGTATCAATGCCGCGCATACTGAAGTCTTGTCGGTTGGAGAGAAATACCATACGTTGCTATCACGACGTTTCGACCGCACACCGGAAGGCCGCCGGATTCATTTCGCTTCCGCAATGACCGTGTTGGGACTTTCCGATGCAGGAAATAAACATCGTTGATTATCAGATAGTTAGGTGTTAAACGGTAGAAAAGTGCGAAAACTGCTCAAAATAATTTTCAAAAATCGCATTTTTAACGTAATTAACATTTGTTAAGGCGGCAAAAGCCCCAGGTAGATTCAAAATCGGCAAAAACATAGAGTTTAAGCTTCTTTTGAAGGGATGTTCCACCTTTCTTAAACTATAGGATAAGTTCTTTTGTTCTTTCATTCGTTTGAATATTTCGTTAAATGTTGATATTTTCTGCTCAATATATTGTGGCGAAAAAAAGTAAGCGTTTTACACCTTTTGCCTTGTCTGCCTGAATGAATCGAGCAGATATTTCAGAGAACTGAGTGAACATATCATGCAGAATTTCATGGGGTGTTATGCTTCGATATATTTACCTGGCTCGAATGACTCATGCTCCCCATGAAATACATACCCCAACTGATTGGACA
>CAKZVT010000013.1 GCA_937922435.1 uncultured Prevotella sp. | reverse complement strand
CGAGCGAGTGGTTGCCCAGTCCCGTGGCCTTGCAGATGGCATAGCTCGCGTTCACCCCCAGCGTCCAGTCAGCCTTGTTGCGGCAGTCGGCCGCAGTGAAAAGACCGTCGTACATACGCATGGGTTGCAGGTTGTCAAGCCCCTTGCGCACAGCCTCGTCCGTGAGCGAAGTTATCCAGAGGCGTTTTACCGGCTGCGTACAGCCGAGGTGGCGGTAGACGTAACGGAACGCCATCTCCCCGTCGCGGGATGCGTCCGTGGCGGCGATGATTGTGCCGCATTTCGCCAGCACACGTTCAAGCACCTTCAGCTGTTTCACGGCGCAGGCGTCGGGTATCCATCCGTTTTCCGTCTTAACGTGCTTCACCATGAGGCGGAAACGCTCCGGCACCAACGGGAAGTCATCCTCGCCGAGCCTTGCCGAGCCATAATCTTTGGGCATTGCCAGCGACAGCATGTTGCCGAACGTCCACGTAACGATGTACCCGCTGCCCGACATGAATCCGTTTTCGGGTCTGTACGCGCCCACAATCCTTGCCAACTCCTTGCCCACGTTGGGCTTGTCTGTCAATATAGCTATCATTTTTATTTGTTTTTTTGTGAGGGTATATTAAAAGGTAGTAAACAGGAGTTAGACGCTTCGCGTCGGAGTTATCGGGAGTTAACGGGCAAATGCCTTGTTGCTTAAATCAAAGATATTGTCAGATAACTCCTGCGAGTGAAACGAGCCTAACTCCCGTTAACTTCTTAATTTTAATACACCGCCATTGTTTGAATTAAAGTTACAATCCCTATTTGCCGACGCCTTTGACTTGAAGCATCGGTATTCCTTTGCTATCGGTAATTATTTTCAGCGTCGCGTCGGTCGTCATGTTTACGAGTTCCGTCTTGAGCCTTAGCGTCATTACTCCCGTCTCCTCGCCTTCAAGGAGCCGGCCGAGTTCGCCGGAGGCTTCAAGAGCCTGCCTGTCTATGCCCATTTCGCCTAACCGCGTCCAGTCGAGTACGTCCTCATTGAACCCTTTTCTTTGCCTTTGTTCCATTTGAATTTTCCTTTTTTTGTTTTGCTTTAATTTTTGTCATACTGCCTGTTTAGACCCTTTCTTCTGTGCCGGAGTGTTCTCGCGTGCCGTCTCCGCCTGTGCGTTGCGGCGCGTGTTGCGCGGCTTGTCGGGGTCTTCCTGGTAATAGTTGAGCGTGCCGGTGTTCGGGTTCACCTTTATGTAAGACGAGAACTCCTTGCCGCCGCGGCCTTTCATTCCCTCCACGAGTATTGCCTTGCCGTCTTGAAGGCGCGCACGTTCTTCGCCGGTGAAGGCATGACCGTACACCTCGGTCGGTATCCTCGGCGCCTGCCGCTCGTCGAAGCCGTCTGGAGTGCGCGAGTATTGCGGGTTGCCGGTGGTCATGTCGAGCCTTACGAACGACGAGAACTCCTCGCCGCGGCGGTTTATCATGTTCTCGAGGAACACCACGCCGCCCTTGCGCAGCGTCTCCCTGTCCTCCGACGTCAGCGCGGTCTTGCAGATTTCGTTGGGGATGTAGATTTCGCCCGTTTCCGGGTTGGAGCGCGTGTATTGTGGCCTGCCTGTAACTTGGTCTATGGTTACGAAGGCCGAGAACGTGTCGCCGTTGTTGCGCTTCATGCCCTCTACGAGCACGGTGTGTCCCTCGCTGAGCCTTTTCACCTCGTCCTGCGTCAGCTTCACGCCCCCGATGGTCTGCTGGTTGAGCAGGTTGTCCTTTGGGAATATAAACTCCAACCCCCTGCGTTCCGCGCTGTACTGCAAGGTAGCGCTGAACTCCTTGCCCTTGGCCGACACCATTCCGTCCACGAAAACGGCCTCGCCGTTCTTCAGCCTCGTTATCTCGTCCGGGTCGAGCCTTACGCCCTTAACCTCGTCGGGGATGTAGACATGTTCCTGCCTTACGGCCACCAGCTCGTTGGTGATTTTGTCGATTGACACGAGGCACGGGGTGTAGTTGTCGCCGCGCAGCTTAAGGTCTACGGCGTGGCCGAGGTTGCCGCTCTCGCGCAGGTTCTTCTTTTCCTCCTCCGTGAAGTTGTGGCCGAAGTACGGGCGGCTGAGTTCCGGCTCCTTGCGTATGCCGTGCACGCCTAATACCACCTGCCCGTCGCTCGGCAGGAAGGACAGCCTTGCGTCAATCTTGGCCGTCATCACGCCCTCGATGTTCAGCGTCAGCGGTATCGTCCTGTTGGTCTTGTAGCCCTTGAGCATACCGTCGAGCACGCCCATGTTCTCAAGCAGTTCCTTTGACACGCCGACTTTTTTCAGCGCGTTCCAGTCCACCATGTCCTCGTTGTAGCGGTACGCCGGCCCTTGCTGTTCCTGCACCGGCTGTTGCTCCATGCCTTGTGCGGCCTGCTGCACCTCCGTCTGCTGTTCGGGCTGCAGCTGTTGTTTCTTTGCCATTTCCTTTTCTTGATTTTGGTTTACGGTTTCTTCTCTTGTCTCTTTCCTTGGACGGATTTCATAACGTTTCAGGAACTCCCTTACCGCGTCCGTCCGCTTGCCTTCGGCCAGGTCCTTTATGGCCTGTTTGTTGCGCTTGTAGTCGTTGACGGTCATCCGCAACAGGCGGAAATGCGTAGGCTCCTTTAATTG
>CAKZVT010000012.1 GCA_937922435.1 uncultured Prevotella sp. | reverse complement strand
CTTCTTCATTTTGCAAATGTATAAAATAAAAAAATACGAGACTCTAACTTGAATCCCGTATTTTCCATTTACACAAAATATTTTATAGTGCCCAATAAAAACGATGCTTCGCTATTTTTTCCGCGATTTATCTTTCTATCTTTCACCCAGCATGGTAACGTGTTGATTATTAACGGTTTGCATGGTGAAAGATGTCATGACATATCTTTCACCGCCTATCGCTCTGAACGACAGGGCGTTATCGTGTACGGTGAAAGATTGGAAGATGATTTTGAAAAAAATATAATTGCGCTTGTATTGCCAAAGGGCGTCTTCCGCAGTGCGAAAGATGCCCTTTTAGGTTGTGGTTAACTGCCTTTTGAAGTGTAATTAACCGCCTTTTGAATGGTATTCGGATGCCTTTTACAAGGCTGAAAGCCATGTCGTATGCGCGTCATTGGGGTTGGCATTGCCTGATTGGTTGGCTATTGTTGCCGGGCTATGTCAGATAGTCCAAGTGCTTTTTCATCTCTTTCAGCTCGTCGCGCACTTTAATCAGTCCTTCCATGAGGCGTGCGTTGTTGTCAACTCCCTGCTTGTTCTCGCGCAGCATCTTGCGTGCGGCGGCCAGCTTGAAGCCGCGCACCTTCACGAGGTTGTACACTGCCTTGACGTTCTCAATGTCGGCCTCGGTGTATTGGCGCACGTTGTTGCCCGTAGTCTTGGGCTTCAGCAGGGGTATTTCCTTCTCCCAGAAGCGCAGCATGCTCTCCGAGACGCCTATCATTCCGGCCACTTCCTTTATTGAGTAATACAGTTTCAGGTTCTTGTCCGTGTTAAGTGCCATTACAAATATTTATTCTGTCCGTTTATCTTCATTTCTTTCAGCCTTGGTCGATGTGCATTTAAGTATTCCCTTTTGTTAATACATTCACGCATTGGGCAACTCCAACAAATATTCAGGGGCAAAATCTGCCCCGTTTTCCCATTCCAAAGTATTGTATTTGATTGTGAACCGCTTGAAAAAGTCCAAGTCCTTCAATGGCTCAAAGACTTCGCCTTTCAATGAAGACCGCAAGTCTACTACTTTGGTCACATTGTTGTTGAACCATAATTTCACCTTGTAGCCGCCAACATATTCGGCTTTTATTACTTCTGTAAACATCTTAAATTCCTCCCACAATTTATTTCAATGGCTCTATTTTGTCAAGCGGACTGCCTTTCTGCGCCTTCTCCCAGTTTGCAAGCAACTCGTCCCTATGCAGTTCAAGCCATTCAAGTATCATTTTCAACGCTCTTCCTGGCATCTCCCCTTTAACCACACCGTCTTTAATACTCACAATTACTTTGTACTCATTGTACCATGCATGAAAGTGCGCTGGTGCATGGTCGGAAAAGTTCATCAATATGATTATTCCGTAGAAAAAACTGATTTGCGGCATGTTTCGTCCCTCCTCAATGTTTATGTTGCATCCGCAAAGATACGCTTTTTTGCCAAATAAATCAAGGTTTGGTTTTAACTTAACTTGAATTTCGCTATTTTTGCCTTTACGGAATACGTAAAACCTGCAAAACATTAACAAGGTTATGAAAAGCGATAGAGACCTTTGGCTACAGCTATGCTGTAGGACAGGCGGCTTGGAGTATGTTTATGGTAGCGATGGCTTGCCGTCGCTCAACTGTGTGGAAATACAATCTATCTGTTTCAACTTTGGTGAAGAACTGGATGCCCAGTTGTCTTTCATCACCCGTGAAATGCCTCGGCAACTGCCAGAAAAATGGCGGCAGCGTGGCGTGAACGCCGTCCGCATCGTCCTTGATTTGATAAACGTCTGCGTAAACAGCTTCACGCCGCAGTGTAACAGCAAGCCAAGCGCGAGTATAAGCATCGTCGAAGTCGCCGATGGATGGAAGGATTTGAGAATATCCTGCCACGGTAGCGGCGAGGAGATAAACCTCCACGCGCGGTTTGTCGCGGTCAGCAGTGTGTCGGGGGTTACCGTTGACGATGACTGATGAACGCAAACCGGCATGACGTTGCAGAGCCAAACCGTGTACGGTAAAAAACAACACGCAACATGCTTCATCTCCAGTCGTTTCCCAATAGGTGGCATTTTGCATTGTAAGATACGGTCTTTTGGCGTACAATTCATGGCCTTTTGCAAGGTGAGATGCGGCCTTTCGGAAATGCGCGGGGCACAAGGCATTGTCCGCAATGCGTTTTCTGCATTGCGGACAGTTTGCAACCGGCTTACCTGCCTGCAGCTTCCTGCTGTAAAGCCAGCATCCGGGCGAAATATCCGCCGCGCGCTTTCAGCTCGCCGGGCGTGCCCTGCTCGGCAATGGTTCCGCCGTCGAGCACGAGGATTTTGTCGGCGTTGGCTATAGTGCGCATGCGGTGGGCTATTATGAGTACGGTCTTGTTGCGTACAAGTTCGGATATTCCGGCTTGGATTAGCGTCTCGTTTTCAACGTCCAGAGATGCCGTAGCTTCGTCAAGCAGCACCACAGGCGTGTCCTTCAACAGTGCCCGGGCGATGGATATGCGCTGCCGCTCGCCGCCCGATAGTGTCTGTCCGTTCTCGCCGATTACGGTGTCGTAACCGTCGGGCAGACGCCTCACGAACTCGTCGCAGCAGGCAAGGCGTGCCACGCGGAGCACCTCCTCGTCGCTTGCATCGCGCCGGCCTATGCGTATGTTGTCAATTACGGAGGCGTTGAACAGCACTACGTCTTGGAACACTATTGAGAAGTTGCGCAGCAGAGCCTCGGGGTCTATGGTCGAGATGTCGACCCCTCCGAGGGTTATGCGTCCTGAATGGATGTCCCAGAAGCGTGCCGCCAGGCGTGCAGCGGTGCTCTTTCCTCCGCCCGACGGGCCTATGAGTGCGGTTATTTCGCCCTGACGCGCCGTAAAAGACACGTCCTTCAGCACCTGTTTTCGGTCTTCATAAGCAAAACTTACGTGCTCGAAGGCTATGTCGTAACCGCCGCCCATGGGTGCGTCAGTCCCGTCTTGCACTGGCATCCGCTCCATTTCGTTCATACGGGCGATGCGCACGTCGAGGTAAGTAAGCGCGGCCAGGTTGTTAAGCACTTCGTTTATTGGGCTGTAAACGCGCGACCCTACGATTAGGAAGACAAGATATGTGAACACATCAACCGTTCCTGCGGCCATGAGCCACGCCCCTATAATCACTACCGAGGCAAGACCGAGCTTCAGTATGCTCTGCGAACCGTTGACGATTGTGCCCAACAGGAGTTCTCCGTGGGTCATTATGCGCTCGTAACGGTCTATCGCGCAGTCGAGCTTCGATGCGTAACGGCTCTCCTGTCCGTAAGACTTTATTTCCTGAACTGTGTCCAGTCCTTCCTGTATTATCTCCGTAACGGCACGCTTGTTCATGTAGTTTGCTTTGTTGCTGTGCCTCATCCATCGGTTTGCAAGCAGCAATGTGCCCAGCGCGACGGGCGCAACCCAGAACAGTGCGGCGGCCAGCGGCCAGCAGTATGCAGCCATGCCAGCGGCTATGAGGACAAGACATGCGAGCGAGGCGAACAGCTGCGGCACGGAGTGTGAGAACGTGTGTTCGAGGTCGGTGCAGTCGTCCATTATTGTGGCGGTGAGGTCTGACAGGTTCTTTTCGCCGAAAAAGGCCAGCGGCAGGCGGCGCAGCTTCTCGGCAAGGGCTATGCGCCGGTTGGCACTTTCGGCATAAACGCATGTGTAGGTGCTGCGGTACTGGAGCACGCCGACTACATACATCACCGCCATGAACGCCAGGGCGACCACTGAATAGAAAGCAAGCGAGTGCCCTCTTGCCGCCTCCGCGCCGGTAAGGGGCGGCAAGGTGTCGGCCAGGAAGATGAAGACAAACACGGCGGGGAGCATTTGCACGAGGTCGAACAACGTAGTCCAGACCACGCCCCGGCAGAAGTCGCGCGCCCCTTGGGCAGACAATGCGAAGCGGCGGCTTATAAACGCCAAAGGCCCTCCGGTCTTTTCCCGTGTGGATGAACAAGTTTTTTCTATTGTTTCATACAAATGCGGAGTGTCCGTTGATGGCGACTTCATACTCTGTTTCGCAGTGCCGGCAGGGTGGTGTTTCGCTTCTTGTGATTCCTTGGCAGACTTGCCTATCGTCCATTTTACGGCCTCGCAGTATTCGTTCCACCTGTTATAATATATACCTTTACGGCAGAGCAGGGCATCATGCGTGCCTCGTTCGGCTATGCGTCCACCGTCCATGACTATTATCTCGTCGGCATCGGCCACGCTGTTTAGGCGGTGCGCTATCGTAATAACGGTCTTTCCGCGCGTCAGTCGGCGCAGGGCGACCTGCACGAGGTGCTCGTTCTCGGGGTCGGCAAAGGCCGTGGCCTCGTCCAGGACGATTACGGGCGCATCCTTCAGGAACGCCCTCGCCAGGGCGATGCGTTGTCGTTCGCCGCCCGAGAGGTATGTACCCTCGGTGCCGATTACGGTGTCAAGCCCATAGGGCAGTCGGTCTATGATGTCGCGGCACTGCGCCATGTCGACGGCTCGGCCTACCTCTTCCAGCGTGGCTTCGGGCTTGCCGTAGCGTATGTTCTCAAGGATGGACGCCTTCATGAGCTGCGGATTTTGGAACACGAACGACACAGTGCGCATCAGGCAGTCGTGGCTGATGTCGCGTACGTCTATTCCTCCAATCTTCACCGAACCCGACTTTACGTCGTAAAAGCGCGGAACAAGACGTGCGATGGTGGTCTTTCCGCTGCCAGAAGCACCCACGAGGGCAACTCTTTGCCCTTGCTTTACCGTAAATGTGACATCTTTCAGCACGTCGGCATCAGTGCCGGGATAGGCGAATGTTACACCATTAAACGTAATGTCAAACGCCTTTGGCACTTTTGGCGCAGCCGTTTCCTTCAGCTCTGGGTACGCCGTGAGCGCGTCAAGCCGGCGTACAGCCTCGTCGGCCTGGCCGAAAGCCTGGCCTATGTACATGCTCTTCATCACGCATTCGGAGAACACCGGCGTTACGAGTACGAACAAGATGAGGTTCAGCATTACCGCGCCAAGCCCCTCGCCCATGCCCGTAAGGATGATTGCAACGGGCACAAGCAGGTATGCGAAGCTGTTGATTATGACCGTGTAGAGCGTCATGGGGCGTTGCCATAGGAGGGTGTAATGCGTGGCGGTCTTGTTGTATTGCATTATGGTGCGGTAGAAGTTCTTGAACGAGAAGACTGTCTGCTGGAACACCTTTACCACAGGTATGCCGCGCACATACTCCACAGCCTCGGTGTTCATCTGTTCGAGCAGGGTCATGTACTCGCGCATGAAGGCTCTGCCGCGTGTGTTCATGGTGTACGCAATGATGCCCATCGCCGTGAACACGGGCACGAGGCAGGCCAGGCCAAGCCGCCAGTCGAACACGGCAATGAGCGCAACGGCCAGCAAGGGGACGAGCGCGGTGCCGGCCATGTCGGGCAGTTGGTGGGCCAGGAACGAATGGGTTATGCCAGCGTTGTCGTCGATGATTTTGCGTATTTTGCCGCTCGTGTTCGCGTCGAAGAAGCCGAGCGGCATTTTGACTATGCGCCGCATGGCGCTCTTGCGTATGTTGCTCTCTACGCGGAACGCGGCCAGGTGCGAGCACATCAGCGCACCGAAGTACAGCACTACGCCGCCCACGGCCGTGCCTGACGCCCAGAATGCGTAGCACGTCAATTGCTGCGAAGCCCCGGGCGAACCGCCGGTAAGAAGCTCTTTCACGATGAGCCAGATGAATACGAATGGCGCGAAGCCCGTCAGTCCGCCCAAGGCGGACAGCCCGACGGCCAATGGCAGCAGCGCCTTGCGCCGCCCCATGTAGCCTTGAAGTCTTTTTAATGTTTTCATTTTCTTTATTGTTGTTTGGTTGATAGATAGGCCGGATGGACCTGATATTCCTTATATGATGTTTGCGGACGACGCCTGTCGGCGGGCGGTTGGCAGCCATTTCTTACCTTGTCCTTGCCATGCTGTTTTCTGAAAGGTGGTCTTTTACCTTCCGAAAGGCCGTCTTTCACCGCCTAAAAAGCCACCTTTTGCAGGCTGAAAGACGGTATATTGGCAACTTGTTGACTATCAATAGGTTACAAGACTGCCGTCTTGCATGTCTGAAAACGCTCCCTGCGGCTAAAACGAACATATCCTGACAATGTTCAAAAAAAAGAGAGAGCTTATATTTTCATAAGCTCTCTCCATCCTGAAATCTCGATTGTCATGTATTCGCCTACCACACGCGGCACGTCACCCGGACTGACGCCGCGCGTCAATATCTCCTCGAACATGCTGAAAATCCACACCGAATGCACCTGTATTGAGAAGTCGGATATGTCCGTTTGCAGTTGCGGATGCCGCCGCTTCATCTCCGCGAAGTACGCCTTCACAGTCTCAGTGGCATGCCGGGTGAAGCCGGCCTTGTAGCCGTCGAGCGACGAGCCGCGCGCCTTCAGTAGCAATATTGCCAGCAGGCGGCGGTTGCGGTTGATGTAGTTGGTGTACTCGTCAACGAGAAAAGCGTAATATTCGTCTCTGCACATGCTCATAATGTCGTGCCCGTCGTGGCCGTGATGCTCGTCGAGCATTCGTTCGAGGCCGTGCATGGCGGGTGCCACGACGGCGCGGAAGAGGGCGTCCTTGCTCCTGAAATAGTTGTATATGTTGCTCAACCCCACGCCCGAACGCGCCGCAACGGCACGCATCGACACGCCGATGTAGCCCCGCTCGTGGAATAAATCCTCGGCGGCGCGCAGCAGGTTTTGCCTTATATAGTCCTTCGTGGTCTGCATTCCGTAAAACGTTATGACACCTGCAAAAGTACGGAAACGCGCCATTACGGGCAATACCCAATAATTGTGATTTTGGGAAGTGCCTGCTTCGGCTTTGCAAAAGAACGTGTAAAATGGGTAATTAAAGGTATTGATGTTTGTTGGTTTGCATAATATTGCGATGCCTGCGTTACGGACTTTACGTAACGCAGGCATCGTTGTAGAATGTGGCAAATACCATTTATGCCTCTTCACCGCCTGTTGTTCAGCCTTACTCCTACGCCGAACATCAGGTTGTTGGGGTCTTTGAATTTGTTAAGCTCGTAGCCTACGTGCAGGAAAAGGTTGCGCGTCAGGTCGGCCTTAAGGGCGAGTATTTGGTAGAAAGAGTCGGTGTCGTTGCCCTTGTAGATGATGTTGCGGCCCACGCCCACGTCGATTGAGAAGATGGGCATGACCAGTTCCACCCTTGCCGAGAGGCCGACGGATATGCGTTCGATGAACGGCTGGCGGTAAAACTTAACGTCGTCGTCCACCGTGCCGTCGCCAGCCACATAGTCGGCAAGGTTCGCGCTCTCGTCATACTGCATGTCAAGCGACAGTCCGGCGCGCAGGTATTTGTTGAAGTTGTACAGCGGCGTGAAGTTGAGTCCTGCCACGGCGAACGACCCCGGAGCCATGCCCGGCGTGCCGTCGGCCGGATATACCGCCCTCTTGCGCATCGCCCAGTAGGCCGTGATGTCGTAGCTCACGTGCCGCTTGAAGGGCTCTTGCCCTGCGGTCGGCGGCGTGTCGTCCCAGCGTCCGCCGTCCTTGTCGCCGCCGATGGTGCGCGTAATGCCTACCGATGCGCCCACGGTGTTCACCCCGGCGTTGGGGTATGCCGTGTTGCCGTTGGAGTAGTGGGCGGCCGTTACGCCGGCGGTAAGGCTGGTGCCGGGCGCGATGCGCCAGTCGAGCAGCAGCCCTACGCCCATGTATGCGTTGACAGTTGAGCCTATGGCGGTGTTGTAGTGGTTGGTGTCTTCGTCGTATTTCTTCCATCCGAAGGCCGCTCCGAAGTTCCATTCGTAGTCCAGCGAGAGCCTGCCTGACAGCCGTGCGATGCGCGATGTCTGGTATATGTACACGGCAACGGGGCTGCCAAGCTCGCCATTATTAAAGAATGTGTTGTAGCTGATGCCGATGCCCTGCACGGCGTTGGGGTAGAGGCGGCCGAGCCGTGTGCCGCGTCCGAAGCGGAAACCGTACCTCGCATTGGCCGAGAACGCTGTACTTATGGCCTTTCCTTTGGCGTTCGTGCCCTTGAGGAATGAGTTTGTCGGGAACACGTATGACGGCGTTACGCCCACGCCTATGTAGTGGGTCGGCTTGCGCGAGAGGCTGTCCGCTCCGTCGGCGAGCGACCGCGTGGGGTGGGAGAGCAGCGCCGCCGTGGCGGCAAGGGCAATCAGAAGCCTATTCATCGCCGCCCTCCGTCTGCTTGCGTTCAAATAAGAAGTAGCCTTTGTGGTTGCTGCACGTCATCATGCCGCTGAACACACGCCGCCGGTCCGACCACTGGCAAGAGGCGTACACCGTGTAAGGCACGTAGTAGGAGTACACGTAATTATATACTTCAAGTTCGCGTTTCGTGCCGGCTTCGGCGGTGATTTCAACGTAAAAGCCCTCGTCCTGGCTGCTGGCCGCTTCCTGATGCTGCACCCCGAAAACGGCTTTCGCGCCCAGCATGGCCGCCTGTCCGTCCACGATGTCGGGTATTTCCATTTCAGGCAGCGGGCTGCCGAATACGCGGCGGTAGTTTTGTTCTACCCAGTTCCCGTCTGAAGAGTAGAACATTATTTCGCGTTTGGAATACTTGTACGGAAACACTGCGACGGTCAAAGGCCGTGTGCCGCCTGTGTTGTCTATTTCAACGATGTTAACCAAGTCGAGCTGTTCGCCGTTGCTTGTCACGTTGAACTTGTCCCAGTCGTAGACAACGCTGTCGACGGCATACTTCGGCGTGGGCATGAGCAGCGGTTCGAGCGTGCGCGTCTCGTAATTGTTGCCCACCTCGATGTACATCCTCACCGGCTCGTCATACAGGTTTTCGCGCAGCGTAAGGCGCAGGCTGCGGCTGTCGGCCTTTTCCAATCCGAAGTCGAGGAAGCGGTCGCCGTAGCTCAACAAGCCCATTTCGCCAATGCCCCAGGGCAGCTCCTGCGGTTCGCCGCTTGGCGATGTGGCCGTCGTCTCCATGCCGCCGTGCAGGCTGTAGCACCTTAACACGCCCCAGTTGGCTGCGTCGAAGCTTACTGTCGCGCAGCTGTCGGCTTCAGTCAGGAGCACCTGCGGCACGTCCTTCATGAAGTTGTCCGTAAACGCTTCGTCGTTGCAGGCTGCCAGCGTGGCGGCCACTATTATGCAGGCTGATATGGATGTTGCTTTCATGGTAACGTCGTTTTTTGTAAGGTAATTATGTGCAAAGATAGCGAAAGGCGAGCGCAATGGCAAACGAAAAACGCAGTTTTTCAGTTTTGCATTGCCGAGCCGCATCCTATCTTCGCGAAGCAAAGATAGCGAAAGGCGAGCAAATAATAGCTGTCTTAGCATGGAAAAAACTGCATGATTTTATTAAATGCAAGTAAAATTATACCTTTACGGGTGTAATTATGGTAAAATTATATTATTTTATACCTTAAAGAGTATAATTAAAGTATGTAAAACGCATGTCTGTTTATAGCCTGCATGGCATGGATACATTTGTCAGCATAAACGCGTCTGCGCTTACATTGTGATTTATGTTGACGCTTCAGGAAGGCCGCCGCTGCGCAATGAAAAGCCTTCGGGCGGAAATAAGCCAAGGAGAAGTGTGCAAACGTAACTGCTTGATATGTACGGTGTTGAACTGAAAACTTGGCGACATGTGCAACGAAAACGGCTTGAAAACAGGCCGAAAACGGCAAAAACGGGGCTGAAAGGCCGTCGTTCGCACGCCCATTGGCGGTTTTCGGCGTTGCAAAAGACCGTCTTTCTCGTTGCAAAAGGCCACCTTTTGCAACGCCGGAGATGGCCTTTTGCACGTCGGTCGACCGTAAAGCATGTCA
This sequence comes from uncultured Prevotella sp., assembly GCA_937922435.1. GTDB lineage: Bacteria > Bacteroidota > Bacteroidia > Bacteroidales > Bacteroidaceae > Prevotella. Next base: position 170,101 of record CAKZVT010000012.1, on the reverse strand, counting down.
AAAGTGGCGGCTTCGGCCCTTGCAGCCGTTCTGTTTTCGCCAAAAAACCGTACATTTCCCATGTGACATTTTGCCGCTTTCAGCGCCTTGCCGGTTGCACTGTGATTGTGTGGAAAATCAGCTTTTGATGTATAATTACTGTTAAACCATGGTTTGTTTGGTTAATCTTTCTAAATAATTCGGGGGGGGGTAAATTTTTCATAAAAATCTACCTACCTTTACCAACACGACGAGTTGCACTGGCATTTTAATTAGGTTCTGGTGCCGTGCGGCCTGCCATGAGTTTACAATGTCTTACCATCAGAACCTAAACCTTGTTACAAGCATGAAGAAGTTTTTACTCCCATGTCTGCTGTTTGCCTGTTTGTCGGCAAGCGCGCAAGAAACATTTGAAACGCCTGACGGCCTTACTTACCGCGTGACGGGCGAGAAAACGGTCGAGGTAGCAGACGCTCCTTACGAGATTGAGACGTGCAACGTGCCGTCAACCGTCGAGAACAACGGCACTACGTACACCGTGACCGCCATCGGCGAAGACGCTTTTGAGTGGAGTGATTTGACATCGGTCACATTGCCTGAAACGATTGAACGCATAGAGTATGGAGGCTTTTACCGTTGTCCGCTGACAAGCATAGACTTGCCCGACGGCCTTAAATACATCGGCGGCTATGCCTTCGGCTCGACCAATATTACGGAGATAACCATCCCGGCCTCGGTCGAGGAAATAGGTGACGATGCCTTTTTCACGTGCTACAACCTTGCCTCGATAACGTTTCACGAGGGTTTGAAGAAGCTCGGCAGCTCGATGTTCTACAAATGCGCACTGACATCGGCTACACTGCCAGAGAGCCTTGAGGAGGTGGGCGACAATCTGTTCATGAACTGCGCACAGCTCGAGAGCGTCAAGCTGCCGTCAAGCCTCAAGGCCGTAGGCGCGGGCATGTTCTACGAGTGCGCCGCGTTGAAGCAGGTAGATATGCCTTCGGCTGTTACAGCCATCGGCGACGAGGCGTTTCTCGGGTGTACGTCGCTTACGTCGCTGAACATCCCTGCCGCCGTTGAGGAGCTTGGAACAAGCGTCATCGCGTTAAGCGGTGTCACCAACCTGACCATTGACGAGGGCAACAAGAGCTTCCACATGGTAAACGGAGTGCTGTATTCTGCCGACAACAGCCTGCTCTATGCCATACCGCAGAAGGGCGTGACGGAGGTCAATGTAAACAACAAATGTATCGGCATCAACGGCGGAGCGTTCTGGGGAAGCGAAATAAAGAAGGTTACGCTGCCCGACGGTTTCCTCGCCATTGACGCTTACGCGTTCTGCCAGTGCTCGCTCGAGGAAATCAATTTCCCGTCAAGCCTCCTGTTCATAGGCGAGCAGGGCTTCGCGTCTACGAACCTGAAAGAAGTGACATTGCCTGAAAACTTGGTTGACGTCGGCGACGGAACGTTTGCCGGATGCTTGCAGATGACATCGCTCGTAATCCCCTCCAGCGTGAAGACCATCTACAACCACGCCTTTCATGGCAACACGAGCCTCACGTCAATAACCTGCCTCGGCGCGGAAGCCCCGGTCATTGACGATGTGTATGAAGACTATGACAGCCCGTTCTACAACGTTCCTGCAACATCGATAACCGTACCCAAGGGCGCTACCGCTTCTTATGAGGATGCCGGATGGGATACGTACTTCGACATCGTAGAGAGCGACAAGGGCGTGTTCGAGCCTGTATCGACCAACCCGGAGGACGGTGCAACCGTAAGCAGCGACGACTGGGTGGACATGAGCTTCGACATCACGTTCGCCGAGCAGGTAACAATTGTTGAGAATAACCCGGAGGCGAGCCTCCGCGTAGGCGCTCTCGTGAGCGGCCAGACCATAGAGCCTGACGACGCATGGTATGCCACTACGGGTGACGACAAGAACACCCTGCGCGTATGGGCGGCCGACTATGACATGTTCACCCAGACGTTCAAGCCCGAGGTTGGCCAGAGCTACTACATGGTTATACCGGCAGGCGTTGTTGAGAATGCCGCAGGCGAGCAGAACGGGCAAATCGTAATAATGTTCACCTGTAGCGATGAGTCGGGCATAGAGGGCGTTGACGGCGGCAAGGCCGACCTGAAAGTTACCGGCATATACAACCTCGGCGGACAGCGCATCGGCACCAAGCAGAAGGGCATCAACATCATCCGCCTGGAAGACGGCACTACGAAGAAAGTATTGGTGAAATGACGCCGTGACGCGTCTTGGCGCAGGCCGTAGGACGCAAAGCGGATTATTAATTTTTCATTTTTAATTTTACATTTTCCCCAAAGGCCACCTTTTACGTTGTGAAAGGTGGCCTTTTGCCGTGTAAAAGACGGCCTTTTGCACGCTAAAAGGCCGTCTTTTGGAAAGTGCCCGGCAGCAGGCCGTTTCGCGGTCGGCCGCCGGGTGCGCGGCAATAATTTCCGCTTTTTGCGGCAAACGTTCGTTTGTTAGGCGGAAAATTAGTAAGTTTGCATACATGAACAGCGACTGGACAACCGCCACACAGTGGTGCGAGAACATCATAATAGCCGACGCCGACCACGTGGACCGTGTGGCGTTCGACCTTATAGTCAACTTCGAGCGCATGCTCATGCGCCGCATACCGCAGGCCGACATGGCGCGGTGGCTCGACTGCGTGGCCCTCGACGGCGGAGTGCGCGAAGGCGAGGAACAGACGCAGGTGGTGCTCATACACGACAAGGCTCACGGCCGTATGGACAACTTCAAGCCGTCACAGTACGGCACGGAGCTTGACGGCAAGGCGTTCAAGGACAACCTCGGCGAGTTCACCATCAGCTCACTGGCCGTGGAAAGCATGGTGAGCAAGGACGACCTTGTGTGCGAAGTGCTGGCCGCCGCGTGCAGCCGCAAGGAGGTGAAGCGCATCATGGTAGTGCCCGACGACGGCGAGATGTATGACGCGGTGCGGCATACCCTGCGCCGCGCGGACGACGACAAGCGCATAACCGTATTCGCCATGCAGCCCATGCCGGGAGGCAACTTCCGCCAGGAAATCCTCGGCTACTCGCTCATGAGCGCCCTCGGCATACGCGCGGAAGAGCTGAAGGAGGAGTGAGACGGTGGAAAGGTGAGAAGGTGAGACCGCAAGCGTTTTCTTGTTCGTAATCCCAGCCTTCCCAGTTCTCCCCGAACTCCCAGTCTACCCGTTACCAAAAGAAAACAAACAATATAATAACAATATCACGACAATGGGAAAAGTATTGATGATTGGCGCAGGTGGCGTTGCCACCGTAGCGGCGTTCAAAATAGCCAAGAACGCCGACGTGTTCACCGAATTCATGATAGCAAGCCGCCGCAAGGAGAAGTGCGACCAGATAGTCGATGCCATCCACAAGGCCGGAATTGACATGCCCATACGCACGGCGCAGGTGGATGCGGACGACGTGGAGCAGCTTAAGGCGCTCTTCAACGACTACAAGCCCGAGCTGGTAGTCAACCTCGCGCTGCCTTACCAAGACCTTACCATCATGGACGCGTGCCTCGCCTGCGGCTGCAACTACCTCGACACGGCCAACTACGAGCCGAAGGACGAGGCTCACTTCGAGTACTCCTGGCAGTGGGCTTACAAGGACAAGTTCGAGCAGGCAGGACTTACCGCAATACTGGGATGCGGCTTCGACCCCGGCGTGAGCGGCATTTACACCGCTTATGCGGCAAAACACCACTTCGACGAAATACAGTATCTCGACATAGTTGACTGCAACGCCGGCAACCACCACAAGGCTTTCGCAACCAACTTCAACCCTGAAATCAACATACGCGAAATCACCCAGAAGGGTCTTTACTACAAGGACGGACAGTGGTTGGAGACCGAACCGCTTGCCGTTCACAAGCCCCTGACATATCCAAACATAGGTCCGCGCGAGAGTTACCTCATGCACCACGAGGAGCTTGAAAGCCTTGTGAAGAACTATCCGACCATCAAGCAGGCGCGTTTCTGGATGACATTCGGCCAGCAATACCTCACTTACCTTGACGTTATACAGAACATCGGCATGTCGCGTATCGACGAAATGGAGTACGAAGCGCCGCTGGCCGATGGTTCGGGAAAGACCGTCAAGGTGAAAATCGTGCCCTTGCAGTTCCTCAAGGCCGTGCTTCCCAATCCGCAGGACCTCGGCGAGAACTACGACGGCGAGACCAGCATAGGCTGCCGCATACGCGGACTGAAGGACGGACGCGAGCGCACCTATTATATATATAACAACTGCAAGCATCAGGAAGCGTACAAGGAGACGGGCATGCAGGGCGTAAGCTACACCACGGGTGTGCCTGCGATGATAGGCGCGATGATGTTCTTCAAGGGCCTGTGGCGCAAGCCCGGCGTGTGGAACGTCGAGGAATTTGACCCAGACCCGTTCATGGAGCAGCTCAACAAGCAGGGTCTGCCTTGGCACGAGGTGTTCGACGGCGACCTGGAGCTTGACTGATTGGAATTGAAGTAACAAGGAGTAAGGAGAGAAGTAGTAAAAAGTAAGGAGGGAAGGAGTAAGTAGATATGCCATAAGTGCATAAAAATGGCATGTAGAGATGAGCCGTGACGCATTTCTACTTACTCCTTTACTTCTTACTCCTTCTCTCCTAAGAACTTACTCCTTCCCTCTTGAAAAAAGACAAAAGGATGAATACCTTTTACCCTCTGCTTAAGGCTTTTAGCCGTGTTCGCAGCTCAAGGGTCAAACATTTGGGCGTGTTGGCGTTCTATTTGGCGAAAAAACGATACCTCGGACTGTTCCTCGACCCCACCCAAGCGTGCAACCTGAAGTGCCGTATGTGCTACTTCAGCGGCGAGAGCCACAGGCTGCCAGACCGTTCGCAATTGTCGCTCGACGACTACAAGGCCATGGCCGACTCGGTGTTTCACCGTGTGTTGCGCCTCCAGATAGGTTGCGGCGCGGAGCCTACGCTTTACCCTCACCTGCCGGAACTTGTCCGTTTGGCCAAAGAGAAGGGCGTACCCAACGTGTCGTTGACCACCAACGGCAACCTGCTTGACGGCGAGAAGCTGGACGAACTGGTTGATGCTGGGCTGGACGAGCTGATACTTTCAGTCCACGGACTTACCCGGCCGACGTATGAATACCTGATGCAGCATGCACGGTTTGACAAGTTTCTCGCGCTGCTTGACGGCATAAGGCAGGTCAAGTCGCGGCATCCGGACTTCTCGTTGCGTATCAACTACACCGTGAACGAGGACAATGTGGAAGAGCTTGCATTGTTTCCTAAGGTGCTCGAGGGACTTAAGGTCGACGTATTGCAGGTCCGCCCGGTGCAGAATCTTGGCGACTCCGACTACAAGAACTTCTGCCTTGACAAGGTGGAGCAGTGCTACGACAACGTGTTCGGCTCGCTGACGGAGTATGCAAGGCGGCATGGTACATTGCTCATAGTGCCATCCAAGGCTAACATCTGCGCCTTGTCGGCAGACGGGAAAGCAGAAAGCGACATCAAGTCGAACGAACATATACAGGACTTGACGCACGTTTACGGTCGTCCTGGTTTCCTTTGGCGGCACGACTTCGACTTCCGCACCGACACGTTCGAGAAGTACTGCAAGCGCAACGGCTATTTGAGGGAGGTCATGTCGGGCGTGTTGCCGTTCGTGAAGTGTACTCCAAAAGACACGTATGTTACCAAACCATTGAATTATACAGTTAAATAAACAGTAAGACAATATGGCAAAAGACAAGGAAAATGCGGCTGACATGGGCTTGCAGGAAGGCAAACTGAAGGCTCTCCAGGCCGCGATGGCGAAGATAGAAAAAGACTTCGGCAAAGGTTCAATCATGAAACTGGGCGACGACAACATAGAGGCGGTAGAGGTAATATCTACCGGCAGCATCGGCCTTAACGCCGCATTGGGCGTGGGCGGTTATCCGCGCGGCAGGATTATTGAAATATACGGTCCTGAAAGCAGCGGCAAGACGACGCTCGCTATACATGCAATAGCCGAAGCGCAGAAGTCTGGCGGCATTGCGGCCTTCATCGACGCGGAGCATGCCTTCGACCGTTTCTATGCGGCGAAACTCGGCGTTGACGTGGAGAACCTGCTTATATCGCAGCCCGACAACGGCGAACAGGCTCTTGAGATAGCCGACCAGCTAATCCGTTCGTCGGCCATCGACATTCTTGTGGTTGACTCCGTGGCCGCCCTTACGCCGAAAAAGGAAATCGAAGGCGACATGGGCGACAACAATGTAGGCCTGCAGGCGCGCCTCATGAGCCAGGCTTTGCGCAAGCTCACGTCGACGGTGAGCAAGACAAACACCACTTGCATATTCATCAACCAGCTGCGCGAGAAAATCGGTGTGATGTTCGGCAATCCCGAGACGACCACCGGCGGCAACGCGCTTAAGTTCTACGCGAGCGTCCGTCTGGACATACGCAAGGTGACGGGCATCAAGGACGGCGACAGGGTGATAGGCAACCAGGTGCGTGTAAAGGTAGTGAAGAACAAGGTGGCGCCGCCCTTCCGCAAGGCCGAATTCGAAATCACGTTCGGCGAGGGCATATCGAAGGTGGGCGAACTGGTCGACCTCGGCGTCGAGTATGACATCATACAGAAGAGCGGGTCGTGGTTCTCTTACCAGGGAAGCAGGCTCGCCCAGGGACGTGACGCCACCAAGACGCTGCTGAAAGATAACCCCGAACTGTGCGAGGAGATAGAAGCGCAAATCATGCAGGCCATCTCCGCAAGGCAGGAATATTGAAAGGTAAAAAGGTAAAAGGGTAAAAAGGTAAAACTGTTAAACAGCCAAGTCTATTGTTTTACCTTTTTACCCTTTTACCTTTTTACCTTTTCTCTTTTACAATTATGCAGCTAAACACTGACATACTTTCGGCTTGGTTCACGTTGTTCAACCAAGAGTATTTTGACGGCAGGCTGCCAGTACCAGTGCTGGCGGTGGGCAAATCGCGCACGCGCCTTGGCTCGCTGACATGGAAGTACAGGCGGAAGTTGCTGTCGAAGCAACCATGCGGCTATGCAATACGCATAAGCAACTACTATGACGCCGACGAGACGGCGTTCAAGAACGTGCTGCTGCACGAGATGATTCACCTTTACATTGTGTCAAACAGGTTGAAAGACACGTCGCCGCACGGTGTCGTCTTCCGCCGCGAGATGCGCCGCATAAACGCCGACGGATGGAGCGTCAGCGTGTCGGCAAAGGTTGACGGCATGGCGAAGTCGGCCTCCGTGAAGGCGCGTAGGCGGCAGAGGCTCGTGCTGGCCGTGGCGATGAAAGACGGCAAAAGGCTGCTTTCGGTGGTAAGCCCACGGCATGCAAGGCGCATTGACGGCGTCATAGGGCGTTCGGTAAATGTGGAATGGCACTCATGGCAAGTGTCAAGCGACGAATATTTTGCCTCATTCCCCACAGTGAGGACTCCCAAAGGACGCATTGTAACGCCTGATGTTTTCAATAGGATGCTCTCGTCCATGACGCCTGTAAATACCTGATTTTACAGGCGTTGCATGCAGGTCAAGTTCCATGTGCCAAGCGGTGCGGATGATGTGTGGTGTGACCTGCGATGCAAAAGGCCATGAATTGCCGTGCAAAAGACCGTCTTTTACACGCTAAAAGGGCACCTTTCGCGATGCGAAAGGTGCCCTTTTGCATCGCGCCCTGCCGCCCAACGCCTGTGCAAGGGCATAAAAGGAGTGCCTGCCAGGCTTCCGCCCTGCAAGCACTCCGTGTTAATGTGTCGGTTGTCATGTGAAAGTTTAAGAAATCTCTAGCTATTTCTTGTAGTCCAGTTTGTTGCTGTAGATTTTGAAAAAGTCGTATTTCAGCACCTCGGAAATCTTGAAAAGTTCCTCCGTCCCAATCGACTTCTTTCCGAATATCTTGTAAACATTGGTGCGGCTGCATTCCAGTTGCGTGGCAAGCCATACGACAGAGTGCCTTGAAGCCTGCAACCTGTCCTTTATCGCAGAGCCGATTTCAACCTTGCCGCTGTATTGCTTTAGTGGTTTACGCCCTTTCATCGTTTTCAATAGCCCGTGTCTACAATGCAAAGATAACTTTATATTGCGACAAAAGCAAGCCCCACGGACGGCTGCATGGAGTACTATGCGCGGTTGCGTGCTTGTTTGGTAGTATTTCGTGCTTGTTCGGTTGTAAAAAGTAAGGGGCAAAAACAAAGAGTGGAAAACCCGTGCCTGCGCATCGGATTTTCCACTCTCTATTTCTCGATTCTTCACTATTCGCTCTTCACTCTTCGCTTTTCAAAGGTTGGCAAGCTCCACAACCTTGTCCACCGCGGCTGAAAGCCCGTCGGCGTTCTTGCCTCCTGCGGTGGCGAAATGCGGTTGTCCGCCGCCTCCGCCCTGGATTAGCTTGGCCGCCTCGCGTACCATCTGGCCGGCGTTCAGTCCGTGGTCGGCCACGAGGTCGTCGCTAATCATCACGCTAAGTGTAGGCCTTCCTTCGAAAACGCTGCCTATGACGCACAGCAGATGCTCCTGACTTGCGGCACGGACTTTGAACGCAAGGTCCTTGGCCATGTCTTGCTTCATGGGCATTACGGCTGTAACGACCTTCACGCCGTTCACCATGCGTGCCTGCGACAGCAGCTTTTCCTTGGTGCGTTCTACGGCTTCGGCCTGATATTGCTCTATGCGCTTACGCATGGAGTCGTGCTCCTCGATGTATTTTTCGATGACGCCATTCAGGTCTTTGGCGTTGTTGAACAATGCCGATACCGCCCTTGTCACGTCTTCAAGATGGTAAAGCAGCTCCTCGCATTCCTTTCCCGTCTTAGCCTCTATACGGCGCACGCCTGCCGCCACGCTGCTCTCAGATATGATTTTGAGCATGCCTATGCGGCCGGTTGACTGTGCATGGATGCCGCCGCAGAACTCGACGCTCGGGCCGAAGCGCACCACGCGCACCTTGTCGCCGTACTTCTCGCCGAACAATGCGATGGCTCCCATCTTCTTGGCTTCGGCCAAAGGCAGGTCGCGGTGTTCGTCAAGAGGGATGTCCTGGCGTATCATGTCGTTGACGATACGCTCCACCTGGCGTATTTCCTCGTCAGTAACCTTCTGGAAATGGGAGAAGTCGAAGCGCAGCGTATCTGGCGAAACATAAGAGCCTTTCTGCTCTACGTGGTCGCCGAGCACCTGCTTCAGCGCATAGTCGAGCAGGTGGGTGGCCGTGTGGTTGGCCGCGCTTGCCTCGCGCTTGTCGGTGTCAACGCATGCCATGAAGTCGGCTTCGGGCTGCTTGGGCAGTGCTTTCACTATGTGTACAGACTGGTTGTTCTCGCGTTTCGTATCGATTATGTCAACCGTCTCGTTCTCGCTTACCAGCACGCCGCAGTCGCCTACCTGTCCGCCCATTTCCCCGTAGAAGGGCGTGTTGTCGAGCACAAGCTCGTAGAAGGTCGATTTCTTCTGCGTCACCTTGCGGTAGCGGAGTATGTGGCACTCGTATTCGGTGTAGTCGTAGCCAACGAATGTCTGCTCGCCTTGGCGCAATTCTACCCAGTCGCTGTTCTCAACGGCGGCGGCGTTGCGTGCCCTTGCCTTCTGCTTCTGCATCTCTTCGTCAAACTGCTTCTCGTCAACGGTAAGCCCGTTTTCGCGGCATATAAGTTCGGTAAGGTCGAGCGGGAAGCCGTAAGTGTCGAACAGGCGGAATGCCTTTGCGCCGTCAAGCTCGCTCTTGCCAGCCTTCTTCACCTCGTCCATGGCCTCGTTTAGCATGTTGATGCCGTTTGAGAGCGTGCGCAGGAAGGAGTCTTCCTCCTCCTTCATCACTCTCATAATCAGCTCGCGCTGTGCTTCAAGCTCGGGGTATGCTGCACCCATCTCGCTGACGAGCGTCGGAACGAGGCGGAAGAGGAACGCGTCCTTCTGTCCGAGGAAGGTATATGCGTAGCGCACTGCGCGGCGCAGGATGCGGCGTATTACGTATCCGGCCTTGGCGTTGCCGGGCAGCTGGCCGTCGGCTATTGAGAAAGCGACGGCGCGCAGGTGGTCGGCAACGACGCGCATTGCAACGTCCGTCTGTTCGTCCTGCCCGTACTGCTTGCCCGAGAGGCGCGATATCTCCTTGATTACGGGCTGGAATATGTCGGTATCGTAGTTTGAGTGCTTGCCTTGCAGCGCCCTTACAAGACGCTCGAAGCCCATTCCGGTGTCGATGACGTTCATCGACAGCTTTTCGAGCGAGCCGTCCGCCTTGCGGTTATACTGCATGAAGACGAGGTTCCAGATTTCAATCACCTGCGGGTCGTCCTTGTTCACCAGCTCGCGTCCGGGCACTTTGGTCTTCTCTTCAGGTGTGCGCGAGTCGAGGTGGATTTCCGAACATGGTCCGCAGGGCCCTGTGTCGCCCATCTCCCAGAAGTTGTCGTGCTTGCTGCCGTTGATTATATGGTCGGCCGGAACGTGCTTCGCCCAGTAGCGGGCGGCCTCGTCGTCGCGCTCAAGGTTCTCCTCGGGCGAGCCTTCAAACACCGTTACGTACAGGTCTTTCGGGTCAAGATGGAGCACGTCTACAAGGTATTCCCAGGCCATGTCAATCGCTCCTTCCTTGAAGTAGTCGCCGAAGCTCCAGTTGCCCAGCATCTCGAACATGGTGTGGTGGTACGTGTCGTGGCCCACCTCCTCAAGGTCGTTGTGCTTTCCGCTCACTCGCAGGCACTTCTGCGAGTCGGCGCGGCGGCGCGGTTCGGGGTCGCGCGTACCTAATATAATATCCTTCCACTGGTTCATGCCCGCGTTGGTGAACATCAGCGTGGGGTCGTCCTTCACCACCATTGGTGCCGACGGCACTATCTTGTGTCCTTTCTCTTCGAAAAAACGCTTGAAAGATTCACGGATTTCGTTAGCTGTCATCATATTATGTCTTGTTTGCTTTCGGTCGGCAAAATTATAAAAAATCCCACAAAACGCCAAATTATTTGCCTTTATGCGTGGCTAAATCATAATCCGCTGACAGTCAACGCATTGCCAAGCGTCCGTCTGCGGCGTTGCAAAAGGCCATCTTTTGCGCTTCAAAACACGGCCTTTTACACGCTAAAAGGTGGCCTTTCGCAAAGCAAAAGGCCACCTTTTGGAAAACGGCTGGATATAGACCGTCTTGCAAGTGCATTTCTTTGCATGGCCGATACGTGCTGCAATTCGCTTTATTCCGTGTGTTCAACCATGATGGTTGTCGGCGCGTCAACAGGCTTAAAGCCCCCTTAGCCACAGCGACATCAGCCTGTCGTAGACCATGTAGCCGCGCTCCGTCTTGTATATAAGTTCTTTGTCGGCCAACGCCTTCAGCGCGCTGCTTACGCTGCTCGCCGCCTTCAGGTTGTGGCGGCGTATAAAGTCGCCGTTGGTCGGGGCGGCTACGATGTCTTCTGCGGCTATGGCCTTCATCAGTTCCAGCTGCTTGTCGGGCAGCAGCGAGGCCAAAGTCTGATAAGCCGGGGTGTTCTCTTCTACGAGCATGGCGATTGTCGCGTCGACTTTTTCCACCGTGTCAACGTCGTGGCATCTCTCGTACAGGCGGTTAAGCACGGCCTGTATGTACCACGTCTGCCCGTAGAATTTCATGTATATTATGCCGAAGGCGTCTTTGTCGATGTGCCCTCCGCGCCGGGCGAAAAAGCCTTCGGCGAAGTTGTAATAAGCCTCTTGGTCGATTGGTCGTAGCTCCATGAGCTGCGTGCTTTGGTAAAACGGTCGTTTGGCCGAGAGGAACATCTCGCTCATAAGATGCCGCCTGCTGCCTGAAAAGATGAAGCTTGCATTCTTGGCAAACTGTATGTGCGAGCGTAGCAACGCCTCCGTCTGCTGTTCGGGATACTGCGTGATTTGCTGGAACTCGTCTATTGAGATGTAGCACCTGCGCCCCGACGAGGCGATGTAGGCGAAAATCTCGTCAAGCGTCTGCTCCTCGTATGTAGGCACTACGTTCAGCGAAAGGCTCGGCGTACCCGTCATGGGGTCTACCGAGAGTGTAGGGCGGCAGTGGGTGAGCAGCTGCGTGATTTTCGAGAGCACCATCTCGCCCGTTGTTTGCAGTCCTTCTATGACGGCCTTGCCGAACATCTGGATGAAGTCGTGCAGGTTGCGTGTGGGGAAGATGTCAATGTATATGCACGCCGTGCCGTCATTCTCAAGCCCAGTGTGATGGAAAGCGTTTTTTATCAGCCCTGTCTTACCCATGCGCCTCGGCGCGGTCAGCGTCACGTTGCGCCCGTTGCGCAGTGCCGAGAGCAGGTCGGCGGTTTCCTGCTTGCGGTCGCAAAAATATTCCGGCCCTGCATATCCGTATGTAAGGAAGGGGTTGGCCGATGCCCTGTCTTTGCTGTTTTCCATACTGTTACGATATTTGCGTTACGAACTTTACGTAACGCAAATATCGTAATTATATGCCTAACTGCAAAATATTTGCGTCTGAATTTGCTTATTTTAATGGTTTTATGCGGTATAAACGCTTACCTGCATAAGGAAATAAGGTTTACGCTAAAAGTGCATTCAGGGTGTTCTGTTGCACCAGTTAGCAGCGTGTTTCACACTATAAAGCCACCAATGCGTAATACGCTGGCTATCAACGTGTTACCAATATGTCGTCTTTTGGCCTGTAAAATACGGTCTTTTACAAAGCGAAAGGCCACCTTTTACAGCGTAAAAGGTGGCCTCTTGCAACGCCGTCGGTTGCCGACGGGTTGCGGTTTTGTCAAATCATCCGTTCTAATTGTCTTTATATGGTGCAATCGTAACTGATGCTTAGTCGATGTCGATGACGTTGAAGCTGCTGTCGAACGTTACTTCTACATAGTTAGACAGCTTCACTTCATACTCGTCATCGTCGCGTTCTATTTCGAGAATGCGGCAGTCGGGATAGTTGGAACGTATGTACGTGGCGATTGGCTGCGGCACGAGCGACGCCGGTACGGCCGACCGCTTGCATTTCACTTCTGTCCATCGGCCGCGCCCGTCGAACTCTATTTTCTCGCCGTTGGTGAATATCACGGTGTATTCCTTGGTGAACAGTCCCGACTCCATCTTGGCTATTGCCACCTTGCGGCCAGCCATGTGGGTCTTGATGGTCTGCAGCGCGGCTTTCGGCAGGCTGCTTACGGGTATGGCTTTTTCGCTGCCCGTGTTGGCGAGGGCTGCGTTCGGGAGCAGTGTCGCCATCATGGCGAGCAGTGATATTATGATGGTTCTCATTGTCTTGTCGTGGTTGTGAGCCGCTTGCGGCCTTGCTTTGGGGTGGGGTATGGCTTCGCCGTTGCGATTATAGGGCGGCGGTAGTCCCCTCCCGGCGTGTAAGCCGTGGAGGGGACTACCGCAGTCAGTCGTCTATGTCGACTACCTGGAAATTCTTGTTGAACGTCACTTCCAGCCTGTTCGACAGTTTCACTTCATACTGGCTGTCGTCTTTCTCGATTTGGAGGATTTTCGTTCCGGGATAGGTCGACTTCACATAGCTTGCGATTTTTGCCGGAACAAGTCCTGCCGGCACTGAAGACAGCTTGCAGTCAATCTCCGTCCAGTTGCCGCGACGGTCGAACTCCACCTTCTCTCCGTTGTTGAACACTACGTCGTAGCTCTTCTCGAACAGTCCTGTCTCCATCTTGGCGAGGGCCACCTTCTTTGCCTTGAAATGCTTTTTGATGGTCTGCTGCGCCGTCGCCGGGAGCTGGTTTACGCTTATGGGCTTGTCGTTGTCTGCCAATGCACTTGCCGAAAATGCCACGAGGCATACTAATGCTACTACTGCACTTTGGATAATCCGTTTCATAATCTTCTTGTTTTTAGGGTTATTGTTCATGTTGTTTCTTTTTCTGTTGCAAAGATTATGAACCTTTCTGAAAAGAATCTGAAAAACAACATGGCTGCTTCTGTTTTAATATTGCTTAACACTTTTGCCGCCTTTTGCCGCGCATGGCCGTGCCGCAGGCCGCCTTTCGTCCTTGAAATTCATGCCTATGGCTCATTTAAGCATGATGATGCGCCGCAGAATAAGGTTCTTGTAGGCGTGGCGCATGTCCTCGGGCAGGAACGAACGGTCGATGATGTCGAACCATTTGGGCAGCACCCGGCCGAAGCGTCGCGCCATGTTGTCGATTACCTTCTCGTCGACGCCCGACGAAGTGATGGAGCGTATGAAGTCGGCCTTGCGCAGCTTGCGCTTCTTTCCGTTGAGGGTGAGCGCCAGTTCCTCGGTGTCGTCGGGCATTACGAGCGTCGTTGCGAGCATGTCGTAGGCAGGTGTCAGCATGTGTCCGCTGCCGTCCGGGTTGTACAGCGAGAAGTTCTTGAGGTGCATGTCGGCGTTGCCCGTGAGCCAGGAGAACACCACGACCTCCCAGAAGTTCACCACGTCGAGCTGCGGAGCTGACGAGTAGCGGCGTATGGCCTTGGCGATTTGCTCGTAAGAACCCTTGTATTTGTATTCGGTAAGCCGCCCGGTTAGCTGGCACATGTCTTCCATCGGTATCTTACGGCCGTCGGGCAGCCGGTCTATGCGGCGCGTTATGTAGCACAGTTCGCCGTCGCTGAAGCGGATGAGGCTGTGCGGCACGGTCGTGATTTTTGCCGCTTCGGCAAGGTGCATGGTAAGGTCTTCAAGCTCGGGCAGGGCGCGGTACGTGTCGGTCTGCGGCTTCAGGATGAATCGTCCCCACAGTCCTACGATGGTGAAGCGGTCTGTCTGGTTTCGGCCTCCACGGTCGATGTCGAGCGAGAGCTTTGCCTGCACGCCGGTGAGCGTGGTCTGCGCGCGCACCACCTTGCGTGCCAGGTCGCCCAGTTGGGCGCGCACGTATGGCAGCTTCGGCGCGTTCTTCACTCCGAAAAACTTGCGGGCGCAGGCCGGGTGGTAGTCTACTTGACCCTCTTTCAGTTCTTTATAGCAGTATAGGCACTTCATATAAACCCACCCTAACCCTCCCGAAGGGAGGGAGCTTGGATAGCCTTATAGGGTGACAAACTTTATTTTTTATTTCAAAGGTGATATTCTTAAGATGCAAGACAAATTAAGTTACCTCCCTTCGGGAGGGTTAGAGTGGGCATCCGGGACGACGCTCACCGCCCCGATGCAGTCCTTGCAGCAGGCCAGCAACAGCGACATGCGGTCGCGCTGGTCTATTTTCCAGCTGCGCTCGGCTATCCCGAGCAGCCAGCCTTCGGGTATGAGGCCGTCGAAGAAGGGCAGCATCACCGTGTCCCTGTACGGCTCCGGCGTAAGCGGAAGCGTAAGGCTGACGGCCTCCGCGCCGGCGGACGCAAGGTAGTCGGTGTCATACTCGAACGTAAAACCGTTCTCGTCTTCTGTCAGACGGCCTGCAAGGCGGTCGTGCAGGTAAACCAATGCCCGTTTCATATCTTAGTTTTTAGTCGACGGGTGGCAAGCTATAAGCAAACAAGTGACGAGTAACGAGTTGACAAGGGGCTTGTATCCTTCGCCTGTCTCTCATCGCTTGTCTGCTTGTTCCTCGTTGCTTGTCTGCTTGTTCCTCGTTACTTGTCTGTTTTCATTATCTCTACAGGCCCTACTTGGCGGCCGAACAGGCGCAGCACCTGGTTCATCTTGTCCATGCGCAGCGTCTGCTTGCCTTGCTCCAGTTCGCGCACGAAGCGCAGGCCGACGCCGGCCTTGTCGGCAAGGTCTACCTGCGTAAGGCCGAACTTCTTGCGTGCGTCCTTCACGAAGGCGGCTATCGTAAGGTCTGTATTTCCCATAATTCAAGGTCACGGTTGGATGGTCTCAACCGCAAATATACAAAAATAAAAACAAACTTTATACCTTTTAGGGTGTAATTTTATAAAATTTACCTTATTTTATACCCTAAAGGGTGCAATGGTAAGTGAAGAGTTAAGAGGTAAGAGTGAAGAATTAGAATGTTTGGAGGCGGCCGATGGCTGCAAGGCAAGGCGTGCGTGCCAAGCTAAAATTCGCCCGTTTGCACGTGCCAAACCGTCTGTTTGTAAGACACTGTGCGTCAATCCGTTATGCCAATGCTCGACTGCCGTCTTGCAAAAGACCGTCAATCGCCTTGCAAAACGTGCTCTTTTACACGCTGAAAGGCCACCTTTTACAGCGTAAAAGGTGGCCTTTGGCATGAGCGGTCATTGTTGATTGTTGGGTAATATCGGATGTGTAGTTACAGATATAGCCTGTCAAACAAATCTAATTGTTGAGATTTCTTTTGCGGTTTTATGTCTTTTGCCGTATGGTTCAGACGTGGAACCGTCTCTGTTTCATATTCATTGTCAGGGTCTGTAACTTTTGCCAAAGCCTTTGCTATGTGCCACATGAATACAGGGGGGACTGCATTGCCTATGGCTCGGTATTTCCTACAGTCACTTACTGATGTCAAGTTGAATGTGTCTGGGAATGACTGTATTCTTGCACATTCGTCAGGTGTTAGTCGCCTGTACCTTTCTCCAATCTTAAGTACTGGGTCGGTTGAGTTGAGACTGACCTTTGCAAGATGCGCACTTATGGTATTGCATGGTTCGTCAATGTTTTGTGCTCGCCCCTTATTCATTTTATCTTTCACCAATAACATCCCTTTTACGGCTTTTTCACTGAAAAACCATTTGTCATCTTTGTTTGCATTCTTGTCTAATACTGATTTCAATGCAATTTTCGTTTGGACTGTTGTTGGTGTTGGGAAGTCAAAATTCTCGTAGTCGGCTATGTCTTTGAAGCCGACGATAATGACACGTTCCCGTTTTTGAGGTATGCCGTAATTGGAGGTGTTGAATAGTTTGTACTTCACCTTGTATCCGGCTTTGCTGAATTCGTTTAATATAAGTGGAAAAGCTTTTCCGTTGTTTGCAGACAACAGTCCCTTGACATTTTCGGCGATAAAGGCTCTTGGTTTCTTTGCTTTCAAAATCTTAACCATTTCAAAAAAAAGCATACCCCTTTCGTCTTTATAGCCAAGGCGTGGAGGGTTTTGTGCAGAGATTGAGAACGACTGACAAGGGAAGCCTCCTGTAAGAATGTCGAAACGAGGCAAGTTGTCAGTGTTTATTTCTCGGACATCCTTCACTACGCACTTGTGAGGGAAGTTGTCATTGTATATTTTCGTGCAATACGGGTCGTTGTCCGCAGCATATATGATGTCAAACGGCAACTTGGGATATTTGCATCCTAAATAAGTGAAACCGCCTGACATGCCGTAGTCCATGCCCCCACAACCGCAAAACAGCGAAACAACTTTCATTCTTGCCATATTAAAAGCTTTGTTTTCTCACATACGGATACGTTGAAGCTAATTTCCGCACCGTTTCTTGGAGTCATGTTTATCTTGTCTTTCTTGTATAAACCGACAGGGTCTTGAAGGATATATACGGTCATTTCTTTTCTCGATATCATAAGCCTGTAAACGAAATACCTGTCGTTTGTCGAGTTTGCAGTATCCCATTCGTTGGGTGTCATGTGGAACGAATAGAAGTTGATGGGCTTGTTGCTGATAGTGGTTTTTACTTCAATAAACCTTTTACGCTGGTCTAATTCTACGCTTTGTATGTCGTATCCAACGGCTAAAGCTGTTGGTATCTTCTTTATCAAGTGTAGCAGGTCTTCCCTGCCGCCCTCCTTCACGCGTACTTTTTCATGTCCGATGATGAGGGCTTCACCCAAATCGCCGATTTCTTTTGTACTTGATGAATGGAATACTTCTTCTATTTTATTCTTTATTATATGCAAATAATCTGTTTCGTTTTCCTCGTCATGGATGTAATTGCTTATGTCTGTTTTGAATAGGCTTGTGTCAAGCCCGGTGTTTACGTATTCAAACCATAGGGGCTCTATTGCCGAAATTTCTTGTAAGTTTGAGTCTCTTTCATAAGCGAAGTTATAGCCTTGGAATGTTTCTGTGCTGTTTATAAGTGCCAGGATGGTCTCATTTTCAGCCCTGTTAAGATAATAATAGTTATGGCTTTCCTTTAAGATGTTAGCTAATACCATGTAGTCAAGGATGTCTCCGGCGTACCTTATAACATCACCGGCCGATTCATATTTCAGTTTCTTTTTGCGGTTGTCGGTTATCAAGTCTATGACATCCCTAACATTCCTGTTGTCTCGTGTTACCCGCAGGTCGTTGAATATACAATGTGTCGCTTCCGCCTTGCTGATGCCGAGCGGTTTGCCTATGTACGTGTCGGCTTCATGCAATAGCGTCAAGATGTATTGGGCAGGTTTGAACTTTATGCCTTTATCTATTATCTCTTTGGCGTATTTTGCCTTGATATGTCCTCCCGGATATTGAAATTTAAGTATAAAGAACTTGAAAAATTGTATAAGGTCTCCACTTGTGGAAAGAAACCTTGCCATATTCCCCGTTTTTGTAACTCCGGCCTTTTTGTCTTCTATATAGAAACCGAATAAGGCTGCTATCTCTGTTCGCCAGTTTTGTATGGTTTTGTTTGCAACACATTCATTGCCAGGATACATCCTTATGGCGTTGGATATATTCGTATTATACTCCTTAATTGGGGCTTCGTCTAGGTTGTTGCAGATGTTTGCAATGTAAAGCAACACGTTTTCGACATCGTTCTTGAATCTAGGGCGCACGTGGTGAAGCCTGAAATAGAATTCTTCAGGCACAATGTATGTCTTTGACTGGTTGTCTTTCGCATTCTTGTCCATGTCGCTATTATTATCCAAACATTCTTCTAATTTTACGGCAATTGCTTTTGCCAGCAATGGCGGAACGGCATTTCCCACTTGTTTGTATTGGCTTGTCTTGCTGCATTTGAATATGAATTTGTCGGGGAATGATTGTATCCTTGCCGATTCCCTTACCGTTGGAATGCGGTTGTATTGGTAATGGAAATGATGCCTGTGTCCCGTATCAATTGTCATACTTGGCTTTTGACTGTTCATGCGTGTCCAGGCAATGTGTACTTTCCTTGTATGTTGCAGCTCTTCTGGCAAGTCTTTGTAGTTACCGCCGTCAGGAACAAGTGCTATTATGTCCTTTGTTTTCCGTTCATGCTCGGTTGTGTCATGGTTGTATATTCCCTTGCTTCCGCGTCTCATTGACTTCTGATATTCGCTTTCCGGCGGTGACGCGTATGCTGCACCGTCCGCCAATGAATGTTCGGGCAAGTCGGAAAGGGCTTCTTTTGATGTTATTGGTGTATGTGTCAATATGTTAGGAAACTCATATTCTTTGCCGTCTTTCATTCCTACAAATACTGCCCTGCGGCGCTTTTGGGGTACTCCATAATCGGATGCGGTTAGCACTTTATAAGTGACTTTGTATCCTAAGCATTCAAAATCATTAAGAATGGAGTCCTTGATGGTGCCGTTTCCCATGCTAAGTATGTTAGGTACGTTTTCCATAACGAATGCTTTGGGAGAAAATGCCTTGACAAATTCCACGAAACTTTTGTACAGCTTGTTTCGCTTGTCATTGACATCCCTTTTGCCTGCAACGGAAAAACCTTGGCACGGCGGTCCTCCGATTATAACGTCAACCCCATGCAAACCGTATTCATCTTTTATGTCTTGAGGGTTTATTATGGACAAGTCGGCGCATAATGTATTTACCTCAGGGTTGTTAAATGTGTATGTAGTGAGCGCATCTTGCCAGTTGTCGATGGCCAACAAGCATTGGTAGCCGGCCATTTCAAATCCCAGGGACAGGCCGCCGCAACCAGAAAAGAGGTCGATAAATGTATGTTGTGATTTTTTGTTGCCCATAATAGAATGTAAGTGCAAAGATATGCCAAAGTTGTCAAAACGGCAAGATATTTCATGTTTATTTTCTATCTGTGTTTTGTATAGTGTGCTTTGATATTTAAAGGTTGGGATATACTGTTGCCGTGCCAGTTGTTTTTATAATCGATATTATTCTCGTATGATAACTCGCTGAATATCAGTGCATAGGCAATATGCCGTCAATCGCCTTGCAAAACGTGCTCTTTTACACGCTGAAAGGCCACCTTTTACAGCGTAAAAGGTGGCCTTTCGGAAAATGTGTGATTATGGGTTGCGGTGTTACTTCTCGGGGATTTCCTCAAGAGTCTTGACGAGCAAGTCCCAGAACTTCGTCGTCGAGGGCCAGAAGGCGCGCTCGTTCGGGGTGTGGGGCGACTTCAGCGTCGGGCCGAACGAACAGATGTCGAGTCCCGGATACTTGGAGAGTATGATGCTGCACTCCAGTCCTGCGTGCACCACCTGTACAGTAGGCTCGTTGCCGAAGAGGTCGTTGTATATTTTGCGCATGCGCTTGATGAGCTCGCTCTTCGTGTTGGGGTCCCATCCGCCGTAAGCTCCGCTAAGCTCAACCTTCATTCCGGCCATGTTGAAACAGCTTTCGAGCGATGTTGCCAGCTCGTCCTTCTTCGTCTCGCTGGAGCTGCGCGCCAGTATTTTCACTGCCGCCTTGCCGCCCTCGATGTCAACGATTGCGAGGTTTGACGATGTCTCCACGATGCCTGGTATTGACGGAATGTAGCGCCATACGCCGTCGTGCGCCGCGTAGATGGCGTCAACGAGGTTGTCCTGTATTTCCTGCGGCACTACGTTGGCAGGCAGTTCTACGTCTTCCAGCGTAACTTCGATGTTGCCTTCGATGTCCTTGTACTCTTCGTTAAACGTCTCGCGGTAGTCGGCGACAAGCTCTTCAAGGTCGGCCTTGTTCTCCTTCGGCAGTGTGAGTACGGCCTCGGCCTCGCGCGGAATGGCGTTGCGCATGTTGCCTCCGTGCCATGATGCGAGGCGCGCCTCGTCGTCGGCTATGGCCTCGCGGACGATGCGCACGAGCATCTTGTTGGCGTTTCCGCGGCCTGCCGAGATTTCAAGTCCGGAGTGTCCGCCCTTCAGTCCCTTCACGGTAAGGCGCACGGCCACGTCCTCCTTGTCGGTTTCCTCCTCCTTGTATTCCAGCGTGGCGGTGATGTCAACGCCGCCCGCGCTGCCTATTATGAGTTCGCCCTCTTCCTCGGTGTCGAGGTTGAGCAGGATTTCTCCTTCCAGTTCGCCGGCCGGCAGGGCGTTCGCGCCGTACATGCCGGTTTCCTCGTCGGCTGTGATGAGCGCCTCGATAGGCCCGTGCTTCAGGTCTTTCGCCTCCATTACGGCCATTATTGCGGCCACTCCGAGGCCGTCGTCAGCGCCGAGGGTAGTGCCCTTCGCCTTGACCCATTCGCCGTCAATGTAGGTCTGTATGGGGTCGGTCTCGAAGTTGTGTGTGCTGTCTTTCTCCTTCTGCGGCACCATGTCCATGTGCGCTTGCAGTATTACCGTCTTGCGGTTCTCCATGCCCGGGGTGGCAGGTTTGCGCATTACGATGTTCTCGGCCTCGTCCTTGAACGCCTCAACGCCTATGTTTTTGGCGAAGTCGAGCAGGAACTGCTGCACTTTTTCGAGGTGGCCCGACGGGCGCGGAACTTGTGTCAGCGCGTAGAAGTTGCGCCAGATGCACTCGGGTTTCAGGTTTTTGATTTCACTCATAGCTATTAAATTTTTAAAGGGTTATTGTGTTTGAAGGTGAGAGGGTGAGAAGGTGAGAGGGTGAGAAAACTCCGCTGCGTGGGATTTTCTCACCTTCCCACCTTCTCACCTTCCCACTTTTTCTTCGTGAACGACAATGCCGCCCAGCTGTATATTCCGAGAGCCACTACGAGCAGGGTCTGCACGGAGTGGACTATTAGCACGAAGTAGAGCGCGTCGGTGTCGGCCACGCCGTAGAGTATGAGCATGGTCTTCACGGCGAAATGCCACGGCCCTGCGCCGTTGGGCGTGGGAACTATCACGGCGATGCTGCCCACTACGAACGTTACCAGCGCGCACTCAAGGCCCAGGTGGGCGGTGAAGTCGAAGCAGAAGAACGTGAGGTAGTAGTGCAGGAAGTAGCAGAGCCAGATGGCCAGGGTGTAGACTATGAACCGGGGGACGTTCCTTACGTCTTTCAGCGACATCACTCCCTGCCATATTCCGCCCACGGTGGCCTTCACCTTATTATATATCGACAGCTTTTTCAGCAGTATGTGGAGCAGCAGCAGGGCTGCCACGGCGCAGGCTGCGGTGACAAGGTAGCCCGTGGCGGAGAACTTGCCGAGGATGGAGTCCATGCTTGTGCCCGTCTTGCTGAAGAACGTCGAGAACACGCGCATCTGCATGAAGAGCGTCAGCAGGCATACGGCGGCCATGAGCAGCATGTCTATGGCGCGTTCGGTCACTACCGTGCCGAGGGCCTTGGGGAACGATACGCCGTCGTATCTCTTGAGCACTCCGCACCGCGTGAACTCGCCTATGCGCGGCACTACGAGGCTGGCCGCATAAGACAGGAATACGGAATGCACGGCCGTGGCCGTCCTCGGGTGTTCGCCGAGCGGCTCGAGCGTCTGCCGCCAGCGCCATCCGCGGAACATCTGCGCCAGTATGCCGAAGGGGAATGAGAGCAGCATCCACGTCCAGTCCATGCCGTGCAGCAGTATGTCGTCAACGCTGCGGAAGTCGAAGTCGCGGTACATCCAATACAGGATGGCCCCTCCGAACACGAGCGGCAGCAGTATTTTGACGGTGCTGTTGACGATGGATGATGTTTTCACGCTGTCGAATGATTTTCATGCAAACTTACAATAAAAATTCCAAATGGCGGTATCCGCGCATGATTTTTTCATTCTTTAACCCTAATATGCTTTCCGCCTGGTTTCCAATCAGCCGTCTTTCGGGGTTCATCCGCAGTTTTTGTGTATAACGTATAGGTGCCAATCCCGTCCCCGAAGGGGGCGAACTATGCTTAACCGCATGTGGAGTGACCGTAGGGAACGGAACTTGCGGTAAGCCGAAACCAATTCAAACGTCCCCAAAGGGGGCGAACAGCAGCCTGCTGTTCGCCCTCTTCGAGGACGATATTGATTGCCATCGGATACCGCAAGTTCCGCTTCGCTCCACATGCGGTTAAGCATAGTTGGACCTCTTCGAGGCCCTATTACCACGAATGCCAATGCACCCAAACTGCGGATGAACCTCTTTCGGCCTGCAAAAGGTGGCCTTTTAGACTGTAAAAGATGGTCTTTTGCACGGCGAAAGGCCACCTTTTGCAAGGCCGTCAGTAACATGCTGGCTGTCAGCGTGTTGCAGACGGCCTGCGTTTCGGTCGTTCAGCCGTGTGGCAACGGCGGCCTGCGGTGTGCTGAAAGGGCGTGTAAATAACGGAAAACCGTTATTGCTGGTTGCAGGAAATATGCTTTATTTGCAAATTGGAAACTATTAACCAATAAAACATATACAGCTATGAAGAAGTTAAGCAGACTGTCATTTATCTGCGTGGCGTTGCTCGCCGCGCTGGCTTTCGCCGCGTGTGCCGACGACGACGGCGGCAACCCCGACCCCGGCCCTACGCCTCCGCCTGTGGATGAAGACGTGTTCCAGCTGTCGTCTGACGGCGAACAGAAGGCCGTCACCGTGCCAATCAGCGAGCCGTGGGAGGCTACATCGTCGGCCGACTGGCTGCAACTGTCGCAGATGGGCGGCAAGGGCGGCGAGAGCGTGCAGGTGATTGCGGCGAAAAACCTTACCGGCAAGGAGCGCATCGGCTACATACGCTTCGGCGAAGCGCCGGGCACGAGGGCCGCGGCTGACTCTACGCAGCTCGTAGTGCGCCAGCCGGCAGGCGCGGACGACGAAGCCCCGGGAGTGGTGCTAACGGCGGCATACTACAAGGACGGCGGCATATATGTTGACATTTACAACGGACGCGAGTCTACAAGCACCATGCAGCAGCTCGCGTCGGCCAGCCCGTCGTTCTCATTCACCGACCCCGACGCCACCACGCCGACGAAAGAGCCGATAACGTATGTAAAGCAGGGACAGACGTACACGGCCAATCCATACGTCATACTCGACGCCAACGGCGTGGCCGAAGGCAAGTTCTCGATAGCAGGCGAGCCGTCGGTCAACACGCTGAGGGTGAAGCAGAACATTGTGTTCGACGACCTCGGAGAGCTTGGCAACGAGGGGTCGGCCGGACTGCACTTCACCGACGGCGACATAATCTATTACGGCGGAGGCATCATAGAGCACACCGAACTCGGCTACCAGCAGACCACACCGAGCTATGAGTTCCGTGCTTACGAGACGGCTACGGGCACGGAGCACCGCTACGCCGACATTCCCTGCCAGGGCGCGGGAACGTGCATCGGCGGCACGCCGGTAATCGTGGGCGACGGCGGCATATACTATCTGTCAGGCACGTCGTGGACTCTGATTGCCCAACGCAGCGGCAATGTGCTCGCCGTTGCAGCCGAAGGCGGCAAGCTGTACGTGGTGACGGGCGGCACAATAGAGGCATACACCGTCGGCACGGACGGCAACGGCAACCTCACGGCTACGCTTGACGGTACGGCGGAGCACGGCGAATACTTGGCCGACGTGGCCGTGACGCACGATGGCGACGGCACTACATGGCTCATGGACGACCTGATGCACACGGCATACGCTGTGAAGGACGGCGCGCTTGAGCCTACGGTGTGCGAAAAGGCGGACTCTCTCTCGACCGACTTCAGCTTCATCGGCGTGGCCGACGGCTGCATATACGCCTTTGACGGCACTGCCGTGACTCGCTACACCGTGGGCGACGGCACGCCCGAACAGCTGCGCATGCTCGGCTCGTTCAGCTGGTATGGCGCGACGGAATGTGTCGGTGGACGGCTCTACAACTTCGGTGGAACGACCGCATACCGCGGTACGGAGACGGCATCTCAAGGTCTGCGCCGGTTCCGTCCGGCCGACTATGCGCCCATATCCGTAGCCATACTGCCGGAGTAGGGCGGACAAACACCCACCCCAACCCTCCCGAAGGGAGGGAGCCGGATTAGTATTGCATACGTAGGAAAAGGTGCATGAATAGGCATTATATTATAATGTGAGTGCCAGTGGTCATGAAGCCGATTTCAGGCCAGTAAACCATTGCTTTCTGAAAGGTGGCCTTTTACCGTGCAAAAGGCCACCTTTCAGCGTGTAAAAGAGGGCCTTTTGCAGCGCGAAAGGCCGTCTTTTGGAAAACCCCAAGCAAGCGCACCGTTGCCGGTTTACGTAAAATATCATAAAAACGGAGGATGGATGCCCTGTAAAAGGCGTAAAATGGTTAATTTTGCAATACTTGTTTACAATGCCTGCGCACTGCGCCGATGCGGTGGGCGGACGATATGCTGCTTATGAAAACCATGCAAAACCGTGTAAGGGAGATTGATTACCTTAAATGTGTGTTCATCATACTGATGGTGGTGTTCCACCTGGTGTACGTCGGCGACATGTACCCGTATGCCAAGCAGGTGGTTTACACGTTCCACATGCCTGCCTTCCTGCTCATCTCCGGCTACCTTGCCAACATGGACAAGGGCGTAGGCCGCATGCTCGGCCAGCTGAAGTGGCTCTTCATTCCGTATGCTGTGATGGAGACGGGTTACGTAGTCGCGGCTTCCATGCTGCCCATACGCGAGCATGTTGACAACCTTACCGTTGGCGTGCTCGTGGACAAGCTGCTGCTGCATCCGCTCGGGCCGTACTGGTATCTGCACACGCTCATAGTGTGCTACGTGGTGTATTACGCCGTCAACCGCCTGCGGCCGCGCCTCGGCGTTGTGCCGTTCATGTGCGTGCTGGGCGTGTGCCTTTACGCAGCCTCGCGCCTGTTGGACATTGTAGAGATGGCTAATGCCGTGTATTTCATGGCCGGCGTGGCCGTAAGGCAGAGCGGCGCGGGGTTCATGCAGGTGTTCCGCCCGTCACTGCTGGCTGTCGTGCCTTTCGCGTTGTTCTGCGTTTTCGGTGAGGAAGAAATGAACAAGGCTACGCTTACGGGCGTAGCCATGACCTATATTGCCGTCAGCATAGCTCTCGGCATATATTATAAATCGGGTGAAAAGGTAAGGCGCGCGGCCTGCTTCATTGGCTCAAACACGCTCGCCATATTGCTTTTCTCGCCGATGTTCACCATTTTGACGAAGCGGTTTGTACCATTGTTCGCCTTCGACGCTACCGCTTCGCTCTACACATTGTTTTCAGTCGCCTTCGTGTTGGCTGGCAGCCTTGCCGTGGCTTACGTCATGGACAGGCTGAAGTTGTCGCGGTGGTTCAGCGGAAAGCCGCTGTACAACCGTCCGTAAAATGTCTTTACGCCGGTTCAGAACAGCGTCAGCGAGTATAGGTAGACCACCGACGCAGGCATCGCCATGAGCGAAGAGTCGAAGCGGTCGAGCATTCCGCCGTGGCCGGGCAGTATGTTTCCGCTGTCCTTTATGCCGAGTGTGCGCTTGAAAAGCGACTCTACAAGGTCGCCCCATGTGCCGAACACGACGACGACAAGTCCCAATCCCATCCACTGCATGACGGTAAGGCCAGTGTCGGAGCTAAGTCCTGCCTCGTAGCTTCCTATGAAATAAGCCGCTATGAGCACGATGATTGCGCCGCCTATAGAGCCTTCCCAGCTCTTGCCCGGCGAGATGCGCGGAAACAGCTTGTGCTTGCCTAAAAGCGAGCCGGTGCAGTATGCGCCCGTGTCATTGGCCCAAAGGAAGATGAATACGCAGAGCGGCACGAGGTAGTTGAAGGCGATGTCGCCGTTCTCCGTCGTGTTGAAGGCCAGCACGTTGATGGTGGAGAAGGGCAGGGCGATGTACATCTGGCCGAGCATGGTGTACGCCCAGTCGTTGATTGCATTCTCCGTCTTGGCGTAAAGCTCGCTGATGAAGAGGTAGACAAGTGTCAGTAGGTATGGTATGAACACCGCTCCCGTTGGCGTTACGCCGCTGCAGAAGCCGCCGACGGCGAGGAAGAAGTACACTCCTGCAACGGTGCTGATGAGCGGGTTCACCTGTACTCCCTTCACGTTGTTCACCAGTCCGCAGTATTCCCAGATGGTAAGGCCGGTAACCAATGCGAAAAGCGCTTCCATTGCGAAGGGGTCCATGAAGCTGACGACGATTGCCGTTACGAAGATAATGCCGGTAATGCTTCTTACAATGAGGTTTTTCATATCATAAGGTTTTAATGTTTTGAGGTCTTACGGTTATTGGGTCGTTCTTGTTTATTACCTTAAAACCCAATAACCGTAAAACCTCAATACAGTGTTTTTATATTTTCTCGTCGCCGGTACTTACTCCGGCCTTGTCGTCTTCGCCGTTGGCAACGGTCTGCGTGGTGGCTTCTTCGCCGCTGTGTTCAGGTTCTCCGCCGCCTTGGCTTTCCATGATTTCCTCCGAACGGCTTACCCACGGGCGCTTTCCGAAGATTTTTTCGACGTCTTCGGCGAAGATAACCTCGCGTTCGAGCAGTAGTTCAGCCAACTGGTTGTGCCCTACCTTGTGCTCGTTCAGCAAATCCTTTGCACGCTGGTACTGCTCGTTTATCATCTTGAGCACCTCGTCGTCCATGATTTTTGCCGTCGTTTCGGAATACGGCTTTTGGAAGTTGTACTCGTTGTTGTTGTAATAACAGATGTTGGGCAGCCTGTCGCTCATGCCTGCGTAGGCTATCATGCCGTAGGCACTCTTGGTTACACGCTCCAAATCGTTCATCGCCCCGGTGGATATGTGGCCAACAAACAGCTCTTCGGCGGCGCGTCCTCCGAGCGTGGCACACATCTCGTCAAGCATCTCCTCCTTCGTGGTGATTTGGCGTTCTTCGGGCATGTACCATGCAGCTCCGAGCGCACGGCCTCGCGGAACGATTGAAACCTTTACCAGAGGATTGGCGTGCTCGAGGAACCATGATATCGTGGCGTGGCCTGCCTCGTGCAGTGCTATGGTGCGTCGTTCGCCTTCCGTCATCACCTTTGTCTTCTTTTCAAGTCCGCCGATGATGCGGTCAACGGCGTCGAGGAAGTCCTGTCGGCCTACGTGCGACTTGTTATGGCGCGCCGCGATGAGTGCCGCCTCGTTGCAGACGTTGGCTATGTCGGCGCCGGAGAAGCCCGGAGTCTGCCGTGCTAGCATGTCTACGTCTACGCTTTCGTCGATTTTCACCGGTTTCAAGTGAACCTTGAAGATGTCCTTGCGTTCGTTAAGGTCAGGCAGGTCGACGTTGATTTGCCTGTCGAAACGCCCTGCGCGGAGCAGTGCTGAGTCGAGCATGTCGGCGCGGTTGGTGGCGGCAAGGATGATGACACCGCTGTTAGTGCCGAAGCCGTCCATCTCTGTAAGCAGGGCGTTGAGCGTGTTCTCGCGCTCGTCGTTGCCTCCCATGGCCGGGTTCTTGCTTCGGGCGCGGCCTACTGCGTCGATTTCGTCGATGAAGATGATGCACGGCGACTTCTCCTTTGCTTGGCGGAAGAGGTCGCGTACACGGCTTGCGCCCACACCGACGAACATCTCTACGAAGTCGGAACCGCTCATAGAGAAGAACGGTACGCCAGCTTCGCCTGCCACGGCTTTTGCCAACAGCGTCTTGCCGGTGCCCGGAGGGCCTACGAGCAATGCTCCCTTGGGTATTTTTCCGCCAAGGTCGGTGTATTTCTTCGGGTTTTTCAGGAAGTCAACAATTTCCTGGACTTCCTGCTTTGCGCCTGCTTGTCCAGCCACGTCTTTGAAGGTAACGTTGATGTCTGTACCCTTTTCGTACATCTTCGCTTTGCTTTTGCCTACGTTGAACACGCCGCCAGCGCCGCCTGTTCCACCTCCGCCCATGCGCCGCATGAAGTAAAGCCAAAGGAAGATGAACAGCAGTATAGGGCCGAAGCTTAGCAGGATGTTGAACAAGTCGTTGCCGCGCTTGTTCTCATAGTTCAGCTCTCCCTTGAATTTTCCTGCTTTCTTTTCAGCTTCTACAAACGTCTCTACTTTGTCAACGCTGCCGAATTCGGTCGTTACATACGGATTCCGGCCGGTCTGTTTGGCACCTTGCTTGAACACGTCGCGCGTGTTTTGCGGATTGACGTACATCTTCAAGGTGCTTTCGTCCTTGTTGATTACAATCTTTGATGCGTAACCTTTGTTGACGTAAGTCTTGAACACGTCGTAAGAAACTTTCCTGCTCATGCTTCCGCCAACGGTGTCTCCGCCGAGGAAGTACATGCCCATGAGGCCGAACAGTACGAGCATGTAAATCCAGCTCATGCTGAATTTCGGCTTCTTGTTGTTTTTATCTTGTTCCATGTTGTCCATTGATGTTTGCTGTAAAGAATCCTTTACAACTTAAAGAAGTTCCGAAAAAAGAGGTCAGTCTACGTCGGGCAGCCTTGTCAGCTTGGCGTCTTCCCAAAGGTTTTCCAAGTTATAGTATTCCCTTGCTTCAGGAAGGAATATGTGCACCATCACGTCCGTATAGTCCATCGCCACCCAGTGAGCGTGTGTCAGTCCGACTACATGCACTGGCTTCTCGCCTGCGTCAACCCTGGCCGTTTCTTCCACAGAGTCGGTTATGGCTTCAACCTGCGACGGAGAGTTGCCTTGGCAGATTATGAAGTAATGGCAAATAGAGCCTTCAATGCCGCTAAGGTCGGCGATGGTGATGTTCGAGCCTTTCTTTTCTTGGATGCCTTTTGTTATTGTCTCAACTAATTTTTTTACTTGTTCCATTAAGAAAATAAAGTGTTGTTAATGCAAAATGTTGTCTTGCCTGCTGCCGGTGGCTGCTGTTGTGAGCCTGGCTTTACAGTACATATTTATGTATGCAAAGGTACACGGATTTATTGTAAAACAATGATAAAGCCTGATTATTTTGAGTTTTTTTATAAAAAAGTCGGACAAAATGTTGGCGGTTAAAAAAAAATGCGTACCTTTGCACTCGCAAAATACCACTTAAATGTACTGCATAAGGTGGTCGTTCATTGGGATATGGTGTAATGGTAACACTACAGATTCTGGTCCTGTCATTCCTGGTTCGAATCCGGGTATCCCAACAAAGTTGAGGCGTCTTGAATGCAAGACGCCTTTTTTGTTTGCCGCATCATAATCACCGTATTTGCAAAAGGCCGTCTTTCACATTGCGAAAGACGGCCTTTTAGCCGCTGATATGTGGTCTTTTACAAGCTAAAAGACGGCCTTTTACCTGCACCTTGCGTACCATTCGAGCAGCAGGCCGCGCGGAACGCCGTTGCCAACGGCCGTGTCGAGGGCTTTCTTGGCTTCGTCCCTTCGTCCCTGCATGAGCAGTATTTCCACCTTTGACACGGTGCAGTCCTTGTCGCCGGGGTTGCGTTTCAGGGCTTCGTCAAAGTCGTACAGGGCAGTGTCGTACATCTTCATGTCCTTTTCCAGTTCGCCCCTCGCGGCGTAGGCCACGGCATAGTCGGGATATATTTCGATGAGGTTGTTCAGCTGGTCGAGCGCGTCGTTGGGGCGTTCCAGCTTTATGTACGTGTAAGCCAGCCCGAGCCTTGCTGCCGCATTGTCGGGCGACAGGCTTAAAAACTTTTCATAATCGTTTTTCGCCAGCCCATACCGGCGCAGGTTGTTGTTGGCGTAGGCGCGGTAATAAAGCGCCGCCAGGTTGTTCCTGTCTTTCTCAAGCACCTGTCCGCAGGCTTCGATTGCGTCTTTCCATTCAAGCAGCTGCAGGTTGACTGCAGCCTTGGCGAGCAGCAGCTTGACGGAGTTTGGAAACAGTTTCAGCTCCTTGTTAACGTTGTCCAGCGAGTCGCGCCATTGCTTCAGCGACTGTGCTGTGGCCGATGTGGTGATGAACAGGATGATTAGTAATGACGCAATGTGCTTCATAATGGAGGGCTTTTGTACATATTATAATAAACACCCACCCCAACCCTCCCAAAGGGAGGGAGCTTGAAATGTCTGCCTTTTAATTATAATATATGTATAAAAGTAATCAAGCTCCCTCAATTTGTGAGGGTTGGGGTGGGTGGCTAATTCTTAACTTCTTAGTTTTCCGCGTCGATGGCCTTGATTTTCTCGCGCACAAGGTTCATGTCGTCCTTGAGCTTCTGCACCTTGCGGTTCATCTCGTCGATGAGCGAGTTGCCCTTTTTGCTTGACGCATTGAGGAAGCCTATGTTGTTTTCGTAGGTCTGAACCTCCTGCTTCAGCTGCTCGTATCGGCGCATCAGGCGTGCGCGTTCGTTGTCAAGCGCGTCTACGCCTTTCTCGGCCACGTTCTTCAAATTGCTCTTGAACTTGTCCAGGCGGCGGCGAGTCGTCGTAATGTTCAGCTCCTTGTACAGCCTGTCGAGAATGTCGTGGTACTCCTTGTAGACGTTGTCTTTCTCCTTGAACGGCACATGGCCTATGGCGTTATACTGGTCTACGAGTTCGCGCACCTTGTCTTGTATGTCCTCCTCGGTGTTGTCGGCCAAGGCTTTCAGCTGGCTTATTATGTCGCGCTTCTTGTCAAGGTTGGCGCGTTCCTCGTTCCGTGTGCCTGCATTTGCGCTGTTGCGGGCGTCGAAGAAGTGGTTGCAGGCTGTCAGGAAGTCGCTCCACAGCTTGTCGCCGAGCTTCTTTGGCACCATGCCTATTGTCTTCCATTCTTTCTGAAGGGCTACGAGCTTGTCGCTTGTGGCCTTCCAGTCGGTGCTGTCTTGCAGTGCCTGGGCCTGCTCCACAAGCGCTTTCTTTTTCTCGGCGTTCTCCGCGAACTTCTGCTTCAGCTCCTTGAAGTATTCCGCCTTGCGGCCGAAGAAGTCGTCACATGCGGCGCGGAAGCGCTCGAAGATTTTGACATTCATCTTCTGTGGGGCGAAGCCTATTGTCTTCCACTCGGCCTGTATGGCGATGATTTCCTTTGTCTTCTTGTCCCAGTCGCCGGCGTTCTTTATTTCATCCTTGGTTATTTCCTCCACTTTTTCGCAAAGGGCGGTCTTCTTGGTGAGGTTCTCTTCTTCCTTGGAGCGCAGCTCTTCGAAGTGCTGCTGGTGGCGTTTGTTTATTACGGTAGAGGCCGCCTTGAAGCGTGTCCATATTTCCTCGCGCAGCTCTTTGGCCACGGGGCCGGTCTCGCGGTACTCCTGGTGCAGTTTCTGCAACTGGTGGAAAGCGCTTATTACGTCGCTCTCGTCGGCCAGCTTTTCAGCAGCTTCGCAAAGATGAGTCTTTATTTCGAGGTTCTTCTTGAAGTCGTATTCGCGTGCTTCGTTGTTCAGTTTCAGCAGGTCGTAGTACTGTTCTACGTACAACTGGTAGTTGCGCCACAGCTCGTTGGCCTTTTCCGCAGGTACGAGCTTTATTTCCTTCCATTCCTGCTGGAGCTTCTTGAAGTCCTGGTATGACTTGTTCGCCTCTTCGGGCGATGTCACCATAGCCTTTATTTTCTCGATTATGTCGAGTTTTTTCTTCAGGTTTTCCTGCTTCTCCCTTTCCTGTTCGAGGAATATTTTGGCGCGTTTCTCCTTGATGACGCTCATTTCCGCCTTGAACACGTTTTCGTCTTCATCGGGCGTAACCTTGTAGCTGTCAGGGTCGCCGCCTGCTTCCAGATAGGCTTTCATGTCGGCTTCCCTCTCGGCGAAGTGCAGTTTGTAGAACATGGTCTTTAGGTATTCCACTTCGTCTTTCTGCGGGTCGTCGTCGCTTCCGGCTATTTCCTTAAGCCGTTCTATCACCTCCTTCTTGCTCTTGTATGCTTTCTTGGGTTCGGTTGCGCCTTCTTCCGCAGCGTCGGCATTTACTGGTGCTGTGGCTTCCGGTGTTGCGGCAGCCTCGGTGTCGGCGTTGTTGGTGTTGTCGGTATCTGTTTGTACACTGTTATCGGCCGGAGCCACGTTCAGTTCTTCTGTCTTCTTTTGACCGAGAGTGTTTTCTTGAGAGTCCATCATTCTAACTTTTTTCTTAGTTCATGAATCGGTTTTCCATGTTTTATTATAGGTGTGCAAACTTATATAAAATTATTGTAAAAGCCTAATCAAATTCGGAAAAAGTGGCCTTTTCGTGTCTAAATGAGACGTTTGTGGCGGAAAATCCACCACGAGATACCTGAAATCAGGGCAGACACTACTATTGCGATGAGGAAGCCGAACTTGTTGTGCTCCATGCCGTTGACCAGGTTCATGCCGAAGATGCTGGCGATGAGGGTGGGGAACATCAGGATGATGGACACCGAGGTGAGCGTTCGCATCACGGTGTTCATGTTGTTGTTGATGATGCTCGAGTACGTGTCCATGGTCGACTCGAGGATGTCTGAATATATGTTCGTCGTCTCGCGTGCCTGGCTCATCTCGATGTTCACGTCCTCGATGAGGTCGGCGTCAAGCTCGTCCACCTGTAGCTTGAACTTCAGTTTGGCCAGAAGGTTCTCGTTGCCGCGGATTGACGTGATGAAGTAAGTCAGCGAGTCTTGCAGGCGCGACAGGCCGATGAGCGACTCGTTGTTCACCTCGCGGTCGAGGTTGCGCTTGGCTTTCTCTATGAGGTTGTTGATTTGCTTCAGCCGTTTCAGGTACCATACGGCCGACGAGAGGAACAGGCGGAATATCATGTCGACGTAGTCGGTGAAGCCTTCGCCGCGCTTCTGCTGGTAGCTGACGAAGTCTATCATCATGTTCGTCTCGTGGAAGCATACCGTGATGGTTACGTCGCGCTTGTGTATGATGCCCAGCGGCACGGTGGTGTAAGGCGTGCGCGAGCGTATTTCCTTGACGAAGGGGATACGCAGGATGATGAGCATCCAGCCGTCGTCGTACTCGTAGCGGGCACGCTCGTCGTTGTCGCTGATGTCGGAAAGAAAGTAGTCGGGTATCTTGAATTCTTCTTCGAGAAGACGCTGGTCGTCTTCCGTAGGACATGTCACTTGTATCCAGCAGTTAGGCTCCCACTGGCCAATCTGCTTCAAGCCCTTGTTGGTGTTCCAGTATGTTCTCATTTGCTAATCCTCCGAAAATGTTACGCTTGGTGGGAAGACCGCTCCTGAGAGCCATGCCTCCTCACTTTACAAGTTCATCTTTTCCGCGTGATAGTCGTCCATATAAGTTTTGAATTTCCGTTTTGCGCTGCAAAATTAGGCAAAAAACGTAAAAATGCAAAATAAAACCCGTGAAAAGAATTTTAATTTTGCCACTTCCTGATAGTCAGCAGTTTACGCCTCGGTTTCCAAAAGGCCGTCTTTTGGCTTC
The DNA here is from genome assembly GCA_937922435.1 of uncultured Prevotella sp. Classification (GTDB taxonomy): domain Bacteria; phylum Bacteroidota; class Bacteroidia; order Bacteroidales; family Bacteroidaceae; genus Prevotella. The sequence continues at coordinate 136,062 of CAKZVT010000012.1, read as the reverse complement.
TGAAAGGTGGCCTTTTGCAGTGTAAAAGATGGTCTTTTGCAATGCGAAAGACGGCCTTTTGGAAAACCGCCTGCCGCCGCCCGTCTGATAAATAATGATAATATGTTTGCCGCGAGGTGTGCAATGTCATGGAAAATGACTAACTTCGCACGCTGGAAAGCATCTTTTTCAGAAACATACAAGGACATAACGAACAAGTAATACTGCAATGAACGAGAAACAAACTGCATCGAAGGTGTACTTCACCGACTTCCGCTGCCGCCCCGACGAGGGACGCGCCGACAAGCTGAAGCGGCTTGTCAAGGCCGCAGGGATTGACAAAATCGACATGGACGGCAAGTTTGTCGCCATAAAGATGCACTTCGGCGAGCTGGGAAACCTTAGTTTCCTGCGCCCCAACTATGCGCGCGCCATCGTCGACGTGGTGAAGCAGCTGGGTGGAAAACCGTTCCTCACCGACTGCAACACGCTCTATCCCGGTAGCCGCAAGAACGCCTTGGAGCATCTTTACTGCGCCTGGGAGAACGGCTTTACGCCGCTCACCGTTGGCTGCCCCGTCATCATAGGCGACGGACTGAAGGGCACTGACGACATCGAGGTGCCCGTCCGGGGCGGCGAATATGTAAAGGCCGCAAAGATTGGCCGCGCCGTAATGGATGCCGACGTGTTCATATCGCTTACCCATTTCAAGGGGCACGAGATGACAGGTTTCGGCGGAACAATCAAGAACATAGGCATGGGCTGCGGCTCGCGCGCCGGCAAGAAGGAGCAGCACTGCAACGGCAAGCCCGTAATCGACCAGAACGCGTGCCGCGGTTGCCGTCGCTGCATGGCCGAGTGTGCCAACAACGGCCTCGTGTTCGACCAGGAGAAGAGGAAGATGTCAATCAATCAGGACAACTGCGTAGGCTGCGGACGCTGTATCGGCGCATGCAACTTCGACGCCATATCGTTTGCCAACGACGCTTCTGTAAAGGACCTTAACTGCCGCATGGCTGAATATACGAAGGCCGTGATTGACGGCCGTCCCAACTTCCACGTCTCCCTGGTGTGCGACGTTTCGCCGCTGTGCGACTGCCATTCGGGTAACGACGTGCCAATACTTCCCGACCTGGGCATGTTCGCTTCGTTCGACCCCTTGGCCTTGGACCAGGCCTGCGCCGACGCATGTCTCCGTCAGACGCCACTGCCCGGCACGCAGCTTACGGAGCACATGGCCGCCCCCGGCTTCTGCGACCATCACGACCATTTCGACAATGCCAACCCCAACACCGAATACAAGTCGTGCCTCGCCCACGCCGAGAAAATCGGAATAGGCAGCAGGAAGTATGAAGTTGTGAGAGTAAAGTAAAGGTGAGAAGGTGAGACAGTGAGAAGGTGAGAAAAGCGTTGCAATTTGATAACAACGTATTTCTCACCTTCTCACTGTCTCACCTTCTCACCTTTATCTGAAGATTTCCTCCATTTCCCTGAACCTCTGTAGTCCTTCCTCGCCGTGTTTGGCTACGCTGCGCTCGGCCTGTTCAAGCGTTTTCTCGCGGTCGAGGCGTGTTTTCGAGAAGAACTTGTCGGCATAGCAGATTACCTTTTCCTCCAAAGTCTCGGGCAGCAGGTCTTCATGCTGCAGCGGAAGGTGCTGCTCCTCGATTTCTTTCAGCGACAGACCGGCTCCCGTGTGGCGTTCGCACACCCGGGCGTGGCGTGGGTATCCCTCGGCGCGCATTATCTCCGCGCCAAGCACTCCGTGGCGAATGTAAGGCTCTGTGCCGAAGCATTGTATGTCGGGAGCGTCTGTTTGGACGATGCCGATGTCGTGCACCATCGCGGCCTCCATGATGAACTGGCGGTCAAGATGCAGCTCGGGATGCGCCTCGGCGATGGCCAACGCCTTGTCGGCCACGGCCTTGCTGTGCCTCAAGAGGATGTTCAGAAGCTCCGGGTTGCCGTTGTAATACTTTTGGATGATAAGGTTGTAGTCCATTTCCTTTGTTTGGGTGAATTGAAAATTGAGAATGGAGAGTTGAGAATTATGATTACCTTTTTCATATTGCCTTCATTAATAGCATAAGGTAATCATAATTCTCAACTCTCCATTCTCAATTTTCAATTAAATTAATTACGAATTAATCCAGTCTCTTTCGATGTAAGCTATGACGTCGCCGCGGTTCACACGCGAGCCTTGCTTTGCCGCAATCTCCACGAGTTTGCCGCCGAGTGCCGCCGGGATGGCTTCAAATTCGCCCCACGGGGTGTGTATGTAGCAGAACGTCTCGCCCTCCTTGTAGTGCTGGCCGATGTACGGTTCGAGGCACGGAGTGCACTCGCTGCCGCCCTCGAAGTCGAAGAACACCTGACCCTTGCACGGCGATACGATAGCATCCGCTTTCGCGTGCTTGAACGCCGCGATTTCTTCAGGCTTAAGGGTAGCGCCGAGTTTAGCGTCCTTGGCTTTCTGTAGGTCGGCCAGGAAGCGCTTTTTAGCTGCGCCGCTCTTGTAGTCGCGGTACTGCTCGGGGTGCATTGCAAGCTCGAACAGCTCTTCGTCGTCCTGTCCGTATTCCCATCCGTGCTCGTCCATTTCCTTGCGGAAGTCGTCGAGTGCGTCGGGAATGAGCGTGTGCGGGTCGGCTTCCGTGAACTCGCGTCCTTGCTGTTTTGCCAGCTCTATGATTTCGGGGTCGATTTCGCCGGGTATTTTTCCGCTCTTGCCGAGTATCATTCCCCACATCGAGTCGTCCATCATGACGAAGCGTCCTTTGCCCTGTGCCATAGTGAGCAGGTTCAAGAGGGCTATGTTCTTGACGTATTGTGAGAACGGGGTTACGAGTGGTGGGTAGCCTACGCGCGGCCATACGTATGCCACTTCGTCGAATAGTTTGACGAGCATTTCGTCCGTTGAGTATTCGGGTTTGCCCTTGCTCTTGAGGATTGAGTTGATAGAGCGGTGTACGCCGGCCAGGTCTGCCATCATGCTTCCCATCATTCCGCCGGGCAGTCCGCAGCCAAGCAGCAGCGAGCTCATCTGCTTGTTGCCGGGGTTGATGAAGTAGCCGAGCCAGTCGTCGATGAACTCCTGCGTCAGCGTGCGTGCCTGCATGTAGGCGTTCATGTTGATTTCGGGCACTTCAAAGCCCTCGTTCTTCAGCATGCTCTGCACCGAGATGATGTCAGGATGCACCTTTCCCCACGACAGAGGCTCGATGGCCGTGTCGATGACGTCGCCTCCGTTCTCGCACACTTCGAGGATTGAAGCCATCGAGAGGCCCGGCCCCGAGTGGCCGTGATACTGTATTATTACGTCCGGGTGCTTTGTCTTGATGGCTTTTGTCAGCTTGCCGAGCATGGCGGGTTGGCCTATTCCGGCCATGTCCTTGAGGCATATTTCGTTGGCTCCGGCTGCTATGAGCTGGTCGGCTATGCCGCTGTAATACTCCACGGTGTGTATGGGCGAAGTGGTGATGCAGAGCGTTGCCTGCGGCGTCATGCCTGCCTCGTTGGCCCATTTTATGCTGGGTATGATGTTGCGCACGTCGTTCAGTCCGCAGAATATTCGCGGAATGTCAACGCCCTGTGCGTGCTTTACCTTGTACATAAGGCGGCGCACGTCGTCGGGCACGGGATACATGCGCAGCGCGTTGAGGCCGCGGTCAAGCATATGTGTCTTTATTCCAACCTCGTTGAACGGCTTGCAGAAAGCCCTTACGGCATCGTTGGGGTTTTCGCCGGCAAGCAGGTTGACCTGCTCGAAAGCTCCTCCGTTGGTCTCCACGCGTGAGAAGCATCCCATGTCGATGATGGCCGGAGCTACGCGCTCAAGCTGGTCTTTGCGTGGCTGGAACTTTCCTGATGACTGCCACATGTCGCGATAGACGAGACTGAATTGGATTTTCTTTTTCATAATCAGATTTTTTAGGTTGCATGTCCCCTTCCGGGGGCACGTATGCGTTAGACTTCTTGGTTGCAAAAATAGGAATTTTTCCGAATAGAAAAACGTTTGGAGTGGAAAAATGTGCAGCTTTCGGCTGATAAAACGATTTTTAACTAAAAAACGGTCTGCCAACTGACGTTTTGCAACTCACACTGCGCAAATAGGGGCTTTATGGCCGCTTTCAATCTGTAAGCGGCCATTTGTTCCATGCCGTTTGTATGTGCTTGATTTCCAGCACCATGCCGGGCGCGTTGTAAAAGGTGGTCTTTTGCGTTGTAAAAGATGGCCTTTTAGCGTGCAATTGACGGCCTTTTACGATGCGAAAGGCCGTCTTTTGGATTTTCGTTGGTGGCGTGACGTATGCGGCGTGCAGACAAGTCTGTGGTTGATGCGTGTTTTTCCAGCCTTTGGGAGACTGCGGCTCGTGGCGTTTTTGGCCGCCGTCAGAACTGGTAACCGAGGTTGATGTAGAAGTAAGCCTCCTTCGTCTTGCTTGAATAACCGAGCGAAGCGCCGAGCGGTCCGAACATGCTGTCGTAGAAATAAGCCAGTTCGCAGCCCGTCAGCGTGCGCCTTTTGAGTATGTCGCGCAGCTTGTCGTTGTGCTGCGCGGCGGCCACGCGCAGTATGATGTAGTTGTTGTCGGCTATGCGTTGCTGCGCCCTCAGCTGGCAGGCGAGCATGGCGTTGCCTGCAAACTCTACGTGCCCTACGCCTGCGAAGGGCATCTGGTGGGCGAGATACTGGCCTGCCGTCATGCCGCCGATGGCGTTGCGCATGATGAGGGGCGCGCCGTCGCCGAGTATGATGCGGCCGTAGAGCATGGGTTGGAGGGTGAAGCGGCTGTTCAGCGGGAACGACATGCGCCACAGGCAGTCGGCTATGCTCAAGCCTCCGTGTCCCTTCCAGCCTATGAAGTTGTCCGTGTAATAGCCGAAACCGGCCTTGAGCCTTGCTCCGCGCGTGGTGAAAAACCATTGGTCTTCAGAGTCGTAGTTCAGGCGGAAGACGTAGCTGTACATGTGGATGTTGTCAATGCGTTCGGGCTTTGCTTCCTCTCCGAAGAGCACGTCGTGGAAGTCGAAGAAGTCCATGTGCAGGTTTACGTCGCACGAGAAGTTGCGTATGTTGAAGCTCAACGCCTGCAAGTTCACCGCGTGTTGGTTGTAGGTGAAGTTGTAGTCGCGCTTGCCGCCCTCGTAGATGTTTATGTCGTCGTGGCGGAAAAGGTACGACAGGCCGATGCGTCCGTGGTGCATCGGACTTACGTTGGCGTCCACGCGCGCCATCATGCGCTTGCCCAGGCGGCCTGTAAGTTCGAGTGTCACGGGCATACGGGTGGGCAGGCGGTGCGACATGTTGGCCTGCAAGGCTACCATCTCCTCGGTGTCGAAGCGCACGCCGAGGTTCACCCGGCTCGTCTTGCGCTCCCCGGCTGATATTGTGAGGATGTATTTGCCGTCGCTCTTGCTGATGTTGTAGCCTGCGTTTGTGTACAGCAGGTTTGTGCCGAGGTCGGTTATTACCTGTTCCACTTGTTCCGCCGTGACGTCCCTTCCGCGTTCAAGGCCGTACTTGGTGGTTACGTAGTTGCGGTCTTGCGCCGATATGTTGTCAAACTGTATGGAGTCAATCCTGAAGCTAAGAGCCTTGCTCTGCGGCACCTTGCGGTGCAGGCGGTCGGGCTGGTAGCTGTCGGCCAGTCCCAGTGTGCGCTTCAGCTGCATCAGCTTGTCCCACTGCTTCATGGCCGCCTGTTCGCCTCTTGCTATGAGGGTGTCGATGGCCGTTCGTGTAAAGCTTGCCGACGAGTAGCCCTTCACGTTTACCTTTATGGGTATGTCGGTCATCGCCCAGTTCTCCGCAAACTTGTTCTTGCAGTTCTGGTCTACTATCTGCATCAGTATGTTGGGGCCGCTTTGCAGCTCGTCGGCCGTTCGCGGTTCGCTCTGTACCGACACCCCGATTATTATGTCGGCGCCCATCTGCCTGGCAACGTCGGCCGGATAGTTGTTGCGCAGACCTCCGTCGACAAGCACCATGTCCTTTTTGAGTGAAGAGGTAAGAGTGAAGAGTGGAGAATTAGTGTGCTTTGCAGAGTCGTTTTTATGGCATTTTAATTCTTCACTCTTCACTCTTACCTTTTCACTTACCACGCTCATTCTCACCGGCGTGAACACTCCCGGTATTGCCATGCTCGCCCTCATGGCGGTTGGCAGGTAGCCGTTGTGGAACACGTATTCCGTGTTGTCTACGATGTTCGTTGCCACACAGGCGAACGGTATGGGCAGAGTGGCGAAGCTGATGGAGTCGTGCCAGCCTACGGTAAGCCGTGTGAAGAGCTGCGAGAGGTTGCTGCCGCTGATTAGTCCGCCCGATGCTGTGTGGCTTTTCCGTGCTATGGAGAGTGGGCGCGACAGTATGTAGGTGTTCTGTTTTTCGCGTTCGGCAAGGCTTTGGCTGCGCATATCGGCCTTGTCTGACAGCAATACGTTCCAGTCTTGCACGCTTACGAGCGAGTCGAGCGTCTCCGCATCGTAGCCGATGGAGTACAGTCCGCCGATGAGTGCGCCCATAGACGTGCCCGTGATGATGTCAATAGGTATTCCGGCACGCTCCAAGACGCGCAGCACTCCGATGTGAGCCATGCCCTTTGCGCCGCCTCCGCTAAGGACAAGGGCGACTTTTGGGCGGGACATCCACGTCGAACTGTCAGGCATCCATACCAAACTGTCCGTCACACCCACCCCTAACCCCTCCCCAAGGGAGGGGCTTTGATTAGCATAGCTGGATGCTTGTGATAATGCTGGGAGTGTTAATATTAATAAGGTGGAGCACAAAATAAGACGCAAACGGACGCCTGTCACCCGTCCGTTCATTGTAGAACGGACTTTGCTTGTTATGTTTCCGATTATAGACTTATGTCCTTGCATGGTGTCAAAAGCATATTAAGCTCCCTCCCTTTGGGAGGGTTGGGGTGGGTGTCAGGTATGGTTGGGGTGGGTGTCTGCTTCTTTATTCGTGCCTTGCAAACCTCTCTTCGGCCAGGCGTTCATATTTTGTGCCGGGCCGTCCGTAGTTTGCGTAGGGATAGATGCTTATTCCTCCGCGCGGCGTAAACAGTCCCGTCACCTCTATATATTTAGGGTCCATCAGGCGGATGAGGTCTTTCATTATTATGTTTATGCAGTCTTCGTGGAAGTCGCCGTGGTTGCGGAAGCTGAAAAGGTATAGCTTCAGGCTCTTGCTCTCAACCATCTTAACGTCGGGTATGTAGTTGATGCGTATTTCGGCGAAGTCGGGCTGTCCGGTGATTGGGCACAGTGATGTGAACTCCGGGCAGTTGAATCGCACCCAGTAGTCGTTCTCCTGGTGTTTGTTCACAAACGTTTCGAGCACGTCGGGGGCGTAGTCCATGCGGTATTGGGTGGTCTTAGAGCCGAGAGACTTAAGGCTGTCGCAGTCCCTTCTGCCTACACCTGTCCCCAAGTGCCCGACACCCACCCCCAACCCCTCCCCAAGGGAGGGGCTTTGAATGGTTTTGTCGGTAGATGTTAGTATGTCTATGCTACCTTCATTGCTATCTAACGCCCCTCCCTTGGGGAGGGGTTGGGGGTGGGTGTCAGGTTGTTTCATCATAGGTTGAATATCTTTAGTACGTTGTAACTTATGCCTTCGTCATACACGTCTTCGCCTTCGTGCTGCTTGGTCTTGCGCACAATGCGTACCGTAAGGGGCAATACTACGATTTCGTAGAGCGTCTTCAGCACCACCTGCGATATGATTAGCGACACCATTTCGCCGGCAGGCACGACGCCCGAGAGGGCCAACGGGAAGAACACCAGCGAGTCGGCGGTTTCGCCGAAGAGCGTGCTTACCACGGCTCGCACGGAGAAATGCTTGCCGCGAGACGATATTTTCATGCGGCTCATCACGTAGGCGTTGATGAAAGAGCCTACCAGGAAGGCCACGAACGACGCCGCAGCTATGCGTGGAGCGAGGCCGAACACGGCGTGAAAGCCCTCGTCGTTGTGCCAGTAAGGTGCTCCGGGAATGGCATCGGCCAGTGCTCCGAAGGCCACAAAGATGAGGTTCATCGCGAAGCCCAGCCATATTAGCAGGCGCGCCTTGCGGAAACCCCACACCTCGCACACGCAGTCGTTGATGATGTAAGACACGGGGAAGACCAACAGTCCGCCCGTGATGTTGACAGCTCCGAAGGAGATTTGCTTTGTTTCCAATACGTTCGCCGTGATTAGGCAGACGCAGAAGAGCGTGCTGAAAAGCATGAACAGCACGCTTACCTGTTGTTTACGTTGTTCCATTTCCTTGTTTTTAAAGAGGTTAGACAAGCACTCTGTAAATATATTCCGCCTGCAAAATTACTGCATTTTCCCGTATTTTGCATTTCTTGTCGGGGTAAATTTTATGTCCTGTTGTAACTTATTGATAATCAATGTGTTATCTATGGCTTTGCAAAAGGCCGTCTTTCGCCTTGCAAAAGGTGGCCTTTTAGCGTGTAAAAGATGACCTTTTGGAATGCAATAGGCCATCTTTTGCAGAACGGCAGGACGGCATTTGCATAAAAAACGTCAATATGTCGATATTTTATCGGCTTTTGTTTGCCCTGTCGCTGTTAAGTGATACCTTTGCAAACAGTAATAAATCAAAACACGATAAACGATGAAAAAGCTATTTACAATCGCCGCCCTCGCACTCGCAACGCTGTCCGTCAGCGCGCAGGACACGGCCTACAAAATCACGGGTACTGTGCCCGCAGACGTTAAAACGGTGTATCTCGGACTGATGACGGCGCGCCAGCCGGTCGACAGCGCGGCTGTAACCAACGGCAAGTTCACGATGGACGGCACGCTGCCTAAGGACGAAGTGATGTACATAATAATAGGCAATTACTACCTGCCGGTGTTCAACGACGGTACGCCCGTAGACCTTAACACCGTCAGCAAGACGTTCAGCGGCTCTGAACTGAACAAAAAGGTGTACGCTTACGACAACGAAATGACTGCTTACACCGAGCCTCTTAACGCGGCAATCATGGAGTACCGCGCAGCAGCAGCCGACACTACTGCCGCCGGAAAGGCCAAGCTGAAGGAAATAGAGGCCAAGGCGGAGCGGCTGCAAAACGAGGCCATAGCCAAGGAGATAGCCATAGCCAAGGCCAACATGGACAACCTCATACCCGTGACTATCCTACCCAACCATTATTATATGCTTGACTACAATGAGCTGAAGGAACTTATGCCCGAGACCGCTCCTTACTACAACCACCCCGCAATGGCGCGTGTCAAGGCGCAGCTCGCGGCCTTGGAGAAGCGTATGCCGGGCAAGATGTTCACTGACCTGACGATGAACGACACCGAGGGACAGCAGCGGAAGCTGAGCGACTGGTGCGGCAAGGGCAACTATGTGCTGGTTGATTTCTGGGCAAGCTGGTGCGGCCCGTGCCGCCAGGAGATGCCCAACGTAGTGGCGAACTACAAGAAATACCACGCAAAGGGCTTCGAGGTGGTCGGCGTTTCGTTTGACAATAGCGGCGAAGCGTGGAAAGCGGCAATCAAACAAATAGGCATGGAGTGGCCCAACATCAGCGACCTGAAGGGCTGGAAGTGCGCCGCCGCTCCCGTGTACGGCATCAACTCCATACCGTCCAACATCCTTCTTGACGGTGAAGGCAAAATCGTAGCCACCGATTTGCGCGGTGCCGACCTCGGCGCGAAGCTCAAAGAAGTATATGGTTTTTGATTTTTGAGGAGTAAAGAAGTAAAGGAGTAAAAGGAGTAAAGGAGTTAAGACAAATGCCTTGTTGCATATAATAAGTTGGCAACGTAGGCTAATGTCTTAACTCCTTTACTCCTTTTACTCCTTTACTCCTAAGAATATGTCATCCAACGGTAATCTGTCTTACCACGTTTTGCTCCTCTTTCTTTACCTTGGGCAGCACTACCGTGAGCACGCCGTCGGCTACTTTGGCCGATATGTTGTTGCGGTCTACGTCGTCGGGGAGGATGAGCGTCTGCTCGAACTTTGAGTAAGCGAACTCGCGGCGCAGGTAATGAGCCTTCTTGTTGTCGTCCGTATGCTCCTTCTTGCTTTCCATCTTTATGTGCAGGTCGCCCTCCTGGTTGAGGTGGACGTTAAAGTCTTCCTTCGTCATTCCCGGTGCTGCAACCTCCACTTCGTAGTCGTCTGCGCTCTCCTTGACGTTTATTGCCGGTGCCGTTGCGCTTGTACGGGGCATGAAGTCGGTGTCAAAGAAATCATTGAATACGTCGGGTAACCATGAGTTTTTGCGATTAACTGGTGTCATAATTATAGTCTCCTATTATTTTATATGTTATTGTCCTTTTGGTTGTTAGCGGCCTCCAGCGTTTCTTTCGGCCTTCACTTATGGTATTGCAAGATACGTACCAATACGTTTATTGCGCCAAAATGGCGGCTCATGCCGCCATTTTGGCGCAATAAACGGTGGAGAATGAAGGATTGAGAGTTGATAATTATGATTACCTTATATATTCATTTGGCTTGTTGCTCGTCAGCTTCAAGCAGGCAATGGTAATCATAATTTTCCATTTTCAGCTCTCAATTCTCCATTGAATTACCTTATTCCGCTGTCGTAGTCGGCGTTGTTCAGTCGGCGTTGTTCGGCTTTATACTTGCGTCCGTGGCTGAAGTTGTACGACAAGGAGAAGTAAACCATGTTGCCGTTGTCGCCAATCCACGTCTTGTAATGCGACTTGTAATAGCGGCTGTCTGTGCGTCCGGGGTACTCGTAGCCGTGCGGATAGCCTACGAGTATTGCCCCGAGGCTCACTCGCAGGTCTTTCCATCTGTAGCTTATGCGCAGGTCTGACGAGTTCTCTCCGCCGCTTTGCGACTCTCCGTAGTAGCTTTTCGGCGTGGTGTAGAAGTCTGCATTGACTGTCCAGTTTCCCAACATGAGGCTCGCCTCGGCGCCCCATTGCCAGGCGTTGAACGTGTGCCGGTAGGTAAGTCCGCGGCTGTCGTATCGGTCATAGCAGCCATACAGGGCGATGTCGAGCACGTCTTTTATGGCGTGCAGCGTCAGGTTGGCGCGCACCCACTTGTCGTAGAAGGCGCGTTGGTTCTCCGGTCGTGATATGATTGCGTATTGGCCGTTGTCCTGAAGTTCGGCGTTGTATGTCGTCATTATGACATCAGGCGCATAGTTTATGCCCGCATTCACCCACAAAGACAGCAAGGGGATGCTCCATGTGCCGGTGAAGTAAGCCTGATAGCACGTGTACGGTTTCAGTTCGGTGTTGCCGTCGCCTGCCATCAGGTCGTTTTTCTGCTGGCGGACGTCGCTCAGTTCTGAAAGCGATGGTGTTGCCTGAAACATCCTGCCGACAAGGCTTAGCGACACGTTCTTGATTGCCGAGGTCTGCAAGGACAGCCTCGGGCGGAACGTCCACTTCTCAAACCCTATGTCGCCCTGGTGTATTGAGGCGCGGTTTGCGCCTATTCCGAGCGTATAGTTGAGCCATGCGAGCTTGCCTTGCAGCTGCGCAAAGAGGTAGAGGTTGTTCGAATTGAGCAGCGCGTCGGTGTTTACCGTGCCGGTATAGTCGTTGTCCGTGCGGCTGATGGTGAACTCGCCGCCGGCCGAGAGGTTGGCATTCTTGAACTCTTTGGCGTAGATTGCCTCGGTTATGAGCGAGTATTTTTTGCCCAAAGTGGAGTAACTGTAATCGTTGACGGGGTCTGACTGCATCGACTGCTCGGGCGACTGGTCGAAGAGATACTGGCGCATCAGGTAGTCGTAGTCGGTGTGTATGTACGTGCCCACGACGTTGGCCACGATGCTTTGCTTGTGCGGCAGGTTGGCGGAGAAGTACAGGTCGAGCGACGGCAGGAGGCTGCTCGACGATGCCTTGTTGTACAGATAAAGGTCGGGCTGCCCCGTCTCCACGGCTAACTGGTTGACTCCGCGGTAGGGATTGTTGTTTATGTTGAGGTTGAAACGCGCGTTGAAGGTGTACTTGTCAGGCTCGGCGAGGTTGTAACCCAGCTGGAAGTCGTGCGTGTTATACATGAACGGAGTGTTGTAGCCGCGGTATTCGCGGTGGCGTGTAGTGCCGTCGGGGAAGTAGTAGTCGGCCGTCTCGTCATACCGCCGCTCGTCGTAGTCGCGCCAGTTGAAGCTGTACGACAGGCTGAACTCCGACTTCTTGTGGTTGAACTTGAAGTAAGCCGAGCTGTTGTTGAAGCCCACCGCCGCGGCCTGCATCGTCTGCACGCCGCCCACGTAGCCCGAGTAGCGGCGGCGTACTACGTAGTTTATTACCGCGTCGAGCGACGTGTCGGAGTAGCGCGCGCCGAGGTTGTCGATGTACTCGACGCGGATTACTTCGTCGGGTTGCAGCGCGAGGATGTCCTGCGTACCGGCTTTCACGTCGTTGATGCGCACCTGCACGCCTCCGCCGCGCAGCGAGGAGATGGTCTGTTGTACAGGGTCAACCTTAATTCCGGGCAGCATCATCAGCTTGAGCAGGTCGTAGCCGTTGGCCGACGAGCGTGCCATCTTCTTTGTGGGGAGGTACAGCGTGCGGTCGACTTTCTGTATAGTGCGCATCCCGTTGACCGTAACTTCGCCGAGGGTGAGCGTCGTGTCAACGGCCAGAGTGTCCGTCTGGGCCGTCGCCGCGCCGCAAAGCATAAGGGCGGCGAGCGCGAGGTGTAGTCTTGTTTTCATCGTCTTGCCTGTTGTATGGTTATATAATAATGTGTAATTAATGGCAATACAAAAGTACTGCGTTCACATTTATTTATACGTTTTATCATATTTAAATGTGACAAGCGTTAACAAAATTTAAGCAAAAATATGTTTCTTGCCCTTGCTTTTGCATGGATATGGCGCATGCTTTGGCGTTAGATGCCAACCATAAGCTAATATATTGATAATCAATAATTTATAAACGGCCTTGCAAAAGGCCGTCAATCGCAATGCAAAAGATGGCCTTTCGCGCTGCAAAAAGCCGTCTTTTACAACGCGAAAGGCCACCTTTTAGAAATAAGGATGCCGCCCAAGCATTCTTAACTCCCTCCCTTTGGGAGGGTTGGGGTGGGTATTCGGAAGGGCAGGGGTGGGTGTTAGGGCTTGTCTGTCAGGGTGTTTACACATCCGCTGCGGCGTATTTCGTCCTGTAAAGGCCGTCGATTATGCTGTCGGCCAAACTGATGTTGGGCACCTGTATGCTGTCGCAGCCCAAGGCTTCGGCGGCCAGCATAAAGATTTCCGACGCCGGGATGATTACGTCGGCGCGGTCAGCCTTCAGCCCGTACTGCTCTATGCGCTCGTCAACGCTCAGTGCCTTTAGCTTGTTGTAGACGGCTTTGATTTCGCTTACGGGCACGGTGCGCGTGGCCTTGTCTGAGTTGCAGAGCTTGTACAGCTTGTTGATGTTGCCGCCCGAGCCTATGATGCGCATTCCCGGCATGTCCTTGGCGAAGCGCGTAAGGTCGTCGCGCATCTGCCGCATGGTCTCCTTTGACACCATGCCGCCCAGCATACGCAGCGTGCCTATGTTGTAAGAATGGCTGTGGGTGAGCACTCCGTCGTGCAAGAGCGATATTTCCGTGCTGCCTCCGCCCACGTCTATGTAGGCGTAGTTGCCCTTCGCGCTCTCGATGTTCTCCACTATGTTGTTGCACAGCAGGCGTGCTTCCTCGCGTCCGTTGATTATTTCCAGGCCGATGCCGGTGTCCTCGTGCAGCTTCTTCAGCACCTTCTTGCCGTTCTCGGCGTCGCGCATGGCCGACGTGGCGCAGGCGCGGTAGTCGTCAACCTGGTTGAGCTTCATCAGCTGGCGGAACGCCTTTAGCATGTGCTTCATCATCACTGCGCGCTCCTTTGATATTTTTCCGAGCGTGAACACGTCAGACCCTAAGCGCAGGGGGACGCGCATGTACATCACGCGCGAAATCTGTTGGCTGCCGTCCTGGGCAGTCCTGAAGTTCTTGATGAGCAGTCGCGCTCCGTTAGAACCGATGTCTATTGCCGCTAATCTCATGGTTTTTAGGTTTTAGGAGGGAAGGAGTAAGGAGGGAAGGAGTAAGTGTTCGCTGTTCTTTTTGTTATTGCTATTTATGGGTGCATCCTGCATTGAGCCAGGCTGTCGGTAACTGTCATGCCGCACTCCGATGCGGCATCCAGTGTGTACTGCCAACATCATTTGCTGTATAAGGATTTTCTGGATGCCGCATAGGAGTGCGGCATGACAGTTACCGACAGCCTGGCTCAATGCAAGGCGTGAACGGTTTACACTTTTACAAGCAATGTCCATAAAAACGAAAGCCTCCTTTTCCCTTGCTTCCCGATGTTTGTAATATACTTGAATAACGCTTTTCGGGTATTTATATTTTGCCCGTTGCTTACAGATTGTTACTTCATTGATAATCAGAGCGTTACGAATGGCCTTGCAAAACATGGCCTTTGACGCTGCGAAAGGTGGTCTTTGGGCGTGCGAAAGGTGGCCTTTTACATGGTGAAAGACGGCCTTTTGCGATGCCGTCAGTCGCCGTCCGCCGTGCTTACGGTTTTCACTTCGGCCTCGTAAGCATTGTGCAGCTCCTCCTGCGAGCGGAAGGGGCGGTCGCCCTCGACGGGCTGTATGGTGTTCGCCCCAGTGCCGTCGACTATGCGTCCGTTGGTAGTGTCGCGCAGACCGTAGTCCACCGTGCGCATAAGGTCGCGTTGCAGGTCGGTGTCGTAGACGGGAGTCATCACCTCGATGCGGTTCAGCAGGTTGCGCGGCATCCAGTCCGCGCTGCCTATGTAATACTTCGGTGCGCCGCCGTTACAGAAGATTAGTATGCGCGAATGCTCCAGGTAGCGGTCTATTATGCCCACGGCCCTGATGTTGTCGCTAACGCCCGGCACGCCCGTTACCAGCGAGCTGTTGCCGCGCAGCACGATGTCTATTTTCACTCCGGCGGCCGATGCGGCGTAGAGTTTGTTCACCACGTCAAGCTCGGTGATGTGGTTTATTTTCATCTTGAGCCATGCCTCGCGTCCGGCCTTGGCGTTCTTTATTTCGTTGTTGATGAGCGAGAGGATGCGGTTCTTCATCGAGTTGGGCGACACAAGCAGCTCCTTGAAGCGCACCAGGGAGAACGGACGGTCGATGAAGTCGAACACTTTGCCTACTTCATGCACGATGTTCTTGCGCGCGGTCATCATCAGGTAGTCCGTGTAAGTCTTGGCGTTGCCCTCGTGGAAGTTGCCCGTGCCTATGCAGGCTATGTCGCCCTGCTTCGACTCTATGTACAGGAGCTTGGAGTGAATCTTGAGTCCCTCCACGCCGAAGATTACGTTTATGCCCTCTTCCTGCATGCGCTTGCTCCACTTTATGTTGCTTTCCTCGTCGAAACGCGCCAGCAGTTCCACCACGGCCGTCACCTTCTTGCCGTTGCGTGCGGCGCAGATGAGCGCCTTGACTACCTTCGAGTCCTTTGCAAGGCGGTACAACGTGGTCTTGATTGACTTCACTTCGGGCTTCAGCGCGGCCTCGCGCAGCACGCGGATGTAGCCGTCGAACGAGTGGTAAGGCACGTGTATGAACAAATCCTTGCGGCGGATTTGGTCGAGGATGCTCTCCTGCGACAGGAACTCCGGCTTCAGTATGGGCTTCCACTTGGGGTATTTCAGTTCGTCGTGGCCGCAGTCCGGGAAGCCCATCAGGTCCTTGTGGTTCTGGTAGCGGCTGCTTGCCAGCGAGGCGTCGAGCTTGCTCACGTCGAGTTTCGACATCAGCTTCTTCTTCATGTCCTTTGGCATGCGGCGGTCGTAGATGAGGCGCACCGGCTCGCCGCGCCGCCTGCTGCTCACGCCTTTTGCCACTTTTTGCAGCACGCCGTACTCAAAGTCGTTCTCCATCTCCATCTCGGCGTCCTTGGTGAACTTGAAAGAGTATGCCTGGAACGTGCCGGGACGGAAGCCGATGAAGATGAGCGGCAGGCAGTAACGCACCACGTCGTCGAGGTACATTATGTTGTCGAAACCGTCGGACGATGGCACTTTGATGAAGCGTCCGTGCTCCCTGTCGGGCACTTTGATTATGGCCAAGCTGCTCTTGGGCAGGCGCAGGCCGTCGGCAGGCTCTGTCCTCTTGATTAAGAGGTATATGCGGTTGTCTTCAAGCTGGCCGATTTCGTCGATTTCGGAGAACCATATTGGATTGGTGTAGCCGTTTAGCCGCTCGTGGTAGTAGGTCTTCAGGTAAGCCTGTTGCTCGTCGTTGAGTTGCGTTTCGTCAAGAAGGCGGATGTTGTGCTCCTCCAACGCCTTGAACACTTCGTCTATTGCGACGGTGTATTCCTGGCTGAACTGCGAGTTGAGCTTGTTTATGGTCTTGATGGTCTTGCGTATGCTGTCGTGCTGCTTGCGTATTTCCTTGTTGTCAGACTCGAGCAGGCGGTTGAGCGAAGCCATGCGCACGCGGAAGAACTCGTCAAGGTTGTTTGAGTAAATGCCGAGGAACGACAGCCGCTCGAGCAGCGGAATGTTGTCCTTCCGGGCTTCCTGCAATATGCGGTGGTTGAAGTACATCCAGCTCACGTCACGCTCTATGTAGTGGGCCTCTTTCTTTTTCCTGTTTGTGGTTTTTGTTGCCATGATGCCTGTTGGTTTCTTTTTGACGGCGGAACGGCTGTGTCCGCTTTTGCAAAAATACGCTTATTATCCAACAAGAGCGTTGCAGCCGGTGTTAAATTTTCAATAAAATAATGTTACAAATATGGTTGGTGGAAATGTGGGTGGGGTGGGGCGGCGTTGCAATTCACGGTTCATCCGCAAACCTGTTGGATGAAATACAAGGTCTATTAATGAAAGCATTTGTTCCGCCGGATTTGCAATCCGGCGGTTTCTAATTGCGGATTTGCAATCCGCACATGCCCATACATTTACCTCGTGGTTGTGTGGTTTGAGCGGATTGCAAATCCTTATAGTACTTTTCGGCGGATTGCAAATCCGCCAAAACACATTACCGACAGCCTGACTTGCAGCAGGACATAAACGGAATGACCTTCAACAACCATCCAACAGATTTGCGGATGAACCTGCAGTTCACGGTCTTTTGCACGACGAAAGGCCGTGAATTGCAATGCAAAAGGCCGCCTTTTAGAAGCTAAAAGGCGGCCTTTTGGAAACGTATTGATTATCAGATGGTTACAGACGGTCAATATTCGTATAGGCGGACGTGCAGTATTTGGTTGTCGCCGCATGATATGCGGACGTGCCGCCCCTGGTGGGTCTGGTCGCCGTTGAGGCGGCGCAGGTACTTCATTTGGCCGTCTGTGCCGATGCTTACTTCGTCCACCGTGCCTATGCCGATGCGCCTGCCGGTGAACTTCCGGGTGTCTTTCTTGGCTTCGGCCTTGCCCTGTCCGACCGTGGCGAAGCCGTCCTCGCCGAGCGTCTTGCGCTCTTCCTGTGCCTTCTCTGTGGCGGTCTGGAATGTCACCACGATGCCGTTGCCTGCCACGATGTAGTCGTTATAGGCCAGTTTGACGATTATTCCGCCGCCCTCGGGCCATGTGTCGGCCTTTGCGCGAGCGTCCCACGGCAGGGTGAAGAAGTGGTTGCAGGTCATGACAAGGTCGCCGTCGGTAATGGTGCGCTCACGGTCGGTCTTGTCGAAGAGCAGTCCCCAAGTCTTTTCTGTGGCTTTGCCGCCGAGCAACATGGGCGAGAGCTGGTTGAGGATGGCGTAGCTTCCGCTTACCGAAGACTTGTCGGCCGGTGATGCCTGGTCGATGGCGAAGGGACAGAAGCCCACGGCACGGTGCTCGCCGAAGGTGTACATGGCGCGCACTCCGCTGTTTATGCAGCAGCGCGACTCGGGAATGAAGAGCGGATTTCCGGGCAAATCGTATTGCGACGCCCAGCCTTTGAAGCCCGTGTCGTATATGTCGGGCGAGAGCATCGATATGCCCGGGGCGGCGCACCGCCACATGTCTGTTAGGTGGGCGAGCGGCCCTGCCGACGGATATTCGCCCGGCTTGCGGCCTCGGCTGTTGAGTGCGGCGTTGACGTAGAGCGGCAGGCGGTGTATGGCTTGTGCGCTTTGGGCAAGCTGCTCCACATACTTGGCGTAGTAGTAGGCCATAAACATTTCTTCCGTATATATGTCGTCGCCGAACAGCGCGGCCCATGTGCCGCCGCGTTTCAGTTTTTCAGAAAGCGTTTTTTTGCTTTCCCGTGAAAGCGTCTCGCTGCCCGTCAGTTTCTTTAGAGTGTACGGATGCAGTGTCTTGGCATGGCTTTCAAGGTAAGAAAGCAGCTCCTTAGGCACGGCGGAGCTGTACAGCCGCGTGGCTTCGGGCGAATAGTCGCGCGCGCTTTCGAGCATTCCTATTTCGTTCTCCACCTGCACCATGATTACCGTCGATTGCAGCTCGTCCTTCTCCTTGATATATTCCATCAGCTTGGAGAATGCGCGGCGGTCGGCCTCGAGCACGTTCTTTGAGAATGCGCTGGCTATTTCCATGGGCTTGCCCGTGGCCGTCACGGCGCGCGGAAAGCGCTTCACGTCCTCCTTGAACCATAGGGGCGCGTAGCAGCTCATCGAGTTTTTCCATGCGCCGAACCACAGGAAGACCACCTTCAGCTGGTTTTCACGCGCCTTGTCTATGGTGCGGCCTATGAGCGAAAGGTCGAATTCGCCCTCGCGGGGTTCGAGCAAGTCCCACTGCGCAGGCACGAGTACGGTGTTCAGTCCGAGGCGTTTCATCTCGGGCATGACGCGGTCTATGTCGTCGAAACACGTCGCGGCGGAGTTGCTAAGCTCGCCTCCGAGTATGAGCATGGGCTGCCCGTTGACTGTGAGGTGTGGCCTTTCCGCGTCATTTTCAAGTACCGATTGCGCCGCAACGCCTGCCGGAACGCAAAGCGTAATGACGGCGATTATGGCTTTAACGATGTTCTTCTGCATGGTCTTATTCTATTGTTTGTTTTGAGAATGCGCTGAAATAACCCAGGCAGATGTTGCGCCACTCCTTGGCGTTGTCCACCTGCACATCCATAAGGCGGCTTACGTGGTTAAAGCGTTCTTCGTCGACATACGGACGCATGGTCTGCCACACGGCGGCGAAACGCTCCACTTCGCTTACTCCGCGGTTGTAGTGTGCGCAGAGGTTCTGCCACAGCGTCTTGCCGTTTTTCATCTTGTAGTCCCACGCTACATGGTGGAACCAGAGCAGGTATTCCTCCGGGCAGGTCTCGATGTTGTTGTACAAGTCGTTGAACGGCGCACGGTACTGGCTCACGGCGTAGCTTCCTGTGCGCGTGCGGTCGTAGCCTACGCCTGCCGTGTCGGCCTTGTGGTAATATACGGGACACCATTCTATCGGGAAGTGGGCGTACTGTCCTTGCGGTTCTGGGCCGTAATGGTGGTCTGCCTTGAATATGTGGTGCAGGCCGAGGGGCATCATGTAGTCCACGCAGGCTTCGTGGCTGGCCTCCATGACTTCGGTCATGGGATTGACGAATGCCTGGTTGTGCGTGAACGTCTGCACCAACCATTCGTGCGCTATGCTGTCAGATGAAAGTTCGGGGTTCCACGCAAGGCGGCCGAAAGCGTACCAGTTTGCCTGCGAGAAAGGATGTCCGCACCAGTTTTTGTCGTCGCCCGTGTTGGCTACTCCTGCTATTCCGCGCAGCTGTTTGGGGTTTACGAAGCTGAAAAACTCTTTCCACATCGGGGCGAGATATACCAAGTGGAGGCTTTGTCCAAGGTATTCCTGCGTGATTTGCAGCTCCGCCCACATGGGCGTTTGCTTCATTCTGTCGAATATTGGGGCGTAAGGCTCGCGCGGCTGGAAGTCCAGCGGACCGTTCTTTGATTGCAGGATGACGTTCTTGGCGAACTTTCCGTCAAGCTCTTCAAACTCCGTTATGGCCTGCTTCACACGGTCTTCACCCTTGTGGTTGCCGTAAACGAAGCTGCGCCACATCACTATCCCCTTGTGCGGAGCTAACGCCTCGGCCAGCATGTTGGCTCCGTCGGCGTGTGTACGGTTGTAGTCGCCGGGGCCGGGCTGCCCTTCCGAGTTCGCTTTCACGAGGAAACCGCCGAAGTCGGGGATTTCCTTGTAGATTTCTTTCGCCTTCTTTTTCCACCATGCCTTTACCTCGCTGTTCAGCGGGTCGGCGGTCTTAAGGCCGTCGAGCACCATCGGCGAGGCGAAGTTCACTGATATATAAGTCTTTATCCCATAAGGGCGCAGCAGGTCGGCGATGACCTTTACCTTCTTTATATACTCCGACGTGAGTATGCTTGGTGACGCATTGACGTTGTTGAGCACGCTGCCGTTGATGCCGATGGAGGCGTTAGCACGGGCATACGTGGTCAGGCGTTCCCTCAAGTCGATGCTCATCGTGCCTTTGCCGCCGTTGATTTCGTCCCATTTCCAGATGCTTTTGCCTGCATATCCACGCTCAACGCTGCCGTCAGGGTTGTCCCAATGGTTGAGCACGCGGTACTCGAAGGCCGGCTCGCTGCGCTCTTCCACCGTCGTTCCGCTGGTCTGCTGCATCCTTAACAGCTCGTAAGCGCCGTACAGCAGACCTGCGCTGCGGTGCGCCCTGATGATTGTCGTGCCGCCGTTGTTTGGCCTTTCGATGGCAAACCCGTCGTTGTCGGGCATGTTGCCGTCTTTTTTCAGCGTTACACTGCCTCCGTGCCAGTATGCCGTAAGTTCTTGAACTGCTGTCTTGGCAACGGCGGAATTGTCGTTACTTCTTATTTTCTCGATGTGCGCCCTGTGCTCCATGCCCAGCCAGAGGGCCGAACCGTCGTCGGCGTTGGCTGCGAGGCAGAGCGTTGCAGCCGCCAAGGCGGCCATGATTTTATGCTTCGTCATTGTCTTGTATTTTGTCCTCTTGTTTGTTATTGTCCTCTTTATATGCTGCATCGCCTTCCTTTTCAGGCTTTCCTATGCCGGCTTTCTTTTCGGCATATTCGGTCGGCGACATGCCAAAGTGCTTCTTGAATACGGTGGAGAAATGCGTCTGGTTGTTGAAACCGACGTTGTACGCCACCTGTGTTATGTTGATTTTGCCTTCTCCAATCAGCCTTGCGGCCTGTTCAAGGCGCAGGTTGCGTATGAATTCTCCTGCCGATATTCCCGTTATTTCCTTCATCTTGCGGTGCAGCTGGGCACGGCTTATGCCTACGTCGTTGGTCAGTTCCTCAACGTTGAAGTCTGGATTTGCAAGGTTTTTGTTGACAGACTTCATGATACGCTCCATCAGGACGTCGTTATTTCCTTTCACCTTGATTTGCTCCACCTTGCCTTCCTGGCTTTGTGCGCCGGAGAATTTGCCTTTCAGATGGCGCATGCGGCCAATCAGGTTGTCTATCATGATGTGCAGTTCGGCCATGTCGAAAGGTTTGGGCAGGTATGCGTCAGCGCCTTTCTTGAATCCTTCCAGCCTGTCGGCAGCATCCGTCTTTGACGTGAGCAGTATCACCGGAATGTCAGAGATGAGGCTGTTCCCCCTGATGTTCTTCAGCAGCGAGATGCCATCCATTACCGGCATTACGATGTCAGAGACGACGAGGTCGTAATGGTTTGACAACAAGGCGTGCAACGCTTCCTTGCCGTTGGATGCGCCGTCGAACTTGTACCATTCGCCGAGTTCGTTGCATACGTATTTCAATATTTCGTCATCGTCGTCTACAAGAAGTATCTTGAGGCTCTTGCTTGCGTTACGTTTTACGATGCTTGTTTGCAGCTTTTCGGGTGTCGTTTCGCCTTCTATTATCTCTTCGGGTTTCAGGTGCTTGTTGCCGGTTGGCAGTGTTATTGTCATCAGTGCGCCGTGTTTTCCGTCTGTGCGGTTGGCCGCCTTGATTTTGCCTCCGTGCATCTGTATGAGCGTGCGGCACAGGTTGAGGCCGATGCCGGTGCCGGCCGACCTTGTGCCCGTCGTGTTCTTGCCCTGGTAGAAGCGGTCGAACAGCTTTTCGGTATTCTCTTCATGGAAGCCGATGCCTGTGTCTGCTACTTCTATAACGATGTTTGTGCCGTTTTGTTTCAGCCTGATGCAGATTTCTCCTCCGTCGGAAGTGAACTTGAATGAGTTTGACAACAGGTTCTGGATGACCTTCTCGAAGTTGGTGCGGTCAACCCAAGCATATACCGCGCCGGCGCTTTCTACCGTGAGGTTGATGTCGTGTTGGCGCGCGTTGCTTTGGAACATGGCCGCCACTCCCTTGGCGAGAGCCGTCAGGTCGGTGTTCTGGCAGTGCAGGTGCATCTGCTTCTTGTCGATGCGCCTTTCGTCGAGTATCTGGTTTACGAGCAGCAACAGCCTTTGGGCGTTACGGTCGATGGTGTCTATTTCGGCGCGGCTTTCCTTGTCGGTTATTCTCTGTTTCAGCTTGTTCAGCGGTCCGATGATGAGCGTCAGGGGCGAGCGTATGTCGTGTGTGGCGTTGATTAGTATGCGCATTTTGGCTTCTTCGAGTTCTTCGCGCTTGTTCTTTTCGTACTGCCACATGGCGTATGCCGCTATGGTTATCATCGCGGCGATGTAGAACATCCATGCCTCCGTGGACGAATACCAAGGGTCTTTCACCTTGATGGTTATTTTCTTGGTCTCCTTTGAATGCTTGCCGTTGCATTCGGCCCTGACGTAAATCTCGTATTTCCCCGGCTTCAGCTCGTTGAACTGTATGGCGTTGGAGCCGTCCCTTACGGTCTGCCACTCCTTGCTGTCGTTTATTTTGTACTGGAACTTTATGTTGTCGGTGTGCTTGTAGTTGAGGAGCGAGAACTCCAGTTGCAGCGTATTGTTGTTGTATGGCACTTCAAACTTGTCCTTGAAGCTGAACATCGGCTTGCCGTTGACGATGAAGTTGGTCAGGTAGACGTTGTTCATCTCGATGGTGCTGTTCTTCACTTCTTCCGGATAGAACATCGTTATGCCGTCGTTAGTGCCGAAGGCTATGCGGTCGTCGGCCGAGTGTACGGCAGCGCCGAGCACGTATTCGCGGTTGGCGAGGCCGTTGCCGCTGACGTGGCTGATGAAGCTCCGCTTCGCCTTGTCGTACATTATGATGCCGCGCGAGGTGCTTAGCCAGATGTCTCCGGCCGCGTCGGTCACGATGCTGTATACCGACCTGTTGCGCAGTTTCTCAGAACCGGGGAACAGTTTTATCCTGTTTGCCTTCCTTTCGTATATGTACAGGCCGTTGTTTGTGCCTATGAGCACGTCGCCGCCGTGTATCTCGCAGAACGACAGGCTCTGCATGTCGGGCAGCTTGTCGCAGCGTCCCAGCAGGTTGAAGTTGCAGTCGCGCGTGTCCATGCACGACAGTCCGTTGGACGTGCCGACCCAAAGCAGTCCGCGGCTGTCAACGAACAGTGCCTTTATCCAGTTGTTGCAGATGGTGCCGAGGCGTCTGCGGTCGGTCATGCTGAAGGCTGCCTGGCGGCCGGTGTGCGTGTCGTATATGCACAGGCTCTTGCCGTAGTCGCACATGTATAGGCGGCCTTTGCCGTCGTCGGTCATGCAGTTTATGTCGTATCCGTCGTATTTCGCCTTCAGCGTGTACGTCCCTTTGTAAGGGTCGTATGAGTAGAGCGCGTTCTCCGTGCTTAGCCAGAAGCCGCCCTTCTTGTCCTTGTATATCGTGGTTGCGCCGTAGGGCGAGTCGGGGTGGCCGGTTATGTTGCCGTTGCCGTCGAACCTGTACACGCCTGATTTCTGCACAATGGCAAGTATGTCGCCGCCGTTGCCTGCCGATATTGACGACAGGCCGCTGCCGAGGAAGTAGCGCTGCGACGTGAAGTCCCATTTGGCGAACGGCTCCTTCTCATAGTTGAGCATGTATATGCCGCGCTTGTAGCAGCTTACCCATATGTTCTTGTCCTTGTCTTCGAATATGTCGTTGACGTTTGACGTTGACAGGTCGAACGTCCTGTCTTTCGTTTCCACCTGCTGCAGCTTGTTGCTGCCGCGTGGGATTACCATCAGTCCCTTGCCCGATGTACCTATGTATATGTTTCCCTCATGGTCGGCTATGGCTTTCCTTATGGTGGCGTTGCGGTTGAGCCGGCTCATGTCGTAGTCGGCTACGGTTAGTTTGCCGGTGGCGTAGTCGTACCTCATTATGCCGTACAGGCACACTATGGTGAAGCCTGTCCTGTCGGTGTCGATGAAGCTGACCGCCGGGCCGCAGGCCGACCGGTACTCCTTTATGCCTCCGCGCTTGCCGCCGGATGCGATTCGGGCAATCAGCTGCAGGTGGTCGGAGAACCAGATGTCGCCGCGCCTGTCAATGAACAGCTTGCTTGTGAACTTGTGCTTGCTGTTCCAGTCAAGGCGTTCGTCGGGTATGATGTCGTCAGTGCCGGCCTTGATTTTGAACAGTCCGTATCCGGCGGTGCCTATGAAGATGTCGCCGTTGCGGTCCTGGAGTATGTCTTGCACCCTCGGCTTCTGTCCGGCGGGGAAACGGTAGTGCCTGAAGCGGTTGCGCTTCTCGTCGTAGGTCATCAGCCCCAGCTCGCAGCCTATCCACAGCCGCCCCTTGTTGTCCGACAGTATTTTGGTTATGTCGTTGCTTGCCAGCGACGTGGAGTCCTTGTCGTTGAGGTTGTCCTTTATGTAGTTGGTGAAGCGGTAGCCGTCAAACTTGTTAAGCCCGTTCTCCGTTCCTATCCAGATGTATCCGTACTTGTCCTGGCTGATGCAGCTTATGAGGCTGCTGGTAAGCCTGTCTGCGGTGTACATCCGACCGCTGTCGGCATGGGCTATGACGGCCATCAGCAGGCTGGCTGCCAGTGCCATGAGCGCGCTTTTGGCTCTATTTGCTTTCGGGGGGGTGAAAATCGTAACATTTTTGCCGCTTTTTTCTTTCAGATAATCAGTCATGATGCTGTGCTATGCAGTTTGTGTAAGTGTTTCAATGGTATTTCCTTGTAAATCAAAACATGGCCTTTTAGCTTGCAAAAGACCGTGTCTTGTGCTGTAAAAGGCGGTCTTTTGCGGTGTCAAAAGCCGCATGTGGCTTTGTAAACGGCTGCGGACTGTTTGGCAAGTGTATGCCGTCCGCAGCCTGTTTGTATGTGCGAAAGTAGGCATTTCGTGTGAAACTGCAAAATGAGTGTAGGTGAAAATTTTTACAAAGGGTCATTTCCGCTCTTTTTCCGATGCGTCCATGAAGAGGTACGAGGGCTTGTAGCCGCCCATGTCAACGACTATTTTCTCGAACACTATGCCGGGGTCGTTGGGCGTGATTACCAGTTCGTGCGTGCCGTCAGGCTTGCCGCCGAGAGGCAGCGTAACGACGCTTTCCACCACGCGGCGTGCCACCGTAGGGTAATATACGGTGTAGGTGTTGCCGTTCTCTTCGTTCAGGTTCTTGTTGAAGTTGACCGTCTGCGGCTCGTCTCCGTCGAGTGCCACGTTGTAGGTGAGTCCGCCCTTGTCGAGGAAGTCGAGCGTTGACTTTACGATTACATGTATTTTCACTTCGTTCACTTTGTCCTCTGTCCCGGCAGGAACGGTGAAGCGGTATGCCAGCGACGCTCCGCCTACGGGCTTTGTGTAAGGTTGCAGCGACACTCCGCTAAGCGTGCGCCCCATGTAGGGTATCACCGTCCACGCCGCTTCGGGCGCGTCGGCCTTGCTGAAGTAGTGCTCCGCCTCCATCGCCACGTAGCCGTCGGCGCCTTTGTGGATGAAGCCTCCCTGCGCGTTGCCGTCGATGCGGAACACCTCGGGCATCATGTCACGCTCGAAGTTGTCGTTCCAGTCGGTGTAGCCGATGTGCTTCTGTATCATCATCCCGTTCCATTTGCCTCCGGCAATGTCGTGGTTGTACTCGGCGCAGAGCACGGAGTCGCGTATGAAGGCGTCGGCCACGCGGCCGGCCCAGAGGTTGGCCGCCGGGTCGCCCAGCCGGTACAGGTGGTTGTTCATTGCCTGGGCGTAGTACATCTGGTACAGGTTCGACATGGCCTGGACGGGGAACAGTATGAGCTCGCGGTACGTGTCGCGGTACGCTTCGGGCAGGGTGATGTACTGGCGCAGGGCCTTGGCTTCGAGGCGCATGTACTCGTCGGCCACCTGGCGCCATTCGCCCGTCTCAAGGTTGTACGTGTTCTTGTCAAGCAGTTCGGCCGTAACGCGACCGTTGTATTTAAGGTAGAGGTTGAGTATGCGCGCCGCCTCGTCCGCCTGCGCGTCGCCGAACTGCTGGCGGCAGAAGTCGGTTACGTGTGTCATTACAGTCTGTGCGGAGTATTTTTTCGGGCTCCAGGCCATGTCCATGAACAGTGTTATGGCGTATTCCATGGGTTTCAGGTCGCCCACGTTGAGTATCCAGAGGCGGTCTATGCCGTAATCGTAGGCCAGGGTGAGCTGCTCGCACATGTTCTGCGGCGGTGTGTTGCACAGCCATTTGGAGTTACGGGGTGCGCCAACGTAGTCAACGTGGTAGTACAGACCCCATCCTCCTTTGCGCTTGCGCTCCTCGGCGTTGGGCACGCGGCGCACGTTTCCCCAGTTGTCGTCGCACAGGAGCAGGGTTACGTCGTCGGGCACTTGCAGCCCGTTCTCGTAATATCCAAGCACTTCTTTGTACAAAGCCCAAACCTGCGGACGCTCCTTGGCCGGACGGCCAGTCACGTCGCTGATGATTTTGCGCTGGTTGTCGATGATTTTCTGCATCAGTTTCATCATGCGCTGGTACTGCGGCACGAACTCGTGGTCTTTGCCTTCCTCTCCGCCCATGGGCGCGTCGCCGTCGCCGCGCATGCCTATCGTGATGACATCCTCGTTGTCCTTGGCGCGCTCGATGCCCTCACGGAAGAAGCGGTCGATTACCTCTTGGTTCTTGGCATAGTCCCATGCACCATACTTGTCACGGTTGCGCGCCCATTCCTGGTGGTTGCGCGCCATCGGCTCGTGGTGCGACGTGCCCATCATCACGCCCATCTCGTCGGCGGTCTTGCTGTTCTGTGGGTCGTCGGCGTAGAACGCCCAGCCCCACATTGCCGGCCACATGAAGTTGCCTTTGAGGCGGAGTATCAGCTCGAAAACTTTTGCGTAGAAGTCGTGGCCGCCGTAATTGGTTCCGAAAGTGTTTTTCACCCATGTGGTAAGGCATGGTGCCTCGTCGTTAAGGAAGATGCCGCGGTAGCGCACGGCAGGCTCCCCGTCGGTGTACACACCTTTATTAATATATACGCGCGCGTGGCGTTCTATGGGCGTGTCGGCCCAGTAGTACCACGGCGACACGCCGATTTGGCGCGACAGCTCGTATATTCCGTAGATTGTTCCGCGCCTGTCGCTTCCGGCGATAACCACCTTGTCGCCCGTGGTAGTGATGATGTATTTCTCGAGTTTGCCTTTAAGTTCGGCCTTGTCAATTACTTTCTGCTTCACCAGCTTGTCTATCTCGGCCGAATGTCCGATAGTGCCTACGATTATTTTTGCATCAGCCTGGTTGGTAGTCACAACTTCCGCTCCGCACACTTTGTTAATGTCAGTGGCGAGGTTTTGCGCCGCAATCGATACTCCCTTGCAGTCGTTGGCATCTATGTAGATGGAGATTTTGCCTTTGTCGTTGAGCAACACGTCTCCTGACTTGAAGCTGACAAAACGCTCCGCCGCATTGGAAAATGTTGTCGCGAGCGACAAAAGGAATAATGAGAGAATGATTTTAATGTGTTTCATGTGGGTTGATTTTTCTGCAAAAATAAGTATATGTATGTAAATTTAACGAGTGCTTTGCTTGAAATAAAATGCAATGAAACAAATTGAAACGTAATAGCTACAAAAACAATCGTGGTTTATTTGGAAAAAGGCGTACTTTTGCAGCGTTGCCGGTGGCTTGTACCTGCAGGGGCGGACGTTGCCGGCGATAGACATGAAGACTGTTATAATACTTGAACAATACATGCAAAACGAAATGAAAACACAGCCCTGCGCCCATGAGGCGAAGGGATTTTACAAGCTGTCGTGGGTGCAGAGGATAGGTTTCGGGTCTGGCGACTTGGCGCAGAACCTGATTTACCAGACCATATCCATGTACCTTTTGTTGTTCTACACCAACGTTTACGGGCTTAATCCAACGTCGGCGGCGTTCATGTTCCTGATTGTGCGCATCGTCGATGTCATTTGGGACCCCATTGTCGGAACGTTTGTAGACAAGCATAATCCCAGGCTCGGCAAGTACAGGGCTTACCTCGTGCTGGCCGGAATACCGTTGTGCGGCTTCGCCGTGATGTGCTTCTGGAACGGCTTTTCAGGCTCGTTGGCATACGCATACTTTACTTATGTTGGCATGTCGATGCTTTATACATTGATAAATGTGCCTTATGGAGCGCTGAACGCATCGCTTACGCGCGATACAAATGAAATCACCGTGCTCACGTCAGTCCGCATGTTCATGGCAAACGCAGGCGGTCTTGCCGTGGCATACGGCATCCCTATGATTGTGGGCGCACTGTCTCCCGACGGCAAGATGAATTCAAAGGATTCGGCCGACGCATGGTTTGTCACTATGGCCGTCTACGCCGTAGTGGGCCTCGCGCTGCTCGTCTTCTGCTTCTCGCAGACCAAGGAACGCGTAGTCATGGACAAGGCTGAGACCGCCAACGTGAAGGTAAGCGACCTTTGGGTGGAGTTCCGCCGCAACCGTCCGCTCCGAATACTCGCCTTCTTCTTCATCACGGCTTTCGCGATGATGTCGGTAGGCAATGCGGCCGGTTCGTATTACATGATTTACAATGTGCATGCCGATGCCGGGGAGGTGGCCAACTTCATGGCGTTAGGCTCCATTCCGGCTTTCATCTTCATGCCTATGGTGCCTGCCATCAAGCGCAGCGTGGGCAAGCGCGGCATGTTCAACATCTTCCTTTCGGTGGCAATCTTCGGCATGGCCTTGCTCTATGTGATATCCGCCGTGCCGGCCCTGCGTTCGCAGATGTGGCTCGTTTACGTGGCGCAGTTTGTCAAGTCGACGGGTGTCATTGTGGCTACCGGTTACATGTGGGCGCTTGTTCCCGAGGTAATCTCTTATGGCGAATACACCCATGGCAAGCGTATCTCGGGCATAGTCAACGCCCTTACGGGCATATTCTACAAGGCCGGCAT
The DNA here is from genome assembly GCA_937922435.1 of uncultured Prevotella sp. GTDB lineage: Bacteria > Bacteroidota > Bacteroidia > Bacteroidales > Bacteroidaceae > Prevotella. The sequence continues at coordinate 106,981 of CAKZVT010000012.1, read as the reverse complement.
GGCTCTCGGAGGCGTCGTGCCGGGACTGGTGCTTGCGTTTGTGGGCTTCGACAAGGACAACGAAGTGTCACAGTCGCCGATGGCAGAGCAGGGAATCCTGTGGCTTGTGGCCGTCATCCCCGCCCTGCTGCTCGTCCTCGCGATGTTCATCATCTCGAAATACGAGCTTAGCGACAAGGTTGTTGACAAAATCAACATGGAAATAGAGAAACGTTCTAAAAACTGACAATACGTATGAATAAGGGATTTTTGCTGGCTGCGGTGTGCGCGGCTGCGTGCTTTGCGCCGTCTGAAGGCGCTGCGGCAGACACGTTGAAGGATGTGCTGGGCAAATATTTCACGGTAGGCGCGGCGGTGAATGTCGATGTCGTATGGGGCAGGAATGCCGCCGAAGCCAAGATTGTTACAGGCAATTTCAACTCTGTTGTGGCTGAAAACTGCATGAAAGGGGAGGAAATCCATCCCGAGGAAGACACGTACTTCTGGGATGACGCCGACCGTACTGTCAAGTTTGCGGAGGACAACGGACTTGAGATGATAGGCCACTGCCTCGTTTGGCATTCGCAGCCGCCGAAGTGGATGTTCACCGACGAGAAGGGCGACACCGTCTCGCGCGAGGTCTTGATAGAACGTATGCGCAGCCATATCACCACCGTTATGACCCGTTACAAGGGACGTATCAAAGGATGGGACGTGGTCAACGAGGCCGTGAACGATGACGGCACAATGCGCCAGACGCCTTATTACAGGATAATAGGGCCTGATTATATCGAGCTGGCATTCAAATTCGCGCACGCCGCCGACCCCAATGCGGAGCTTTACATCAACGACTATTCCATGGCGAAGCCAGGCAAGCGTGCCACCATCTGCAAGATAGTAAGAGACCTGAAGGCCAAGGGTTGCCGTGTAGATGCAGTCGGGATGCAGTCGCACAACGGCTACAATTACCCCGACTTGAAGGAGTATGAGGCTTCAATCGACTCGTTCGCGGCGTGCGGAGTGAAAGTGATGATGACGGAACTCGACATGAACATGCTCCCTTCGCCTGACAATTTCAGCGGTGCGGAGATAAGCCAGAACTTTGAATATCAGGAAAAGTACAACCCTTACAGGAACGGACTTACACCCGAGGCGGAACGTCTTTTCGAGCAGCGTTACCTCGAATTGTTCAAGATATATCACAGACACCGCCATCAGATTTCGCGCATCACGTTGTGGGGCGTTACCGACGCCACGTCGTGGCTTAACGATTTCCCCGTAAAAGGGCGCACCAATTACCCCTTGCTATTCGGCAGGGACAACAAGGCCAAGCCTGTAGTGGCAAAGATTATAGACCTATTTAAAGACTGAACACCTTTTACCTGCGTGACGGTTTGCCGGCGGCTGCCATGCCGGTGGCCGCCGGCCGCCACGTTACCAAATACAGTATAAACCTAAACACCGATTGTTATGAATAAAGCAAGGTATCTTTTTCCGAGTGATTACATGGCTGACCCCTCAGCCAATGTGTTTAACGGCAGGCTTTACATCTATCCTTCGCACGACTGGGATTCGGGCGAGGCGTTCGACGATGACGGCGGACACTTCCAGATGAAGGACTATCATGTGCTGTCGCTTGACGACGTGGAGAACGGCGAAGTTACCGACCACGGGCAGGTTCTTGCCGTAGAGGACATACCTTGGGCCAGCCGCCAGCTGTGGGACAACGACGTGGTAGAGAAAGACGGCAAGTATTACATGGTATATTGCGCCAAGGACTGGAACGGCGTGTTCCATCTCGGCGTGGCCGTTGCCGACCGTCCCGAAGGGCCTTTCATCCCCCAGGCCGACCCCATACGCGGTTCTTACTCAATCGACCCCTGCGTGTTCAAGGACGATGACGGGGCTATTTATACATATTTTGGCGGCATCTGGGGCGGACAGTTGCAGCGTTACAAGGACAACCAGGCTCTCGGCGTAGAGCATCTGCCCGAAGGCGACGAGCCGGCTTTGCCCTCACGCGTGGCCAGGATGACGGACGACATGCTCCAGTTTGCCGAAGCGCCCCGTGCCGTACTTGTGGTCGACGACAACGGAGAGCCGCTCAAAGCCGGCGACCCGCACCGCTTCTTCGAGGCTTCATGGATGCACAAGATGAACGGCAAGTATTATTTCTCTTACTCTACGGGCGACACTCACTACCTGTGCTACGCCGTAGGCGACAATCCTTACGGCCCGTTCACGTACAAGGGCGTAATCCTTGAGCCTGTGGTAGGCTGGACTACGCACCATTCAATCGTTGAATACAATGGCAAGTGGTACTTGTTCCATCACGACTGCGTGCCGTCTGAAGGCAAGACATGGCTTCGCAGCGTCAAGGTGAAAGAGCTTGACATCGACGCTGACGGCAACATAAAGACGATGAAGAGCGAATAATCCAATCCTTGAATGAATATACTATCAGAAACATCCGGCGGCCGTGTGCGGAGCGTTCCGCGCACGGTCGTTTCCTAAAAGGCCGCCTTTCGCATTGTGAAAGGCGGCCTTTTGCATTGTAAAAGATGGTCTTTTGCAGGCCGAAAGGCCGTCTTTTGCAACGCCGCCTGCCATGCGTCATGAAGCCTTGACGCAGGAGTACAGGCGAAAAGAAGGCGGCAACAGCATCCAATGTGTGCCGTTGCCGCCTGTATAAGCGTGTTTATTGGCGCTTAACGCTTAATGAATTTCAGTTTTTGTCCGTCAGCTTCAGCTATATACAAGCCGTTTGGAAGTCCGGACAAGTCAATGAGCCTTTCCGTAGACGATAGTACCTTCACGCCGTTTATTCCGTAGACGTTCACTGTGACGCCGCCGTCCGCTTCAACGCGGAGCATTCCCCCTGCGTACTTAAGGCTTACATCCGAGCCGCCGCCAGCTGCAATGTTGCTGATGGACGACAGCGTCATGTCGGAATAATGATATACTTGCATCATCGTAGTGTCCCAGCCGCTGCCCATGCCTGAATAGCTGTACTGCTCTACGAGCTTGTGGTAGAATACGCCGCCGGGCCACAACACGATATCTTCTACGGGCACGTCGTACTCAAACTTGTTGCCTTCGCCCCAGCTTGGCATTTCCTCTCCTGCGGAATTTGAGTAGCACTTCTTGTCAACGAGCACCGTGTCCTGCTCGTAAGTGTAGGTGAAGTGGTTGCCCTTTACCCATTCGTCGCTACCGGCCTTGCCTTTCCACGCCTGCTGGTCGGTTACCATGCCGTGGTCGTTGTACGTGTAGTCGCTGCCGGTATAAGGCTTCATTTTGCCGCCGCTTGCTGCCCACTGCCTCTCCGACAGCATGTTGCCGTCGGAGTCGTATTCGTGAGTCCGCTTCATGTAGTCGGCCAGTTCGCCTGCGGTATTTCGGTGCTGCTCGAACATGTACGTCTCGTTGCCGTCGGCATCATACTGGGTTGTAGATACATTGGTAACGTATGGTTCGCCGCTTTGATACCCTACGTAGTCCGTCATGACGCATTGCGTGCCGCCGCCGTCGAGGTCAGTCCATTCGTATGTTACGTCGGCCGACTTTATGTAGTCGCCGGTCGTGGGCTTGACGTATGCCACTTCGTATTTGAGCCGTCCCAGTTCGTCATACTCCAGCGTGGCTTTTGTGTTCGTGTAGACGTATCCGTCATATTCGTATGCGCCTTCCCAGTTGTCAAGGTCTTTGTTGTAGAACATCTTTTCCTCGCGTGTGCAGTTGCCGTCGGTGTTGAAGTCCTTTTCATACCGGCAATATTCGAACCATGACTTTGTGCTTGCTTCCCAAATGTAACTGGTCACACGGTTGTAGTTTGTGCCGTCGGCGGTGTATATGTACGACTTTGCCTCGACTACGCCGACCCATTCCGAGCCGTTCCATTCGTATGGCCTGTAGCTCGTCTGCTGGTTCTTGTCGTTATAGTCGGCCTCGTGCAGCACTACTTTCACCCATGTCTCGCTTCCTGAGTCCCATGCTGAAAGTATCTCTTCCACGATGTTGTCCCTGTCGTCATACTTGTAGTCGCCGCGCTGCAAGGGAGTCCATGTAGTGCCGTTGTATTCCCACAGTTCCTGCACAATGCCCCTTTTCTTGTCGTCATACTCGTAAACGTAACGTTGGCCGGCCACTGCGCTGTACTGCGACATTTGTGTAACGTAGCCGTCTTCGTCAACCTTGTATTCGGTGTATTCTGAATCTTCCCATATTCCTGTCGCCGAGTTCCAGTACGAATTGGTGCGTTTTACGGGGTTGTTTTGTGTGTCGAACGTGAAGTGTTGGCGTGTGTACTTGTCATTTCCATTGTTAAGGTAGCCAATGATGCTGTCGAGCCGCTGCGTCTTCGTGGCTTCTGCGGCCTTCATGTATTCGGCAGGGGAGGGCAGCGCGGCTGTTGTCAGCGGCTTCACGGCGTCGGTTTTCATTGCCGGAGCTTCGGGAGCGGGCTTCGCAACCTTGCCGTTGGCCCATCTCGTAGCGGCCTTCAATTGCGGCTCGTGCAGCTTCGCGCCGATTTTCAGGGCTGCGTTGTCCTGTGCATAGGTCGCCGTCGCCATGCACATGCAGATGGTTAAGAAGAGATTTTTCATGATGTTTTAATGTTTAAGTTATCAAATGTGTCACGGCTGCAAATATAAACAAGACCTGTAAAAAATGCAAGAGGCGGCGCGCATGCGGATTTCTGAATTCGTGAATTGGGAAGTATTGTTGCGTCGTAAATAAGGGTATAGAGGCAGTTTTACGCCGTGCCGCGTTCTTGCAAGGCCATTTTCTGGTACATGGACGGCGTTATCCCGGTGATTTTTGTGAACACATTATTGAATGTTGAGTACGACTTGAAGCCTACGCTTTCGGCTATCGCGCTTATCGTATAGTTGCCGTAGCTTTCAAAGTCGGCGAGGCGCATGCAGGCCAGGTTGACCCTATACTCGTTGACATAGTTGCTGAAGTTCTTGCCGAAGGTGTCGTTGATTACCTGCGAGACGTATTTGCTGTTCGAGCCGACCGTCTCGGCCAGTTTGGCGAGCGAAAAGTCGCTGTTGCAAAACTCCTTCCTGTTCTCCATCGCGTTCATGATAGCGTCGGCCAGCGACAGCCTCGTGTCGTCAGCCAGACCGCTCGAACTGTATTTGCCCGTCCTTTCCGCCTGTTGTCCGAGTGCTTCGTTGAGCCGCTTGATTTCGTCGGCTTGTGCGTTGATGCGCTCCTTGTAGGCCGAGGTGCGCCGTTGCATTTCTTCCAGCCTTTCAACGTACTTGCGGTTGACGGAGTAAAGGTGGCCGTAGCTTATGTGCAACTTTCTCTTCTGCCGGTATATTATGACAAGGAATACGCATACGGTAAGTACCACGGTTATTATCCCTGCGAGTATGGCGCGCTGGCGTGCTACGGTGCGCCGGTACTCTTCGCTCTGGGTCTTCAGCCCCTTGATTTCACGGTCTATCTTGTCCATTTCATAGAGGAACTGGGCGTGCTTTGCTGCGTCGAACTCGCGCATGTTGTACACCGAGTCTTTCAATGCGAGGTAACGGGCCTTGTACTGCTGTGAAGCGTGTACGTTTCCCTTGTCGTTGTAGTATGAGGAAAGGTCTTTGAACAGTTCCGTATGCCTGTACTGTATGTTGTTGTCTTCAGCCGTGCGCTCGCACTTTTTCATGTAATAAAAGGCCGAATCCGTCCATCCCATTCCCAGGTACGCCTTGTATGCCTGCAGGTATGCCGAGCACAGGTAGATGGGAGGCAGACCTTTGGCGGCGGCTTTGGCGGCGAGGTCGAGGTAGTTGTCGGCCGCTGCGCGGTATCTCTTCTCTGACAACTGGAGCAGTCCGAGGTTGAACTTCGTCATGAAGCCCGTAACCCCATCATCCTTTAGGCCGAGTCTTTCTAACTGGCGGTAATATGCGCGCGCCTTGCCGGCATCGTTCATGAACGTGCTTATGCCCGTAAGGTTGATTAGGATTTTGGCCTCTGTCTGCCTGTCGCCGTATTTGCGGCAGTATTCCAGTCCCTGCCTGTAATATGTTTCACCCCTCTCATAGTCCTCGAAGAGGCAGTATATGTTGCCTATGTTCTTGTAAAACACGGCCAAGCTGTCGCCACAGCCGCTGGCCTCGCCCTTTTTCAGACCCTTGACGTAGTGCTCCAGCGCGTCGGTATAGTCGCCCTTGCGGTAACAGTCGTCGCCGAGTTTGAGATGTTTAGCCACCTTGCCGCACTCGTCCTTGCCGCCGCCGGTGTTCTTGGTGCTTCCGCCTCCATTACCGCCTGAACCGCACGACGTAGCCACTGCAACGGCTACACACAAGCTTGTTGCAAGAATTACGGCTTTACGCACACAGAGGGTAAATATAGTTGACAATTTCATACAATACGGTTTTGGCAGGCACGTCCTGCTTTTAGGCATGCCTGTGCCCTGCAAAGGTACTACAAATCGTTCGCACTGAAAAGCAAACAGGCTGTAAAATAACCTTGTGGCAGCCATGATTTGCCGGTCGGAGTGGCTCTTCTGCAGCAAGCATCCCATTCCGCTGTTTTCCAAAATGCCGCCTTTCGCATTGTGAAAGGCGGCATTTTGCGTTGTAAAAGATGGTCTTTTGCAGGCTGAAAGGCCGTCTTTTGCAACGCCGCCGTTCCAGGCTCCGTAAACCGTTGGCAATCAGCGCGAAAGCCGTATGCCGCTATTTGTCGTGTTAATTATGGCTAAAAAGAGCCGCATTGTTTGTTAGGAAATCGATAAAGCCCTATCTTTGCACCGATTTACGGCTATGTCCGGCCGCACGTTCAGGGGTTGACTGGATTTGACAGCGGGTTGGAATGGTACGTAAGCACGCGGAGCGTGGTCTGTTTGCTCCTAAATCTCAGCGGTCATAAATTTATCTGGCGAAAACAAGTACGCTCTCGCTGCCTAATCGAAGCATAGTAGATTACTGGCTTAATCCCGTCACAAGGTGACAGGACGAGACATCGCCCGGAAGCTGTAGTCCCGAAGCGTTCCGAACAGGCGGTGCGGTAAAATCGGGAATAGCCACGCCCGGCCCCGCGTGCGTGGTGAAGTTTCAGGGGATAAGGTCGCCGTTGGTGGTCCGGGTCTTGCGGCGGCACGAAAACCGAAGGCCGGAATAAGCGTGTAGAAAGCGTATGGTTTCCCTGTTTGGACGAGGGTTCGATTCCCTCCAGCTCCACCTTGATTACAGTGAAAAGTCCTTGAATGCAGCGCATTCAAGGACTTTTCACTGTTTCTTGGCCGTTGTAAGGCAATGGCATACGGCAAAGTCGACACCGTTCTGCTTATTTCATATTAATGAAAGCTTTGCCTTTTGTCACCAGTATGCCGCGTGTGTTTTCATCAGCCTTTCTGCCCGACAGGTCGTAAACTGGCTGCTTGCCGGCCGTGTCAGTGGCTATGGATGTTATGCCTGAAGGTATGTCGGCGTTGGTGATTTCAATGATGTCGCCGGCGTTTGTTTCGATGTCGTAGAGGTTTGTCTCGGGGCGCAGGCCTGCTTCCGCGAGCAGTTCGTCATACGTTGCGTCGTCCACCTCGGTGTATCCGTCGCCAGTTGTAGTGGTCGTAGGCATGGAGTATGTCGCAAACAGGGGGTTGGGGTTGTCGCCCTCGGCCTGTTTCAAGTCGTGCGTAGTTGATGTCAGCTTGGCCGCTGTGCGCAGGCGCAGGTTGCCGCCGAGGATGGAGCGCAGGCGTGCGCTGGCAAGTTTGCCGTTTTTCCACACCATGTCCTCGATTACGAAGCCGCCTATTGCGCGCAGTCCTTTAACTTCTCCGTCTGCCCACTCTTCGGGTATGGCCGGCAGCAGGTAAATGAAGCCGTCGTGACTCTGCATGAGCATTTCTGCTATTCCTGCCGTGCAGCCGAAGTTTCCGTCAATCTGGAACGGCGGATGGGCGTCGAACATGTTGGCGTACGTGCCGCCGTCCTGTCCTTCGAGCCTGTCGCTGGGTACAAGCGAGAGCTGGTCCTTTATCAGCTTGTAGGCATGCCAGCCGTTGAGGCAGCGTGCCCATAGGCATACTTTCCACCCCATGCTCCATCCTGTAGATTCGTCTCCGCGTGCGGTCAGCGATGTCATGGCGGCGAGGAATGCCGCAGGCGTGCGGTAAGGCGATATTGACGTGCCGGGGTAAAGTCCCCAGAGGTGTGACACGTGGCGGTGGTGGTCGTCCATGTTGTCCCAGTCGTCGCGCCATTCCTGTAGCTGTCCGTACTGGCCTATGCGCAGTGGCAGTATGCGTGAGCGAAGTTCGAGCAGTTGTGCGGCGAAATCTGCATCGGTGTCAAGCAGCTGTGCGGCACGCGCCGTATTGGTGAGCAGGTCACTTACGAGCTGGTTGTCCATTGTTATTCCTGCAAAGATGTTTTGCCCCTTGTAGGCGCGTGGCGAGTTTTCGGGCGAAACCGACGGGCATACAACCATGTATTTGCCGCGTGGGTCTTCAACCATGAAGTCGAGGAAGAACTGTGCCGCGCCCTTCATCAGCGGATATGCTTCTTGCAGGTAGTCAGTGTCGCCGTTGTACAGGTATTTGTTCCACAAGTGCTGGCACAGCCATGCGTTTGCCATCGGCCACACTCCGCTGTACGCCTTGTCGACAGCTCCAGTCATGCGCCACAGGTCAGTATTGTGATGCAGTACCCATCCGCTGCAGCCGTACATGTTCTGTGCGGTCTCCGCTCCGATTTCGCTAAGGTCTTTTACCATGTGGATTAGCGGTTCGGTAAGTTCGGGAAGGTTGGCAGGTTCTGCCGGCCAGTAGTTCATCTCGGTGTTTATGTTCACCGTATAGCGGCATTTCCATGCAGGGTTGGTATTGCCGTTCCATTTGCCTTGCAGGTTGGCAGGCTGGCATCCGGGCTGCGACGAGCAGATGAGCAAGTAGCGGCCGAACTGGAAGTATAGCTCAACCAGTTGGTTGTCGTTGCCGTTTGCGAAGTTTTCTATGCGCTTGTCGGTCGGCATAGTCGAGCTTGCGCTTGTGCCGAGGTTGAGGCTTACGCGGTCGAATTGCTCCTTATAATATTTAATGTGTTCGGCCAGCGCCTCGTCGTATGTGCGTTCGGAGTTTTGCATGTATGCGTCGACGCGCTCTTGTGGGTTGGCCGAAATGTCCTTGTAGTTGACGAAGTTAGTGCCTATCGCCACGTGGAAGGTCACGGTGTTGGCGTTGGTTACAACCAAGGAAGTGTCGTTCGCCGCCACTTCTCCGCCTTCGTTGCTTACTTTGGCGTTGACGATGAAGTTGAGTTTGCCCGGCACATTGTTGGCGGCTTTGCCAGTAGTGCCTTCTAGGGTAAGCATATCGCCACTTACGCCGCGCTCCACTTTCACACCGTCAGGGTAGTACAGGCTGGCCCGCAGGTTGATTGCTCCGGGCTTGGAGGCTGTCACGCGTACTATGAGCAGCTGGTCGGTGAACGACGTGAAGGCTTCTTCCTTGTATGTAACGTCGCCCACATTGTATGTCACGGTAGACACGGCGTTGTCAAGGCTCAACTGTCTGCGCATGGCGGAATACTCTTTGTGCCCGTCGTATTCTATGCGCAGGTTGCCTGCCGGCTGGTAGGACGCTCCGTAGCCGTTGTCAGTGTCGGCGAGGATTTGCGTCTCGGCAAGCTTTTGGGCCTCGTCGCTCTTCCCGTTGAACACCAGCTGCCTGATGTTGTCAAGATACTTCGGCGTGTCAGCGTTGTAGTTCTTGTAGGGCGAACCTTTTGATATTGTCTCCTCGTTCATTTGGTACACCTCGTTCACTGGGTCGCCGAACACCATCGCGGCTATGCGCCCGTTGCCTAGCGGCAAAGCTTCGTTCCAGTGAGATGCCGGCTTGTCGTACCATAGTTCCAGCGGCTCGCCTGCCAATGCGCCGAGAGTGGCGGTGGCAGCAGCGATTGTCATAATGATTTTTTTCATTTGTGTTTTGTTTGTTAAGTTATTCAGGTTTGTTTTTCAATTGCAAAGTTATGGCAAACAGCTTCGTCTGTGGTGGACAAATGTGTTTTTGGGGTTCAAAATCGTTTTTTTGTTGCCGTGTTGGCTGTATTGTCGCCGATTTGATTACTTTTGCACGGTTGATGTGCCGTGGATGGCGGCAGATTGCCGTGATAGGATTATTGTTTAGTTCTGCATGTATATGAAAAATATATTGTCAGTTTTATTTGTTTTGTTGTGTTGTACTGTCTCACGGGCATACGACGAAGTGAATATCACCCAGTTCGGCGTGGCCGACGGCTTGTCGCACAGTATCGTTACGTGCGTCATGCAGGATTCGCAAGGCTACATCTGGCTAAGTTCGCGTGAGGGGCTTAGCCGTTATGACGGTTACAACTTCATAACCTACAAGGCCATGCCTGGTGACGGAAGCCCTTTGCTTACGAACAGGATTGACATGATAGACGAGGCTGCCGATGGCAATATTTTGTGCAAGTCAGGTTTCAAATATTATTATGTGTTCGACCGCCATACGTGCAAGTTCAGGGTGTACGATGGTAAGAAGCCACCTGTAATGCACCGCTACAAGGCTACGGAAGCCGAGACCGCCTGGATAGCGGGCATGGAGAGGTATGCCGGAATGGAGACACGTGTGCTTTACCGCGACAGGCAGGACGGCTACTGGGTTTGGTCGAATAAGGGTATCGACCGTGTTGTCAAGGCAAGGAAGACGCTGAAGCCCGTAAGGCTTGGCGGAGGTAGCGGCGACGAAGTGGTAAGAGCCGTGATGCGTGACAGTTACGGGCGCATGTGGATAGCCGACAAGGAGGGCTATGTGTACTTGAAACTTGGCGGCGGAGCGATGGCGTATTTGGGTCATGACGGCAGTCTTTCGCAAGATAAGGCGCGTTTCGGCCACAATGTGTACTGCATGGCCGAAGACCACCACGGCAACATTTGGCTTGGCACGAAGCCCGGAGGGCTGTTCCGCCTGCGTCCGGTACGGTCGGGATTTGCGGTAGACAGGTATGTGCATAGGCATGGCGACGCTTACAGCCTAAGCTGTGACGAGGTGTACAGCATTTGCTTCGACGGCTCGGGGCGTATGTGGGTGGGCACTTACGGCGGTGGAGTCAATATCGTCGAAAAGCCCGGGGCGACCCACATAAGCTTCATTAACAAGAACAACAGGCTCACGGATTATCCTGCCGGAGCCGTAAAGGTAAGATGCCTGCACAAGTGGCATGGCGGAGTTATGCTGATAGGTACCGGCGGCGGACTGTACACTTGCCGTATTGTAAACGGAGGGCGTGCTTTCAAATCCGTGTTTACTGCTAATCGCCGCGACCCTGACGACGCTCACAGCTTGAGCAACAATGAGGTGATGGGCTTGGCCGCAGATGGCCGTGGTGACGTGTATGCCGCAACGTATGGTGGTGGCGTGAACAAGATTTTGCGCGGAACTGGAGCTGGAGGGCATCTGCAATTTCATGCTTATACCATGGCCGACGGACTGGCTTCGGATGTAAACATCAACATTACGGCCGACGGTGAGGGCGCGCTATGGATAGTGTCGGAGAATGCCTTGACGCGTTTCGACACGCACAAGGGGAGCATGACCAACTATGCGCACGGCTTCATGGCGTCGGGCTTCGCATTTACGGAGGCTCGGCCTTTGGCGGTAGGGGCTGATTCGCTGGCTTTCGGCACGACGAGGGGGCTGCTGGCCTTCAGCCTTGACGATGCGCGCAAGAGCGGATACGTGCCTCCTCTCGTTTTTGGATGCGACAGTATTGTCTCCCTTGAGCCTGAAGAGAAGAATTTTACAATCACATTTTCAGCCCTCGACTACAACAAGAACGAGGACATCTGGTACGCTTACCGTATGGACGGGGTGGACGATGACTGGATATATACCAAGAACCATGAGATAAGCTATGCCGGAATACCGCCTGGAAGACATGTGTTCAGGGTGCGTTCCACCAACGGCGACGGCGTGTGGGTGGACAACGGGCGCACTGTAACCATCAGCCGTCGGCCCGAACTGTCGGAGATGCCTGCTACGTGGGTGGTTCTCGGCATGCTGCTGGTCGGGTTAGTGTGGCTGGCTGTGAGGACCGTAAGGTATGTGAGGCGGCTTCGTTGCGAAATTGCCGAGGTGAGGCGGCTGTCGCGCGAGAAGATAGACATGATGATGGCGCATATGCACGAGATGCTGGCAGAACGGCGAGAAGCGTCCGGCTGTGGGGACGAGACCGGTGGCGGCACGCCTGACTCGCGTTTCAGGGATGCGGTGACGGGGATGATTTCACGTAACATCGACAATGCAGACCTGTCCGTTGAACTCATGTGCCGTGAACTCGGGGTGAGCCGTACGGTGCTGTACCTGCGTATGAAAAAGGTGTTTGGCCTTTCACCTAACAATCTTGTGCTCGACATGCGTGTGAAGAGGGCGCTGGCATACATGGCAGACGGTGACATGAGCATAGCCGACGTGGCCTACAAGTGCGGCTTTTCCGACCCAAAGTATTTCAGCCGTTGTTTCAAGAAAGTAATGGGATGCAGCCCTACGGAATATTTAAAGAAAGTCAAGCCGGGCGAGTGACGGGGTGTTGCGAGCATCGGGTTTGAGCATGGCTTGCAGTCTGCCGTATATCCTGCCGTGGCAGGCTGTTTTTCAATATGTGGCCTTTCGTCTTGCAAAAGGCCGTGTTTTGCAACGTAAAAGGCCACCTTTCACAAGCTGAAAGGTGGCCTTTTGCATTGTAGCGTATGTACGCCTGTTATCTTACCATTTTCTTTACTACTTTCACCGTGCCGTCGTTCATCTTCTGGCGGACGATGTTGAGGCCCTTCGCTGGCGCGTCAAGCTTCATGCCCGATGCGTTGTAGTATTCCTCAACGGCTACTTCCTCGCTTTCCACGTTGTTTATGCCAGTGGCTATGTGGCTTTGAGAACCATGACCGAGGCTGCCGTATTCGTTGACGGCCTTTACCGTATAGGTGGTGCCGGGAACGAGGTTCTCGGTATATTCGCAGTCCGTGGTGAAGCCCACCACGTTGTCGCCGCCGTCTATCACGACGTAGCAGATTGCGTATTCAGATGGCTGCCATGTCAGCTTGCCTGCCGTAACGTCATATTCTACGTTGGCCGGCGCTTCGACTTTTTCCATCAGTTTGCGCGGATTCCATCCGTCGGTGCCGCCCATTACGGCTTCGTATGTGTAGGCTGCGGCCTCCTCGTCGGTAAGTGTTGCCTTGCATGTGCCGGCTATAGTCTCGCCTGTTTCACGGTCTTTGTAGCTGTATTCGGTGCGCCTCTGGCTAACGTCGATGGGGTCGCCGTCGGCGTTCTTGCTGTTGTATTCGGCGAAGATGGCCGGTATTGCGCCCATGTTGTTCCATCCTTCAGGCTTGATGCCTATCTTCATGGTGGTGTTCAGCCATACGGCTTTCGGTGCGTTCTGCCACGGACGGCCCAAGGCTGTGGTGTTTTCGCTTGCCGCCAGCTCGTTGCCGTCAACGGTGCAGTCGTTGAACACGTAGCCCCATTTCGTGCCTTCCTTGTGGCTCGGGGCTACGATTACCGAGCCTTCGCGCACGTTGTACATCGTACAGCTGTCAAGCAGCACGTCGCCGCCTCCGTAGAAGTAGTCTACCGCGCCCTCGATGAAGCAGTTGCGCACATAATGGCGGTCGGCTATGTTGCGTGATGAGGTCTGCCATGTGTCTTGGTAGGAGCGGAATTTGCAGTTGTAGAATGCCTGCCTGTCGTTGCGCGAGAACATCGCAAGGCCCATCGGGCCTGACTGGTTGTCTACGCCCCAGGTGTCAATGTATGTGATGTTCTCCGTGTAGAAGTCGCTCGCCAGAACCTCCACAACGCTGTTGTAGCCGTAGTTCTCAGACTGTGGGTTGTTCGTCGAGTAGTCATATCCGAGGTCGTTCTCGCCTCCGTTGTTGATGCAGTGCTTTATAATGGTCTTCTCCTTGTCTTGGCCAATAAGGTGGATGAACGGCTTTTCCTCGGGAACTACTACGAGTTCGTCGTACTCTCCGTTTTTCACGAATATCAGGTAGGGAGCGGCACTGTTGTCGGGCGCGTTGTCGATTGCTTCTTGTACCGATGTGTATTCGCCCGTGCCGTCAGCCGCAACGATAGCGTCGAAAAGGCGCGCATCGGGCAGCGGACGCTGCATGGTGGTGAAGCGGAGCGTTGTTCCCTCGAAAGCGTTGCCGTTTATGTCGGTGAGTGCTCCTGCCGGTACTACAAGTTCGCAGGCAGTGTTGTAGCCTATGTTGCTGTAGGCGAACGATGCCGTCTTGCTTCCGAATGTCGGCGTGACGGCCTTCCCGTTGAGCGTGATGTCGCCTTCGCCTGCCTTGACGCGCTCGTTGAAGTAGAGCACCACGTTGCCTGATGCCGAAGCCACGTCAGAACCCTCTTTGGGCGATGTCGATACAAGTTTCGGGGCTTCGTGGTCGTCGGCCTGTGTATTGTCAGCGAAAATCACGATGTCTGCCAGGTAAAAGCCTTCTGTGTCGGTGCTTGACGGTGTGCCTACAAGCTCGCTTTGCGTGTCGCCAATCCAGCGCACGTACACCAGCCCTGTAAGTCCTTCGGGCAGGGCCGCTTCAAAAGCCTTCCATTCGCTGCTCCCTGTGCCTTCTCCCATATCGAGGGTTGCAAGGTCGTTCCAGCCTTCGCCGTCGGTAGAGTATTGTATTTTCTGCATCTTGTGTACGCAGGCGTTGTCAAGGGCGGCAAGGCTGTGTACCTTGATGTTCTTGTATCCGTCTACGAGGAACTTCGCCACGAGGTATCTCGGATTGCTCATATCTTCATATTCGGTGTAGCGGCGCATGCACTTGCGTTTCACTCCGCCGAAGGTGCGTTCGCTTGCGCCCCAGTTTGTTGTGCTGCCGTCGCCGTTGTAAAGCTGTAAGTTGCCAGTGTTGTCAGTGGTGAAGCTGTAATCTCCGGGGCGGTTGCCTCGCGGTTCGTCTTCGGCAAAGTCCCATCCTACGATGAAGGGAATTACGTCGAACGTTGCGGTCAGCGTCTTGTCTTCGTTCATTACGACGGTGCGCTTGGTTTCGCTGGTCAGGTCTTCCCAGTGCAGGAACTGCGTCACGGAGTTAGGCTCAACGCTTACTGTGACTGTCGTGCCAGCTTCGTATTTCCCGTTCACTGGTTCGGGGTTGAGCGTTACGTTGCCCCATTTGCCTCCGTCTCCGTCGCAGTTCAGGGTCAGCGTGTACGTGTCAAGGGCGTTGTACACGGCGGTGATGGTCATGTCCCTTTCTATATTGAAGGTGTAAGGGTTGTCGGTGGAAAGCGTCAGCCCTTTCTCGTCCTGCCATTCCTTGAAGCGGAAGCCGTAGTTCGCTTCCGCTGTGATTGTCACGGACGAGCCTTTCTCGTAGTCGGCTTTGCCCGGTGTAGCCGTACCTCCGTTCTCCGGGTTGTTGACGAGTTCCATGTGTACGGCGTTTTGCAGGTTTTTTAGCCAGCGCGGGTCGCCTATCACGCCGCCCGTAGTCGATGCAGTGGCCAGCGGCGACTGTGACGTTATGCTGAAGTCGCCGTTCTCAGGGTCGGGGAACGACAGTTCGGCAAGGCCGAGCTCTTCGAGAGTGAGGTCTTCTATTTTTTGCGTAATTGCGCTTGCCATCACGTATGTACCGTAGTCTACAACGAGGTTTTTTTCAGCCGTAAGCCTTCCTCCGTTGGCGTTGAGTATATTGGGGGTCTGCCCGTCAACGCCTGGCTTGTAGAAGATATTGTCTTTGAACTCGTATTGCGAGAGGATGTTGTTCACCTTGCTTTCCACGTTGCAGATGGCGTATTTCGACGCCTTGGACCACTTGTAGACAGTGTTGTTGCTGAAAGTGAACGTAAAACTGATGCCGGTGTTTGTGGAGTTTGGCGCGAAGAAGCTTTCTCCGTTGAGGTAATTGTATAATGTGGAATTGGTTACGGTAACCTTCTTGACTCCGTGTTTTGGGTATATGAAGTTGTAGCCGTTCGCGCCGCATTCATGGATGAGGCAATCGTCTATTTTTATTTCGTCGATGGTAGAGCCTTCGTTGTTTGTACGGATGAAGCATCTGCCAATGCCTGAAATGTCGCAGCCGAGCATGGTTATTTCCTTGACGTTGCCGTAGGTGATGTCGATGAAGTAGTTGTCGTCGGGTTGTACGGTGATGCCGTCGAACACGATTCCGCCGCCTGTGGCTGACGCGTCGCTGTTCCTTACGACGCCGGTATAGACCACTTCGGCGTCATCGGCGGCTTTTAGGGTGACTGTCTTGCCGTCAAGCAGGCTGATGTCGTCGCCGTATGTGCCTGCACTCATAACAAGAACGTCGCCGTCAGCGGCGGCTTCGTACTTGTCCTTGAACGTGGACGGCTCCACGTTGACTTCCGCAGCGTGGCATAACAGCGGTGCGAAAGTCGCGAGTAGTAAAGTCTTTAATTTCATTTTTTTAATTGTTTTAGGTTGTTGTAACGGTGCAAAGATAAGGAAACAAAGGCTTTTCTGTGGTTCAAAATAGTACGCAAAAGGTGGATGTCCGTTTTTTTTGTTATGCAGACCATGATATTTTGTGCCATTTAAGTGCGGAAAATGCAGTTTTGACAACGTTTCCATGTCTTGTGATACAAATACGAAGCATTTGTATACAAATTGAGACTGTGAACCCAAAGGTTTCCATTAACTTTGCATTTGCTGGTTGTGGTTAACCAGCGAATGCGGCGTACAAAGGTATGTTTTTTATGGATGAAGTTATAATTTATAATTAATTCATTTATATGAGAAGAAATAATTTCATAAAAATTGCGGCTTTTGCCGTGTTGGCTTATTTGATGCCATGCCATGTTTGGGCGGATGCTGGCGAGACGGAAGCGTCGGCGGCCAAGTTTGATTACTTTGAATACCGTGGCGACGACGACTTTTACAAGGAAAATCCGCTGCCCGACAAGTCGTCTTTCTACAATCCCATACTACCCGGATGGTATTCTGACCCGAGCATCTGCCGTGTCGGAGACGATTACTACATGGTTACGTCGACGTTCTCTTTCTTCCCCGGTGTGCCCTTGTTCCACAGCAAGGATTTGCTCAATTGGAAGCTCGTAAACTACATACTCGACCGTCCGTCCCAGCTTCCGCTTGACGGCCAGCATGTTTCGGGCGGTATTTTCGCCCCTGCGATATCTTACAATCCCCATAACAAGACGTTTTACATGATTACGACAAATGTGGGGTGGGGCAACTTCTTCGTCAAGGCGAAAGACCCGCTCGGCAAGTGGTCGGAGCCTATCCGCCTGCCTGAAGTCGGCGGAATAGACCCTTCGTTCTTCTTCGACGAGGACGGCAGGGCGTACATCGTAAACAATGACGAACCTGAAGGACCGGCCGAATATGACGGACACAGGACAATCCGCGTGCGCGAGTTTGACGTTAAGACCGACAAGACAGTAGGCCCCACGAAGGTTATCGTCAACAAGGGAGTGCATCCCGAGGACAAGCCGATATGGATAGAAGGGCCGCACATGTATAAAATCAAGGGGAAATATTACCTGATGGACGCAGAGGGAGGCACCAGCGACTGGCATTCGGAGGTGATATTCAGGAGCGACAGCCCCTTCGGCCCGTTCGTTCCGGCCAAGCAGAACCCCATACTTACGCAGCGCCACCTGCATGCCGACCGCCCGAATCCTGTGACATGCGCAGGCCACGCCGACCTTGTGGAGACACCAGAGGGCGACTGGTATGCCGTGTTCCTGGCTTGCCGTCCGTGCGAGGGCAAGTTCGAGAACCTCGGGCGAGAGACGTTCCTTATGCCCGTAAGGTGGAATTCCGACGGTTTCCCCTACATGACTGAGGGCGACGAGACCGTGCCTCTCATATCGAAGGTCAAGGGGGCGAAGCGTGGAAAGGACGTAACTTTCGGCAATTTCTCTTACCGCGACGACTTCAAGGCGGACAAGTTGTCGCTTGACTGGTTCTCGCTGCGCGGCCCGGTAGACCATTTGGCCTCGCTTACGGCAAATTCCGGATATCTTACGATGAAGTGCGCAGACGTCAAGTCGTCTGAAAAGAAAGTGCCTGCGTTCCTTGCGCGCCGCATAAGCCACCACAAGTTCGAGTGCGAGACGGGCATGGAGTTCAATCCTGTAGCGGTAGGTGAGAAAGCCGGCCTTGTGCTCTTCAAGGACGAGACGCACCAGTATATGCTCTGTGTAGCCATGACCGCAGAAGGCAAGCAGGTGCAGGTTATACGTGTAGGCGAAGGCGGCAAGGAGGAGAGCGTAGCCTTCTCGCCAATCAAGAAGTCTGATGATGACATACGTCTGAAAATCGTCTCACGCGGCCTTTACTTCGATTTCTATTATGCGAAGGCCAAAGGCAAGTGGCTTCCGCTTGTCACCGACGTTGATGCAGGTTACCTTTCAACCAAGAACGCAGGCGGATTTACCGGAACGGTCATCGCCCTTTACGCCTCGTCGAAGTAACGTTGCTGGCGCGTAAATTGGTTATTATTAGTCTTTAGTACCATATATAAATGATGTTTTTGCCGCCGGTTGCCCGTCAGGACAGCCGGCGGCAATGTCTGTTATGCACTCGAACGGCAGCGTTGCGGTGTTAATTTGTAAGCTGTTGGTGCAATATTTCTGGCGTTTGGCGGTTTATTGTATTAGGACAAACATACAAGACCGTCGTGAACGTATATATATATTGTATTATTGGAGTTTTCGTGATAAGCGCGGCATGCGGCTTCGCTTTCATCCCGGCAATACTCAATTTCTGCAAGGCAAAGAAGCTTTATGATGTGCCTAACGCCCGCAAGGTTCACAAGGACGCCATTCCGCGACTTGGCGGAATAGCCTTCATGCCGAGTATGGCCATAGCGTTTGCGTTGGCAATGCTTGCCATCAATTCCACGCAAAAGCTTATTTCTATCAACGTTTGGAGTCTTTATTTCCTGATGAGCCTGCTTGTAATCTATGTCACAGGTATCGTCGACGACGTGTTCGGGCTGCCTGCCCGTGTCAAGTTTGCCTGCCAGGTGGTGGCCGCCTGCCTGCTGCCGCTTGCCAGCCTGTATCTTAACAACTTCTACGGTTTCATGGGAATACACTCCATACCCTACGCCGTAGGCTTTCCGCTTACGGTGCTCGCCATTGTGTTCATCGACAACGCCATCAACTTGATTGACGGTATAGACGGTCTGGCGGCAAGCCTTTCCATATTGGCGTTCTTCGGCTTTATCTACATGTTCGCCTCACAGGGCATCTGGTCGTATGCCATCATGATTTCGGGGCTTGTCGGCGTGCTTGTCGCGTTTTTTTATTTCAATGTCTTCGGCGATGTTTCCAAGAACCGTAAAATCTTCATGGGCGATGCCGGCAGCCTTACGTTGGGGTTCATATTGGGAGTGCTTTGCGTGAAGTACTCGATGTACAACGAGCACGTAATGCTTCGCCACGACTTCGATTTCATCATGCCTTACACGCTGCTCATCGTCCCCATCTTCGATGCCGTCAGGGTGTCGCTCGTAAGGATATGGCACCGTGTGTCGCCGTTCGAGGCCGACAAGCGGCATATACACCACAAGTTCATGCGTGCGGGGATGTCACAGCGCCGCACCCTGTTGTGCATCGTGGCCATTGCCGTGGCTTACATTGTGCTTAACAGCCTGCTGCTTGAAGTCATGTGCAACACGTTTGTTTTTGTCGTCGACGTGGTTTTGTATGTGGCCTTGAACCTCGTCCTCGACCGGTTTATAAGCAAGCGGGAAGCAGCCTGCGGCCAGTGTTGACGGCGTTGTTTCACGGCGGCGTTACAAAAGGCGGTCTTTTGCATTGCGAAAGGCCGCCTTTTGCTTTGTAAAAGACCGTCTTTTGCCTTGCGTTTTGCCGTCTTTTGCAAAAAGCCTTGCGGCCGCCTGCCAGCAGCCTTGTCTTCATGCGGAGGCACGGCGGTGCCGCTTGCCGGTGTTTCAATACGGTTTCCAGTGTTTTGCGAATGTGTTTTCATGCTGTCTGAAAAGCAAAAAAAGGCGTTTTTGTTTTGCCGTTTACACCACATGATGTATCTTTGCCGTCATAAATACATCATTATGAAGAAGCTCACATTGTTTTTCATACTGTCGTTTTCGCTTGTGGCAGTATGCGGTTTTGCAGAAAAGAAGTATTCGGTCTACGCCGTAGGTTTCTACAATCAGGAAAACCTTTTTGACACATGCCACGACGACGGCAAGAACGACTACGAGTTCCTGCCCGGCGGCTCGTACCGCTGGAACGGGCTGAAGTACACCCACAAGCTGCGCAACATGGCGCGCGTGCTGGCCGATATGGGCACCGACGTGCTGCCGCAGGTGGGCTGCGCGGTCATCGGAGTGTCGGAGGTCGAGAACTCGAAGGTGCTCGACGACCTCACGGCGCAGCAGCCCTTGCGTGCGCGCGGATATAAATATGTACACGTGGAAGGCCCTGACAAGCGCGGCATCGACTGCGCCCTGCTGTACAATCCGTCGTTCTTCAAGGTGAACACGGTGAAGCTCGTGCCTTACGTTCCTGCCCCGTCCATGCGTCCCGACTATGCCACGCGCGGCTTCCTCACCGTTACTGGCGAGATGGGAGGCGACCAGGTGGCCTTCATCGTGTGCCACTGGCCTAGCCGTGCGGCCGGCTCTGCCTACCGCGAGCGTGCCGCCAGCCTTGTAAAGGACGTGAAAGACTCGCTGCTCAGGATAAACCCTGACATGAAGGTGATGGTGATGGGCGACATGAACGACGACCCGACGAACAAGAGCATGAAGGACATTCTCCGCGCACTGCCCGACGTTGACGAGGTGGGCGAGGGCGACATGTACAACCCTTGGTACAACCTGCTTGCAAAGCAAGGCCAGGGCACGCTGTCGTATCAAGGCTCATGGAATCTCTTTGACCAAATCGTGATGACGCCGAACATGCTCGACAAGGGCGGCAAGAAAGACTATTCTACGCTCAAGTTCTTCAGGAACAAGATATTCCGCCGCGACTACATCATCAATAAGGAAGGCCGCTACAAGGGCATTCCCAAGCGTACCCACGCCGGTGGGGCTTGGCTCGACGGCTACAGCGACCACCTGCCGGTGGTAGTCTACCTCGTAAAGGAGCAGCAATGAGCGGCGTGGAGCAGCATCCGCTGCAACCGTTCCTGCCTGCAAACACGCGTTTGCTGATGCTCGGCAGCTTTCCTCCGGCACGCCGCCGCTGGTGCATGGACTTCTTTTACCCGAACTTCATCAACGACATGTGGCGCATTTTCGGCCTCGTGTTTTTCGGTGACAAGGAGCGTTTTGTAGATAAGGAAAGGTCTGCCTTCCGCCGCGAGGACATCATAAGGTTTCTTGAAGAGAAGGGCGTAGGCTTGTATGACACGGCCTGCGCCGTTCGACGTACCAAGAACACGGCGTCAGACAAAGACCTCGAAATCGTAACTCCGACCGACCTTGACGCCCTTTTGCGCCGCATTCCTTCGTGCGTGGCTGTGGTGACGACGGGGCAGAAGGCTACCGACGTGTTCACTTCGCACTTCGACATGCGGCAACCCAAGGTGGGAACGTCGGCGGAGTTCATGTTTGACGGCCGCCCGATGAGGCTTTACCGCATGCCGAGCAGTTCGCGTGCCTACCCCATGAAGGTGGAGGTTAAGGCCGGATACTATGAAAGAATGTTTGTGGAAACAGGCTTGAAAGACTGATACTATGACAATAATAGGCATCGCCGGAGGCACAGGCTCCGGCAAGACAACCGTAGTAAGGAAAATCGTTGAGGCGTTGCCGCCGCACTATGTGGTGGTAGTACCGCTCGACTCGTATTATAACGACACGTCAAGCATGACCGAAGAGGAGCGCCGCGCCATCAACTTCGACCATCCCGACGCCTTCGACTGGAAGCTGCTTGTGAGGCACATGAACGAGCTGCGCAACGGCAACGCCGTGGAACAGCCCACTTACTCGTACCTGCTCTGCAACCGATTGAAGGAGACCGTGCACGTAGAACCACGCCCGGTAATCATCATAGAGGGAATAATGACGCTGCTTAACAAGAAGCTCCGCGACATGATGGACCTTAAAATATTCGTCGATGCGGACTCCGACGAGCGCCTCATACGCAACATACAGCGCGACGTTATAGAGCGCGGCAGGACGGTGGAGATGGTCATCGACCGTTACCTGAAGGTGCTGAAGCCCATGCACGAGCAGTTTATAGAGCCGACAAAGAAGTACGCCGACCTCATAATTCCGCAGGGAGGGGAGAACCATACGGGCATAGGCATACTCTGCAAGTACATCGAGAGCTTGGTAAAGTAAATTAAGAATTAAGAGTTAAGAATTAAGAAAGATACCTTTTCCGATATAAACATCGTGACGGAATCTTTCTTAATTCTTAACTCTTAATTCTTAATTGTCAATTCATTCTTCGTTTCCCGGTAGATTTTCACGGCGTTGATGCATTCCGTTACGCCGTAGAACAGCAGGCACCAGCCAATTATGAGCAGCGGCAGCGAGGCCGTTTCCATCGGCTTTACCATTACGAACACGCCGGTGACGAGTATGAGCGACGGACACACCCAGAACCATACGGGAACGCGGAACACCCTCCTCGCCCCGGCAAGGGTGATGAACTGGTTGATTGCCCCAAGTATGATGAGCGCGCCGAGCACGTACATCAGCGACTTGACGAACACGCCCGGGATGACGGCGAGGATGAGTCCGAGCAGTATGCTGCCTATGCCTACGAGTGGAAACGGAGGCCGCGGCGAGGCGATGAGCCGCCCGTCGGCGTCGTAGAGTTCAGCCCCGGCGGCGTTCTTGCGTGCGTTCAGGTACGTGGCGCACGATATTACGCCCGACACAAGGAACATCGCGCCGATGGCGATGGTAATCCATTTCACCGTGCTGTCGGGGTTGTTGATGAGCAGAATGCCCGTAATGATGGCGCAAATGGCGCGGAACACCGCGCTTCTCAATATCTTCATGGCTTGCGGGTTTATGTTAGTTAGCCCCAAAGTTAAGTAAAATATCATATAGAAACAAGACTTTTCGTCACTTTTACGCAAAAATATGACAACACTTTACCTTGTCCGCCACGGCGAGACAGTTGACAACGCCAACCGCATAATGCAGGGACAGACGCAGGGGGAGCTGACCGAAAAGGGCAGGGAACAGGCGCGAGAAGTGGCCGCGAGGATGGCCGGCGTGCACATTGACGCTTTCGTGTCGAGCGACTTGAAGCGGGCTTACGACACGTGCCGCATCATCGCCGTGCCCCACGGCGGCGACGTGCTGACCACTCCCTTGCTGCGCGAGAGGGACTGGGGCGGCTTCACCGGCCGCTACATACCCGACCTGAAGGATGCCGAATGGCCAGACGACATCGAGCCGCTCGACGCTTTGTGCCGTCGCGCCGCTGACTTTTTAGATTATATAAAGGCGCAGTTCCCCTCGTCGGTGGTGCTCGCCGTAGGCCACGGCATCGTCAACAAGGCCGTGCAGTCCGTATTTTTCGGCAAGCCGATGCAGGACATCAAGCCTATGGGCAACGCCGAAGTGCGAGTGCTTGAGCTGATGTGATGCGCGTGTATGGATGTAGAAAATGTGAAAGTGGCACACCTGTCAAGGTGCGCCACTTTCCGTTTTAATAGACAATCAATATATATTAAGGTTGCTGTTGGTGCTTATCTGCGTCCGCCGAAGTGGCCTCCGCCGCTCCTTCCGCCGCCTTTCGCCGAGCCGCCGCGTGCTCCGCTTGGACGGCTTGCGCCGCCAACTTGGCGTGCAGGGCGGCTGCCTGCGCTTACCGACGGGCGCGAGGTGGTGCGCTTCGGCGTGAAGGTGGAGCTAGGCTTGCGCTGTGTTCCTACGGCCGACGGCCGCCTTGTGCCGCCTTGTCCGAAGTTGCGGCGGCGCACGTCGTTAGGACGTGCCGTCTTGCGCGTGCTGCTTTCACGGTTGTTGCGTATGTTGTTGCGGTTGCCGTTGAAGCCTGTTCCCGGCCGCCTCTTGTCGTTGTTGCCGCTTTGCGGCCTCCTGTTGCCGGCCTGCGGGCGCTTGTCGCCGCGGTGTCCGGCAAAGTTTTCATGCCTGCCGCCCGGCCGTCCGGGACGGTTGAAGCCGTTTTTATGGAAGTCGCCGCGGTCGAAGCGGTCTCTTAGTCCGTGTTCCTTGGATGCCGCTCCGTGGTGGAAGGTGCGCCCCTTGTACCAGCTTCGTCCGCCGTTGTGGTGCCAGCTGTGGCCTCCGCGGTAAGTAACGTATATGCGTGGACGGCCGAAGTAGTAGAAGTGCCGGCGCGGATAGCGCGAGTATATGGCGAAGTGCCATACCCCGGCGGTCCAGTACAGCGGACGGTAGAAGTACGTTGCGGCGCAGAAAGCGCGGTACTGCCAGTCCAGTAGGATGTAGCTAAGGTCGAGGTTGCGCTGCCGCCAGTAGGTGTCGTACAGGTCGTCGGGCGTGTTGACGCTCATCAGGTAGTCGAGGTTTACCTCGTATGCGGCGTCGTATTGTTCTTCGGTCAGGTTAAGCTCGTAGGCCATCTTGTCCGTAAGGAACAGTGCTTGGTCGCGCGCCTGCTCGTAGCTCATCGCGCTTGCGGTGGCCGCGAGGGCCACGAGCGTTGTGATTATTGTTGCCAGTCGTTTCATGATGAAAATCTGTTTTGTTATGTTTCCTGCTGCAAAGTAACAGTTTTTTTTGCCACCCGTGGAAAGGTTTTTCCCTAACATCGGTGGGGAATTTCCCTATTCCTTGCGCTCTGCAGTATATGTGAGGGCCGTCCTTTAGGAGGTCATCCGCAGTTTGTTTGGATGGTATAAAAACATTTATTCCTGCGTTTATCCTTCTTACTTATGGCTACATCCTGATATAATCCAGGCAGTCGGTATCTGTCATTCCGCGCTCCGACGCGGA
This sequence comes from uncultured Prevotella sp., assembly GCA_937922435.1. Taxonomy (GTDB): domain Bacteria; phylum Bacteroidota; class Bacteroidia; order Bacteroidales; family Bacteroidaceae; genus Prevotella. The sequence goes on along the minus strand of CAKZVT010000012.1, from coordinate 82,072 downwards.
ATCCAGAAAACATCCAGGACTCCAAACGATATTGGCTGTATATACTGGATTCCGCGTCGGAGCGCGGAATGACAGATACCGACTGCCTGGATTACAGCAAGGTGTATTCGTTAATATGCTTAATATTTCATCCAAACAAACTGCGGATGAACCCCTTTCGGTGTGTTTGGACGGCTCAAACCATGCGTTTGGACGGCTCTTTCCGGCGGCAACCGTAACCGGTTGTGTGTCAATGTGTTACGGAAGGTGCTGTAAAAGACCGTCTTTCGCGTTGCAAAAGGTGGCCTTTTAGGGGATGAAAGACGGCCTTTTGCACGGTGAAAGGCCGTCTTTTGCAAAACTGTAAGCGGCGCGGCGGCCTTTGTACAGCGCGGCGATGTTACGTCAACGTTAAATTTTCGACCTTCCGCAATACAAATTTCAACATTCGTTTTGAAGTTTACCCGATTTCCGTTAACTTTGCAACGAGTATTAACAAAACGTATTATCTATGCAAAACAAGCTGAAAATTGCAGTGATGGCCCTGTGCTATTCGCCCTTGGCGTTCGCCCAAAGCGACTCCATCGGGTTGAAAGGCGCCGTCATGAGCGAGTCGGCATTCACATTTACGGAGGCTCAGTTGGGCGAAGACGACGACATGTCATCCAACGTGTCAATCATCAACTCCAACTCGAACATCTACGCAAGTGAGGTGGGATACCTCTTTTCGCCGATGCGCTTCCGTTACCGTGCATTCGACCAGAGGTACAACGACATCTACATCAACGGCACTCCAATCAACGACATGGAGTCGGGGCAGTTCAGATACTCATGGGTAGGCGGACTAAACCAGCAGACGCGCAACATGGAGTCGGCGCTGCCCTTCGAGACAAACAACTTCTCCATGACGGGCATGGGCGGCTCTAACAACTACAACTTCCGCCCCGCGTCGATGCCCGTAGGCCACAGGTTCACCCTTAGCGGAGCCAACCGCAGCTACACTCTGCGCGGAATGTACACCTTCAACTCCGGCCTTAACAGCAAGGGATGGGCCTTCTCGGCCAACGTCACCTACCGCTGGGCCAACGAAGGATACGTCGAGGGAACGTTCTACAACTCGCTCTCTTACTTCCTCGGAGTGCAAAAAGTGTTCGGAGACGGCAGCCACTCGCTCTCGCTCGTAACCTGGGGCAACCCTACCGAGCGCGCATCGCAGGGTGCAGGCACTGACGAGATGTACTGGCTGGCCAACGACCGCTACTACAACCCTTACTGGGGATACCAGAACGGCAAGAAGCGCAACTCGCGCGTGGTGCACGACTATTCGCCTACCGCCCTCCTTACATGGGACTGGAAAATCGACAACGAGACGAAGCTCACCACGTCGCTGCTCGGCAAATACACCATGTACGAGAGCACAAAGCTCAACTACAACAACTCGAGCAACCCCCATCCCAGCTACTGGAAGAACATGCCTAGCAGCTACTACGACGTTTGGGGGGAGAGCGGTGAAAGCAACCGCACGCCCCAGGCGCTCGAAGACTGGAACCGCGCGTATGAGTACTGGACAAGCTCGAAGGCCAACCGCCAAATCAACTGGGACCAGCTGTACTACGCCAACGGCATAGCCGCACAGCAGGGACAGGACGCCATGTACTACATACAGGCAAAGCACAACGACGCGCTGACCTTCACCTTCGCTTCTACGCTTAACAAGGAGCTTGGCAAGGACAAGCAGTGGAACCTCGGAATAGTGGCGGCCACCAACAAGGGCATGCACTACCAGACGATGGAAGACCTCCTCGGAGCCAGCACATACCATAACATCAACACTTATGCGCTGGGCACTTACGACCGCAACTCGGACGAAATACAGTACGACCTCAACCACCGCGACAAGGTAATCGGCGTGGGCGACAAGTTCGGCTACGACTACAACCTGCTCGTAAACAACGCGAAAATATGGTCGAGCTACACCGAGAACTTCGGCATACTGCACTATACCATCGCCGCAAAGCTGGGCTACACGTCGATGCAGCGCGACGGAAAGATGCGCAACGGACTTGCCGCCAACAACTCTTACGGCAAGAGCAAGACGGCCGAATTCATCGACGGAGGCTTCAAGTTCAACTCAAGCCTTAACCTCGGACGCGGCAACACGCTCACATTCGGCATCGGCTACGAGCACCGCGCACCGCAGGCACGCACGGCGTTCGCCTCGCCCGAAATCAACAACGACTTCGTTACCGACCTCAAGAACGAGCAGGTGTTCAGCACGGAGCTGGGCTACCAGTTCGAGAACGCATGGCTGCACGCCAACCTCAACGCATACTACAGCCACTTGAGGAACGTGACCGACTGGCAGAACTACTACTTCGACGACATCAACTCGTTCTCTTACGTGTCGCTAACTGGCATCAAGAAAGAGTACTACGGACTGGAGGCAGGCCTCCGCTTCAAGGTGACGAGCGCGTTCGACATCAACCTGCTCGGAACAATCAGCGACGCCAAAATACGCAACAACTCGCATGTGCGCTACATGAACTCCACCAGCGCCGAGTACACCGACGAGATTGTATATAATAAAGGTATGCGCGACTCGGGCACGCCGCTCACCGCTGCAAGCCTCGGCCTTAGCTACCACAGCGGCGGATGGTACATCGACCTCAACTGTAACTACTACGACCGCATCTACCTTTCTTACGCGCCGAGCTACCGTTACCAAAGTACGCTTGATACAAGGCATGAAATCTACGGCAACGTCTACAATGATGGCAAACTTATTCCGTCTGCAGTTGAGCAGGCGGAAGGCCACGGCGGATTCATGCTCGACGGCTCAATCGGCCGCAGCATCTACCTGAAGCGCGGCATGCTCTCAATCAACCTGATGGTGACCAACATCCTTAACAACCAGAACCTCTGCACGGGTGGCTACGAGCAGAGCCGCAGCAACTACACCGCCAGCGGCAATACGCGTGCCTACAGCTTCTCGCGCAACCCGATGAGGTTCTACGCTTACGGCACCAACGGTATGCTGAACATCACTTACAGATTTTAATTTACAGCTAAGAAGATGAATACATTAAAGTATATTAGGCTCGCAGCGATGGCTCTTGTCATCGGCATGACGGCCACGTCGTGCATGGATGACGACTGGGAAAACCCCACGGGAGACATCCCTCCATACGGGAACAACGACTTGCAGGAGACCAATGTCGTAACCATCGCCGACTTGAAGGACAAGTACTCGTATGCTTTGCAGGAGCAGACCGACACCGCGCGCATCAACGAGGACATACAAATAAAGGTGCGTGTGACAGGAAACGACGTGGGCGGAAACCTCTACAACCAGATAGCCGTTGCCGATGCTACGGGCGCTTTGCTCATCTGCATCAACAAAGGCGGCCTTTGGGGCTACCTGCCCGTCGGCCAGGAGTTGCTCGTAAGCCTAAAAGACCTCTACATAGGCACTTACGGCAACCAGCCGCAAATAGGCACTCCGTACACCAGCAAAAGCGGATATACGTCGCCAAGCCGCATGAACCACACGCTGTGGCTTGAGCACGTGAAGCTGCTCGGCAAGGCTGACGCGTCGGCGGTAACGCCCGAAGAGTTTGACATGAGCAAGGTGAACGACGCCGACTACATGGAGGCGAACTGCGGAAAGCTGATGACCGTGCGCGGCGTTACGCTGCCCCAGGCCAACGGCAAGCGCACCTTCGCGCCCGAAGATGCCATGTCGTCAGGCAACGCCGTCAACCGAATGATTGCCGGAACGACGGCCATCGTGGTGCGCACGAGCACCTATGCCGACTTCGCAGGCACGGTGATGCCCGAGGGCAAGGTTGACATTACCGGCATATTCACACGCTACCGCGACACGTGGCAGATACTTATGCGCCAGGACGGCGACTTCAAGCAGTCGGAATAAGGCAATACAGATAAAAAGTTTTATAACCAAATAGAAAACATTTAATTATGAAAAAGATATTATATTCAGTGTTCGCCCTCGCTATGGCGGCGTTCACATTCACGAGTTGCGAAGACGTGCCGGCTCCGTATGACGACCCGAACGGCACGGCAGAACTGCCAATCGTCATAGAGCCTGCCGGTGACGGCACAGCGGCAAGCCCTTACAATGTGGCAAGGATACTCGAAGTGGCAAGCACTTTGGAGGACAAAGAGGACTTGCCAAACAAGGTGTACATTACTGGCGTGGTTGTAGGCATTGAAGAGAACTACGATGGCGGTTTTGGAAATGCAACATTTAGCATTGCCGACCATGAGGATTCTAACACAACGTTCCTTGTTTACCGTGCAAAATATCTAAACAATCAGAATTGGCAAGAAGGCCAGGATATTCTTGAATTCGGCGACTCTGTAGTGGTTTATGGTACTGTAACGAATTATGGAGGAACGATTGAGACCGACCAAAACAACGCTTACTTGGTATATCTCAACGGCCAGACAGGCGAAGGCGGAGGCGGAGATGATAAACCGGTTTTGCCTGAAGGCACTTATATTGACGAGACGTTCTATGATGATTTCGGTGTGTTCACAGAAAGCACGATAAAGGGAACACCGTGGATAATCGACTATAATACGGCAAAAGCCACGGGCTATGACAATGCAAGTGGAACAACTACTCCGTCAGAAAGCTACCTTGTCTCAACTCCGATTGACCTTAGTGCATCAGAAGGGGCTACAATCTCATTCGAATACATACTCCGCTATGTTACGAATTACGGTGAACCTAAAGACGGTGTGAATAATAAAGTACTCGTGACGGACAACTATACAGGTGACCCGACAACGACAACATGGACGGACATAACAGGAACTCTGACAGAAGGACGTGACTGGGAAACTTGGGAGACGTATACAGCGGCTATCCCGGCGGAATTTATTGGTAAAAGCAATGTTACCGTTGCGCTTTATTACTCATGTGAAGATGAATCTGGTACATGGGAAGTAAAGAACCTGAAAGTTGTAGAAGGTGATGGTGAAAGTGGTGAAGAACCTGGTGGCGACGACCAGCCTGGTACGAGCGGCGAAGGTTTGGCTACTGTAACCAAGTCTGGAAATGTTGTGACAATGGTTGACCCGGAGGTTACTGCGGCAGGAAATACAGTTATTTGCACGGTTAATTCATATGGTTGGGAGTATGCTTCAGACCCAGAAGTTATAACTTTGGATGATGGAACGACTATTTCTTATGCACAAGAAGGAGGCAACAACGCTCCCAAATATTATCCGGCATCGAACGCCGTGCGTATGTACGCGCTTAACTCAATGACTATTACCGGTTGCAAGAAGATAGCGAAGGTTGTATTGACATGCGACGAAGACAGAGAGAAAGTTTATGTGGGCAACGACCAGCTTTATACTTCCATAGACGGGAATATATGGAAAGTCGTTAATGATTATACGACAAATTCAGGTGGAACGCAGTTACGTGCACAGACTATCGAAATAACTTACGCTGAATAATCAAAACATCGGCAAGCATACAAAGGCACAATTCTTGATGAATTGCGCCTTTGTTGTTTTGTATTGGAATGCCGTTGGCTAACTCTCTGATAATCAGCGGTTTCTCAAAAGGTGGCCTTTTGCATCGCAATTCACGGTATATTGCAAAGCGGCTGGCGGCGTTATCAGGTGTTAAAAGTTTGGAAGTAGGTAGTAAAAGCACTATCTTTTGATAAGATAGGCTGCATCTCGGAAATGAAAATAAAAACTCGTTTCATTTGTTTTTATTTTGCATTTCTCTCGATTTGCACTATCTTTGCAAGAGGATATGTTGCAAGTGATAATGCCGTAAGGCATACGTGGAATAAAAGGAAAAGACCATGGAGTTAAAGATAGGTGACATGATGAAGGCCGACCCGCAGCTGACAGGGTTGGACGCGTGGGTGACGGGACAGGTAATCGACATTGAGCACAATCCGTTCAAGGGGCTTGTCGTGGCGATAAAAGACGAGCTTGGCCGTATTTTCTTCGGACAAGCCAAGTATTTCAAAGCTGTGTGACATGTTTGCGATAGCCTTCGACATGAGTATATCCGCTCTCCGTAAATATTATGGCGAGCCGTATAACAACGCGTATTTTGAAATCAACAAGATGCTGCGTTCGTGTGGTTTTTACAATGCCCAAGGCAGTGTCTACCTTACGGAACGCGGTGACATGGCAAGCCTTTTCAAGGCCATTCTTATGCTGAAAAAACGTCAGTTGGTTTAAGAACTCTGTTCGGGATATCCGCGGTTTCAAGGTTGAGGACTGGTCGGACTTCACCGCTATTGTGAAAGACGATGGGGCTTGAATTTGTGATATTTGGATAATTGTAAAAATAAAAACATTATTATAAATTTTGAAGTTCGGCAAAAAAGCAGTAACTTTGCAGCCCGAAAGTGTCATTATAAGGACAGAACAGATTAACATTCAATTATAATAACGAAATGAAGAAAGGTATCCATCCCGAAAACTATCGCCCCGTCGTATTCAAGGATATGTCCAACGGCGATATGTTCCTTACACGTTCCACATGCAAGACAACGGAGACAGTGGAATTTGAAGGTGAAACTTACCCAGTGGTAAAAGTCGAAATCTCAAGCACTTCGCATCCGTTCTATACGGGCAAGAGCAAGCTCGTCGACACGGCAGGCCGCGTAGACAAGTTCATGAGCCGCTACGGTAAGGCGCGCAAATAATATATACAACGTATATTTTAAGGAATAAGAGAATGCGTTTTGGCGTAGTCGCATATGCGCCAAAGCGCATTTTTTGTGCCATAAGGCACGCTGTTAATCGAAGAACATTACTCGTATGAACAAGTTTTATTATCTGCTCGTGCTGCTCGCGGCGGCCTTTTCGCTGGCATCGTGCAGCAACGATGACGGCGGCGGTTCGCAGGGCGGCGGACGGAACGCCAACCGCAACGTGCCCGTAGACGGCGAAACGGCTGTCACCCGGCTTGAGTTTCCGCGCCTGAAGGGCGGCAACAGCATCGTAAGGGTTTACCGCACGGCCGACGACTACAAGTATGATGCCGACCGTGTGAACTTCGCCGTGGAGTGGGATTGCGACAAGAAGTCGCAGCGGTGGTCGTGCTATCAGATGCACAGCGGCTACTCCGGGCAGTATAGTAGGGTAGTTGACGGATATCTTGAGGATACCAGGATTGACGCTGCCGACCGTTGGGACAGGGACTATATATACGGTTCGGGCTTCCAGCACGGGCACATCTGTCCCAATGCCGACCGCAAGTATTCAAGAGAAGCGAACAAGCAGACGTTCTACATGACCAACATGCAGCCGCAATACGGCAACTTCAATGGCTACAGCGGCTCGAACGAAGGCTTGTGGTTGAGGTTGGAAAACAAGGTGAGGGACTGGACTCCGAAGAATGTCAACGATACTCTTTACGTATGCAAGGGCGGCACTATCGACGAGGAAAGCCAAATCCTGACGCGCATACAGGGAAAGATGATTGTGCCAAAGTATTTTTTCATGGCCTTGTTGCTTAAAAGTTCGTTCGGCTATCGTGCAATAGGTTTCTACATGGAGCACAAGAACGAATGGGCGACTAACGACGACCTGGCCGGCTACGCCGTGTCAATCGACGAGCTGGAGGACTTGACCGGCATCGACTTTTTCTGCAATCTGCCCGACGATACGGAGGAACACGTCGAGCGTAAGGCGTATCTTGTAGACTGGGGTCTTGATTGATTCATAATTCACAATGCATAATTCATAATAAGGCGGACGCCATGCAATTGTATTGTTTACAGCTGATAACAACCTTGTTGCATGGCGTCCGCCTTATTATGAATTATGCATTGTGCATTATGAATTGACTAAATTATTTTCGGAATGTTGTCAAGGTTGGCCTTGATTTCGTCGTCAGATATGGCGTAGTTCACCAAGTCGCCGTTGAGGTATTGCTCATACGACGGCATGTCGATTAGTCCGTGGCCGCTAAGGTTGAACAGTATTACCTTCTGTTGGCCGCTTTCCTTGCACTTTTTCGCTTCCCTTATAGTTGCCGCTATGGCGTGGCAGCTCTCCGGCGCAGGCACTATGCCCTCGGTACGGGCGAAGAGCAGGCCGGCGTCGAACGACTCCAGCTGGGGTATGTCAACGCCGTGCATCAGGCCGTCTTTCATCAGCTGCGACACTATTACGCCTGCTCCGTGGTAGCGCAGGCCGCCTGCGTGTATGTTGGCAGGCTTGAAGTCGTGTCCGAGGGTGAACATCGGCAGCAGCGGAGTGTAGCCTGCCTCGTCGCCGAAGTCGTACTCGAACACGCCGCGCGTAAGCTTGGGGCAGCTTGCCGGTTCGGCGGCTATGTACTCGGTCTTCGCCCCGTCCTTTATATTATGCCGCATGAAGGGGAAGGCCAGTCCGCCGAAGTTTGAGCCTCCGCCGAAGCATGCTATTACCATGTCGGGGTATTCGCCGGCCATTTCCATTTGTTTTTCAGCTTCAAGACCTATTACCGTCTGGTGCAGTGCCACGTGGTTGAGCACCGAGCCGAGCGTGTATTTGCAGTTGGGCGTGGTTGTCGCCAGCTCGATGGCTTCCGAGATGGCCGTTCCGAGCGAGCCTTGGTGCATGGGGTCGCGCGTTATTATGTCCTTGCCGGCGCGTGTCGACATCGACGGCGAGCCTGTAACCTCTGCGCCGAAGGTGCGCATCAGTATGCTGCGGTATGGCTTCTGCCGCAGCGTGATTTTTACCTGGTAGACGGCGGCTTCAAGCCCGAACACGCGTGCGGCGTAGCTCAACGCCGCTCCCCATTGGCCCGCGCCTGTCTCGGTGGTCACGTTGGTTGTGCCTTCCTGCTTGCAGTAGTAGCACTGGGCGAGTGCGGAGTTGATTTTATGGCTGCCCAGCGGATTGGTGCTTTCGTTCTTGAAGTAGATGTGCGCAGGCGTGTCGAGCGCCTTTTCGAGCGCGTATGCGCGCACGAGCGGCGTTGAGCGGTAGTATGCGTACATGTCTCTCACCTCGTCGGGTATGTCAATCCAGGCGTTGGTCTGGTCGAACTCCTGGCGGCAACACTCCTCGCAGAACACGGGGAATAGGTCTTCCGCTTTTAGCGGCTCGTGCGTTGCCGGGCTAAGCGGCGGCAAGGGCTTGTTCACCATGTCGGCCTGTATGTTGTACCACCGTGTCGGGATTTCGCTCTCTTGTAGGATGAATTTCTTTTGCTTGCTCATAATTACAGTGTTTAATTGTCAGTTTGTCATGTATGGATGGTAATGGTTGCAAAAATAAATCATTTACGACTATAATGCAAGACATTTTCAAGTTTTTCTTCAAAAAAATGCGATTTGTGTCGATTTGTAAGTGTTTTTGCTTACTTTTAGTGTGCTGCTGCGTAAGTGCTTGCAGTTCAATACGTTGTAAAAGACCGTCTTTTGGCTTCTAAAAGACGGTCTTTTGCAACGCGAAAGGTGGCCTTTTGGAATGCAAAAGGCCACCTTTCATAAATCCGTTGTCCGCATGGCGCGGCTTGGCTCATTGTCCGCCGGCGAGCAGTTCCTTCTCGGCCAGCAGGTCGTCGTCGGTCATGCGCGGTGACGGCACGTCCCTCATGCGCACCACATCCTCGCCGCCGCACGTGTATTTGTAGTAAAGCCGCTCCCTGTCGTCAAGCTCTTCATACTGCTTCAGGCAGCCTTTTGCGTTGAGAAAGTCCTCGCGCGACGTGCTGTCGCTTGCCTTTACGAAGAGTATGCGGCGCGCTATGGGGTTGTGGTTGTAGTCCAGGCAGGTGTAAATGCCGCGCAGGTAGGGCGGCCGCTCGTACATGGGCAGCTTCAGGCAGATGCTGAACAGGGCGAGCTGCGGCGGCCGGTTTTCGTTGAACATGATGTACATGTGGCTAAGGCCGTTCATCAGGGCGAAGCCGTGGTGCGTCGAACCGTAGGCGTTGTTGTGCACCACTTCGACGTAACCGCCGTCAGCCGACGGCGTGATGAGGTAAGGTTCCATCTTCATCGCGTTCGAACTTGACGACACGCTGTAGCTCATGTACATTCCGCTGAAGGCTGTGCAGCCGTCCACCGCGCCTTTCATGGCGTGCGCTATGATGTCCCTGTGCATGTTGTCGGCATCGCCGCTGGCGGCCTTCGGCGCAGCATCCATGGCGAAGAGGGCGGCCTTCATCTTGTCGAGTTGCCCCAAGAGCTTCTTTTTCGACACGTTGTTCACCCACACGAGCGCCCCGTCCAGCGCCTCGTCTTCGGGCATTCCCTTGTCCTTGTTCTTGAAATATTCGGGCATTACGGTGGTGAACAGGGCCGACAGCACGCTCGGCGTAAAACCCGTCTGGGCGGCGATTTCCTTCATCTTCACGCCCTTGCCGCGCAAGAATTTTATCCTTTCATATATCTCTTTCAGGTCGTCCATAAGCTGTTTTGTTTTCTTGTGCAAAGGTAACCATTAAGTTTGAATACATATATTACAGACAGGTTACAAAGAATTTGCAATGTTTTTGCATCCTTGATAAGTAATGTTTTCATTCATTTTAATGAATTGTTACGGCTATATTATTCATCCGGTATTCATTTTTTAAGCACCTGCGGCGGCGTAATTTTGCAGCGGAAAAAGGACATTGCACGGTCATGCGGTTGTAAGGTCATGCGGTTGTACGGCGATGCCGGCATGCCGTAAAACCCTAAAACCTCAAAACCCTAAAACCGAAACGAAAGATGAAACAACGTATCTACAGACTTCCAAACATGAGGGCGGCCACGGCCAACATGCCCGACTGGCTCTTCGTGCTCTGGGCCGGAGGCACGGCCCTGCTGTCATACTCGCTTGTCTACGCCCTGCGCAAGCCGTTCACGGCGGCCGAGTTCGACGGTTTGCAGGTGGCCGGGATGGACTATAAGATTGTGGTAAGCATCATCCAGCTAATAGGTTACGTGTGCGCCAAGATGCTCGGCATCAAGTACATATCCGAGCTTAAGCCCGAAGGCCGCCTCCGCTTCATCGTCGGTTCGGCGGCGTTGTCAGAGCTTTCGCTCGTCGCCTTCGGCCTTCTGCCCACGCCTTACAACATCTTCGCCCTGTTCTTCAACGGCCTTTCGCTGGGCTGCATGTGGGGAGTAATCTTCAGTTTCCTCGAAGGCCGCCGCACAACAGACATCCTCGCCAGCATCATGGGAGTAAGCATGGCCTTGAGTTCGGGCGTCGCTAAGTCGCTCGGACTGTACGCCCTGCACGACCTCGGGGTAAGCGAGTTCTGGATGCCGGCCCTCGTCGGTGCGCTGGCTTTCCTCCTGCTGTGCTTCATGGGGTGGATGATGACCAAGTTCCCGGCACCCACACAGGCCGACATAGCCGCACGCACGAAGCGCGTAACGCTCGACGGACACCAGCGTTGGCAGCTTTTCGTCAAGTTCATGCCCCTGCTCATAATGCTCTTCGGCGCCAACTTGCTGCTCACCGTGCAGCGCGACATCAAGGAAGACTTTATCGTCTGCATCATCGACGTAAGCCAAGTGTCCTCCTGGGCGTTCGCTTATCTCGACTCAATCGCCACCGTCGTGCTGCTCGGAGCGTTCGCCCTGCTGTCAGCCGTTGGCAACCACCTGCGCGCCTTGTGCCTTATACTGATATTCTCGGCCATCGGCATGGGCACGGTTGCATTCCTCGGAGCTGAAGGCGAGGCGTTGGACAAACCCACAACGGCATGGCTTTTCCTCCAGACTTTCTGCATAGACATAGCCTATTTGAGCTTCCAGACCATCTTCTTCGAGCGTTTTATCGCCTGCTTCAAGGTCAAGGGCAACGTCGGTTTCTTCATTATCACCATCGACTTTGTAGGCTATCTCGGTACGCTTTGCCTGCTTCTGTTCAAGGAGTTCCAAGCTCCGCACATCGACTGGACGTCGTTCTACAACGCGATGAGCGTCTACATAGGCGTTGCCTGCTGCCTGGCGTTCGCCGGTTCGATAGTCTATATAATAAATAAGGTGTACAAGTCGGCTGATTTCAAAATCATCAAAGGCGGCGCGGAGAAGGCCGGCGAGGCGCACACTTGCGACCTTTCAACCACCGGGCAGCAAAGCCTTACAACCGCATGAGCCAATGACTATATAACCTAAAAACCGAAAATACAAACCGTATAACTATAAACAAAGGATATGAAAAAGATTGAATGCGTAATAATGGACTGGGCCGGAACGGCCGTTGACTATGGATGCTTCGCCCCGGTGGCGGCATTTGTCGAGAGCTTTAAGGCCATAGGCGCACCCGTAACGGCGGCGGAGACGAGGGCGCACATGGGCTTAACGAAGATAGAAGAGGTGTGCGCGCTGTTCGCCATCGACCATGTCGGGGCGGACTTTCGTGCCAAATACGGCCGCGAATGGAACGAAGACGACGTGCAGGAGTGCTACAATAAGTTCCAGGAGGAGCTTTTCCGCACGCTCGAAGACTACTCAATGCCCATCACGGGGGTGGTAGAGACCATCTCAATGCTGCGTAAGCAGGGCATAAAGGTTGGTTCTACGACGGGCTACACGCGGCAGATGATGGACGTAGTAATACCCTCTGCGGCAAAGCTCGGCTACGTAATAGACAACTGCGTGACGTCTGACAACCTGCCAGGAGGCCGTCCCAAGCCTTACATGATATTCCAGAACATGTGTGAGATGGCCATCGCTTCACCGCGCTCTGTGGTGAAAGTGGGCGACACAATATCCGACATCAAGGAGGGAGTGAACGCCGGAGTGTGGAGCGTAGGCGTCATACTGGGCAGCAACGAACTTGCACTGACCGAGGCGGAGGTTGCCGCCATGCCTGCCGACGAGTTGAAAGCGAGGATGCTCGACGTGCGTTACAGGATGTACGCGGCCGGTGCCGACTACGTGCTCGATGACATAACGGAGCTGCCGATGCTGATAGAAGTGTTAAACAAATAAATGAAACAAACCCCCTCCCGACCTCCCCGAGGGGAGGAGTTTGGGCTGTCAGTCACTTCCCCTCGGGGAGGTTGGGTGGGGACTTATAATTCTTAAACTTATGAGACCATACTTATTGCTTACCCCCGGTCCGTTGACGACCACAGAGAGTGTGAAGAGTGCCATGATGAGCGACTGGTGCACATGGGACAAAGACTATAACGAAGGCATTGTGGAGGTTATCCGCAAGGAGCTTGTAGGCATCGCGTCGAGCCGTCCCGAGGAATATACGGCGGTGCTGATGCAGGGCAGCGGCACGTTCTGCGTCGAGGCGACGCTCGGCAGCACGGTGCGCCCGGAGGACCATCTGCTCGTCGCAGCCAACGGCGCTTACGGCAAACGAATGGGCGTAATAGCCGAGTATTACGGGCTGAACTGCCACGTAATGAAGTTCGACGAGACGCAGGCGGTCGACCCTGCGGCCATCGATGCTTACCTGACGGAGCACAGCGAGGTTACCCATGTGTCGGTAGTACACTGCGAAACAACCACCGGCGTGCTCAATCCGCTTGAAGAAATCGCCGCCGTAGTGAAGCGTCATGGCAAGACGCTCATCGTCGACGCTATGAGCAGCTTCGGCGGAGTGCCCGTCGACATGGCGCAGCTGGGCATAGACTTCCTCATCAGCAGCGCGAACAAGTGCATCCAGGGCGTGCCCGGCTTCGGCTTCATCATAGCCCGCCGCTCGCTGCTCGAACAGTGCAAGGGCGTAGCACGCTCGCTGTCTCTCGACGTTTACGACCAATGGGAGACGATGGAGAAGGGCCACGGCAAGTGGCGTTTCACCTCGCCTACACACGTAGTGCGCGCCTTCATGCAGGCTCTTACTGAGCTGAAGGAGGAGGGCGGAGTGGCCGCACGCCACGCTCGCTACTGCGAGAACCACCGCGTGCTTGTAGAAGGGATGCGTTCCTTGGGCTACAAGACGCTCCTTGCTGACAAGTGGCAGTCGCCCGTAATCACGTCGTTCTATTATCCTTCGGCCGCGTTCGACTTCCAGTCGTTCTACCAGTCGTTGAAGGCGAAGGGCTTTGTAATCTATCCCGGCAAAATATCGCAGGCCGACACGTTCCGCATCGGCAACATTGGCGACGTGCATCCCGACGACTTCCGCCGCCTGGTCGAGGCTGTGAAAGAACTGTAATGATAATGATTTGACACGCAGGCGTTATCCCCCTGCTTTGCGAAAGGCCGTCTTTTACGTTCTAAAAGACGGCCTTTTGCCGTGTAAAAGGTGGCCTTTCGCCGGTTAAAAGACCATCTTTTGGAAAGGCGTTTGCAAGTAGTTGGTAATCAATCGTTTTTATTTCGTACCTTTGCACCATGCTAATTATCATCACAGTGCTGGCTTACTTCGCCGCGCTTTGCCTGCTGGGCAGGCTTACTTCGCGCCGCGCCACCAACGAGACGTTCTTCCGCGCCGACCGCAAGTCGCCCTGGTGGGCGGTGGCTTTCGGCATGGTGGGCGCGTCGGTGTCGGGTGTCAGCTTCGTGTCCGTACCCGGAATGGTGGAGCGTATGGACTTCACCTATCTGCAAACGTGTCTCGGCTTTATCCTCGGTTACTTCATCGTGGCGTTCGTCCTGCTACCCGTGTATTACAGGATGAACCTCACCACCATCTACACCTACCTGCTCGGACGCTTCGGCCGGAGGTCTTACAAGACGGGCGCGGCCTTCTTCCTGCTGTCCGACCTTTGCGGAGCGGCCATCAAGTTTTACATCGTCTGCATCATACTGCAACGCTTCGTGCTCGACGCTTACGGCGTGCCGTTCTTCATGACAGTGCCTTTGCTGATGCTGCTGATATGGCTTTACTCGCGCCGCGGCGGCATAAAGACGCTCGTGTGGACAGACTCCTTCCAGACGGCGTGCATGCTCGCCGCCCTTGTGCTTATTATAATAAAGGTGGCCGGGGCGTTGGACATGAGCCTTGGCGAAGCCGTCAAGGCCGTGGCGGCTAGTCCCCACAGCCGCATATTCGAGTTCTCGGACTGGATGTCGCCGCAAAACTTCTGGAAACAGTTTGTCAGCGGCGCGTTCATAGTTGTAGTGATGACTGGTCTTAACCAGAACATGATGCAGAAAAACCTTACCTGCAAGACCCTGCGCGAGGCGCAGAAGGACGTCTGTACGTATGGTTTCGCCTTCGTGCCGGTCAACCTGCTCTTTCTCGCTCTTGGCGTATTGCTGTTCATGCTGGCAGCGCAGGAGGGCGCGCCCGTGCCCGGCAATCCTGACGATTTGCTCCCGATGTTCGCCGCCACGGGGCATTTGGGCGACGTGGTGGCCGTGCTCTTCACCATCGGCATTGTCGCAGCGTCGGCCAGTACAATCGACTCGTCGCTCACCGCGCTTACCACCACCTACTGTGTTGACATAAAGGAACGTCCCGGCGACGAGCGTCTGCGCCGCCGCGTGCATGTAGGCATGGCCGCCGTGGCCGTAGTGTTCATCCTTGCTTTCCGCGCCTTGAACTCCACGAGCCTTATCGATGCGGTCTACATACTCTGCTCTTACACCTACGGACCGCTGCTCGGCCTCTTCGCCTTCGGTCTTCTTACAAAGCGGAAAACCTGCGACCGCGCCGTGCCTTACATCGCCGTGGCCTCTCCATTGCTCTGCCTCGTCCTCGATTACGCCGTCCCTTGCCTTACGGGTTACCGCTTCGGCTACGAGCTTCTGCTGCTCAACGGCGCGCTGACGTTTGGGGGAATGCTAATGAAAGGTGAGAAGGTGAGAAAGTGAGAAGGTGAGAAAGCCATGCTGTTAATATGTATTTAGCATGATTTCTCACCTTCTCACTTTCTCACCTTCTCACCTTTCAAATGATGCCTTGCTCCCTCAAGTACCTGTCGGCCTCGATGGCTGCGCGGCATCCGCTGGCCGCAGCCGTTACGGCTTGCCGGTAGTGAGGGTCGGCTACGTCGCCTGCGGCGAACACGCCGGGCACTTTCGTGCGCGTGGAGTCGCCCTGGGTGATGATGTATCCGGTCTCGTCAGTGTCGAGCCAAGGCTTGAACACGTCGCTGTTTGGCTTGTGCCCGATGGCGAGGAAGAAGCCGTCGATGGGCAGTTCGTACACCTGCTCGTCTGCCTCACCTTTGCGTTTTACGAGGCGCACGCCCTCAACGCCGTTGTCGCCGAACAGTCCGAGCGTGTTGTGCTCGAACAAAATCTCGATGTTCTCCGTCTCTTTCACACGACGCTGCATCACGTCCGACGCGCGCAGGAACGGCTTGCGCACTATCATGTACACCTTTTTCGCCAGTGATGCGAGGTACAGAGCCTCTTCGCAGGCAGTGTCTCCGCCGCCTACTACGGCAACGGTCTTCTTGCGGTAGAAGAACCCGTCGCACGTGGCGCAGGCCGAAACGCCCTCGCCCTTGTACTTCTCTTCGTCGGCGAGGCCGAGGTATTTGGCCGAAGCTCCAGTCGCGATGATTACCGTGTCGGCCTTGACGATATGGCCTTCGTCGGTCGTCAGCGTGTAGGGAGACTGTCCGAGGTCGGCCTTGACGATGACACCGTCGCGCAGGTCTGCGCCGAAGCGTTCGGCCTGTGCGCGGAAGTCGAGCATCATCTGGTTGCCGTCCACGCCTTCGGGATAGCCTGGAAAGTTCTCAACAATTGTAGTCTGTGTAAGCTGTCCGCCGGTTTGCAGGCCGCAGTACACCACCGGACTAAGGTTGGCTCGCGCCGCATATATGGCCGCCGTGTAGCCGGCCGGGCCGCTGCCTATGATGAGGCAGCGTATGTGTTCTTGCTGTTCCATAATAAGAGAGAGATTAAACACCCACCCCAACCCTCCCGAAGGGAGGGGGCTTGGCTACCTTTATACTGTTGAAAATACGGAATGCAATAATCAAACGTGTCTTGCGGTACAAGCCATTGCATTCCGTATAACCAAACAAAGGCATTCAAAGCCCCTCCCTTGGGGAGGGGGTTGGGGTGGGTCTCCTTATCTTATTTCAATAGTTCCACAATCTGCTTCTCGATGTTCTCTATTTTCTCGGTAGGCTCGAAGCGTGCCACAACCATGCCCTTCTTGTTGATGAGGAACTTGGTGAAGTTCCACTTGATGTCCGCCTTGTCCTTATAGTCGGGGTCTTCCTTCGACAGCATGTCGTCGAGTATGTGCGTCAGGGGATGGCTCTCGTCCCATCCGGCAAAGCCTTTCTGGCTCGTCAGGAACTTGTAGAGCGGGTCGGCGTCGTCGCCGTTTACCTTTATTTTCTTGAAGCGGGGGAATTCCGTGCCGTATGTCAGCTTGCAGAACTCGTGGATTGACTCGTCTGTGCCGGGAGCCTGCTGGCCGAACTGGTTGCAGGGGAAGTCCAATATGTTGAACCCGTCGGCGTGATGGCGCTCGTAAAGTTTCTCCAGTTCCTCGTACTGCGGAGTGAAGCCGCACTTCGTCGCGGTGTTTACTATCAGCAATACTTCGTTCGCATACTCTTTCAGCGATACGTCCTTGCCTTTCCTGTCCTTGACAGTGAAATCATAAACTGTTTTCATCTTATTATTGTTTAAAGACTTTTGGTTTGTCGTTGTAGTGCGACAAAGATACTGAAAAATACGTTCCAATGCAAAAATTTTAGGTTGTTTTCACATCATATTGTGGCCTCCGCATAATCGGTTGATAATCAAGGGCTTTGCAAAAGGCCGTCTTTTAGCCTGCAAAAGGTGGCTTTTTAGCGTGCGATTGACGGCCTTTCGCAACGCAAAATGCCGCCTCTTGCAAAACGGCTTGCCGACACGGTGAGAGGGAAACGCCGCCGGCTGATAGGGGAATCCCCATAAAAAATATGGATATACGCTTGTAAAAGTACGACGAAAGCGTTGATTTTGCAGCGGAATTATTAATTAAATATAATGTTGTTATGAAGAAATTTACATTCTTATCGGCGATGATAATGATGCTGGCGATGGCGTTCACGTTCGTAAGTTGCGACGACGACGAGTACATCGCGGACACTCTCTGGGGCGTGTGGGAAGGCGACATGCACGTATGGAATGATTTTGACGGGCAGGTTTATGAAGCCCACAGGTCGGTAATCCAGTTCGACCGCGACCCCGACTCATACGCCACGGGCACGGGCTACTGGGTGGATTATTACAGCAACGCGCCTTGGGACTACTTTGCGAGCCACATAACGTGGAGCGTAAGCAACGGACGCATACGCATATATTCTTACGAGGACGACACGAATTTTTACATTTACGACTACAGCCTGTCTGACAATTATTTCACGGGGACGATAGAAAGCGAATGGGGAGACCCGATGGACTTCCGCCTAAGGAAGACAGCTTCGCCCAATTGGAACGATTTTGACTGGGGCTGGGACAGCTGGTACGGCTATTCTGCTTTGCAGAATTCGGCATCGAAGACACGTTCCGGCGATGCCGCGAAGAAAAAGCCTGTAAGGCATATAGGGAAAACTAATGAATGAAACAGCCGAACCCAACCACCTGACACCCACCCCAACCTTCCCAAAGGGAGGGAGTTTAAATACCTTTTTAGTGTAAGAAAAAAAGCGTGGACTGGTTGAAATAACCAGTCCACGCTTTCGTTTTCTCCCTGCAAAACATTCCAAGCTCCCTCCCTTTGGGAGGGTTGGGGTGGGTGTCAGATGTTATGTTGTTAACCGTTTATGTCCCTCAGCACCTTCACTGCTTCCTCTACCGAGGGCACGCCGGTTACGAGCATCATCCTCTTTCCTGCCACTTCCTTGAGGTTGCAGCGGCGAGGGTTGCGCCCGATGTAGTTGAGCACGCTGTCGAAAGCCTTGCTCTTGTAGTACGCGCTCATGGGGTTTGATACGAATTGCATGCGCATCTGCCCTTGGCGCAGCATTATTTTCTCGCATCCGAGGCTTCTGCCAAGGCGGCGCAGGGGCACTACCTGCATCAGCTCCAGCCCTTCGCGCGGCACTGCTCCGAACCTGTCTTCAAGCCGCGAGCGGTATTTTTGCAGGTCGTCATCGTCCTTTATGTTGTCCAGCTCGCGGTAAAGCAGCATGCGTTCGCTGCTGCTCGGCACGTATTGGTCGGGCAGATACATTTCCAAGTCGCTCTCTATGGCGCAGTCTTCCACGAACTCGTCGCCTGCGATGTCGCGCCCTCCGGCAATCTCCTGCTCGTACATCTCGCCAAACTCGTCGTTCTTCAGTTCCGTCACCGCCTGGTTCAGGATTTTCTGGTAAGTCTCGTAGCCAAGGTCTTCCATGAAGCCGCTCTGCTCCGCTCCGAGCAGATTGCCCGCCCCGCGGATGTCAAGGTCCTGCATGGAGAGGTTGAAACCGCTGCCAAGTTCGGAGAAAGTTTCAAGCGCTTCGAGCCTGCGCCGCGCCTCCTGGGTCAACGCCGACAGCGGCGGAGCAAGCAGATAGCAGAACGCCTTGCGGTTGCTGCGGCCCACGCGGCCGCGCATCTGGTGCAGGTCTGACAGTCCGAAGCGGTGCGCGTCGTTGATGATTATTGTGTTGGCGTTGCTTATGTCGATGCCGTTCTCCACAATAGTGGTTGATAAGAGCACGTCGTAGTCATAATTGATGAAGCCCATCAGTATCTTCTCAAGCTCCTCCGGCTTCATCTGTCCGTGGCCAATCGCCACCCTCGCATCAGGCACATACTTCTTTATCAGACCGGCAATCTCGGGCAGGTTGCTTATCCTGTCGTTGACGAAAAACACCTGACCGTTGCGGCTCATCTCAAAGTTTATCGCGTCGGCGATGACCTCTTTGTCGAACGTATGCACCTCGGTGCTGATGGGGTAGCGGTTAGGCGGCGGAGTCTGGATAATACTCATGTCCCTTGCGCCCATCAACGAGAATTGGAGTGTTCGCGGAATAGGGGTCGCCGACATTGTAAGCGTGTCAACGTTGACCTTCATCTTGCGCAGCTTCTCTTTCGTTGCGACGCCGAACTTCTGCTCTTCGTCGATGATGAGAAGCCCCAAGTCCTTGAAGGTTACACTCTTTCCGATGAGCTTGTGCGTGCCTACGATGATGTCTATTTTGCCTTCCGCCAGGTCGGCGAGCACCTCTTTCGTCTTCTTCGGACTGCGGGCGCGCGACAGGTAGTCAACCCTTACGGGGAAGTTCTTGAGCCTTTTCGAGAACGTCTGGTAGTGCTGGTAGGCCAGTACGGTTGTAGGCACGAGCACGGCAACCTGCTTTGAGTCGCACGCAGCCTTGAAAGCGGCGCGCACCGCCACTTCGGTCTTGCCGAAACCAACGTCTCCGCACACCAGCCTGTCCATCGGACGGGAGCTTTCCATGTCGGCTTTCACGTCGTTGGTTGCCTTGAGCTGGTCGGGCGTATCTTCGTACATGAAGCTCGCTTCGAGTTCATGCTGCATGAAGTTGTCGGCCGAGAAGGCGAAGCCGCGTTCCTTCCGACGCGCCGCATAGAGCTTGATAAGGTCGCGGGCGATGTCTTTTATCTTCTTCTTAGTGCGCTCTTTCAGGCGTTCCCATGCGCCGGTGCCGAGTGTGCTGAGACGCGGCGGCGTCTCGCTGTCGCGCCGTTTGTACTTCGATATTTTGTAAAGCGAGTGGATGCTTACGTCCACCTTGTCGTTGTTCTGGTATATAATGCGGATTACCTCCTGGTAACTGTCGCCCGAAGGGACGCGCACCAGTCCGGCGAAACGCCCTATGCCGAAGTCTACGTGGACGATGTAGTCGCCCGGTTCCATCTCTTGCAGCTCCTTTATAGTCAACGCCATCTTGCCCGAACGGGCAGTGTCGGAGCGCAGGCTGTACTTGTGGAAGCGGTCGAAGATTTGATGGTCGGTAAAGAAGCAGGCCTTCATCGTATTGTCGGCAAAGCCCTCGTGCAGGGTCTTCGACACGCCGGTGAAGGGTAGTGAAGAGTGAAGAGGGAGGAGTGAAGAATTAGTTTGAGTATTTAATTCTGCCCTCTTCGTTCTGCCCTCTTCACTTTCAAAGATTTCTTTCAGCCTCTCGTGCTGCTTCGTACTGTCCGCAAGGATGTAGATTTTGTAGCCTTTCAGGATGTAGTCTTCGAGCGCACGGGCAAGCAAGTCGAAGTTCTTGTGGAACAGCGGCTGCGGACTTACATCCAGGCGGAGCACCGCGTCGGGCGTGCCTGTAGGCTTGCTGCCGAACTCAATGCGGCGCATCTTGAGCGCGTCTGCGGCAAACTGCGCCCCTGTTACGAACGAGTTGGTGGCCGAAAGCTCTTTCATGGCGGCCTGCTGCTCCATCTCTGTAAGTCCTTCAAGGCGTTCCTTCACCGCCTGCGACGAGAAACCGTCGCGGTAAATCATGTCGATTTTCTCGCGGCAGAACACAAAGTTCTTGACCACGAGCAGCGTATCGTCGGGCAGAAAGTGCAGGAAGGGCACTTTCTCGTCGACCAGCGTAGCC
The DNA here is from genome assembly GCA_937922435.1 of uncultured Prevotella sp. GTDB lineage: Bacteria > Bacteroidota > Bacteroidia > Bacteroidales > Bacteroidaceae > Prevotella. Next base: position 60,723 of record CAKZVT010000012.1, on the reverse strand, counting down.
ACTTCGGGCACTATTTCGATGCGCTGACGCTTGTCGCGCGACAGCTGGCTCTGCACCTCGAACGTGCGGATTGAGTCTATTTCGTCGCCGAAGAAGTCGATGCGGAACGGATATTCGCTGCTGAACGAGAACACATCTATTATGCTGCCGCGCACGGCGAACTGTCCCGGCTCATACACATAGTCAACCTCGTTGAAGCCGAGCTGCCGCAGCTGGCGCGACAACTGCACGATGTCGTGCGTCTCGCCTGCGGCCAGGATGACCGTGCGCTCGTCCAACTTGCGGCGCGACACCACGAGTTCGGCCAACGCCTCGGGGCAAGTGACTATGTAAAGGAGTGAAGAGTGAAGAGTGAAGAGTGAAGAATCCACTTGTCCTGATTGCCCTTTCTCGTCTTGGGTAATGGATTCTTCACTCTTAACTCTTAACTCTTCACTCTCTCCAAGCATCCTTCCCAGCACCTCGGTGCGCAGTATTTCGTTGGCCGCGTCGCGCTGGCCGTACTTCACCTGGCGGCGGTACGACGAGGGGAAGAACAGCACACGCTCGCCGCCCAGCATCTGCGTAAGGTCGTGGTAGAAGTAACCGGCCTCCTCGGCATCGTCAAGCACGAACAGGCATGGCCGCCCAACGCCGCGCGCCGCCGATGCGAACAGCACGGGCATGGCCGACGCCAATGCGCCCTCGATGTGCGCCGTGCGCACAGTGTCGTCACTTATGAGTTTCGTCAAAGCCGCCGTCTGCGGCGACTTCGCGTACAAATCCAATATTCCTTGTATGTCCATTGTAAACAGGACACAAAGGTACTGCAAAATTTTGAATATCCGTTTATTGTCGCTATATTTGTGCAATGACTAACCCAAAAGCATTTTACGGATATGAAAAAATCAAAAACTGTAAAACTGTTTGTCGTGTCGGCCGCCGTGCTTGCGGCCGTTTCATGCGGCAATAAGAAGGCTACTGCCGCCCAGGACGCGGCGCAGCTGCCTGAAGGAGTGACCGTGCTGAAGCTTGACTCGCTGACGCTTACCACCATCATGGACGACGAGGGCGACAAGCGCATGCCCAATTCGCTGTTCTACGGCGAGGCCGACTCGACCAAGGTAGACAGCCTCTCGCCCGAAGGGGCGGTACCGTCGTCAATCAGCTGTTTCCTCGTTGAGACGCAGGGAAAGAAGGTATTGTTCGACACGGGCAACGGAACGGAGCGCGGAGGGATGCTGTTACAACGGCTTGACAGCATCGGCGTGAAGCCCGAAAGCATAGACTTTCTTGTAATAACCCACTTCCACGGCGACCATATCGGCGGCATGACCGAGGGCGGCAAGCCGGTGTTTACAAATGCCGAGGTGTACGTTCCTGAGGTGGAGCGCATCTATTGGAAATACATGAGCAACGGGAATGCCAAGGCTGCGGCCGACGCAATGGCGGCTTACGGCGACAAGGTGCACTGCTTCAAGTACACCGATACTTTACCGCTCGGCATCAAGCCCTTGGCCGCACCCGGCCACACGCCAGGTCATACGGTGTATCAAATGGGGCGGCTGCTCATCGTCGGCGACCTGATGCACGGTTTCGACCTTCAGATACAAGACCCCGGCATCTGCCCCTCGTTTGACATGGACCGCCGGAAGGCCATCGAGTCGAGGACGAAATACATCGATTACATACGTAAAAACAAGCTCGTGACAGCCGGGATGCACTTCCCCGGCAACGGCGTAAAGGACAGTCTGTAACCCCGTTTATGGCTGCTGTGTAACCCAATCTTGACAGTCGTATAACCCGTTGACTGTCAACGACTTTCCAAAAGGCCACCTTTTGCATCGCGAAAGGTGGCCTTTTAGCGTGTAAAAGACGGCCTTTCGGAATGCAAAAGACGGCCTTTCGGAATGCAAAAGACGGTCTTTTAGTTCATCAGTAGTTTGTTTGGATGATTCTTAAGAGTATTGACTGTTCACATCTTTCCGCAATCCAGGCAGTCGGTAATTGTCATGCCGCACTCCGATGCGGCATCCAGTGTATGCAGCCTGCAACATTTGGCGTATTGGATGTTTACTGGATGCCGCATCGGAGTGCGGCATGACAATTACCGACTGCTTGGATTAAAGCAGGGTGTTCTCATTAATAGAGCTTTTACTTCATCCAACAGAATTGCGGATGAACCGCCTTTCGCAATTCCGCTAATCCTGTCCCCTCCCCTCGGGGAGGTCGGGTGGGGCTTCCTTGAAGTTTGGATGTGGCATCCTCGGGGTCGAGTGGGGGCTTCCTTTGAGGCAGCCTGCGCCGCCGTTTGCAAAAATAATGGACATAATATGTTGTTTTTAGTGAGAAAAACACTATTTTTGCACTACATAAACATGCGTCAACATAAACGGCAAAAATGAACGGAAGCGACAGCATTGTAATAATCCCGACTTACAACGAGAAGGAAAACATCGAGAAAATAATACGCGCGGTGTTCTCGTTGGAAAAGTGTTTCCACATCCTTGTGATTGACGACGGTTCGCCGGACGGCACCGCCGCCATCGTACACGGCCTCATAGACAGCGAGTTCGGCGGCCGCCTGCACATCATCGAGCGTGCAGGCAAGCAGGGACTGGGCACGGCCTACATCACTGGTTTCAAGTGGGCGTTGGCCCACGGCTACGACTACATCTTTGAGATGGACGCCGACTTCAGCCACGACCCCAACGACCTGCCGCGCCTCTACGCCGCCTGCCACGACGAAGGGTACGATGTTGCCATCGGTTCGCGCTACGTCAGCGGCGTGAACGTGGTTAACTGGCCCATAGGGCGCGTGCTGATGAGCTACTTCGCGTCGCAGTACGTCCGCCTGGTGACGGGCTTCAAGGTGCACGACACTACCGCCGGCTTCAAGTGTTACCGCCGCCGCGTGCTCGAGACAATCGAGCTTGACAAAATACGCTTCAAGGGGTACGCCTTCCAAATAGAGATGAAGTACACGGCGTACAAAATCGGCTTCAAAATAAAGGAAGTGCCCGTAATCTTCGTAAACCGCCGCGAAGGCGTATCAAAGATGAGCGGCGGCATCTTCGGCGAAGCCTTTTTCGGCGTTATGCGCCTGCGCTGGGACGGCTGGACGAGGAAGTACCCGAAGATATAATACCCACCCCGCCCTCCCGAAGGGAGGGAGCGTGGTATGCTTTGATTGCATGTTAATAAAAGAAGAACAACAATATAACTAATCACTCGCACCTGGTAATACTACTCCCTCCCTTGGGGAGAGCAGGGGTGGGTTTCATTTGAATTATGAATTATATCTACCGCATTTACCAAATCGTCATCGCACTGCCGATAATCATCGTCCTTACGCTGCTTACCGCGCTGACAACGAGCGTGGGGTGCATCCTCGGCAACGGCCACTTTTGGGGCTATTATCCCCCTGTAATATGGTCGAAGTGGGTGTTAGGGGTGCTGTTCCTGCCGGTGAAAGTCACGGGAAGGGAGAACTTGAAGCATGGAGAGTCATACGTGTTCGTTAGCAACCACCAGGGAGCGTTCGACATTTTCCTCATCTTCGGCCACCTGCACCGCAACTTCAAGTGGATGATGAAGCAGCAGCTGCGTAAAATTCCGTTCGTGGGATATGCCTGCGAGAAGTCGCACCACATATTCGTCGACCGCCGTAACCCGGCTAAGATGATGGCTACTTACGACCAGGCGCGCGCCACGTTGAAGCACGGCATGAGCCTTGTGGTCTTCCCCGAAGGCTCTCGCACTTATGACGGACGCATCGGCAAGTTCAAGCGTGGCGCGTTCGTGCTGGCCGATGAACTGCAACTGCCCGTCGTTCCGCTGACAATCAACGGTTCGTTCGATGTCATGCCGCGCACGAGCAAGTGGTACTGGGTGCACCGCCGCAATCTCACGCTTACCATCCACGCGCCCATCTATCCGCAGTCGCAGGGCGCGGAGAACGTCGCCCGGCTGATGGAAGAGAGCCGTAAGGTGATTGAAAGCGGACTGGACGAAAAGTATAAGTCAAACTGACACCGCCCAAAACAGAACCTGACACCCACCCCAACCCTCCCGAAGGGAGGGAGCTTGATTACCTTTTATTATTAAAATAAGAGCTGGCATAGATAGTTTCTATCAGTGCCAGCTTTTATATTATTTAGCGAAAGCATTTCAAGCTCCCTCCCTTTGGGAGGGTTGGGGTGGCTGTCAGTTGGGTGTTTGGTTGATGTCAGTTTGTTTGTTTCCACTCTTCAGGGTTATCACCACTATCTCGTTGCTTGCTCCGAGGCGGAAAGGAATGAAGCCTCCCACGCCGTATGACACGTTGATTGCGCGTCCGCCTTCGTTGTACATGCCGCCCCACTCCTTATAATTGATGGCCGCCGGCGACCATCCGAACACTTTTAGCTGTCCTGCATGTGTGTGTCCGCTTAGCGTAAGCTGGGCGTTGCTCTTGGGAAGTATGGTGCGACGCCATGACGAAGGGTCGTGTTGGAGCATCAGGACGAACGCTTCGGGCTGCACTCCGGCGAGCGTCTTGCCGATGTCTCCTTTCTTCGGGAAGCGTTTTCCGCCGTCGTTCTCCATTCCGGCAACCACGATTGAGTCGCCGCCGCGCCGTATTGTGCGGTGCTCGTTAAGCAGCAAGTCCCAGCCAAGTTGCCGCTGAAGGCTGATTAGTTCGTGCTCGTTTGCCACCTTGGTAGCGCTCTCCGCGTCTATGTACATAGAGTAGTCATGGTTGCCGAGCACGCTGAATACGCCGTCCTTGGCCTTGATGCTGCTTAAAGTCTGCATGAACGGGTAAAGCTCTTTCGGCTCCATGTTCTGCAAGTCGCCGGTAAACACCACCATGTCAGCCTGCTGTGCGTTGATAAGGTTTACCACTTTTTCGGGTATGTCGGCGTAGCTGCTGCCGTAAGTGCCCATGTGTGCGTCGCTGAAATGCACGATTTTGTAGCCGTCGAAAGCCTTTGGCAGGTCGGCGGATGTGAACGTCTCTTGCCTTACCTCAACCTTCCTGAAGCCCCATGTGCCGCCATACGCAACGGCGATGACAGCTCCGAAGCCGAGTACAAGCCCCACCAAGATTCCCCAGTTGTTGCGTGTGTGATGGTATTTGCAGTGCGCCCTGCCGAGAAACGCGCAAAGCGAGAACAGGAATTTGGGCACTATCATTATGCCGAAGAGCAGGAAGTACAGGTGCAACAGCAACAAATTGTCGGGTGCGAAGTTGCGTCTCGTTGCAAGGAAGATGGTGTAAAAGAACATGAATGCTCCCGGCAGCCACCACAATACGCGCTGCCACCACAGGTAACGGGTGCGCTTTCGCAGGAAGCGTCGGTCCAGATAATAGTCGGGCAGGGTGATGAACAGGAGCAGGTATATGAAGATGCGTGCTATCATTGATGTTTACGGTTATGCGGTTGTGCGGTTATACGGTTGTACGGTATTATGGTTATGCGGTTTCTCACCTTCTTACTTCCTCGCCTTCTGACCTTTTCCTCTATCTGAAAAGTACTTCCTCGCCGCGGCAGGAAGCGTCGAAACGGCCGTTGTCGAGTATGTGGCGGCCGTTGCAGAAGGTGTGTTCCACGCGCCAGTTGAACGTGTGTCCAGTCATCGGAGACCATCCGCACTTGCTCTGTATGCAGTCTTCTGTCACCGTCCAGGGCGCGTTCGGGCGCACAACGGCCAAGTCGGCCTTGTACCCTTTGCGTATGAATCCGCGCTGGCGGATATCGAACAGCTGCGCCGGACGGTGGCACATAAGCTCTGCCACACGCTCGATGGTCAGCACGCCGCGGTCGACAAGCTCAAGCATGGCGACAAGCGAGAACTGGAGCATCGGCATGCCTGACGCCGCTTTGGCGCATCCTCCCTGCTTGTCGGCCGGCTGATGCGGCGCATGGTCTGTCCCAATGACGGCTATACGGCCGTCTGTCAGGGCGCGGCGCAACGCCTCCCTGTCGGCTTCCGACTTGACGGCTGGGTTGCATTTGATGAGCGTTCCGAGCCTTGCATAGTCCTTGTCACAGAAGAAAAGGTGGGCTATTACCGCCTCGGCGGTGATGCTTGGCATGGTGTCAGTCCACGGCTCGAAGAGCGAAAGTTCGCGTGCCGTGGTTACATGGGCCACATGCAGGCGTGCGCCATGTTTCCTTGCGAGCCTCACGGCAAGCTCTGTCGAGCGGTAACAAGCCTCTTCGCTGCGGATTTCGGGATGGCGTGTTACGTCGGGGTCGTCGCCGTACAGCTCCTTGGCGCGGCGCATGTTGTCGTTTATTATGCCGGTGTCCTCGCAGTGAGCCATGACTGGAACGGTGGCCGTGGCGAATATTTTGTCGAGCGCCTCGGCGCGGTCTACGAGCATGTTGCCCGTAGACGAACCCATGAACAGCTTTATTCCGGGTATGCGGTGGATGTCAAGCTGGCTGAATGTGTCGGCGTTTGTATTGGTAGCCCCGTAGAAGAAGGAGTAGTTTACGTGGCTGTCGCGTGCGGCGATGGCGCGTTTCACTTCGAGTGCGAGCGGCGTGGTGGTCTGCGGCACGGTGTTGGGCATGTCGAAATACGTCGTCACTCCGCCATACGCCGCCGCCCGGCTTTCGCTCCTTATGTCGGCTTTCGCCGTAAGGCCAGGCTCTCTGAAGTGTACGTGGTCGTCTATAATGCCGGGCAAGACGAAGCACCCCGTGGCGTCGACGTTGTCGTCAAACTGTCCACGGGGTGTATCGTTTCCTTTCAATATGTCTGCTATGCAATCGCCGTCAATGACGATTGAACCGTTAAACGCCTTGCCTTCGTTTACGATTGTAGCGTTCTTTATCAGTGATTTCATGACTTGTGTATGTGCAGCCGCATGGCTTCAGGTGCGTCAGTCGCCTGTTGTCGAGGCCACGGAGTCGTTGCCTGCCAGTCCGGGAGCAGCCAGTTGGTTGGGCGTGGGCACGTCTCCCGGTTGGGTGTTGATGTCGCCCGGTATGGCCGTACCGTTCATTATGGCCTGGTTCTGTTGTGCCTTGCGGTAATAGTCGCTGACGTATGGGTCGTTCTTGAACTTGTCCGTAGCCTTGCTCATGATGTCTTCTATCCACGGCGAGAGTTCCGGGTAGCGGTGGCTGGCGGTCATCATGAAGAACACTCCGGGGCCGAGCACGTTGTCGAAGTTCTCCACTATGAACGACGTTACGAGCTTGTCTTCACGTTCGGCTATGCGGCTTGCCTTTTCGGCCAGCTGCATGTTCACCTCGTTCAAGTCCTTGCCGTCCATTATTGCCTGGCTTTGCAGGTGGCCGAGCTCGTTGACTTCGTTTTCCAGTTGCTTGTATTTTTCTATGAATACAAACAGTTTTTCGTTCAGCGGCGTGCCGCTTACCTTCTGTTGTGTATTGTCTATTTTGATTGAAATTTCACCTTTTTCGAGCACTACGGGCATCAGTCCTTCGTCGTCCATGAACAATGTGGCAAGCTTTGTGGAGTCAAGTGTGCCCGTGAAGTGGAACTCCCCGTGCACGATGTCGCACGAGTCGATGTCCTTCAGGTCGGTTCCGTCATAGGCTTTCAGGTAAAGCATCCTGCCGTCGAGTGTCGGAACGTTTGACGAGCCTTCTATGTTATATGTGCTTGCGCATGACGCGAACGCCAGCAAAGCGAGCAATGCGTAAAGAGTCTTTGCCATAAATGTGTCATTGTAATGCAGGCACAAAAGTACAACCTATTGCCGATGTATGGAAAATTTTTTATTCAATTTAAAACAATTGTGCCGTCTTTTATAGTTTTTTTAGCCGCTTCACGCTTGGCTCGCAGGGGCTTGCCCTTCTTTGCGGAGTTCGCTGGATATGCGGTGTGTGGTGTAGATTTCGAGTATGGCGGCTATGAGGAGCACCACCACCCAGTTGTTATGTATATAAGTAAGGTAGTGGTAATATCCGTCGGGTATGTACTTCACGAACAGCGGCAGCAGCGTGTTGTAGGTGTTTTCGAGCATCAGTGCTGCAGCAAGTATGAACATGGCGTCGCTTACTGACATTATTTTGCGCAAACGCCTGATGGCGGTGTTGCGCCCGTTGTATGTCTGCTTGAGCTGCATTGCGGCGAAAGCCACCGCGCCTGCGGCGAACAGCCACGCGGCCACGGCGTGCGCGCTGAACACGTAAATGCCTGCGCCTGCCACCATGAGGAATGCGCCCAAAACCATAGTCAGCGCCTGCGCCTTACTTAGTTGTCTCATTGTCGTCTTCTTGTTGTTTGTTGTCGTCGCTTAGTACGAATATGTCTTCGTCGTCGGCTTTCATGAAATACCTTTCGCGTGCAATCTTCGTTATGGCCTTTGGGTTGCGTTGCAGTTCCTTCAGGGTGCGTTCGTCTTTCTCGTACTGCGTGTTGTAGTCGTTTATTTCCTTTTTCATTTCGCGTATGAGCATGCGGTTCTGCACGTGCTTCATGATGCTGTTTTCACCTATGAAGCCTATGATTGCGATGCCCAGTACGGACACAATGAGGTATTTCCTGCGGCTGACGAATTTCCAGAACGAATACCGGCGTTTCATGCGTTACGGTTGTTTTTGTCTGCAAAGATAGTGCAAGCCGAGCGAAATGCAAAATAAAAACGAATGAAACGAGGTTTTATTTTCATTTCCGAGGCGCAGCCTGGCAGCATTTCCTGCATTTGCATAGTCCGTTTCCGCCGCCGTTTTGCATGCAATATTGCCAGTTGAAGCGGCGGCCTGTATGGCCGGTTTCTAACTGTCTGGCAATCAGGCGGTTGGAAGCATGCGGCTTTTTGGTTTCTAAAAGACGGCCTTTTAGCGTGCAAAAGACGGCCTTTTGGCGTGTAAAAGACGGTCTTTTGGAATGCGAAAGACCATCTTTCGCATTTGTTCTGTCAAACTGCGGATTGACTGCTTTTTGTCAGCCCGGCAGCGGTTTGCCGTCAGTATTCGCCCCACAGCCAGCGTTTCACTGTTAAAAACGGCGTTCCGCGCTGTCATTATGCTTTGTTGCGGGCAGGCATTTTTCACCGTTTTTTCTTGCTGTTTTTGTACAAATGCGCTATCTTTGCAGTTTGGATAGGGTGCTGTTTGCAGGCGTTGGCCGGGCGGTCGACATTCCGCCACACCTTATATTATTAAAAGCTAACAGTTATCAGATTTAATGCTATGGCAAAGACAAGGCAGATTGTAGAGTGTGTGCCCAACTTCAGCGAGGGGCGCGACAAGGCTGTAATCAAGCAAATCACTGACGTCATCGAGGCGTCTGAAGGTGTAAAGCTGCTCGATGTTGACCCGGGCGAGGCGACCAACCGCACTGTGGTGACCTTCGTTGGCAGCCCCGAGGCGGTGGTCGAGGCGGCTTTCAAGGCCGTGAAGAAGGCCGGCGAAGTGATTGACATGCGCCGCCACCACGGCGCCCATCCGCGCATGGGGGCGACAGACGTGCTTCCGCTCGTGCCCGTAAGCGGCATAACGCTGGAAGAGTGTGCCGAGCTGGCGCGCAAGCTGGCCCGGCGCATAGCTGATGAATTAAGCATACCGTGCTACTGCTACGAGGCTGCCGCGCTGCGGCCGGAGCGCAAGAACCTGGCAGTCTGCCGCAAGGGCGAATACGAGGCGTTGCCCGAGAGGATGACGGGCGAGGCAGAACAGCCCGACTTCGGCGCGCGTCCGTTTGACGAGGGCGTGGCTCGCACAGGCTGTACTGCCGTCGGTGCGCGTGACTTCCTGATTGCCGTGAACTTCAATCTCAATACTACGTCTACGCGCCGCGCCAATGCTATAGCTTTCGACGTGCGCGAGAAGGGCCGCCCGGAGCGCATAGGCAACCCCATAACAGGCGAAATAAAGAAGGACAAAAACGGGCGTACCGTGATGCGTCCGGGCACGCTCAAGGGCACGAAAGCCATCGGATGGTTCATCAAGGAATACGGCATAGCACAGGTGTCGATGAACATCACCGACATGAACGCCACTCCGCTGCACGCCGCTTTCGACGAGGTTAGCCGCGCGGCGCAGGCACGCGGCCTGCGCGTTACAGGCACGGAAATCGTGGGATTGGTGCCAGAGCGCGCCGTTATAGACGCCGGAAAACACTTCCTGCGCAAGCAGCAACGCTCTACCGGCATACCCAAGGAAGACGTATTGAACATAGCCATAAAGTCAATGGGGCTTGACGACCTGCGCCCGTTCGTGCCCGAAGAGAAGGTTATCGAGTATATGCTCGACGCTGAAAACGGCTCTTCAGACAAGCTGACGGCACTCACCGTGAAAGGTTTTGCCGACGAGACGCTGCGCGAGTCGCTTGCTCCCGGCGGCGGTTCGGTGGCCGCTTACATGGGCGCTTTGGGTGCGGCGCTGGGCACGATGGTGGCCAATCTTTCCGCACACAAGCCCGGATGGGACGACCGCTGGGAAGAGTTCAGCCGCTGGGCCGACAAGGGCGTTGAGCTTGAAACAGAACTCTTGCACCTCGTCGATGAGGACACAGAGGCATTTAACCGCATAATGGCCGCCTTCTCCATGCCCAAGAGCACAGACGAGGACAAGCGTCTGCGCTCTGAGGCCATACAAAGCGCGACGCTGTTTGCCGCCCAAGTGCCGCTGGAAACCATGAAAACGTCGTTCCAGGCGTTTGAAATCTGCCGTGCGATGGCCGAGACAGGCAATCCTGCAAGCGTCTCCGACGCAGGTGTTGGTGCGCTTGCCGCACGCGCGGCGGTGCTCGGTGCCGGGCTGAACGTCAAAATCAACGCCTCTTCCTTGAAGGACAAGGCGCAGGCGGAAGCGCTTGTTTCAGAAGCCGACAGGCTTATGGCCGAGGCCGACAAGGCGGAAAAGGAAATTATGACAATAGTTGAAAATGTAATTCATAATTCATAATTCACAATTCATAATTGGATTGTTAAAGTGCAAGCGAACCGATTATGGATTAAGGAAAATGATTTGTGGATTGCTGTTTAAGTTTTATAGTATTAACAATGGCGTAAGCCTTAATTATGAATTGTGAATTATGAATTATGAATTAGTAGAGGGTATTCCCGACGTGTTGCCCGAACCGATGCCATACGACACCGCAATCAACCATGCGCCCAAGCGCAAGGACATACTTACAAAGGAAGAGAAGAAGCTGGCGTTGCGCAACGCCTTGAGGTATTTCCCCAAGAAGTTCCACGCAACGCTGGCGCCGGAATTCGCCGAAGAGCTGGAGAAGTACGGCCGCATTTACATGTACCGCTTCCGTCCGAGGTACGAGATGTACGCCCGTCCGATTGACGAATATCCGCACAAGTCGCTCCAGGCGGCGGCCATCATGCTGATGATACAGAACAACTTGAACCCGGCCGTGGCGCAACATCCGCACGAGCTCATCATCTACGGCGGCAACGGGGCCATCTTCCAGAACTGGGCGCAGTACCGACTGACGATGAAATACCTTAGCGAAATGACCGACGAGCAGACCCTCGTGATGTATTCCGGCCATCCGCTCGGCCTCTTCCCGTCGCACAAGAACGCTCCGCGAGTGGTCGTTACAAACGGTATGGTAATACCAAACTACTCCAAGCCTGACGACTGGGAGCGCATGAACGCCCTCGGAGTGAGCCAGTACGGCCAGATGACGGCCGGCTCTTACATGTACATCGGGCCGCAGGGCATCGTCCACGGCACTACCATCACCGTGATGAACGCCGCCCGTATGCAGCTGAAGAAGCAGCCCGGACGCAAGGATATACACGGTATGCTCTTCGTATCGTCGGGTCTTGGCGGCATGTCTGGCGCACAGCCGAAGGCAGGTAACATAGCCGGAGTGGTGAGTGTTGTGGCCGAAATCAATCCGCTTGCAGCCCAGAAGCGCTACGACCAAGGCTGGGTTGACGAACTTCACACGAGCCTTGACGAGCTTATTCCTTCCGTCCGCAAGGCCGTTGAAGAGAAAAAAACGGTGTCGATGGCTTATGTCGGCAACGTGGTTGACCTGTGGGAACGCCTCGCCGAGGAAGGTATCAAGGTGGATTTGGGCAGCGACCAGACTTCACTTCACAACCCTTGGGCTGGCGGTTACTATCCTGTCGGCATGACGTTGGAGGAGTCAAAGAAGATGATGGCCGACGACCCGGACGAGTTCCGCAAGCGTGTGCAGGCTTCATTGCGCCGCCAGGTGGCCGCAATCAACAAACTGACGGAGCGCGGAATGTACTTCTTCGACTACGGCAACGCCTTCCTTCTCCAGTCTGAACGTGCCGGGGCTGACATCATGGGAGCAGACGGCAAGTTCCGTTATCCGTCATACGTGCAGGACATCATGGGTCCGATGTTCTTCGACTACGGCTTCGGCCCGTTCCGTTGGGTCTGCACTTCAGGCGACCCGAAGGACCTCGAAGCGACCGACCGCATAGCTGCCGAGGTGTTGGAGGAAATCAAGAAGACCGCGCCCGACGAAATAATAGGGCAGATGGACGACAACATCCACTGGATAAAAGAGGCCGGACGCAACCACCTCGTGGTAGGTTCGCAGGCGCGAATACTTTACGCCGATGCAGAAGGACGCACCAAAATAGCCCTTGCTTTCAATGAAGCCATCAAGCGTGGGGAAATCACCCGTCCAGTCGTTCTTGGCCGCGACCATCATGATGTGTCAGGAACTGACTCGCCGTTCCGCGAGACCAGCAACATATACGACGGCTCGCAGTTCTGCGCCGACATGGCTGTGCAGAACGTAATCGGCGACTCTTTCCGCGGCGCAACTTGGGTTTCGCTCCACAACGGAGGTGGAGTAGGCTGGGGAGAGGTCATCAACGGCGGCTTCGGCATGATGATTGACGGCGGCGAAGACAGTGCACGCCACATCCGCGAGATGCTCTTCTGGGATGTGAATAACGGCATAGCACGCCGCAGTTGGGCGCGTAACGAGGGCTCTATGCACAGCATCGTGCGCGAGATGGAGCGTACTCCGGGGCTTAAAGTGACGATGCCAAACATCGTGGAGGACGACGTTATAGAGAATATTTATTAATCAATACCCACCCCAACCCTCCCGAAGGGAGGGAGCTTAATATGTCTTTTATATTATAATTAAGGTATTGAAAGCCCTCACTTCGGGAGGGTTGGGGAGGGTATTTAAATGTAATAACAACATGGTTCACCAAATATCAGCCGAGCATCTGACAATCGAGCGCATCGGCGAAATAATCAAAAACGGTTATAAAATCGAGCTGAGCGACGACGCGAAGCAACGTATTGTGCGCTGCCGTGAGTATCTTGACAAGAAAATTGCCGAGACAAAGACTCCTATTTACGGAGTAACCACGGGCTTCGGCTCGCTCTGTAACGTGTCGATAGGCAAGGACCATCTTGCCCAGTTGCAAATCAACCTGATGATGTCTCACGCCTGCGGCACGGGCGACCGCGTGCCCAATGAGATTGTGAAAATAATGATGCTGCTGAAAATCCAGTCATTAAGCTACGGATATTCAGGCTGCAAGCTCGATACGGTGGAGCGTCTTGTCGACTTCTTCAACAACGATGTTTACCCGGTTGTCTACATGCAAGGCTCTCTCGGAGCGTCGGGCGACCTCGTGCCGTTGGCTCATCTGTGCCTTCCTCTTGTCGGACTGGGCGAGGCGGAGTATAAAGGCAAGGTGATGACGGGCGCGGAAGTGCTTAGGAAAAACGGCTGGAAACCAATCCAACTGGCGTCGAAGGAAGGTCTTGCCCTGCTCAACGGTACGCAGAACATGGGCGCGTTTGCCGTCTGGGCCATCTTGAACAGCCAGCGTTTGAGCGACTGGGCCGACGTAATAGCCGCTATGTCGTTGGACGCTTACTGCGGACTTGTAGAGCCGTTTACCGACGCAGTGCACCAGGTTCGCCCCCACAAGGGACAGATTGAGACGGCACGGCGTATGCGCGAGTTGCTTGAAGGCAGCGAGATTGTGGAAAAACCGAAGTCGTATGTGCAAGACCCGTACTCCTTCCGCTGTGTTCCGCAGGTTCACGGAGCGATGAAGGACACGCTGGATTATGTCCGTTCAGTCATCGATACGGAAATAAACTCTGCCACGGACAACCCCACCGTGTGTCCTGATGATGACCTTGTAATCTCCGCCGGCAACTTCCACGGCGAGCCGATTGCGCTGCCGATGGACTTCCTCGCCATTGCCGTGAGCGAGCTTGCCAACATTTCGGAGCGTCGAATATACAAACTTGTCTCCGGCACGCGCGGTCTGCCGAGCTTCCTCGTGGCTAATCCGGGCGTGAACAGCGGTTTCATGATAACCCAGTATACAGCCGCTTCGGTGGTAAGCCTCAACAAGAGCCTCTGCACCCCGTCTTCGGTAGACAGCATTCCGTCAAGTCAGGGACAGGAAGACCACGTAAGCATGGGTGCGAACGCAGCCATTAAGTTATATAAGGTGGTGCTCAACACTGAGCGCGTGCTCGCCATCGAGCTGTTCAACGCCGCCCAGGCACTCGAGTTCCGTCGCCCGTTGAAGTCGTCACCGGCCATCCAGCGCGTCTTTAAGGCATACCGAGAGAAGGTGCCGTTCATAGTGAACGACGAGGTGATGTATCCTTACATAAAACGTTCAATAGACTTCCTTGAGAACAATGCGCCTGCTTGTAACTAACATAAAGACCCTCGCCGGCATTGCCGACGAGGGCGTTTTACGCCTGCAAGGGGCGGAGATGAAGAGCCTCCGCACGCTCTCTGATGCCTGGCTTCTTGTCGAGGATGGCAAGTTCTCGGCGTTTGGCAGGATGCAGGACATTCCTTCCTGCGGTTTCAGCGTTGACGAAGAGGTCAGCGCGCAGGGCGGAACGGTTCTGCCGTCGTGGTGCGACCCGCACACGCACATCGTCTACGCAGGCAGCCGCGAGGGCGAGTTTGTCGATAAAATCATGGGCTTGAGTTATGCCGAAATAGCCCGTCGGGGCGGCGGAATACTCAATTCGGCCGACCTGCTGCACACCCTTTCAGAAGACGAACTCTACCGCCAAGTCCTCCGCCGTGCGCAGGAAATAATGCGCAAGGGCACGGGTTGCATCGAAATAAAGAGCGGCTACGGACTTAATACGGCAGACGAGATGAAGATGCTGCGCGTCATCCAACGCCTGAAAGAGAGCGTGCCGATGCGCGTAGTATCGACATTCCTCGGTGCGCACGCCGTCGGGAGGCAGTACGGACACGATGAATACGTCAACCTTATCATATCAGAGATGCTGCCCGAGGTTGGCCGCGAGCGGCTGGCCGACTACGTAGACGTGTTCTGCGACGAAGGTTTTTTCACGCCCGAGGACACCTACCGCATACTCGAAGCCGCCGCGCGGTGGGGCTTGAAGCCCAAAATCCACGTTGACGAGCTGGCCGCCACGGGCGGACTTCCCGTCGCCGTGAAGCATGGCGCGCTGTCGGTAGACCACTTGGAGAACATGCCCGAGAGCGAGTTCGCCATCCTGAAGGACAGCGCGACGATGCCGACCGTGCTGCCGGGCACGTCGTTCTTCCTCAACATGCCATACGCCCCGGTGCGCAAGATGATAGATTATGGTCTCGGCGTAGCCGTTGCAAGCGACTACAACCCAGGCTCGACGCCCTCCGGCGACATGAAGTTTGTAGTCTCGCTGGCCTGCATCAAGATGCGCCTTTTGCCGCAAGAGGCCATCAACGCAGCCACGCTCAACGCCGCTTACGCTATGGGGTTGAGCGGCGAATACGGCTCAATCACGCCGGGCAAGGCCGCCAACTTCTTCATTACCGAGCCTATCCCGTCAGTCAACTACATACCTTATGCCTACACGTCGCCTATTATAAAAAAGGTGTTCTTTAATGGGAAGGAAGAGGTTTAAGTGAAGAGTGAAGAACGAAGAGTGAAGAATTCAAATGTTTTAATCCATCAAAGGCACATTAATTCTTCACTCTTCACTTAAATCCGTTCAGATTTTTCACTTTCCTTCCCTGTGCTTTCATAAATTCGGCTTTCTTGGGAAACGTCTTGTCCCTTTTGTTGCTTGGCTCGTAACGGAAGGCGACATCGCCGAACGGTATCATATTAGGAGCATCTATATCCGCTTTTTCTTTTTCGGTCAACGGCTTGTCGTATAACATGAATGAAAACAGTCCGGTTGTGTCCCTGCGGAAATACAAAGTGGTTGACGGAGGCACTGTTGCCGAGTTGAGCAAGATGCCTTGGCAGCCTACGCCTTTCAACCATTTGAAAAGCAAGTCGAGTTGCTTGTTGCTAAGTCCCGTCTTTGTAAGCTCCCCGTCGGCATGTCTGCCGTGTTGAGGGTCATAGTCGCTGAAGTTTATTGTGTTGTAGGTTGAGGTGAAAACATCAAGGCTGCCGTCTTTCTTAAACACGATTCCGGCCATGACGCTGTCGGGCACCCACGTTTTTACTTCTTTGATGATGCGTCTCATCTCGTCGCGGTTTTCAAGATAGCAATCCTCCATTACGAATGCATCACAATGTTGTTTTGTATTGTAGAATAGGAATACGGCCGTTACAATCAGTACAACGTCGGCGGCGTGAAGGCATAAGAGAATGCGGTCGTGGCGGCTTTTCGGCCTTGCAGATTTAAACAGAGAATAGATGTAATAGCATAAAAAGAGCAACGTTATGGGCAACCAAGCGCCCGAAACTACTATCACTGCTATTATAATCCACTCCGTTTCAGACAACCCGCTTAGCCCGGTACTTAGTGCAACCAAAGCCACCGTTACGGCCGCGACCGACAAGTAGCGCATCATTAGGCCGAATACCTCCCATTTTGTCATGGTTTTCTTAAATTCGTACTTGTCCATATTCAGTGTTTCCCTGTTATTGTCAGACCATCCGTCTGTAACTATTGCCTTTGCAAATATAGTGAAAATATCAGTTTGCTGTTCATTGTCTTGGCGGTTTTTCATGGTTGTCTCGGCATCGCCTTGCCGTCTGTCAGTGTACAATACATGTCACCTGCATAACGCCCTGGCATTCAACGATATAGCAAAAGGCCACCTTTTAGCTTGTAAAACACGGCCTTTTAGCGTGCGATAGATGGCCTTTTGCAATGCGAAAGACCGCATTTCAGAATTATCCGCAGTTTGTTTGGATGACATACAAAGTTTATTAATGAAGACATTTGTTCCGCCGGATTTGCAATCCGGCGGTTCTTAATTGCGGATTTGCAATCCGCTCATATATATACATATTCTTATAGATGCGCGGTTTGAGCGGGTTACAAATCCTTATAGTAAATTTAGGCGGATTGCAAATCCGCCTAAACATATTACCGACAGCCTGATTTGCAGAAGACAATAAACGGTAAATACTTTTACCAACCATCCAAACAAACTGCGGATGAACCGCATATTGAAAAATAGTTGGAGAGAAAAGGTGACAACGAGAAGTGAAAAATCAATGTGCTTTCAACAATAAAAGGCACATGTATTTTTCGTTTTTCACTTTTCGTTTTTCACTTAACTCCGTTGGGATTTTTTACTTTTCACTTTTCGTTTTTCACTTAAATACCGTTCACTGTCTTGGCTTTATACGGCTCATACTTCAGCCATTCTATCAGTCCCGGTTCGTCCTTGCGTGGCCGTGTGAACGTGTACGTCTCGCCGCAGCCGTTCAGTTTTATTTCGTCAGGCGTGTGGCTAAGCAGCGACCAATAGATGAACCCGTCGCCGGCGAAGACGCAGCGCGTAGGGTCAAACTTCGAGATGTCGATTGCGGGCAGGTTTGTCAGGAACTCGTGGCTGTCGTAGAAAAAGATGTTCGAGCGTTCGCCCGTGTTCGGGTTCTTCATCATGCGTATGTTCTGGATGAACAGCGAGCCTTCGTTGCACTGCAACATGGCCGCCGCGCGCAGGTAAACCATGCCTCCGCCGACGTTGTACATGAACGAGTTGCGGTTCGTTCCTACCATTACCTGCACGCTGTTGCCGCTGGTGTTGACCACCGTTCCTAACTGCCACTCTTGCAGGCAGCGGCCTATGTCCAGCTTGGTTGTGGCCTGCGGCATGTCGTAAGGCTGCGTGATGTCGATGCTCTCCACCTTCTTCAGGGTGTCGTTACCGATGCAGAGTGCGCCGCCGGGAGTGGCGTGGATGCGGTAGTCGGGCGTCTTGCCAAACGTTATTGTGTCCTTGGCGAACGTCGTCAGCATGTCAATTCCGCGCGAGGGGACACGCAGCGCGCCGTAACCTGTGCCCGAAAGGGTGTCCCTGTGGAAGTACATCATCACCGAGTCGGTAAACACCGCCTCGCTTTTCATCCCCGCCCATACGCCGCGGTACTTGCTTAAGCCCGTCTCTTGCGTCCGTGCCGTGCCGACGGCGACGGCGAGCAGCAGGGCTGTTAATGCTGTAAAAAGTCTGCTTCTCATATTGTAAAATACTTTGTCGCTGTTATTGGTGATAACGTTTCAGATGAAGGAAATGTGACAAATCACGCCCCGTTTTTATACTTTTTTATCCGTTTTGTGCCGTTTTAACGCATCGCGTAGAGCTTTTTTACGCCACTTTTCCGCCCTATTTTGTGCGCTGCTTGCAGGCGCGTAGCCGACCGTTGAATGCCGCCTGTGTAACGTCTTGATACCCAATGCGTTGCGAAAGACCGTCTTTTACAATGCAAAAGACGGCCTTTTAGACGGTAAAAGATGGCCTTTTGCAATGCGAAAGACCACATGTCTGTTTCATCCGCAGTTTGTTTGGATGGTTCTTAAGAGTATTGCCTGTTCACATCCTTCTGCAATCCAGGCTGTTGGTAATTGTCATGCCGCACTTCGATGCGGCATCCATAAAACTACTTACATGACAAATCACACAAGCTGCATACACTGGATGCCGCATCGAAGTGCGGCATGACAATTACCGACAGCCTGGTTAAAGAACTTGATGCCATCCAACAGATTTGCGGATGACCCACATGTCTGCATTATGCCAGTCAGCTACAGGCATTTTGCAGGCCGTTGGCCTTCACATTGAATACTCTCGTCAAATCAGCCTCATGCGTATTGCTATCTCCACGGCGGCTGTGGTGTTGGTTACGTTCAGCCGCGAGAGGATGTCTTGGCGGTGGCGGCTTACGGTGTGTATCGATATGTTCAGCCTGTCGGCTATCTGCTTGCTGCCGTAGCCTTTGGCCAGCAGCGATAGTATCTCCGCCTGCCTGCCGCTTATCATCTTGCCGTCGCATTGTCCGTAAAGTTCCGGCTTTACGGCCTCTCCCGTGCATGCGTTCATTATGCAGCCGTCCATGTTGCCGTCGGCCAAAGGCATCGACACGTATGTGCAGAGGCCGAGGCTCACGCAGCCGTCGGGCTGGCAGTGCAGGTAGCGTGTTGTGTGGAGTATGGGCGTAGGCGCGGCGTCATCCCTTCGGAAGTGTATCAGGCATGATGCCACGTATTCGGTCTTTTTGTCCGTGGGGACGGTTTTCAGGTGGTTGAAGAAGCGCAGTTCGAGAATGTGCCGCTCCAAAAGTTCCTCGTGGGGGATGTTGTCGAACACCTCGCGCTCGAACGCCGAGTCGTTGTTCTCCATATATTCGGGCAGTCCGAGAGTGCGTCCGAAACGCCCGGAGAATATGTGCCTGACGCTGTTCTGGAAGTCTGACAGCACGGCTATGCCGTCAGTCGCCATGGCATATCCCCCTGCCAGAGCCTTGGCCGCTTCCAACATACGCTCCCGGTTGCCGTCGGCGTGGAAGCGTTGCCCCGTAAGCATCCGTTTAAGTTGCCGTTCCTGTTCGTCCATGTTGAATTTGGTTATTAATCACCATTGCGCCGCATGGCTTTTATGTTTAACTTTGCGGCAAAGTTATTAATTATAAACGATTTAAGTGATGAAAGCTAATTTTATTTGCATTGCCGCCGTTTTGGGCGGCGTATTGCTGGCCGCCTGCCAGCCGAAGGGCGGTGCCGCCAATGACGTTGAGACGCAGGCTGACAGCATAACGGTGAACGGTAAAATCAAGGATTGCGACGTAAGGGTGGGCGATGTGGCGTTCACGAAGATGGTCAACGGTGCCGACACGTGCGTAAAGGTGCTCGATGGAGGCGTGCTTGAGTTCCGCGGAACACAGGGGCGCGACTATTTCAACGACCCCGACGGCGGCAAGCTCTCCAACAACACGCTGCCCGTACTGCTCGTACCTACTGACAATACCAAGCCGTTCACGTTTACCGCCAAGGTGACTCCCGGCTTCACGGAGTACGGGCTGTACAACGCCGCCGACCTGTTTGTCTATGTCAACGACACGCTTTGGCAGAAACTAGCCTTCGAGCAGGACGAATACGGCAACCACCGCATAGTGTCCGTAAGGACGCAGGGCACGTCTGACGACAACAACCACGACAAAATAACGGCCAACTCGGTGTACCTCAAAATATCGTCTGACACGAAGACCATAGCAAGCTATTATTCGCTTGACAATAAGGAATGGCACATGGTGCGCCTTTACAAGAACAATTATCCGGCTGAAATACATCTCGGCGTGAGCAGCCAATGTCCGCAGAAGGGCGTCTGCACAAGCCGCATAGAGGAAATAACGCTTACCGACGACAACGTGGGCGACTTCCGCATGGGCGAATGACCGCCATTTGACAGGCTATTTGCACAGAAAGAGCTTTTTGTCGTATAATGCCGGCGCCTTACGGCCTTGCTTGCCAAGGTACGTAAGGCGCTTTTATTCATCCTTCCTTGTTGCCTTCAGCGTAACGCATTGATATTCAATGTGTTGCAAAAGGCCGTATTTTGCGTTGTAAAAGACGGCCTTTTAGCGTGTGATTGACGGTCTTTTGCAGTGCGAAAGACCGCCTTTCGCAGTGCGGCGGTTTACTTTTCATTGTTATAATTTCAGCGGACGGGATTTTTGTTGTACTTTTGCAACGCAGAATTAGGCTTATGGCGGCACGGTTTCCGCCGCCTGTTATACATTTATTATATACTTAAGATGAAGACTATCAGGATTTTGCTGGCCGCCGCGTTGTTGCCGTGCTTCATGCAGGCGAGGGCCGAGGGCGACTCGCTGCGCTATGAGGTGGAGCTGTCGGCCAACGCTTCGTCGGGCAAGTATGCGCCGCTTTGGTTTACGGCCAACCGCTACGGACTGTCGTCGGAGAGGCCGCAGAGCGGATACCTGCGCGCCGGGGTGCAGTACGGTACGCGCTTCGGCCGGGGCTGGAGCTTGCAGGCCGGGCTTGACCTGGCCGGGGGCATAGACCTCGAAGCGCCGTTCTTTGTGCAGCAGGCGTATGCCGACCTGTCGTGGAAGGCGTTGACGTTGAGCGTCGGAGCCAAGGAGCGCGGCTCTTTCCCGTTGGGCAAGGACGACCGCCTGTCGAGCGGCTCGATGGTGGAAGGCCCTAACGCGCGGCCCATTCCGCAGGTAAGGCTCGAGGTGAAAGACTACTGGGACGTGCCGTTTACCAAGGGCTGGCTCGGCGTGAAGGGACATATCGGCTACGGACTGCTGACCGACGGACGCTGGCGCGAGAACTTTGTGACCGCAGGCGAAAACTTTTCAAAGAACGTAATCTACCATACCAAGTCGATGATGTTCCGCGTGGGCAACGCCGAGAAGTTTCCTTTGACGATGGAAATAGGCATGCTTGAGACGGCGCATTTCGGCGGAAGCCTGTGGAAGAAGCAGGCCGGAGGCTCGCCGACGCTCGTCGCCGACATGCCCAGCGGCATAAAAGACTTTTTCAAGGCGTTAATCCCCATCCAGGAAGGCACGGTTGAGAATATCGACGGCAACCACACCGGCAGCTGGAACTTCGCGCTCAACTACGAGGCGAAGACGTGGAAGGCGCGCCTGTATTACGAGCATTTTTATGACGACCACTCGCAGCTTACATGGCAGTACGGCCGTTGGAAGGACGGACACATAGGCGTTGAGGTGACGCTGCCAAAGAACCCCGTGGCCACGAAGGTGCTTTGGGAGGGGCTGTGTACCACCGACCAGACCGGCCCTGTGCTCTATGACGGCATCGCCGGGTCGTTCACCGACTTGCAGATGAGCGGCTGCGACAATTATTACAACCATGCGACATACCCCTGGACGCACTGGGGGCAGAACATAGGGCATCCCTTTGTCTACGGCCCAGTGTACAAGGACGACGGCAGTCTGGTGTTCCACAGCAGCAGGTTGAAGGCACACCATGTGGGCGTCAGCGGCGACCCGACAAGCGAGCTGGCCTACCGCGTGCTCCTGTCGTTCACGCGCCACTGGGGCACATACCGCGCACCGCTTGACGAGACGCGCCATCAGAACAGCATGCTGTTCGAACTGACGTACACGCCGAAGCGGCTAAAGGGATGGCAGTTTGAGGCGTCCTGCGGCGTTGACGACGGCGACTACCTCGGCAGCAGCGTAGGAGGAATGTTGACAATACGTAAAAGTGGAATATTATGGGCAAAGTGATTAGGATGGCATTGGCGGCTTTTCTCGTAACGGCAGTGTGCTGCGGATGCGAGTGGAAAGACCCCATCGACGAGGATATAGAAGGCTTTTGGCGGCTGGAACGCTTTGAGACGGCTGCCGACGGCGAGATGCACGAGTGTGAACGGCTGTATTTCGGCATAACGCGCATGGTTGTCGAGGTGTCCGAGAAGCAAGGTCCTAACGGCTACGGCACGTATGTGGCGCGCTTCGAGTACAAGGACGGCCGGAAGAAAGTCGTCATGCGCGACTTCAAGAGGCGTGCCGCAACGAGCGATGCGCACGAGGACGCTACGGTAGAGGAACTGCTGCCGTTCGGCATGAACGCCACTACTACGGAGTTTGAGGTCGTTGTCGCCGACGGCGACAACCTCGTGCTGCGTTCAGACTACGCCACGTTGCAGCTCACGAGGTTCTGATTCTTTAGTTGACAAGCTACAAGCGGACGAGCAGACAAGGTGATTTGCCAAGTTGACTGATGGCAAAACATATTTCCTTGTCTGCTCGTCCGCTTGTAGCTTGTCTGCTTGAAAGGCTTACTCCAGTTCGAGTTTTAGCATTTCGGAGAGCTTGGCAAACGCCTTGTTGTTTGCCTTCAGTCCGTCAAAGCGTTCGCGGTTTGTGGGTATGCGCTTTATTTCTTCAGGCTTGGCCAACCGCAGTTCAAGCGTCAGCGCACTGTTTTTCAATGCCTTTGCGAGCGTGTTGCGTATGCGTCCGCGTATTTTCTGCATGTCGTCGAGGAGGATTTGATTGTCTACTACCACCCCGATTGCCGGGAAAGAGGTTATTCTCGGCTCCATGTTTTTCATCCTCGCGGCTATTCCGGTCATCTCTTGCGGCATGCGGTTGCACATCGCCGTCCATTGCAGCAACAGCTGTTCGTCAGTGAATTGGCTGCGTCCGCCGTCGTCGTGTACCGCTTCCTGCACTTCTTCCACAGGCTTGCGCTCTTCAGCTCCGCGCCTTAGGTTGGCGAAAGTCTTGCCTATGCGTTGCAGCTTCAGGCCGCGCATGGGGTTGGCGTTGGCGGCCTGTTGTTGCGCTGCGGCTGGCTGTAGTACAGTTGTGTCGCGGTTGTCCTCTTTGCCGTCGCTTGTAGAAATGCCGGCAGGGCGCGCTTCCTCGGCTACCTGTTTGGCCTCTTGCGGCCGCGCACCCTTAAGTTTTTTGAACAGGGATTTCAGTCTCTTAGGGCCACGCCCTTGCGCAGCGCCGTCGTCGTCGGGCTGCGTCAGCTGCGACATTTCTATTAATGTAAGCTCCACGAGCAGGCGCTTGTTGCCGCTCTGGCGGTAGTTTACGTCGCAGTCGTTCATTATTTTCAGCGCGTTGTACAGGAACTTGGGCGTACATCTCTTGGCCTGCTCGCGGTAACGGGCGGTCTGCCGCTCTCCTGCGTGCAGCAAGGGGAGCGTCTGTTCGTCGTGGGCCATGAGCACGTTGCGCGTGTGTACGGCCAAGCCTGATATGAGGTTTGCGCCGTCAAAGCCCTTTCTTATTATGCCGTCGAGCAGCGCCATCAGTTCGGCTGTCTTGTTCTCGAGGCACAGGTCGATGATGTTGAAGTAGTTGTCGGCGTCGAGCACGTTAAGGTCTTCTATGACCTTGGCGTATGTTACGTCGCCTTGGCAGAAGCTGGCGGCCTGGTCGAAGATGGAGAGGGCGTCCCTCATGCCGCCGTCGGCCTTCTCGGCTATTACTTCAAGGGCTTCCTCCTCATATTTTATTCCTTCGCCTTCGGCCACCTTCTTGAGCTGGTTCACTATGCCGGGCACGGTCATCCGCTCGAAGTCGTAGATTTGGCAGCGCGACAGTATGGTAGGGAGGATTTTGTGCTTCTCGGTCGTTGCGAGGATGAACACCACGTGGGCGGGCGGCTCTTCGAGCGTCTTGAGGAAGGCGTTGAACGCCGCCGTGGAGAGCATGTGCACCTCGTCGATGATGAACACCTTGTATTTGCCCACCTGCGGCGGTATGCGCGTCTGCTCCATCAGTGCCTTTATGTTCTCCACGGAGTTGTTGCTCGCTGCGTCGAGTTCGAATATGTTGAACGAGCGTTGCTCGTTGAAGGCGCGGCAGCTTTCGCATTCGTTGCAGGCTTCGCCGCCCTCTGTAGGGTTGAGACAGTTGATTGCTTTGGCGAATATGCGCGCGCAGGTGGTCTTGCCTACGCCGCGCGGCCCGCAGAAGAGGTAGGCGTGGGCCAGCTTGCCGCTCTTCACGGCGTTGCGCAGCGTGGTTGTCAGGGCTTCCTGTCCTACCACGCTGTCAAACGACTGCGGCCTGTATTTCCTGGCCGAAACGATGTATTCTTGCATGATTGATGTTAGGTTGTAACGTTGTGTCAGATTATCGCCATGCCGAGGCGTGCGCACTCGTCGAGCATATCCTGCGGCCATACGCTGGCCTGTATTTCCCCTACGTGCGCCTTGTGCAGCAATACCATGCACAGGCGGCTCTGGCCTATGCCTCCGCCGATGCTCTGCGGCAGTTCGCCTGCCAGCAGGCGGCGGTGGAAGTAGAGTTCCTTGCGCTGCTGCTGGCCGGTCATGTCGAGCTGGCGCAGCATGGCGTCGCGGTCGACGCGGATGCCCATCGACGAGAGTTCGACGGCGCGCTGGAGCGGCGGATACCATATTAGGATGTCGCCGTTAAGCCCTTTGTGCGTTGCGTCGGTGGCAGTCGTCCAGTCGTCGTAGTCGGGCGAACGGCCGTCGTGCGGCTTGCCGTCGGCCAACGGGGCGCCTATTCCTATAATGAACACCGCCCCAAGCTCGCGGCAGATGGCGTCTTCGCGCTCCTTCGCGCTCTTGCCGGGATACATTGCGAGCAGGTCTTCGCTGTGGATGAAGTGTATTTCATCGGGCAGGAATGGGTCTATCAAGCCTGCGTAGCGTTCGCACACTATGAATTCGGTGCGCCTTATGGCCGCGTATATGCGGCGCACGGTGTCTTTTAGGCAGTCGAGCGTGCGCTGTGTGGGGGTGATTACGGCCTCCCAGTCCCACTGGTCTACGTACAGCGAGTGCAGGTTGTCAAGCTCCTCGTCGGCGCGTATGGCGTTCATGTCGGTGTAGACACCGTAGCCAGGCTCGATGCCGTAGTCGGCCAGGGTTAGCCTTTTCCACTTAGCCAGCGAGTGCACCACCTCGGCCTTGGCATCGCCGAGGTCCTTGACGGGGAACGTCACGGGGCGCTCAACGCCGTTGAGGTCGTCGTTTATGCCAAGTCCCTTGAGTACGAACAGCGGCGCGGTGACGCGGCGCAGCCGCAACTCGGCCGACAGGTTGGCCTGGAAGAACTCTTTTATCAGCTTAATGCCCTGCTCGGTCTGCCGCATGTCAAGCAGCGGCTTGTAGCCTTCGGGACGTATCAGTCTGCTCATTATGGATGTCGTTTTTTGGTTGTATTCTCGTGCAAAGATAATGCCAGCGAGCGGAAAGCAAGCTTGCTTGCATTTTCCCGAGCGCAGCTTATCTTCTGCAAAGATACTAAATATTAATCAATATGCAACATGACGGCCACATAAAAATACAATGTGAAATGGCTGTAGGCCGTAAACTGACGATTGTCAACCGTGCGCCCGTTTTACGAAAGACCGTCTTTCGCATTCCAAAAGGCCATGAATTGCATTGCAAAAGGCCGTCTTTTGCACGCTAAAAGACGGCCTTTTGTAACGCGTTGGCATTCAGGCTGTTACGCAAGCGGTTTCCAGGCTGAGTGCGAAACTCTGCTGGAACACGGCGCGATGTAGGCGGCAACGGCATTTTAAGACGGCAGACAAGCCTTTTTTTGAATAAAATACATTATCTTTGCAACAATTTTGCGAAATTCGGGTTATAATATATGATAATCGGAAAAGGCAGATAGTGAAACAAACAGAATATGTACATACTGGCGCAGGCGCTATCGGGATGGACGCTGACGTGGCAGACGCTATGGGGACGTGGCAGCACGCTGTGAAACGTGCGCTCGACTTCGTGTTCGCCCTTGTCGGCCTGGTAGTGCTGTCGCCGCTTATGCTTGTCATATACATCATACTGAAAGCCCAGCGCAACGGCCCGGCCATATTCTCGCAGGAGAGGATAGGGCAGGGAGGAAAGCCGTTTACAATATACAAGTTCCGCACGATGAACGGGTGCGGCGACGAGCCTATGCTTGTAGCCAAGTGCGACAAGGAGCACTCCACATGCGCCGAGCGCTTCCTGCGCGAGCACCATCTTGACGAGTTGCCGCAGCTGTGGAACGTGCTGCGTGGCGACATGTCGTTCGTAGGTCCGCGTCCCGAGCGCAAGTACTACATAGACAAAATAATGCAGGAAGACAGCCGCTACAGGCTGATTTACAAGATGAAGCCCGGGCTTACGTCGGAAGCCACGCTATACAACGGCTACACCGACACCATGGAGAAGATGCTCACGAGGCTGCGGATGGACATAAGCTACCTCAAGCGCAGGTCGCTGTGGCTCGACTTCAGCATAGTGGTGCGCACGGCGGCGAGCATCGTTAGCGGAAAGAAATTCTGACAGACAAACAGGTAATTATCATAAATCATAATTTGGAAGAATAGTGAAAAAGCATCTATTGATATTGGTTATGGCGGTTATGCTGCCGTTGTGCGCTGGTGCGCAGTCGTCAATGACGGATGAGCAGGTGATACGTTTTGTCATGGAAGAGAACGCTGCAGGCACTTCACAGGCACAAATCGTGACAAAGCTGGTGCAGAGCGGTGTCTCGATAGACCAGATAAGGCGTCTGCGTGAACGGTATGCCAAGGCGTCGGCCGGCGGCTCGATGACCGGGCTTGACGGTTCGGGTACGGGTGTGTCGGTTAACCGTTTGCGTACAAACAACGCCGTAGACGGTTCGTTGACCTCTGGCACGGGGCTTGGTTCAAGCACCCTTGGCTCTTCGCTTTCAGCCGGGATGGTTGGCAGTTCGGCCTTGATAATGCCCGATTCACTGTACTTTGAAAGCCTTATAAGCGAAATGGCGAACAAGAAGAGGGTGTTCGGACGCGATATATTCAACAACAAATACCTTACGTTCGAGCCCG
Organism: uncultured Prevotella sp.; assembly: GCA_937922435.1. Classification (GTDB taxonomy): domain Bacteria; phylum Bacteroidota; class Bacteroidia; order Bacteroidales; family Bacteroidaceae; genus Prevotella. The sequence continues at coordinate 33,256 of CAKZVT010000012.1, read as the reverse complement.
ACATGAACATCGCCACGCCGCAGGACTACCGCCTCGGCCCGGGCGACGCCGTGTTCATAGACATATACGGAGCGTCGCAGAAGACAATCGAGGATACCGTGTCGCCCGACGGCACTGTCACCATAGAAGGCTACGGCCCAATAAGCATATCAGGACTTACTGTGGAGCAGGCCAACGCCAAGCTGCGCTCAACGCTCGGTTCACGTTACAGAAGTTCTAAAATCAGCCTCACCGTAGGGCAGACGCGTACCATCATGATTAACGTAATGGGTGAGGTTAACAATCCGGGAACTTATACATTGCCGGCATTCGCCACCGTGTTCCATGCCCTGTACCTGGCAGGAGGAACTAACGACATCGGTACGCTGCGCGACATCAAGGTGTACCGCAACAACCGCCTCGTGTCGACTGTCGACATCTACGACTACATACTTAACGGCAAGCTGACGGGCAACGTCCGTCTGGCCGACAACGACGTAATATCGGTTGGCGCTTACGACTGCCTCGTGAACATAACGGGAAAGGTGAAACGCCCGATGTATTACGAGATGAAGAAGAGCGAGAGCGTGGCTACGTTGCTGAAATATGCAGGCGGATTTACAGGCGACGCTTACAAGAAGTCGGTGCGCTTGGTGCGCAAGACAGGAAGGGAATACTCGATTTACAATGTTGACGAGTTTGACATGGGGGCGTTCCAGCTTGCCGATGCCGACTCTGTAAGCGTGGATTCCATCCTGGCGCGCTTCTCCAACATGGTTGAAATAAAGGGTGCTGTGTTCCGTCCCGGCATGTATCAGGTAGGAGGCGACATCAGCAGCGTGCGCTCGTTGATTGAACATGCCGACGGACTGCGCGAGGAAGCCTTTACCGCGCGCGCTGTGATGCACCGCATGAAGCCCGACCGCACGCTGGAGGTAATACCCGTTGACGTGGACGGAATACTTGCCGGGCGCGTGGCCGACATCCCAATACAAAACAATGATGTACTCTTTATCCCTACAAAGCAGGAGATGATGGAGCAACAGACTATCACTATCCACGGCGAAGTGTTCCGTCCCGGCGTTTATAAATACGCCGACAACGAGACGCTTGAAGACTTTGTGCTGCAAGCGGGCGGACTGAAGCAGACAGCGTCGACGGTGAAAGTGGACGTGGCACGCCGCATGATTAATCCGAAAGCGTTGACGACAGATTCTGTAATAGCGCGCACATACACGTTCGCGCTGAAGGACGGGTTTGTAATCGACGGTGAGCCGGGTTTCAAGCTGATGCCTTTCGACGAAGTGTATGTCCGCAAAAGCCCGGGCTACTACAAGCAGCAGAATGTCATTGTGGAAGGCGAGGTGATGTTTGGAGGCACATACACGTTGTCAAAGAAGAACCAGCGCCTTAGCGACCTCGTAAGAAAGGCCGGTGGAGTGAACGACCGCGCGTATGTGGAAGGTGCAAGGCTTGAGCGCCGCTTGAACGAAGCGGAGCGCAAGAGGCTTGAAGTGGCGAAGCAGATGGCTTTGGAACAGGCAGAGAACCTGCAACTTGAAGCCGCAGCCCAGAGCCGTCAGCTCGACCTTACAAATGCCGAACGGCTGAAGAAGTTTGAAATCCCCGATACGTATTCAGTTGGTATCGAACTGGACAAGGCTCTCGCTAATCCTGGCGGAGACGAGGACATAGTGCTGCGTGAGGGCGACCGCCTCGTGGTTCCGCAGTACAATGCTACAGTGAAAATCAACGGTGAGGTGATGTATCCTAATACCGTAGGCTTCATAGAAGGGAAGAAAGCAAAGTATTACATCAGTCAGGCCGGCGGCTACAGCAACCGGGCTAAGAAGAGCCAGGCGTTCATCATCTACATGAACGGCACGGTGGCCAAGGTGAGCGATGGCGCGAAGCCCAAGCCCGGATGCGAAATCTTTGTGCCGCAGAAGAAAATCAGCACCATGACGATAGCCGACAAGATGACAATCGGTACGTCAGTAGCGTCGATAGCTACCGTAATCGCGTCTTTGGCAAATATCTTGAAATAGTAATGGCAATGGCAATGAGGGAAGGTCGTAGGTGTTACTGCTTCGACCGTCCGCGCCATTTCGGAAAGAGCCGTCTCATTCGCTACGGACAAGCCAAAGTCAACAAGATATGTGTCAACTTCTCAAGTAAGACGGGAGGCGTGGAAAGTTGGACAGTAATGTGATTTATACATTATAAAAATTATATAATGGAAGAAAACAAGAAAGACGTTATAGACCTTAAAAAGGTTTTCAAGCGTTTGAAGGAGAGGAAAAGACTTTTTATAAAAGCTTTGTCAATAGCTTTCGTATTATCATGCATTTGGATATTTCCGCAGCCACGTTACTACATGACGACCATAACGCTTGCTCCAGAAACGGAAATGTTGTCAAGCGGAGGAAGCCTTAGCGCTTTGGCCTCGTCGTTCGGTTTCAACATTGGGAATATGACGTCTTCAGACGCTATTTATCCGACGTTGTATCCCGATTTGATGGGGTCATCAAACTTTATTGTTGATTTGTTCGATATAAAGGTTGTAAATGAAGATGGTGATATAAAGACAGATTATTATACATATCTTACAAAGCACAGGAAAGTCTCGATATGGGGCATGCCTGTTCTGTGGTTGAAAAAGCAGATTAACGCTTGGTTCCCTAAAGAAGAGACGATGAAAGGTAATAAAGCCGATGGTGATTCAGACCTGCTGATATTGTCGAAAGAGCAAGATGCTGTCGTCGCAATGATTCAGGACAATATAACTTGTTCTGTAGACAAGAAGACGGATGTTATAACAATCACCGTGAAGGACCAAGATAAATTGATTAGTGCGACGATGGCAGACTCCGTGCGTGTGCGGTTGCAGGATTTCATAACCGATTACAGGACAAGGAAAGCCCGTGTCGACTTGGAGTATTATACAAAACTTGCCAGCGAAGCCAAAAGCGAATATGAAAAAGCACGCAGGCTGTATGGAAGTTACGCAGATGCCAATGTTGACCTTACGCTGACAAGTTTCAAGGCAAAGGAACAAGACCTTGAGAACGACATGCAGCTGAAGTATAACGCATATACAACCATCGTTACGCAGCTTCAGATGGCTAAGGCCAAGGTGCAAGAGCGTACCCCTGCATTTACTGTAATCCAAGGAGCGTCAGTGCCGCAGAAACCGGCAGGTCCGAAACGAGTTGTTTTTGTAATGTTCATGTTATTTCTTACATTTACAGGAACATTGTTGTATGTATTGAAAAATGATATTATAAGTCAATTCCGCTCTTGATTGAAATATGATGTTTGATTTCATCTTAAGAAGATGTCATCTATCCGATAAAAAGGAGCAGGTTGCTAAAAATCTGTTTTGGGCTGTTATTGGCAAAGTTACGACTTTGCTTGGCAGTTTGTTCGTCGGAATAATCATAGCCAGATATTTAGGACCTGAGCAGTATGGGCTTATGAATTATGTCATAAGTTATGTGCAGCTGTTCCAGATATTTGCTATTTTCGGTTTGGATAATATTGAAGTGAGGGAGGAAGCAAAGGGAGGTGTTGACTATCATGTGATTATAGGAACAGCATTTACAATAAAACTCATTTTGGCGTTTGCAACTATTGCAATGACAATCGTTACATCATTGATGATGGAAGCTGATTTTTATACAACCATTTTGGTTGCTGTTTATTCTACATCTATAGTGGCAAACGCTTTTAATGTAATACGCAACTATTTTACAGCGATAGTGCAAAATGAATATATCGTAAAATCAGAAATTGCGAGAACAATATTGGGGGCGTTAATAAAAGTTGTGCTCCTTTTGTGTGGAGCGAATTTGACTTTTTTTGTTGTTGCGTCAGTTTTTGATTACATTTTGTTGGCAAGCGGTTATTATGTGTCATACAAGAGGAAAATAGGGTGTTTGAAAGACTGGAGTTTTGATAAGGGGTATGCCTTGTTTTTAATAAAGGAATCATTCCCTCTTTTGTTGACAAGTGCAGCAGTCATAATATATCAAAGGATAGACCAGGTGATGATTGGTCAAATGATAGACCATGAGTCTGTAGGCTTTTTTTCAGTAGCGACGCGTTTTGTTGAGATACTTATATACATTCCGATGATTTTAGTGCAGACATTGATACCTATATTGGTGGAAATGAGACAGAATTCAAAGGAAAAATATGTTAATAAGGCACAGACATTTATGAATGTCACCATATGGCTTACAGTTTTTGTATCGGCTGTAATGTCTCTTATGTCTTATTGGATTGTGCAGCTTCTTTTTGGTGAACAATATTTGCCAGCTGCGGCGATACTTCAAGTTTTGTCATTTAAGGCTGCGGCTATGGCCTTATCAAGTACGGCTGGAAATATGCTTGTGATAGAGAACCTGCAACGTTTTGCCATATTCAGGGATGTTTTGGGGTGTGCTGTATGTATAGTATTGAATTATTGCTTTTTGCCTGTTTATGGCATAATGGCTGCGGCTGTAATTGCTATTGTAAGTAATGTTGTGGCTGGATATGTAGCAGATGCATTGATACCTGCATATCGACATTTATTTGTTATGCAGACCAAAGCTTTGTTATTTGGTTGGAAAGATGTATTAAGACTTAAAACTGTGATACGAGGATAGGATGGTTTTTGTTCCTTTTATATATTTTACGTTGCTTACGGCCTATTGGTGGAAAAAGCATGGTGCGTTTGACATCTGTGTGTATATGTCATCGTTGTATGCTGTGTCTTCTTTTTTTGAGATAGTGGTTGTCTATGGTGGAATGCTTGGTGAAGGCGGCATTCTTTTTGATGAGACCGACATTGAGCTTGGAGTTCTTCCTACAATATTGTTCTGTCTTATCCATACGTTTGCAATGTTGCCGTTTTCGTTGATTTATAAGAAAGACATTAAGGAGATTACTCCTCCACGTACAAATGTGTTGGTGGTAGTTGGATGGATATTGATTGCTGTGTCCATATTGAACCTTTATTTGGTTGCAGGTTCTACGATGGAGATATTGTCGGGTGATTTGGCAACGATACGTGCCGACCATTATAACGGTATAGAGTCCCCAGCTCAAGTTAAAGCAGAATCATTACCGTCATTCTTGGCATATTTTTATTATCTGAATACATCCACCTTGCTTGCATTGCCATTGTTTTTCTACTATTTGTGCTGTGATAAGGGCAAGCCATGGTGGTTTAAGGTGTTGTTATTGTTCGCCTCTCTCAGTGTGCCTTTGCAGGGTATACAAGTGGTTGACAGGACTGAAATTCTGCTTTGGGGCATGATGCTTGTGTATTGTTTCATATTTTTCGGAAAGTTTATTACAAAGAAGCAAAAGCGGATAATGGTCTTGTCTGGCATACCGTTTGTTGCATTGGCTCTTGTTTATTTCGTTGCTGTTACGCAAGCTCGTTTTGGCGAAAGCGATGGAGGTGCGGAGGCTGGTGCTGTGCAGTATGCAGGGCAGGGACATCTTAATTTTTGTTATTTTTGGGAGAATCAAAGAACTGATATAATTGCTCCAGAACGAGAGTTCCCACTCATATGTCATTTTCTTTATGAGGTTGATACAGATGATGAACGGCGCGGAGAACGTTCGGGGCAACAAGGCTTTTTCATAAGTGTCTTTCCTACATACATTGGCGATATAATGCTCGATATTACTCCTATGGGAATGATATTATGGGTGATTTATTTTTTTATTACAACGATGCTTGTCGTAAAATCGGGACATAGGGGAGAATTGGATATTGGTGAAGTATTGGCAATTTACATCTTGTCAGTAATTCCAATTTTCGGAATATTTTATTACCGTTATTTTATGTTTACTTATACGATATTGATAGGCTTGGTTTTCTTTGTTTACATATTTTCAAGAAAAAAATTAATATATAGTTGATGCAGGTATGAAAATATACACGATAATTGTAACATATAACGCGATGCCTTGGATTGACAGGTGCTTGACGAGTTTGCGTAACAGCAGTGTTAATACTACGGTTGTTGTCGTTGACAATTGCTCTACTGACGGAACTCGTGAGCATATTCCTTCTACTTATCCTGAGGTTATTTGGTTGCCTCAAGAGCACAACCTTGGTTTCGGACAAGGAAATAATTTAGGGCTGCGTTTGGCTTTGGAAAATGATGCTGATTATGTGCTTTTGTTAAATCAAGACGCGGCCATAGAAAAAGATGCATTGCAACTGATGTTGGATGCAAGTGATGGCGAAAGCCTTGTTACCCCATTGATGCTTAATGGGGACGGCACAAAAATAGATGTTTTATTTGGTTGCTCCCTTAAGCAAATATATGTCAAGTTGCTTGAAGATATGTTGGTAATGAATACTTTTCCTAATAAAGCATACATAGGTGAGACTTGTGCAGCATGTTGGTTGATTCCTATAGGCATGATAAAAAAGATAGGTGGATTTAATCCTTTATTCTTTCAGTATGGAGAAGATAACAATTATTTTCAACGTATCAGATTTAATGGAATAAAGAACATTTTTGTACCACGTGCAATTATTTATCATGACAGATTATTGTATGGCAATATAGATGCTTTTAACACAAGACGTTTGCGACGTGACATGCTTTTAGCATCTTGCGATATAAATAACCATTTTTTAAAATGTCTGATGATAGAGATACGTCTCTTGTTGAGATGTTATATATATGAATTGCCAAAACGGCAGTATGTTGTCGGAACATATATTCGTGAAGTTGTATGGATATTGTCACATTTGCAAATGATAATAAAGTCCCGTCACAAGGAGGCTAAAGGTGGAACGTGTTGGTTGTATTAATGATTCTTAAATATGAGAGTTGTTTATATATTAAGTAGTACAAACGTCTTTGGTGGTGCTTCAAAAGCCATAGTTTCATTGTTGAAAGGATTTGTCGCAAAAGGAGTTGAGCCGATTGTTGTATTACCTGGAACTGATGGATTGTACGAAGAACTACAACGCATTGGTATGTGCGTGATTTATGCCCCAATGCGTCTTAGTGTATATCCAAGACATTCTACATTGAAAGGCTGCTTGTTGTTTGTTCCGCGTTTGCTTTATTGGCGATTACTAAATGTATATTCTTATATTAAGTTGTCAAAACTCTTGAAGAAAGAACACGTTGACTTGATTCATACCAATGTAAGCGTAATGGATATTGGTTACCGTCTGGCGAAACGACTTCATGTGCCGCATGTTTTCCATATTAGAGAATATGCAGATAAGGATTTTAATTTACATTACTTCCCAAGTAAAAAACATTTTTATGAAATTTTTACGTGTTCTAATTGTTTTACAATTTGCATCACTAAGGATGTTCAAAAACATCATGGACTTGACGATGTAGAAACTTCGGAGGTGATTTATGATGGTGTATGTCCGTTAAGTGCTTTGGTTTTAGGAAAGCCGAAAAAAAGTTTTTTTCTTTATGCAGGGAGGATACAACCTGGTAAAGGACTTTTGTCGTTGGTTAAATCATATTTAGGATATATTAAGGCCGTTAATTGGGTTGATGTTGTACCATTGTTTGTTGCCGGTGAGGCTTGTGATGTTGGTTATTATAATGAGATTAAAACTTTTATAGAGAAAAAAGGTATTCAGAAGTATATATCATTTCTTGGTCCGCGTAATGATTTGGCTTATTTTATGCAACACGCTTTGGCGATTGTCATCCCGTCTGTTTTTGAAGGATTTGGTTTTTGTATGACAGAGGCAATGTTTAATGGGTGTTTGGTGATAGGTCATAATACTGGTGGAACAAAAGAGCAGTTTGATAATGGACGGCAACTGTCAAGTGAAGAAATAGGTCTTAGGTATGATACAGAGGAAGATTTAACTTCTTGTTTGGTTGATGTTGTATCACATGCTCCCAGTTATTATTCGCATACAATTGAAACGGCGGCAAAAGTTGCGTGTCAGTTGTATTCTATTGAGAGATGCGTGGAAAATGTTTTTAATTTGTATAAAAGGATTCTTGATGAAAAGACTGATTAAATTGTTTGCGGAGTTTATAGGTCGCCTGTTTGCTATGTTACTTCCAGAATTTCCTGTAAAAGCGTTTATGGCTTTTGTTTCACATGTTTATACAGGCTTTTTGTCCATGAAATTTGCATATTGGGGAGGGGGAGGGATTATAGCTTATAAAGCAATTACCATTAAAGGATTGAACCATATATATATAGGTGAAAATGTTGAGCTTGACAAAGGCATCGTATTGACAGCTTGGGATTATTATATGGGTGAAAAAACATTTCCAGAAATAAGAATTGGAGATAATTGCCATATTGGTGCGATGTCTCATATAACTTCATGTAACAGTATTATTATAGGGAAGAATCTTTTGACAGGAACAAACGTTCTTATAACAGACAACTCACATGGAAGTTCTAAAATGGAATCATTGATGCTTCATCCACAGAAACGTAAGTTGGTGTCCAAGGGTGGCGTTGTGATTGGAGATAATGTCTGGTTGGGAAATAATGTTTGTATCATGCCTGGGGTGACTATAGGGGATGGTGTCATTGTTGGCGCAAATAGTGTTGTCACTAAAGATTTACCGTCCTTTTCTGTTGCAGTCGGTGCTCCGGCAAAAGTAATAAAACAAATTAAAAAAGATATTTAAATGAAAAATAGAATTATAGCGTATTACTTGCCTCAGTTTTATCCGATACCAGAAAATGACAAGTATTGGGGGGCAGGGTTTACAGAATGGACAAATGTAGCACAAGCGCGGCCTTTGTTCACAGGGCATTATCAGCCACACATTCCAGCAGACCTTGGGTTTTATGACCTTAGGTTGCCTGAGACAAGGATTAAGCAAGCCGAATTAGCTCGCGAAGCTGGCATAGAAGGTTTTTGTTATTACCATTATTGGTTTGGAAATGGGAAAAAACTATTGGAACGTCCATTTGAAGAGGTCTTGAAATCAGGTAAACCTGATTATCCTTTTTGTTTGTGTTGGGCAAATCATGATTGGTCTACAAAAACATGGAAGCGCAACAAAGGAAATGTGTCTTCTAAAACAATGATAGCTAAGCAGCTCTATCCAGGAGAGCAAGATTATGTTGACCATTTCAATTACCTCTTGCCTGCATTTCGCGATAAACGATATATAAAGGTTGACGGCAAGCCTCTTTTCTTGATATACGATTCGTATAACTTTACTGACGTGTCACATTTTATTGGGTTATGGAGAAAGCTTGCGAAAGAAAATGGATTTGATGGATTGTATTTTGTAGGTGTGACAAATTCCACATCAACGATAAAACGTCAAAACGACGGGACTATACGTAGGGTAATTCCTAATCTTAAAAGTAGCAAGGATGTTTACAAAGGCATTCTTGATTTAGGATTTGACGGGGTTAATTCTTTTGGAAAGTTTCGTGCGGAAATGATTTACACGGGAAAATACAAGCGTGTCATGCAACTTTTGTTAAGGAGGTTCTTTTCAGGTATGAAGGTCAATACGTTTGAATATAAAAATGTAGTTAAGAATTTTTTTGCTCCCGAAGATGTGTGGGAAAATGTAATTCCGACAATAGTGCCTCAATGGGACAGAACACCGCGCGTTGGTTCTTATGATGGCGTGTATGTAAATGCAACGCCAGGGGAATTTCAACGACATATAGAAGAGGCATTGGCTCTAATTAGTAAAAAACAGCCCCAACATAGGATACTTATGCTTAGGGCATGGAATGAATGGGGCGAAGGCAATTATGTTGAGCCAGATTTAAGGTTCGGACATGGTTGGCTTAATGCTGTCAGAAGCGCATTGGACAAGTTTGAACGTGTTTGATGTCGTATTTGTTGCAACTAAATAGAAAAGGCATGTTGGTGTCAGTGATTATTCCTACGTATAAGCCGTTAGGATATATTTATGAATGTCTTGAATCCTTACTGGAACAGACATTGGATAATGGTCTTTTTGAGATTTTGATAGTATTGAACGGATGCAAAGAGCCTTTTTTGAAAAATATAACTCAGTTTATTGCTGGGAAGAATAACAAGCCGAAGATAAGGATTATTCATACTGATGTGGCAGGCGTGTCCAATGCGCGTAATATAGGGCTGCTTGAAGCGAGTGGCGATTATATCGCTTTTGTTGATGATGACGATTGGGTTAGTCCGAATTATTTGAATAATTTGGTTCGGGGTTTGGGGGAATGTGATTTGGCTATATCAAATGTATTGCAGGTTGAAGATGTTACCAATAATCGTTTGCCTCATTATCAGACAACTGCTTACAAGAAGTGTTGTAGGTTAAACCACTTGACATTCTTCAACGCTCGCAGTTTTTTGTCGTCTTCATGGGCAAAACTGATACCACGCAATGTCATTCGTGATGACATGTTTATTCCTAAGTATGCGTTGGGAGAAGATTCATTGTTCATGTTCCAGATTTCAAAGCGAGTGGATAAGATGTTTTTGGCTTCTTCTGATACCATATATTATGTACGTAAACGTTCGTCATCGGTGTCGCACAAAGCATACCCATATTCCTTTCGGGTGAGATTGGCTTTGAGCTTGTCATATAGTTATTTAAAGATTTATTTATCTGCCCCGTTCAAGTATAATTTATTGTTTTTCATGACGCGAGTTGCTGCAACAATGAGAAAACTTTTTCAGAGAGGATATTCTGTTTGATGCTGTTTATAAAATATTCAAATTTAATTATTGGTGTAAATGGAGAACAATCTTGTTTCAGTCATAATGCCCATGTACAATACAGGTGCAGTGTCGGCGGAAAGTATTGACAGCATATTGAACCAAACATATAAAGACTGGGAGCTTATTATAGTTGACGACCACTCGGACAACGAAGATACGTTGTCTCTTTTGGAACATTACCAAAAGGTTGACAACAGGATAAAGGTGATTTGTCTTGACGAGAACAAAGGGGCTGGCTTTGCGCGTAATAAAGGAATAGAGGCGGCAAGAGGACGCTATATAGCTTTTTGTGATAGTGACGACCGCTGGTTTCCTGATAAATTGGAAAAACAAATCGCCTTTATCAGGGAAAAGAAGTGCTGCCTTGTGTTTTCATCATATATCTTGTGCAGTCAGGACGGCGTAGATAACGGCATCTTCATTGCGCCGCGGATTGTGACATTCGGCGGCATGAAGCGCGATGACAAGATAGGTTTCCTTACGGCTTTGTATGATACTTCGTTGTATGGCAAGTTTTATTTCCCGTTGCTGCGCAAACGGCAGGATTGGGCTATGCTTATCCAGCTGCTTCAGAAGTGCAGGGTGGCTTACGGGATGAAAGAGCCGTTGGCATATTACAGGATAAGGAATAATTCGCTGTCAAGCAACAAGCGTTCACTTGTAAAGTTTTACATAGATGTGTACCATACGATATTGGGCTTTTCCAAAATCAAGTCGTATTTGTATTTCGCTTGTCTGTTTTTGCCTACTTATTCAGTCAAGGTTATTAAGAAGAAGATTGACAGTTGGCGGTATGTCCGTTCTTTGCAAAGGAAGGGGTGAAAGCTTGATGCATGGATATAGTCTATAAAACTTTTTTGAAATCATCCTTCATCTTTCACTTTCGCCGTAATTCGTTGTGTGTCAATAGGATTGGAGGTGAAAGATAGGTTCGTCGTCATTTTCCGTGATGGATTGTAGGTTTTCAAACACGAAAATACTGTCACAGTGTCACGCGGTGTGTAAACTGCTGACGGCCAAAAAGTTAGGCGTGACACTGGTGAAATGCTTACTGTCACCAATATCACGCTTTGTGTCACACCGTAATCTACTGACGCACAGGCGTTTATCGGCGATGTGACGGTGTGACAGTAAATTCAGTGAATGTGACGATATGAAAGGCATCTTTCACCATCTTTCACCTGATGTTTCACCACTTAACGTGCTGGATATCAGCATGATGACTCTTGCGGTGAAGGATGAAAGATGTTTTTGATGCCCTTATGGTGTATGAAAGACGGCGTTTCGCAATGTAAAAGGTGGTAGATTGGCGTGTGATTGACGGCCTTTTGCATGGCGGTTGACGGTCTTTTGCCGGGCGGAAGGTGTCTTTGTAATTTTGGGAGGGGCTTTTCTCTGTCATCTGTCAGTTTTGCGTGTAAATGTATGGATGCCAAGCTGTTGCAGGCTGATATTTGCCCACGCAAAATGTCAGTCATTGTCAGGTCGGAACTTTAGGGTTGATGTTCACTGACAGAGGCTGACGGATGGCATGGGCATCTGTCAGACTGTATATTGGTGATTATAAGCGGTTTATGTGTAGAACTGACAGATGAGGGGGAGAAACTATAGAATATTTATATAAATCAATGTACTGCTAATTTTTTGCAGTTTTGTCCTTCGTGTCTTCCGGTTCTACGTACCGCCCGTTTACTTTGAGCGGCTCGATGTGGAGGTTGATGTATGTGCCGCCGCCGAAGTGCTGGCGCAGTTCCTGCTCTATGTCTGTGGCGCGTCGGTGCGCCTCGTACAGGGTAAGGTCGCCGGGCATGCGCAGGTGCATTTCTATCGATATGCTGTTGCCTATGCGGCGTGTGCGCAGGTTGTGTATGCCGCTGACGCCGTCTTCCGATTCGGCTATGTCCTTGATTTTGCGCTCCACGTCTTCGGGAAGGCTCTTTTCTAAGAGTTCGTCTGATGCCTGTTTCATCAGTGCGAGGGCTGTCTTTATGATGAAGATGCTGACAATGACGGCGGCGATGGGGTCGAGCACGCTCCAGCGTTCGCCGAGGAATATGGCACCGCCGATGCCGAATGCCGTGCCGATGGACGAGAAGGCGTCGCTGCGGTGGTGCCAGGCGTTGGCGACGACGGCCTGCGACTGCGCCTCGCGTCCTGCTTTCACGGTGAAGCGGTAGCACCATTCTTTAGACACGATGCTGATTAACGCCGCCCAGAGGGCGATTATGCCAGGCTGCGGCAGGGCTTCTCCGCGCAGCGCGGCGGCTATTTTTTCAGCTCCGCCGTACAGGAGCATTACGCCTACGGCGAACAGGGCGAGGCCGATAAAGGCTGTGGCGAGCGTCTCGTACTTGCCGTGGCCGTAGTCGTGGTCGCTGTCTTGCGGCTTGTTGCTTAGCTTGACGAAGACGATGACGATTACGTCGGTGACAAGGTCGGAGAGCGAATGCACGGCGTCTGCGAGCATCGCCGACGAGCGGCCGAGTATTCCGAAGGCGAACTTCAGGGCTACGAGCAGCACGTTGATGATGCTGCCAAGCACTGTAACGCGATAGATTTTACGTTCACGAGAGTCCATTTTCTTTTTTATTATTATGAAGTTGTAGAATTTAGAAAAGTTATAGAAGTTAAAGCCAAATGCTTTATTTCAAGTATTCATCAATCAAGGCAATGTCTCTAACTTCTTTAACTTCTTATCCTTTCATTTTCTCCCGAACTCCGGGTCGATTTTTACGAATGCGGCTACGACGAACGTCATGGCGCACAGCAGTACGACGATGATGAAGAACCACAGATAGCCTACAAGCTCCTGCAACCAGCCTGCAACCAAGCCCGGCAACATCATCGACAGGGCCATCAAGGCCGTGCATAGGGCGTAATGCGATGTCTTGTATTCGCCCTGGCTGTAATAGATAAGGTACAGCATGTAGGCCGTGAAGCCGAAGCCGTAGCCGAACTGCTCCACGAAGACGCAGGCGTTGATGATTGTTAGGCTTGAAGGCATGGCGTAGCTAAGGTAGACATACACGAGGTCGGGCAGCGTAATGGCGCACACCATGGGCCATAGCCACCGTTTGAGGCCGTCCTTTCCGGCGGCCATTCCGCCGAGTATGCCACCAAGGGTGAGGCCGACTACGCCCACAGTGCCCTGCACGAAGCCGTATTCCTGGGGCGAAAGGCCCAGTCCGCCGTTGCTCGCCCCGTCAATAAGGAACAGCGACGACACCTTGGCGAGCAGTCCTTCAGGCATGCGGTAGCACAGCATGAAGAGGAACGCCCATACCGTTTCTTTGACGGGGAACTTCGTGAAGAATGTCTTTATGGAGTGCCACAGTTCGCCCCAGATGGCAGCCGCATTGGCGTTGCGCCGTTTGCGGTCTGACAGGGGGCACGGCAGCACGTAGCTGTGCCACAGCCACAGGGCGATGAACAGTCCCGTAACGCCGTAGAACATCAGGCTCCATGAATAGCGTATGCTGCCGCGGAAGATGACCTGCAAGTTGCCTGCCACCATGACAAGGAAGCCTTGGCCGAAGATGGTGGCGAGGCGGTAGAACGTGCTGCGTATGCCGACGAACCACGCCTGCTTGTGCTCGTCGAGTCCGAGCATGTAGAAGCCGTCGGCCGCAATGTCGTGCGTGGCGCTGCTGAAGGCCATCAGCCAGAAGAAGCATAGCGTGCCCTGTAGCCAAAAGTCGGTAGGAATGGTGAAGGCCACGCCGCCGAACGCCGCGCCTACAAGCAGCTGCATGGTTATTATCCACCAGCGTTTCGTCTTTATGATGTCTACAAACGGACTCCACAGCGGCTTGATGACCCACGGCAGGTAGAGCCATGAGGTATAGAAAGTGATTTCGGCGTTGGTCAGTCCCAACTGCTTATAGAGCACGAGCGATATTGTCATCACCGCCACGTAAGGCAGTCCCTCGGCGAAATACAACGAGGGAACCCAGCTCCAAGGATTTTTTTTCAATTCACAATTCATAATTAGCTTACGCTGACTTTCAGTTCACAATTCATAATTTAGGCTTACGCCTTTGGACAATTCATAATTCATAATTTATAATTCATAATTCATAATTGGAACGATGCGCAAACTTCATCATGGCAGATAAATGCAATGCGCAAGCCAATTATGAATTCTGAATTATGAATTAGTTGTATATTTTCCTTATTTCCGCACCACGGTAATAGTGCAAAAGTATTTCGTCATACTTGCATCCGCGCTCGCCCATTACGGCTGCTCCTATCTGGCAGAGGCCCACTCCGTGCCCCCAGCCAGCGCCGGTGATGACGAAACGTGAAGGCGCTCCGCCGTCAACGCCGAATTTGTCTACCACGAACGCGCTGCTGTAAAGGTGGGTCTGGCTGAGTGTGCGGCGTATTTCAAGCTCCTTGCCTATGGTGAACGTCCGCTTTGTGCCGACGATTTTCAGCTTGCATATACGTCCGCTGCGGCCTCGTTCAAGCGGCATGAGGTCTATGATTTGCCCGAAGTCGATTTTGAGCTTGTCGTAAATCAGGGCGGCGAGTTGCTCCTGTGTGTACTCCACTCGCCAGCGGTAGAAGTCGGATGTCTCCTGGTCGTAGTCGTTGAGCACCTGCGACAGTACGCCCTTGTCGTCAGTGTTGCAGAATGCTTCGGGGCATGAGCGTATCCAGCGGTCGGCCTCCGCCTCGTTGGTAAGGTCGGGCAGGGCTGACTGGCTGTCGCCGTTGTCTCTTAATGCGACGAGATACGGCTGCGGATTGTTTTCCCAACAGTACTGGAACTCTTCTGTTATGCCTCCGCAGCATTTGCTGAACCGCGCGTCACAGATTTCGTCGTCATACATCAGTATTTGTCCGCGCGTGTCCCTTACGGCCTGTTCCACGTGTATGTTCGTCGCCTTGGTGATGCCTTGGTAACGCTGGCAGTGGTCGTCGGCGCATACGTCGAAGATTGTATGGTCGTCACGGTCGTACCAGCGGATGAGCTCGTCGTCCTTCTTGACGAACGAGAAGAAGCCGCTGCCGCCCGTGTCCTGGCTGTGTCTGCGCTTGATTTGCGCCAGCAGCCAGCTGCGCGATATTACGGCGTGCGCCTTCAGGAATTCCAATGAAGACGTGGCTTTCATTTCGCTTGAAATCACGCTTGTAAGGTAGCTTTCTACCGGCAGGCAGTTTATTGCGCATACCTTGTCCGCCTCGACCACAAGTTTTAGTGTACCTTGGAATGTCTGTGTTTCCTGTCTTTCCCAATGGAAGTCGATGCCGATGGTGACACCTTCAAGCGAGAACGATGCGCCCAAGCCTTCGGGCGAGAATGTCAATTCGCGGTAAAGGTTGCCGTTCCACAGTATTCCTCCTTCTGAAAACTCAACTTCCTGACGGCCTGATATTACCTCGCCTTTGGCTACATGGTCGCCGTTGAGAGTGAAACGTATCTTGTCGGAACTAAGTATGCCTACTTGTACATAAGGCTCACGCTTTCCGCCGAGAACGTTGTTGTCCGTTGCGGCCAGCCGTTTTGTGCCTCTGATTTTGTCTATCACGTTGCTCATGGTAGTCTCGTCAATGGCTACTTCGCGCATGATGCTTCCCACTTGCTGTGCGGTCAGCCGCTCAAAGTCGTCCTTACGCGGCGTTATTACAAGTCCGGCCATGTCGAGCGCTCCGGGGCTGACGAGTATGTTGCCGCCTTGTCCGCCATAATAGCAGTCGGGGCGGTGTTTTGCCCGTGGGAACACGACCGTGTGGCATACGCCGTCAATGATGCGGCTAATGATGTTCATCATCGGCTCGGGAGAGCCTTCACGTTGCGGCAACGCGTCATATATACGGCGGAACAGGGCCTTGTTGTTGTCTATGTTGCGGCTTCTGACGAGTATTGCAGGGCAGAACCAACCGTTTACGACGGCTATGTCGTCGCCGTTGTCGAGCGAATACACTACCGTAAGCTCGCGTTGCAGTCTTGCCCATGCCGCCTCAAGCGGCAGGTTGCCTTGCATGAACGCCTGGAAGTGCAAGTGGTCAGGGGCTGATGCGCCGCACTCCGGGCCGTTGTAAAACACGGTGATGTCCGGAAAACGCAGCAATAGCCTGTGTATCTCGGTATAATATTCCAGTATGCGTTGGGGCTGGTGGGTGCGCGACGGGATGGTGAAATGCACGGGCATGATGGGGTAGGGGTTGACAAGCACTTCAAACTTGTCGCCAAAATGCTTTACAGCCTGCTCTTTCGGCCTGTTTTCTACGCATAGGAAGCACGGCCTGCGGCTTATCGTGCTTTTGTCAATCGAAGCGCCTGTCGATACAATCCTGGCCGGGTTGTATTGCAGTATGACGTTGTTCCCGTCCACCGTCAGGCTGCGTGTCTGCACGTCGTGCAGGTCGCGGAAGTTGCGGCGTGCCAAGTCCCAAGTCTCCAACTGGCGGTTGAAGAAGCGCATTAGCGAGTTGTCCTCGAACACCATGCCTTCGCCGGCGTTCATCTTCTTGCGCGCCATCAGCTCCATAGTGCGCAGCCGGTCTTTATACAGGTTGTTGGCGTTCACCTTTTCCACGCTCAAGGCCGCGTCGCTGTTGCCTGCCCAGCGGCGGCAAAGGTACAGTTCGGTGAATATGCGTCCGAGCCTGAACCTGCGGCTGAAGGCCAGTCCTACGGCGTAGTCCTCGCCATAGCTTGTGTTGGGGAAGCGCACCTGGCGCAGCAGCGGAGTGAAGAATGCGCGCGGCGCGCCAAGTCCGTTTATGCGCAGCGCGTTGTTGCATCCGTTGCGGTCAGTCCATTCTGCGTGGTCAATCAGTCCGGGTGGCAGGGTGTTAAGCTCGAAGTCGCACATCCTGTAGCTGCCGATTATCATGGCGGCGTGCTGCTCGTAGAATGCGTCGACGATGGCTTGCAGCGTGCCGGGTGACGAGTACAGGTCGTCGCTGTCGAGCTGGACGGCGAAGCGTCCGCATCTTGCATCGTCTACGGCTACGTTCCAGCATCCGCCTATGCCGAGGTCGGTGCGTTGCGGAACGATGTGGATAAGCCGTTTGTCGGTGTATCCGTCGAGCAGCTTCGTCGTGTTGTCGGTAGAATGGTTGTCTACCACGATGACGTTGAACTTGAACGAAGTCTGCTGCGACAGTGCGCTGTCTACGGCGTCGCAGATGGTCTTATCGCGGTTGCGCACGGGTATTACGACCGTCGCTTCCACGTCAAAGTCCTGTTCGTCAAAGTCGGGTTCGGCGTAATAGTCGGTGTCTACCAACGCGCCTACGGCCTTGAGGTGCGCCGTTACGGCACGTTCCATCTCCACCTGCACCTCGCGGTTGGCCGGGTTGACGTAATCAAACTGCTTTACGCCGCTTGCCCTCGTGTCGTGTTCCTCTTCCGTGTACAGGTATTCGTTGATGTGGAACATGCGTCCGTGGCGGCTTAGATAAAGCCACAGCTCGTACCATCCGGCATATTTGTAGTCGGCCTCTTCTGTCCTCGCCGCGAACGAGCGGAGCAGCGAAGCCCTTGCCATTACCACCGACCCGAAGTCGAAGTCGTCGCGCAGGCTGCCTTCCTGCCAGTCGATTACCGGGTGTGCGCTTGTTTCGCCGTTCTTCACCGTCCAGCGGTCTGAATATGCCAAGGCTGCGTCAGTGTCGGCAGCGACGCGCATCATGCGGTGTATGGCGTACTGTCCGAGGCTCACCTGCACGTCTTTCATGAACAGCATGGCGTAGTCTGCCACCACGCTTTCGGCTATGGCGCGTATCGTTGAGGCCGATAACAGCCCGTCTACCACGATGAACGAACACCCTTCGGGCACGGCGTTGGCCATGGCAAAGCCGCGTGTAACAAGCAGGTTGATATGTCTAATCATGCGGCTGCCGCGCAGTTGTCTAAGCACATTGCTTACCGACACGTAGTCACTGCACGGCAGGAAACAGTCTATTGTACCTTTCATTTCCTGGATTGATGTTTCTTTGACATGCAAAGATAATGCAAGTTGAGCGCAATGCAAAATAAAAGGAAGAGAAACGACCTTTTATTTTCATTGCCGAGGCGCAGCTTATCTTATCCAAAGATAGTATTAAATTAAGAATTAAGAATTAAGAATTAAGAAAATATGCTTCGTTGGTAATTTTCTTAATTCTTAATTCTTAACTCTTGATTCTTTCTTAATTCTTAACTTTCCAAAATGCCGCTTTCTTGCCGAACACAACGGTCTCGGCAAGGAAATAATTGAACAGCCCCGAAATGAGCAGGGCGGCAAGGTTGCACCACACTACCGTCCAGCCGAATATGCGCTCAAACAGTAGCAGGAACGCCATTTTTACCAAGAATCCGAGCACTGAGGAGATGTTGAACACAACGAACCTGCGGCAGAAATCAGCCGTGCAGCGGTTCTCGATGCGACTCTTCCATATCCAGCAATACGAGCAAAGGAAGTTGCTCAATACCGCAAATTCAAACGAGATGACCGGTGAAACAACATAGTCGCCCCAATAGGTGTCGAATATGTATGTCGAACATATCCACAGTACGAACGTGTCGACGCCCGTACCGAACAAACGGCTGACTACAAACTCGATATAGCGAAGCATCTTTTCAATTCATAATGTATAATTCATAATTTATAATCGCGTTACAATTCATTCAATATTGGTGTATGCCAGATTATGAATTGTGAATTATGAATTATGAATTTTCAGCGGGTCTTGCTCTGCAAGTATTTTCTTGTCCTTGAAGAACTGGATGAGATACATCACGAAAAGCAACACCGCGATGACAAATCCCATGGCATCGAACACGCCGAACTCGTAGCCGCAGAGCGAATAACGGTCGTCGGCCCACGATGTGTACATGTAGAGCGTGTTGATTAATATTACTATGAGGCGGAACTCCGTAGGCCCGAAGCTGCTGTAAGTCAGGCGGAACTCGCCTTTCAGTATAGCCCCGATATAGGTGTAGATGGAAAGGCAGAGATACCCTGCCAGCACGAGCATGGCTACGTCGAACCTCAACATCGGCGACAATCCTGCGCCGATGCACATTATGCACAGCGTCACGGCGTCGAGCGTATGGTCGATGAAAAAGCCGTAAACCGGCCTCTGCGTGTTGCGCACGCGCGCCAGCGTGCCGTCGAGGCTGTCGCCGTACCAGTTGATTACAAGGCCGAGCGACGAAAGCCAAAGCCAGTTGATGTTATAATTTCCCAAGACGAAGCCTACGGCGCAGATTACGGCTCCGAGCACTCCGATGAATGTCAGCATGTCAGACGTTACCCATCCGGGCAGTCTTTTTGCCAGCCATATAAGCGCCTTTTTCTCTGCCGCGTTAAGGATAGAAGTCTGTATCCTTTGCGAAGTTTCCTTTCCCATTGTTTTGTTACAACTCGAATTACGGCTGCAAAGTTACATTTTTATTACGAATTTTATAAATATTTACAGTTAAAGTTATTAAACCCGGTGTGCTCCGGCCGCCCGACCTGGCCGCCGCCTGCATGCAATATGCGGCAAAACGGGGTTCATCCGCAGTTCAGGTGTATGGAATATAAAGCCAATAAGCATATACATCCTATTGTAATTCAGGCGGAGGGTAATATGTTTCGGCGGATTTGCACTCCGCCGAAATTTACTATAAGGATTTGTAATCCGCTCAAACCGCACATCTATAAAATGATGTATGTTGGTAAGCGGATTGCAAATCCGCACTTAGAAACCGCCGGATTGCAAATCCGGCGGAACAAGTATGCTTGCACCTGAACTGCGGATGGCCACAAAACGCACGGTAAAACGCCGTCTTTTACCGTGCAATATGCGGCCTTTTGCAACGCAAAATGCCGTCTTTTAGAAGACGCTTCGCAAAGCGCAGATTATCAGCTGTTTACTTCGACACCGGCAACTTTCACCAAATCAAATCGCGTAATATGAAACAAATGCTTATTTTTAACGTCAGTTCGGTATAAAGATTGTTTTTCATGAAAATCTGAACCCATCCTTTGTAGGGACATAATTCATTATGTCCGCACGTTCTGAAAGAACGTTTTTCATTTGCTGTGCTTGTATAATACGCATCTTCGCGGCGTGCGGACATAATGAATTATGTCCCTACAAAGGCTGGTTTCTTATAGTTTGTTCCGCCGGATTTGCAATCCGGCGGTTCTTAATTGCGGATTTGTAATCCGCTCATATATATACATATAGATGTGCGGTTTAAGCGGATTGCAAATCCTTATAGTAAATTTAGGCGGATTGCAAATCCGCCTAAACATATTACCGACAGCCTGATTTGCAGAAGACAAAAAGCGGTAAATACTTTTACCAACCATACAAGCAAACTGCGGATGAACGCACAAAGCGCGGTGGCAGAATTTCTGCCACCGCGCTTTGTGTGGAATTACAAGTATCAGTCTTTTACTTGACTACTATCTTTCTCGTTGCCGTTCCTTCGGCTGTCGCCACGCGTACTACGGCCACGCCGCTGTCAACGCCGTCAATGGTCAAGGCCGTCTGCCCGGCAGCGGCATCCTCACGCTTGAGCAGCGAGCCGCCTACGGAGTAGATGTCAACACTGCGCAGCCCTGCGCCTGACGATACTACCACCCGGCCGCGCTCAACTGAATATACGCTTACATCGCCGTTGCCGTCAGCTGTAGCGTCAGTGATGCCCGTAGTGCCCTCGCCGGCTCCGCGCGAGCGGATGAAGTAACGGCCGTGCGACTGTCCGTTGACAGTCAGCTCCATGCCCTCGGTGATGGGCGTCTCCGTGTCGTTCTGCGCATCATAGAGTGTCGGGTCAAGCAGGGCGTCAACGCCAGTGAAGGTCAGCGTGGTGACGTCGCCCTCGGCAGCGAAGAGGCCGAGCGGTATTTGCCGCGCATCGTTGATGCGGTTAACGCTTGTCGCCATGTCACCAGCCACGGTGTACACTGACAACTCGTTGGCGTTGTTGCCAAGCAGGTTGCGCATCAGGCGCACATCCTCTGTAGCGTTAAACGCATTCTCGGCGTTGTCGGCGTAAGCCAAGGCCGCTCCGCTCTTGGCGTTGCCGTTGTCGGCCGTGATGGTGAACGCTGTAGTGGCGGCTTCGCCCTCGGTCTCGGCCACAAACTTCTGCATGTCGGCGGTGAATTTCACCGTGTTGTCCGTAGCTCCGTCCTTGAGCTGTACGAAGAACGCGCCGAACGGCTCGATTGTCTCCGTGCCCGTAGGCGCTATCCACTGGCCGCCCTGGCTGTCGGTGCCGCCGGCCGTTGTGCCGCCGGCCGTCTCGCTCCAGTATTGGCCTGTCAGGTTGCCTTCCGTTCCGCTGTTATATTCAAGGAACTTCTTCAGGTCAAGCGGTGCCATGTACGGGTTGCCCGCAATCATGTACTTGCCGTCTTGTGACGGGGTGAGCGTCTGCGTAACGTTGTCGTTCCTTACGAGCTGCAGCGGTTTGCTGCGGTCGAGCAGACCGCTTACAAGCAGCTTGCCGCTGTTTGTGCGGGTGAACGTGCCCGTGCTGTAGTCATATTGCGTGTCAGCCTTCGGGAAGCGGAAGCTCAGCGTGCCGTTGCCGCCTGTCACGTCTCTTGCCGACAGCGAGTAGCCGCCGCCCGCAACGTAAGGCACAGAAGCATCGTTGTAAGCCGCGCTCCATGCCACCGTTGACGTGTTGAAGCCTACTGTACCGTTGCCGTTGTTAATCGGGCTGTCAACGATTGTTGCGTTCTTGTCCCAACTGCGCTGGTAAACGGCGGGGGTGCGGCGGTCGTTCGCCTGGTCGTTGAAGGTTATGTCCTTAAAGTAAGGCAGCTCGGTCTGCGTGCCCGTGGTTGACGTGTACCAGTCGCCTGACACGACATCCTTCAGCGGGAGGCTGACGAGCGTCCACTGCTTCGTGGGCATGCTTACGTCCATCCACGCCTTGTTGTAAATTAACTGCTCTGCGTGCAGCATCTGCGCGCCCTGCTCGAAGTGGATGTCACGGCAGATGTTCACACGGTAACGCTGAGTTGTCAGGTCGTCGTTATACTGGTCGTCGGGGTTGTCGTCATACACCATCAGGTCATACTGGATGTTCTCGGTCGGGTCGCCGATGTTTTCCGGCCTTTGATTTGAAGTTACCCATGACGCATTGCCGCCGCCCTCGCTATATCCGGCCATGTAAAGCTCAACCCTGCTGTCCTCAGGCATCACTACGTTTGAGAACAACATCGGCACGAAGCCGTTGCCCGTTTCGGTCAGTTCACCTTCAGCGTAG
Organism: uncultured Prevotella sp.; assembly: GCA_937922435.1. Taxonomy (GTDB): domain Bacteria; phylum Bacteroidota; class Bacteroidia; order Bacteroidales; family Bacteroidaceae; genus Prevotella. The sequence goes on along the minus strand of CAKZVT010000012.1, from coordinate 10,370 downwards.
TCGGTGTAAGAGTTGTCTGTCACCTTGATGTCGGCCTTGGTGGCGCGCTTCCAGTTGGCGTCGTTGTTCCAGTTGTCGTTCGCGCCGCCATTCCATACAAGGTATTCGGGCACTACCTTCATCGTCATCGGGAACGAACCCCAGCAACTGTTGTTTATCTCGCGGCCCTTCTCCGCGAAGTTGATGGCGAACGTGTAGGTATAGCCCTCACGCGGGGTGAACTTGAACTCGCTGCCGTCTTCAAGCGTCTGCTCGTCAAGGTAGAACTGCACCTCGGCGTAGTCGTTGAATCCTGAGCCGGTTACATACTTTTCCGCGTGCAAGCTAAGGATTTTTCCTATAGGATACTTGTACTGGTTAAAGTTCTCTACATGCACAAGGCTTGTATACTCAGGGTCGTTTGTCTCTATGAGGTATATCTGCGTATAGTCGATGTCGCCTCGGCTGTCAATCAGTCCTAACGATTCAACTTTTTCGTCGGTGTATTCAGCTCCGCGCAAGCTTATCCTTACTTTCTTGCCTTCGCCGTTACGGACATACTTTGCCGTTTCTATCTGGTTCAGACCGATACGCAGGCCAGGGTTAAGCCCTTCGGGATAATTGGTCTGGTTGCGGCCGGCGAAGAGCTTCGGCGATTCGCCGCTGGCGTTGAGGTGGAGCGGCACGTACTCCCAGCAAATCTTTTCCCATCTGCTCTCGTCAATCGACGAGTCTGAGGGACGCACGGCGGGGATTGGGCTTATCACGAGGTCTAAGCCGTCCTTGAGTATGGCGATGTCAAGAGCCGACTTGTGAAGCACCAGCTTGCTGTAGTGTCCTCCATCAGGGGCTGCAGTGTCGAGGTATGACTGTATCAGGTCGATGTCCTCCTGCGTCAGCGCGCTGTGTTCGCCGGGGCTTTCGGCTACAGGTGTCACTCCTTCCATGTCGGTCACGTTGCGGTAGGCGGGTATGTCGCGCAGGGTAGACAAGGCCGAAGCGAGCGAATGGCCGCCGTATTGGCCGTTGGCGGCGTTGAACTCTTCCTCCGTGCCGAAGAACCAGTCAAAGTAAACGTCCATGTCGAGCGTGGTGAACAGCTCTTCGCCCGTGTCGGGGTCGCGCATGATTTCGCCCTTGTCGTCGAGCTGCGGCACGCGCATCTGTGAAGTGAAGTTGAACGTCTGGCCCTCGCAGAGGTCGTTCTGCGGGTCTACCACCTCGCCGTTAACCTTTACAAGCGTCTGCGAAGTGACGTACACAGGCGACTTTATGCCGCACGGGTCATAATACATTCCTGCGAAATCGGCCATTGTGTTCACCGTGCCGTCGGTCTTGCCGTCAACTATGAGCATAAGGTATCGCGTGTTGGGCGACATGGCTGAATAGAAGTCTACAATCAGCTTGCGGTCTTCGTCCTCGGCCGTACCCGTGCGGTAGAAGTAGTATTTACCGTTGCTGCCGTTGTTTATGGCAAGGTTCTTTTCTACGGGTACGTACTCGGTGTTGTCATTGAACACCATGTTGTAATAAAGCGAACCTACCTCGCGGTCGTAATATTCACCTGTTGTGGGGTCGGGGTCTTCGCTTGAGCCAATCATGACTACTGATTTCTCCAACGCCGCGGTTATCTCTTCTACCGAGGGTGAAGCGTTGTTGCCTATCAGGGCGTTATACTTGGCCTCGTCAATGAAGCAGAAGTCGATGTTCTCCGGCTCTTTGCTCCCGTCGGTTTCGTCGGCGTCTGCGCCTGTGCGCTCGCAAAGCTGCTCCCAGTCAAGCGACGCGCTGAGCAATGTGCGCTCGCCCGAGCAGGTGTAGTCCTTCTGCGTCACAGCGGCTGTAGGCCGAGATATGAACACCTCTATTTCGTCAAGGTAGAAGTCGCCGCCGGCGGTAGAACCGCAGTTGTTGTCAACTTGCAGCTCATAGCTTACGAACTTATCTGTGAGTTCGTCGTTGTTGACGAACGAGAAAGCTATCTGATACCAGTCGTTTTCATTGCTGTCATAACCGTTGGTACGGGTGTATTCTCTGCCATCACCGGTTGATAAAAACGAAGTCGTCGTAATCTGGCCTGTGGATTGTCTGTACAGAGGCGTTTTGTTGTTGTCTGCGTCAATTCCGTAGATGGTGAACAGCATGGCGGAGTTAGCTCTGTTACCCACGTTTTCGTCAGCACTTTTCACCCATGCGCTGACAAACAGCTCTGTACCAGGGCAAAGGTTCTCTTCAAACGGCAGGGTTACTATTTTCCCAGGCTTGTCTGACGCGTCAACATAAAGGAAGTAGCCGTCGGCGTTTTTGCCTCCAAGAGAAGCATTGGTAGGACGCTTTACTCCATTCTTAACCTTGTCACCATAGCCTACATATTCGTTGGTTATTGCGTAATAGCCCCACTCGGCAAATGGATGTTTGTTGTAGTTATCGTTGTTTGGTGTTGAACCATCGAAGTCAGTGAATGTTGAGCCGTCGAAGAAGGCATACGAACTGTAACTCCAGTCAAGAGGGAACGGGTAATACCAGTGGTTGCCGTTGCCGTCGGCTTGGCCGAACATTCCGGCAACATCAGGGTCGTAGTCGAATGTCCTTGACGTCAACAAATTATAATTGCTGCGCAGGTATTCCGGTGTGCGGTACTGATATGAACGTCGATACCACCAGTTTTCTGAATTAACATTATTATGACTGCCGCCAAGACGTATGCTGTCAAGCCTGTCTAACTCGTGCTGGGTGAGCAGACGGGTGTCTTTCTTGAAAGTAAGGTTGAATTTCGCAATGTTATATGTCGTATTGTTCACGCTTTTTGTTACGACAATAGTAGCTGTTTCTTCATCGTTTACACTCCAAGGTTTCTGTTTGCCCGCGCCTTTCTTCCTAAAGAAGATTGAACGTGAGTCGCCAGAAATGGTTGTCGTATTTCCGGCTTCACTTGTTCCGCATCCTCCCTGTCGGTCATCGTCATCGGTAAAGCGAAGAAGAGTGAATGTGTCATCCCCGTCAGTAATGGTTACTGTTAGCTGGTCGTTATTGTCGCCGTCGATACGGTAACCGTTGGCGAATTTCGACAAGGCCACAAGCTCGTCACTCTGGTTGCCGAGGTGGTCGCAAGGGAAGGTGATGTCATATTCTTCCAAGAACTTCTTGTTTGTGCCGTCACCGCCTCGATATGCGGCGTTCTCCAAACGGCCCATGCCGTTCTTCCATCCTTCGGTTTCGTCAGCTCCGCCACGGTCGTCAACGCCAATGATGTAATAAACGGCGCGGAGGCTCAACGTAGGCTCATACCAACCGTTGTCCCTACTGAAACTGCCTTTTGTGCCATCGCTTGTGAAGTCAAGGTAACCAGAGGCGTCGCAAGCTACGAGATAATAGTTGTTGCCGGCACTTCCGTTGTCAAAACCATTGTTTGCGTAAGTGCCGTATTGGGTGTCCGTAGGGTAATGGAATGTGACACGCGCCATGATGTCGCCACTTACTGACATGCCGGCAACATAACCATTGGAATAGACACGGCACTCATGGGTCGGTTCCAAAATGTTGGTATAATTTGTATTCCAACCTTGAGTGTAGCTGAAAGGCTTTTCTGTCATGAAGTTGTACCAACGCTGGTATGCCCTTGCGCTACTTCGATTTTTATCACCAAAAGTTCCATCAAAACCTGACGGCACAACCGGCAATGTCAATTCAACAGACTCGCCCTTGCGCACATAAAGCGTATCATAATATGTATGGGCGGCCTGTATTTGTGTGCCGGTATACGGATTGTCGAAACGGGCCGTCTCATCAAAGGTGTCCATGTCTTGAGCCGCTTGGCTTATACTGCTTCTAAGACTTATCCATTTAGGGTCTTTATGCTGGATGGTGCTGTTTTGATATTGTGTGTTTATCGTCTGCGCCCACGCTGCCGCGCTGAAGCTGCAGAGCAGGGCAGCCGAAAGGACTTTGCACAATATGTTGTTTGTTTTCATGTCTTGTTCCTCCTTTTATCGTTTGATGAACATGTTGAGAACTTCGGGCGTAAGGCGGTAAGTGCGCCATGAGCCGCGTGTGTAAGACTTGTATTCGGTGTCCCAAATATCAATGGTCTCGATGGTCACGTTGTATGTGCGGGTGAAGTTTCTCGTCTCGGTTGAGCCTGTTGCGTCAGTGTAATCGGCTGTCCAGTTAACCGTTACCGTGAGGGGGATTTGCGTTCCTACGGGTACGCCGGCAGAAATCGCGCCGCTGATGGCGTTGTTGCCGATTTGTATGTCGGTTATCTGGTTGGTTACGTCGCCGTGTGCCCATGTCGCGCTTTGCAACTGGCTGTTAGTTCCGTCAACGCTTGTTACGGTGAACTTGAACGTGTTGCCCGAGGCTATTTTCACGATGTAATTGTTCTCTTCAGCTACAACCTCTACGGGCACTGAGCCGATTGCTGCTTCCCATGACTGCCACAGGAAGTCCGGCGTGAAATCTGGGAAGGTGAGCGACAGGGGGTAGATGCTGTTGCGGGGTATGTCGGTGCGCTGCGTCTTGGCCACGTATGCTGAGACGTCGCCGTTGCCGCTCTTGCCTGTGCTGAGCGTTACGGTGAACGGGTCGCCAGTGTAGGTCTCGTTGACGTAGAACGATACTTCCTGGCCCGCCTGGTTGAACGGCATCTTGTCGGTCGTGGCCTTGCGTCCGCCGTAAAGCTCCGCGCTGCCGTAGCTGCCGTCCGCACCGAGCAGGGGCACGTTCTCCGCATAGCCTGAGAACGTGATGGTGCTGTTCGCGCCGATGTATTGGTTGTCCTCAGGAACGGTGATTCTCACCTTGCTTACGAGGCGGTCGAGGCCGATGGATATGTCGCTGGTGTTCGGCGTAACCGTGATTGTCTTTTTCGCGCTCATTGGGATGTACATGCCATTGGCGAAGTCTAAGTTTTCAGCAGGGTTGTATATGCGGTATTCGGCAAGGTCGCCGTCCCTTACTTGCTGGTCTGTCGCAAAGCAGTCATCCAAGAATTCCGTCATCGTCATCGGTGTGATGGCTCTTTGCCCTGACTCCGTTCCGAACTCGCCGTCATAGCTGTCAACGTTGGCAAAGGCGTAGATGGTGTAAGTGCCGGGGGCAAGCGTAAACTCGCCTGTTTCCCAGTTTGTCAGGTTGCCTGTCTGCGCCAAAGTGTTGTTGGTAAGGTCAGGCGACAAGTCCAGCACCGTGCGGCGCACGCCGTTGACGTTATCGTTGACGATGTATAGGCGCAGCGTGTGCATGAACTCCTGTTCGTCGGCGTTGACGTCGTCGCCGGCGCGTGTCCCGTTGAGGTCGCCCGGCTCTCCGGCTGAGACGCTGATGCGCAGCGTGGCCGGGGCGTTGGGGTCGGGACACTCTGCGTCGTCGTCAAGCGAGCACGACGACAACATGGCGACGCACGCCAGCGGCAGTGCCGCCAGCGCGTATCGCAATATGTGTCTGTATCTCTTATCCATAGTAATCTGATTTTTCAAGTTTTACATCGGAAGAACCTCGGGGGCGAGCATCGACCACTTGTTGACGTAAACGTGGGCGTCAAGCTGCTCGTTGTCAGGTATGTCGCCGCCGAGCGAGTAGATGCTGTTCACCCTTACCTTATATATGTTATTGCGCACAATGGCGTATTCCATCACGCCGTTGGTCTCGTCGTTGCCGTCGTTGCTGTGGCGCAGCCACCAGATGTAGTAGCACTGGCCGTTGTAGTAGGTGCGCAGCAGCTCGCCGCTGCTTTCGTAAAGCACGGCGCGGGTATTTATGTCGTTCTGGTTGATTTCTGGACCATCCTGCGAGTTTTCAAACACACCGAGCTTGTAGCTAAGGTAGTATTCCCATTTTAATTCATCTGCCGTATTGAACGTTTCGGCTGAATGTGTGTCGGCGTAGTCCTCAAGGTACGTGCTGTAGCCGGTGGGGTCGTTGGTAATGCTTGCCGCAAAGTTTTTCAAGTCGTCCCAACTTGTAAGGGCGGCAATTTTCTTGCCGACGTAAGTGGAGAAATATTCTTGTCCGTTGAGTTGTCCCATCATGTCGGTAAGCATGGGATAGATTACGCCGTTGTAGGTGAAGAATGTCTGGCCGTCGTTGTAGTTTGTCACGCCTACGGGATGGAACTGCGCCTTGAATACGATGCCCGTGTTGTAGTTGAGCGAGGTGCTGAGCCTGTCGGTCGTGTTTTCCAAGGCGTAACCTACGCGCAGATAATCATCCGCAGTAGCTGCAACGCCCGCCTTGCAGTAGTCGGCCCAGTCCTCCGGATTGTCGGAGCGTGTGGGGATGTAGGTCTCGGCGTCGTAAAGGCCCGATGCCTCAACGTTCTGTCCGTTAACGGTGAACGGTGTGCCCGTGAGGTTCTGCTGTGTCTTCAACGCCGTCCACGGGTCGAGCACGTAGTTGGTTGCCAGCATGTCAGTGCCTGTTGCCTTTTCGCGGCCGAGGTATTTAGGGGTTTGGCTGTTAACGTCGTCGGCTACGCGCTTCAGCAGGTATGAACCTGCGGTGAGGCGGTTGACGATGGTCGCGCCGGTGATTTCGATTGTCGCGCCCTCGTACATCGGGTCTTCGCAGTCGTATTCATTCTTGGCGAGATAGTCAACGCGCGCCGCCATGCGCTCTACGTTGACGGAGACGGTGGCCGGCTCGCTTTCAGAGTTGTTGTTTATGGTAAGCTTTTCGGTCGGCTCGTCGGCTGATGACATGAGGAAGTCACTGTAACTGATAGTGCCATCGGAACTTTCAGCTTCCTTCCAAGCTTCCTGCTGTATGTGGTCGCGCACTGCGCCGAGCGTCTGGTTCTCGGCTTGCTCCCACCATCGGTTGTCGCCGGGGTTGGCCACTACTATTACGTTGTAATCGCCGTTCTCTACGGTGGTTTGCACAGGGATTGTCTCATAAACGGCATCAATATCTGTTCCGCCTTCAGCGGTGGGATTGACTGACGGGAAGTAAACGGGCGTTACGCGCGTGTCGGCTGCGCCATTGACGCTGACGTTCGCGTCAAATAGGAACGCCACGGCGGTGCTTACGCTGTTCTCGTTGGTCTGTCCGGCTTCGTGGCCGTCGCCTGTTTCGCCGCCGTTGGGATTGGCGCGTGTGCCTTGCGCGTCAGCCATGCCGAAGCTAAGCTGTATGAACGCCGAGCCTGTGCCTGGCGTGCCGCCTCCTTCGGGCGGGCACTCCATGTCGTCGCTCATGCTGCAACTTGCCGCCATCAGCGACAAGGCAAGGCATAGGGCCGCGCCGCGCCATTTATATTTGTTATCTTTCATGACTATAGTGTTTTTAGTTTTCTTTTTTAAGGGGAGGGCAGGGAGAACTGGGAGTGCTGGGAGAGCTGGGAACTCACTTTCTCACTTTCTCACCTTCTCACTCTCTCACCTTTTTTATAGCTCTTCGAACTGGATGCGCTTGCTCCAGCCAAGCACGCTGATGCTGATGTTGACATAGTCAAGCTCGCCTTCGTTGAGGAAGATGTCTATTTGGTAGTCGTAGCCGCGGTCGAGGAATTCCTGCTCGGAATAGAGGTGTGTGTTCTCGCTTGTGCGCAGACGTGAAAGGATGTCGGGCAGGTTGAGGCGGGCAACGTCCTGTCCAGTCTCGTTGTTGACAATGAGCAGCTCTCCGTCGTCGGCTGGGTCGTCATGATATATGATGCGCGACGTCATGAAGTCGGCATGCGCTATTACGCCTACGCCGGGCAGCGGGTTGCCGTTCTCGTCGAAGGCCGGGGTGCGGTCGTAGGTGTTCCATGTCTCGTGTGGGCGGTAAACCACGGTGCCCGTAGTCTCGTCAACCGTGTTGTCCCAAAGCAGAGTAGAGTTGCGGTCGGTTATGGTCATGGTGTAGTTGTTTACGTCCATGTCCGTCGGGTCTTCTATCTCGCGCAGGGTGATGTTGATTTTCTTCGTGTCGCGCACGAGAGGTATTGTGGCGTAAGCCGCCTTGTTCGCCTTGTACGGGTACACCTCTACGGGCGTGGTGAGCATGCCGTGCCAGAGGGTGTCGAGGGGCAGGCCGTTGTTTACGATGTCATACGTGCCGTCGCCGGTCTGCACGCGGTCGAGCTGCACGCCGAGCTGCGTCATGTCGCTGCCTGCTGGCATGTCGGTGCGGACAAAGCGTGCGCGTGAGTCTCCCAGCATGTCGGCGTAAGGACGCTGTCCTGCCAATGCCAGGAATTGGTACTTGCCCGGAGCGAGGTCGGTAATGTGCATTGCGTATCCGGGACTCTTCAGCGGTGCCACTCCGCCGATGTTGCTCTCCTCCTGCGTCTTGACGAGCTTGCCCTGCTCGTCGAAGACGTAAACTGTGACGGAACCGACGTGGTCGTTGAACATATCGGCGCGCTGCAAGTTATAGTCATACTTGAAGGTAAGATACAGGCCGGTGGGACAGTCGCTAAGGTCTTCTTCCATCATGTCACACGATGTGAAAGCGGCGGCGGCGAACAAAGCGCAGCACAACCACTTAAAAGGTTTTTTCGCTGAATATTTCATACCTTATGGTTTTTATTGTTTTCTATTTTAATGGGAGGACTGGAAGAGTCGGGAGTTCTTGGATTGGCTGGATAAGACTAATATGCCCGATAAGCCTAATGTACCGTGGATAAGCGGCTTGACAAGTTATTGCCCCTTGTTCTTTTTCCCTCTTTCTTCTTTCTTAACTCTTAATTCTTAACTCTTAATTTATATGTTGTCGCCGTATGTGTGGCGGTTGTTTTCGCTTTTGGTGGGAACTCACGTTGTGAGTGCCGGGTGTCATCCAAGCCTTTGTGGCTAATCAGACGGTTGTTGCGCCTTTACAGGCCGGGTTCCGGCATAGCCGGGATTGGTTTATTTTGTTTTTTTGAAATCCCGGCGGCACCGCGGCCGGAGCCGCCGGGATTGAAAATGAATTATAAATACGGTCTTAATTAAAGTTCTGCGTCTTGTGTACGCTTAGCCCAAGAGAGGATGTTGATTTCAACAGAGCAGTAAGATTCTTTCTTGTCGATAGTCTCTCCTGTAACTTCAGCTACAATCGGGTCGCCAACGCTCTTTATGCCAATAACGTTGATGTCGTACCAGTTGTTGCGCAGCATACCCCAACGACCGAGGTAGTTGGGTGCGCCACCAGGATAGATGTTGCCTTCAGCAGGAGTACCTTCAGTTACAGCTTCATCCCATGGTGTGCCGTCCTCGCCGAAGTGGTTAACCCATACGTTATAATAAGACTCTCCGTTCTCGTAGAATAAGATATCGATACGGCTGTTGGCTGTTTCAGCAACATTGTCGGGAAGAGAGGTTGTGCCTTCTGCGAATATCACATTAGCGTCTTCAGCTAAAGTAACAGCGGTAACCGTGCAAACGCCAGCAGCTGTTGACAAAGTTACATTGAGGTCGCTTTCGTTGAGAGTTCCTACGATATGCGTCTTTGCCCATGCGTTGAAGCCAGGTTCGTTAATCAGACGTGCTGCAACTTCCTGCTTAACATCTTCCAATGGCCACAATTCGTCCTTGTCATTGTCAACGATGTAGAAGTCATCACCGCCATTGAAGGTAGCTTTGACGATGACACGTGTCATGTTCTGCTCAACCATGTGGTCTAAGTCAGACGTATTCTCAAAGCAGTAACGTGCAACCGTTCCGTCAACATTTGTGTTGAGGGCTGCGTCGGCAACAGTCTCTCCGCCAACAGTTGTAAAGCTGCCTTCAGGTGCGTCTGTGTAGTTGCGGTCCTCGCCCCAGTAAACACGGTAGTAAGTTTCGTCACCGTCAATGTTCGTGCCAACAGCAGCATTGCCTACGAAGCGATACTTGTCAACGCCGGCTGCCTGTGCGCTTGATGTGTAAGCCTTCCATGTGTCGAAGTTAGTGGCTTCGCGTACAAGGTTGCTTGAATTGTTGGTGTTGTCGAGCGTCCAGCCGCTAACGGTGTAAGGCAGGGCTGTGCCTTCAGTCGTGTTGCCGTCTGCTGCGGTAAGAGTAACCTTTGACACAGCTCTCTCAACGTAGATGCTTGCAGCAGGGTTGAGTGAAGCCTCGTTGTAGTTGTCATAAATCTTGTCAGTAGCGATAGGAACGAGTACGGAAGCCTCGGCGTTTGTCGGAGCTACAGTACCGCCCTGAGCGTTGGCGAGCACTGCGTTAGACATGAGGAAGCCGTATTCAGTCCATGTCTTGTTACCGATTTGTGCATTTACGGCCGTGTTCAATTCAGCAAGAGTCTTGCCAACCATAGTCGTGCCGTCAACCTGCAAGTCGCCGTCGTCGCTGACGGTGAACATTTCATTGTTGTTGAGTACAACTAACGCCTTGATGTCTGTGCTGGCGATGGCGTTAATCTGCCGGGTAATCTTTGCAGTAGTCGTGATGTTGTCAACAGTTCCGTCAGCCGGTGGGAAGTTGATGTCA